>DATNBR010000096.1:0-45965 GCA_035571875.1 Lacisediminihabitans sp. | reverse complement strand
AACTGGGGTGATCCAGGGGAAGGTCGAGCCCGACAGCGTCGAGAGCGGCCCCGACCCGACGCCAGATCTCCTCACGGGGAAGACCGAGGTTCTCGCATCCGAACGCCACATCGTCGCCGATTCTCGCGAGCACGACCTGCGCGTCCGGGTCCTGCAGCACGAGGCCCGTGCGACCCCGCGCCTCGGCAGGCGGTCGGCCGTCGACGAGGAGTTCGCCCTCCTGGTCGCCCTCGTCGTCTCCACCGAGCACGCCGGCGAGGCCGCTGAGCAGTGTGGATTTTCCCGCACCCGAAGCGCCGAGCAGGAGCACGCGCTCCCCCGGTTCGATCTCGAGATCGAGCCCGGCGACAGCGGAGCGCAGGCGCCCAGCGTGTCGCCAGCCCCAGCCGCGAGCGCTTACCCGAGCGCCCGCGACCGAGACCGAGCCGGAAGAGTGCACGATCAGACCGCTGCTGTGCTCTCGCGGCCCGCGGCGAACCTGCTGAGAGCGCCGGTTCGGGCGAGCCCACGCACGGCCAGCCAGGAGAGAAGCCCCGCGAGGAGGATGCCCGAGACGACCGCCGAGAAGAAGTAGACGAGCTTGTAGCCGAACTCGAGCGCGGCGTAGCTCGTGAAGCTCGTGTCGAGGAGGCCCACCGCGACGCCGGCACCCGCCCCCGCGATCAATGCGCCCCACAGGCGCCAGTTTGCGTAGAGGAAGATCGCGAAGACGAGTTCGGCTCCGAGCCCCTCGATGAGACCCCAGATCAGGGTCGAGAAGCCCCACTGGGTGCCGATGAGCGCCGAGACGACCGCTGCCACGAGTTCCGTGAAGATCGCCGCGCCCGGCTTGCGCACGACGAGCCCGCCGAGCACGCCGGCGAAGAGCCAGCCGCCCGCCAGGAGCCCCTCGAGGCCGGGCGTGAACGCGAGGATGCCGCTGAGCGGCGTCCAGGCGAGGCCCCAGGCCCAGAAGATGATGCCGCTCGCGACGCCGAGGACGCTCGCCACCACGATGTCGACCACCCGCCAGCGGTAGGTGGTGCGTCTCGTCAGCGGGGTGCCGGTTTCGGTGATTGTTGTCTGCACTTGTCGTGCCCTTTCGGTGAAAGAGGGCACGGGTGCGGGTCGCGACAGGGTGTACGCGACCCGGAGAGAATGCCTCCCTGCGCTGGCATGATCCAGATCAGGTTCGACGGTCGAAGCTTGGAGCAGCTTCCTCTCAGCCCGGCTCACCGGACTCCCGTGTTCTCTGCCGAGTATAGTCTCGGGCTACTTCACCGGCTCGAGAATGACGACCGGAATCTCGCGCTCGGTCTTCTTCTGGTAGTCCGCGTAGTCGGGGTAGATGCCGACCATCTTCTCCCAGAGCGCCGGCTTCTCCTCCGCCGTCGCGGTGCGCGCCATCGCGGTCATCACGCGGTCCTTCACCTGGATCCGCACCTCGGGGTGAGCCTTGAGGTTGAGATACCAGACCGGATGCTTGGGCGCACCACCCATGGACGCCACCACGAGATAGTTGCCGTCGACTTCGCCGCAGATGAGCGCCGTGCGCTGCCAGAGGCCCGACTTGCGGCCCTTGACGGTGAGCAGCAGGAGGGGCGTGCCGCCGCGAAAGTCGGGCTCCTCACCGTTGGTCTTGAGGTAGGCGCTGATCTGCTGTGCCACCCACGGGGTGGGGCTGTCGATGGGGTTGTCCGGGGTTGATCCCGCGAGTTCAGTCATCTTCCCAGCCTAACTTCGTAGTATTACCACGGAGGTTCTACCCCCATTTGGGTGACGATTCGATCCTCCCAGACGAGGAGAACGATGGAAACCTGGCCAGGAACCGCCTACCCGCTGGGAGCGACCTTCGACGGAAGCGGCACCAACTTCGCGCTGTTCAGCGAGGCCGCGGAGAAGGTCGAGCTGTGCCTGTTCGACGAAGACCGCGTCGAGACCCGGGTGGAACTGGTCGAGGTCGATGCGTTCGTCTGGCACGCGTACCTTCCCCAGGTGCAGCCCGGGCAGCGCTACGGCTACCGGGTACACGGACCCTACGAGCCGGAGAAGGGCCTGCGCTGCAACCCGAACAAGCTGCTGCTCGACCCCTACGCCAAGGCCACCTGCGGCGACATCGACTGGGAGCCGGCGGTGTTCTCGTACAACTTCGGCGATCCGCTGTCGCGCAACGACGAGGACTCCGCCGCGCACATGATGCTCGGCGTCGTGGTCAACCCCTTCTTCGACTGGGCCGGGGACCGGCATCCGCGGGTCCCCTACAACGAGAGCGTCATTTACGAGGCACACGTCAAGGGACTCACCCAACTGCACCCCGACGTGCCCGAGGAGCAACGCGGAACCTACGCGGGGCTCGCGCATCCGGCGATCGTGGAACACCTGCAGCGCATCGGCGCCACGGCGATCGAACTGATGCCGGTGCACCAGTTCGTGCAGGACTCGGGCCTGCTCGAGAAGGGACTGCGCAACTACTGGGGCTACAACACCATCGGCTTCTTCGCTCCGCAGAACAGCTACTCCTCCACCGGCGACCTCGGCCAGCAGGTGCAGGAGTTCAAGGGCATGGTGCGTGCGATGCACAACGCGGGCATCGAGGTCATCCTCGACGTGGTCTACAACCACACCGCCGAGGGCAACCACCTCGGGCCCACCCTGTCGTTCAAGGGCATCGACAACGGTGCGTACTACCGCCTCATGGATGACGACCCGCAGTACTACATGGACTACACCGGCACCGGCAACTCCTTCAACGTGCGGCACCCGCACTCCCTTCAGCTCATCATGGACTCGCTGCGCTACTGGGTGACCGAGATGCACGTCGACGGCTTTCGCTTCGATCTCGCCTCCACCCTCGCCCGCGAGTTCTACGACGTCGACAAGCTGTCGACCTTCTTCGAGCTCGTGCAACAGGACCCGATCGTGTCTCAGGTCAAGCTCATCGCCGAGCCCTGGGATGTAGGCCCCGGCGGCTACCAGGTGGGCAACTTCCCGCCGCAGTGGACGGAGTGGAACGGCAAGTACCGCGACACCGTGCGCGACTTCTGGCGCGGAGAACCCGCCACTCTCGACGAGTTCGCCTCGCGCCTCACCGGCTCGGCCGACCTCTATGAGCGCGACGGCAGGCGACCCGTCGCCTCCATCAACTTCGTCACGGCTCACGACGGTTTCACCCTCGCCGACCTCGTCTCGTACAACGAGAAGCACAACGAGGCCAACGGCGAGGACAACAACGACGGCGAATCGCACAACCGCTCCTGGAATTCCGGCGTCGAGGGCCCCACGGATGACCCTGCCGTGCTCTCCCTGCGCGCCAGGCAGCAGAGAAATTTCCTCGCGACGCTGCTGCTCTCGCAGGGCGTGCCGATGATCCTGCACGGGGACGAGCTCGGCCGCACCCAACAGGGGAACAACAACACCTACGCGCAGGACTCCGAGCTCACCTGGGTGCACTGGGACACGGCGGACCAGCCGCTCATCGAGTTCGTTGCGGCGCTCGCGCGACTGCGGCAGGAGCATCCGACCTTCCGCAGGAAGCAGTTCTTCGACGGTCGCCCGGTGCGACGCACGGAGGGCGAGCCGCTGCCCGACATCACCTGGTTCACCCCGAGCGCCGAGGAGATGGTGCCGGAGGACTGGGAGGCCGGCTTCGGTCGCTCGATCGGCGTGTTCCTCGACGGCGAGGGCATCCCCGGGCGCGACGGGCGAGGCGAGCGCATCGTCGACGTGAACTTCCTGCTGCTGTTCAACGCCCACGACGACATCGTGCAGTTCACCCTTCCGTCCGAGGAGTACTCCCCCTCGTGGGAGGTCGTCGTGGACACCGCCGGCGTCGCGGCGGATGCGATCCCGCGCGCGGCAGGCGACACGCTGCCGGTGCAGGCGAAGTCGCTCGTCGTGCTGCGCACCTGGGCGCGAGCGGAGGCCGAGCCCGACCATTCCGTCGCCGCATCCCTCATCGCGCTCGCGAACGGTGGGGCCGCGCCCGCACCGGAGGAGGCCTGATGCGCCTGCCGCGCTCCACCTACCGACTGCAGGTCACCGCCGATTTCGATCTCGGCAAGGTGGCCGATGTGGCCGACTACGTGCATCAGCTCGGCGCCGACTGGCTCTATCTCTCGCCGCTGCTGAAGTCCGAGGCGGGGTCGAACCACGGTTACGACGTCGTCGACCCGAGCGTCATCGACCCGGCGCGGGGCGGCAGCGAAGGCCTCGCTGCGGTGTGCGAGACGGCACGAAGGCTCGGGCTCGGCATCCTCATCGACATCGTGCCCAACCACATGGGCGTCGCGAGCGCGGCTGCCAACTCGTGGTGGTGGGACCTGCTGACCCACGGCCGAGAGTCGCGCTACGCGGAGGCCTTCGATGTCGACTGGGAGTTCGGTGGCGGCCGGGTGCGCATTCCCGTGCTCGGCAGCGGAGCGAGCGAGGAGCTCGATGCGCTCACGATCGCCGACGGCGAGTTGCGCTACTACGACAACCGCTTTCCGATCGCTCCCGGCACGGCCGACGACGGCGCGTCGCCCCGCGAGGTGCACGACCGGCAGCACTACGAGCTGATCGACTGGCGTCGAGCGGATGCCGAGCTCAATTACCGACGCTTCTTCGCCGTGAACACCCTGGCCGCCATTCGCGTCGAGGTGCCCTGGGTCTTCGACGAATCCCATGCGGAGATCGCCCGCTGGATCAAAGACGGCCTCGCCGACGGCCTGCGCGTGGACCACCCCGACGGTCTCGCCGATCCAGGCGGCTACCTCGACGCCCTCGCCGAGGCGACCGGGGGAACCTTCGTGGTGGTCGAGAAGATCCTCGAGGGCGAGGAACGACTGCCCGTGTCGTGGGCCGCAGCCGGCACGAGCGGGTACGACGCCCTCGCCGACATCGACCGCCTCTTCGTCGATCCCACAGGGCGGCCAGCGCTGGATGCGCTCGACGCACGGCTGCGCGGGAGCGACCTGCCGCCGTCGTGGCCCGCGCTCATCCACGACACCAAGCGCGCCGTCGCCGATGGCATTCTCCGAAGCGAGGTGCTGCGGCTCGAGCGCGACCTCGGCGCGAGCGTCTCGGAGGCGAAGAACGACGAGCACGGCGCCATCTCGAGCACGGCCGACGCAATCGCGGAACTACTCGCGTGCTTTCCGGTGTATCGCTCCTATCTGCCGCTCGGGCGCGAGAAGCTGCTTGAGGCGGCCGAGCTCGCGAAACAGCACAGGCCAGAACTCGGGGGCGAGATCGATGCGCTCGTGCCCCTGCTCGCCGACCCCGCGCATCCAGCCGCCATCCGCTTTCAGCAGACCTCGGGCATGGTCATGGCGAAGGGCGTGGAGGACTGCGCGTTCTACCGGTACACGCGCCTCGGTTCGCTCACCGAGGTGGGGGCCGATCCCGAGGAGTTCGCGATCAGCGCGGAGGAGTTCCACCTTCGCCAGGAGCTGCGGCAGGCCGGGTTCCCCGCCTCCCTCACGACCCTGTCGACGCACGACACGAAGCGCGGCGAAGACGTGCGCGCCCGCCTCAGCGTGCTGAGCGAGATCCCAGAGGAGTGGGATGCGGCGCTCACGTCGCTACGGGAGCTCGCACCACTCGCGGACGGTCCGCTCGAGTCCCTGCTCTGGCAGGCGATCCTCGGCGCCTGGCCCGCGAGCCGTGAACGCCTGCACGCCTACGCCGAGAAGGCCGCGCGCGAGGCCGGGGACTCCACCGGCTGGAGCGCGCCGAACGAGGACTTCGAGAGGCGAATGCACGCACTCGTCGATTCGGCCTTCGACGAGCCGCGCGTGGTTGAGGTGCTGAACCGCGTGCTCGAGCGCATCACGGCGGCCGGTTGGAGCAACTCACTCTCCGCGAAGCTCGTGCAGCTGACGGCGCCCGGCATCCCCGACGTCTATCAGGGCAGCGAGCTGTGGGAGCAGTCTCTCGTCGACCCCGACAACCGCAGAACCGTCGACTTCGACCTGCGCAGGCTCTACCTGACCGCGATCGACGAGGGCGACCTGCTGCCACCCGTCGACGAGACGGGTGCCGCGAAGCTGCTCGTCGCCTCACGCGCTCTGCGCCTGCGCCGCGACCACCCCGAGCTGTTCACCCGCTACGCTCCCCTGCCCGCGTTTGGCTCGGCCGCGAATCACGCGATCGTCTTCGATCGCGGTGACGCGATCACGATCGCCACGCGGCTGCCGCTGGGACTCGCCGCGAACGGCGGGTGGGGCGACACCACGGTGGAACTCGCCCGACGAGCTCTCACCGACGTACTGACCGGCAGCGCATTCGAGGGCGGTACGGTGCCGCTCGCGCGAGTGCTCTCGCGCTACCCCGTCGCGCTGCTGGTGCCAAGCGAGGCACTCGCGTGAAGGGGACGACATGAACGACACGGGCCGGACGGGGTTCGGCGTATGGGCGCCGCTCGCGCATAAGGTGACGCTGCTCGCGGACGGCGTGCCGCATCCGATGGAGCCTGCCGGTGACGGCTGGTGGCACTCGGACGCCACGGGGACCGACTACGGCTTTCTGCTCGATGACGCCGAGCAGCCCGTGCCCGACCCGCGATCTCGGCGCCAGCCTGAATCCGTTCACGGCCTCTCGCGCGTCTTCGATCCTTCGGCCTTCCGCTGGAGCGACGGCGGCTGGACCGGCCGGCAGCTCGCGGGTGGGGTGATCTACGAGCTGCACCTCGGCACCTTCACTCCGCAGGGCACGCTCGACTCGGCGATCGAGAAGCTCGACCACCTCGTGAAGCTCGGTGTCGACTTCGTCGAGCTCCTGCCGGTGAACGCCTTCAACGGCACCCACAACTGGGGCTACGACGGGGTGCTCTGGTTCGCGGTGCAGGAGAACTACGGCGGACCCGAGGCCTACCAGCGCTTCGTCGATGCATGCCACGCGCGCGGTCTCGCCGTCATCCAGGACGTCGTGTACAACCACCTCGGTCCGAGCGGCAACTATCTGCCGCAGTTCGGTCCGTATCTGCGCGAGCAGGGATCGAACACCTGGGGCTCCTCGGTCAATCTCGACTCGCCCGAGGTGCGTCGCTACATCCTCGACAACGCGCTGATGTGGATGCGCGACTACCACGTCGACGGTCTGCGGCTGGATGCGGTGCACGCGCTCGTCGATGAGAGCCCGAAGCACATCCTGCAGGAACTCGCCGAGGAGACGGATGCGCTGAGCGCCTTCCTGGGGCGCCCGCTCAGCCTGATCGCCGAATCAGACCTCAACGACCCGAAGCTGATCACTCCGCGAGAGGCCGGCGGTTACGGACTCACCGCGCAGTGGAGCGACGACTTCCACCACGCCGTGCACGTCGCGGTGACGGGAGAGACGAGTGGCTACTACGCCGACTTCGCCGCTCTCTCCTCGCTCGAGAAGGTGCTCACCCGCGGTTTCTTCCACGACGGCACCTGGTCGAGCTTCCGCGAGCGCGAGCACGGCTCTCCGATCGACACCGAGAATATGCCGTCGTGGCGGCTCGTCGTCGCGAACCAGAATCACGACCAGATCGGCAATCGCGCCGCCGGCGACAGGCTCACCACGTCCCTAGACTACGGTCGCCTCGCGATCGCCGCGGTGCTGACGCTCGCCGGACCGTTCACTCCGATGCTCTTCATGGGCGAGGA
This sequence comes from Lacisediminihabitans sp., assembly GCA_035571875.1. Classification (GTDB taxonomy): domain Bacteria; phylum Actinomycetota; class Actinomycetes; order Actinomycetales; family Microbacteriaceae; genus Parafrigoribacterium_A. The sequence continues at coordinate 38,376 of DATNBR010000096.1, read as the reverse complement.
ATGGGGGGCCTCAAGCCCCTGGCAGTTCTTCACGTCGCACCCCGAGAAGGAGCTCGGCGAGGCGACCGCCGACGGGCGCATCGCGGAGTTCGAGAAGATGGGGTGGGATCCCGCGGTCGTGCCCGATCCGCAGGATCCGGCAACCTTCGAGCGGTCGAAGCTCGACTGGTCGGAACTGGAGGCCGACGCTCACGCGAAGCTGTTGGTGCTGTACCGCGCGCTCGCGCAGCTGCGTCGCATCCGGCCGGAACTCACCGACCCGCGCTTCAGTCACAACTCCGTCGAGTTCGATGAGAACGCCCGGTGGCTCGTGCTGCGCCGAGGCGCCGTCTCGATCGTCGTGAACCTCGGCGACGAGCCGGCGGTCGTCGCCTGCTCCGGCGCGATTCTGCTGGTGACGGATGCCGGGGTCGCGGTCGAGGAGGCCACCGTCACGATGCCCGCGCACTCGGCCGCCATTCTCGAGTCCGGTCGCTGAGCCTGTCGAAGCGCCCGTCGACAGGCTCAGGGAACACGGCCTAGTAGTCGATGCGGTGCGCGTTCTGGGCGTCGCCGCGGGGCGCCTTCGCCTTGAGCAGTGATGCGGGGCCGAGCGAGCCGCGACCGAAGCGGGCGCTGACCGCATCCATCGTGTCTTCGGCCTCGCGCCAGCCCTCGTCGGTCTCCCACAGCCCGAGCTGCAGACCGCCCGCCGGCCCGAGCTGTTCCATGCGCACCCCGATCAGGCGGATCGGCTCGTCGGAGCCGAGCGCCTGGTAGATCGCGCTCGCCTCCTCGTAGATGCGCCGACCCAGATCGGTGGGCTCGGCGAGGGTGCGAGAGCGGGTGATCGTGCGGAAGTCGGAAAAGCGCACCTTGAGCACGACAGTGCGACCCACCCAGCCTGCCGTGCGCAGGCGCACTGCCACGGCATTCGCCTGGCGCAGCAGCTCCCTGCGCAGTCGTTCGCCGTCGCTCTCGTCGACCTCGAAGGTCACCTCGTGACCCACGCTCTTCTCGATGACGTCCGTCGTCACGCGACGCGGGTCGATTCCGTTCGCGAGTTCGTGCAGCTTGCGACCGGATGCCTCGCCGACTGCGCGCTGCAGCACCGCGAGCGGTGTCGCCGCGATCTCGCCCACGGTGCGCAGGCCCCGCCTGGTCAGCGCCTCCTCCATCGCCGCACCGACGCCCCACAGCGCGCCCACCGGCAGCGGGTGCAGGAACGCGAGGGTGTCCTCCTTCGGCACCACGAGCATGCCGTCGGGCTTGGCCCTGCCCGAGGCGAGCTTCGCCACGAACTTGGTGGCGGCCGCGCCCACGGAGCAGTTGAGCCTGGTCTCCTCGCGCACGCGACGACGCAGCAGTTCGCCGATCTCGGCGGGCGAGCCGAGCAGGCTCCGGGCGCCCGCGACGTCGAGGAAGGCCTCATCGATGCCGAGCCGCTCCACGAGCGGCGTCATGTCGTCGAAGATCGACATCACCTGATTCGAGTAGTGACGATACTTCTCGAAGTGCGGTTCGAGCACGATAGCCTGCGGACACAGGCGCATCGCTCGCGACAGCGGGATCGCCGATCGCACGCCGAATTTGCGGGCCGGATAGTTGGCGGCGGTCACGACGGAACGAGCGGATCTGCCTGCAACGACCACCGGCACGTCCACGAGCTCCGGCCGGTCGAGCAGTTCGACCGAGGCGAAGAACGCGTCCAGATCGACATGGAGGATGGTTGCCGAGCTGCTGTCGACGGAAGCCGCGCTCACCTGCCGCTGGCTGCCATCCTGTCTGCCCATGGATCGAGGCTAACCCGCCGCACCGACCTCGGGTGCGGGATTTCAGCCGAGCTTTGAGTGCATCCAGGCGAGCGGGTCGACCGCGCGGTCGCCGCCGAGCCGGATTTCGAAGTGGAGGTGCGCACCGGTGCTCGCTCCCGTGCTGCCGACGAGGCCGAGCACCTGGCCTGCGGCCACGGCGTCGCCGACGTGCAGGCGCATGGAGCCCGTCTGCATGTGCCCGTACACGCTCGTCACGGCCTGGCCGTTGATGATGTGCTGGATCCTGACGTGCACGCCGAGCGCGCTGTAGCCCGGGCTGTTGGTCTCGACCACGACGCCCGCGGCGATGGCGTGTACCTGCGCGCCGTAGCCGGCATCGAAGTCGACTCCCTCGTGGTAGCTGGAACATCCGGAGCACGGGGCGACCCGCGGGCCGAAGCCATCGGCGATGCGGCTGGAGGGGTTCACCGGCCACTGCAGACCCGGTGCCGCGGTGACCGAATACATGTCGCGGGTGAGCGCGCTCGCTGCGGCGACCGCGGGCACTCTGAGCGTCTGGGAGGCGAGGGTTCTCGTTGTCGTCGTCTCCTGCGCGTAGGCCGGAGCGGCGTAGCCGCCGCCCAGCAGCAGCGCCGCGAGGGCCGCGGCGAGGGCGACGTTGCGGCGCATGGACCGCAGGGTGCTCACGTGGTACAGGTTGCGAATGCTGCGCCCGCTCAGCGCAGGCAGGGTGGCTGCGACGCGCGAGAGCACGTCAGGGGTCGTCTGGGGCAAGGGCCGAAATCTCCGATGTCTGTCACGCACATCCCGGCGGCCGCATGACGGCACAACGCACGTCGTTCGGGTGGGCTCGAATCTGAGCCGCCGCGCCTGTGAGCTGGGATGTGGCACCCCGACCGTGGCGGAGCACTGAGGACGATCGACTACCCAGCCGGCGGAATCAACGCACCCGGGACACAGCTATCGCCTTGTTTCTCTGCGTCCACCCAAGACCATGAAGCTTCGGATTAGCTGAGCGCGCGCTCACTCCAGCAGCGCCACGATCTTCGCCACCGTGTTCGCATTGCGCGCGGTGACCGGTGCGGTGAACTGTTTCCAGAACGATTTCGGCACCTTCGACTGCAGACTGCCGTCGGGAAACCACTGGTAGATCGCCCCGTCGCCAAGCCGCAGCACCTCGGGCAGCAGCGCGTCGGCATCCGGAAGATCGATGTCGCCGGGCGTGGCGCCGAGGAACGTCACGAACGACTTCGAGCCGTCGGTGGCCACCTCGCCGAGCGGATCGGCGGCCGCGACGGCGAGAAAGCGATCGCGGTCGAGCACGAGCACGCTCGCGCGCACGCCGGTCGCCTCGAACACGGCCTCTTCGATGTCGGATGCCGCGGTCGCCGGCAACGCTGCGCCAGCCTCGAAGATCACGTTTCCGCTGCGCAGCAGGGTCTTCACCTCAGAGAACCCGAGGCCGCGGAACACCTCGGCGAGCTCCGCCATCGCGACGGACTTCGCCGTGCCCACGTTGATTCCGCGCAGGAGCGCCACGTGTTTCATGGCACGAGGTTACCCGAGCCGGTCGTGGGCGAGAACAGAAAGGTGCAGCCAGCTCTACCTCGCCCGGGGTGTCAGCGGTAATGACGCCGGCTGCGGTCGCTGCTGGGCTGGTGGTGACCCAAGAATTCACTCGAAAGGACACGACCATGACCGTCGACGAACGCACTACGCTCGATGCTCCTACCCGGCAACGGGGCGTGTGGGGCCTCATCCAGCGCCGCCCGCTCACGAGCTATTTCGTGCTCGCGAACCTGCTGAGCTGGCTCGCCTGGACGCCGTACATCCTGTCGCGCAATGGACTGGGGGTGTGGGACTACACGTTCCCCAGCGTCCTCGGCACCTCGCAACTGTTCGGCATGCTGCCGGGTGCCTATCTCGGCCCCATCACGTCGGCGCTCATCGTCACCGCCATCGCGAGCGGTCGAGCCGGACTACGGGAGTGGGGCAGGCGGCTGTGGAAGTGGCGCGTCAACTGGCGCTGGTATGCGCTCGCGATCCTCGGTGTGCCCGCCACTCTCGTCGTGCTCGGCCTCAGCTTCTCCGGCGGCAACGCCCAGGCTCCCTCGCTTCTCGTGCTCACCGCACTCGTGCCCGGGCTTCTGCTGCAGCTCCTCACAACCGGCATCGCAGAGGAGCCGGGCTGGCGAGACTTCGCCGTGCCGCGACTGCAGGCTCGGTACGGCGCACTCGCCGGTGCGTTCATCCTCGGTCCGCTCTGGGCACTCTGGCACTTCCCGCTGTTTCTCACCGAATGGGGCGGATGGCCGCACGCGGACTGGACGCGGCCGCTCACCTTCACGGTGTTCTGCATGGCCTTCAGCGTCATCATGACCTGGGTGTTCAACCGCACCGGGCAGAGCCTGCCGGTGGCCATGCTGCTGCACGTGAGCGTCAACAACTTCATCTCGATCGCCTGGTCAGACATCTTCCCCACGCTCGGCGCAGAGATGACCCAGCTCGCGCTCATGATCGGCTCGACGATCATCGCGATGGTGCTGCTCGCAACCACTCGCGGTCGACTCGGCTACCGACCGGAGAGTGGAGACTAGATGTTCGCGAATCCGCGGCATCCGGGAATAGCGCGGATCTCCATGCGTTTACATGCACATGACAAACCTCATTGACACTCATCCCGACTACAAAGCCGGCACCTGGAAGCTCGACCCCGCCCACTCCGAGGTGTCCTTCACCGTGAAGCACATGAAGATCAGCAAGGTGCGCGGCAGGTTCGAGAAGGTCGACGCGACCATCGTGACCGGCGAAGACCCGAAAGACAGCACCATCGAGGCCGTCATCGACGTGGCATCCGTCAACACCGGCCAGGAGGCCCGCGACAACCACCTCCGCACGAGCGACTTCTTCCTCGCGGAAGAGCACCCGCAGCTGACCTTCCGTTCGACCGCGATCGAGACGGACGGTGACGACTTCACCGTCGACGGAGACCTCACCCTGCGTGGCGTCACCCAGCCGGTATCGCTCAAGGGCGAGTTCGGCGGCGTCGTGACGGATGGCTATGGCCAGACCAAGGCGGGCGCGACAGCGTCGACGAAGATCAACCGCCACGACTTCGGTGTCAGTTGGAACGCCGCGCTCGAGGCCGGTGGCTTCACTCTCGGCGACGACGTGACGATCAACCTCGACCTCCAGGTCGTGCTGCAGAAGTAGCACCGTTCCGAGCCGGCTGGGCGGGTCCGCGACATCGCGGGCCCGCCTCTTCTCTGTGTCTGCTTCGGGTGCCAGCCGCGTCAGCGGTGCTGTTCCACCTCGTGATCCGCGTGCTCGCGCGGCTCGAGTTGGAAGGTCGAGTGCGCGACGTCGAAGTGCTCGGCCAGACACGTGCAGAGGGAATCGAGCAGCTCGTCGGTGCGGTTCTCACCGAAGACGGCGGGTTCGACCACGACGTGCGCCGAGAAGACGTTGGAGCCGGGCGTGATCGACCAGACGTGCACGTCGTGAATGGAGACGACCCCCTGCTTGCTGAGGACGTGTGAACGGATGAGGTCGACATCCGTTCCCTTCGGCGTTCCCTGTGCCAGCACGCGCAGAACATCGCGCAGCAGCAGGAGAGCCCGTGGGAGGATGAGCGCCGCGATCGCGAGCGAGGCGATCGCATCCGCCCGGTCGAATCCCGTCACGAGGATGATGACCGCCGCGATCGCGACCGCCACCGAGCCGACGAGGTCGCCGAGCACCTCCAGGTAGGCGCCGCGCAGATTGATCGATTCCCTGGCGCCATCGCGGAGCACCAGCAGGGCGGCGACGTTGGCGACGGCGCCCACGATCGCGACACCGAGCATGAGACTGCCCTGCACGCTGACGGAGGGTTCGACGAGACGCTGCACCGCCTCGACGACGATGGCGATCACGACGACGACGAGAATGACACCGTTGATCATCGCGCCGAGCACCTCGGCGCGGCGATGGCCGAAGGTGCTGCGGTCGTTCGCCGGCCGCGCCGCCATGATGGTTGCGGCGAGCGCGACGAAGAGGCCAGTGAGATCGGAGAGCATGTGCCCGGCGTCCGCGAACAGGGCGAGCGAACCCGAGAGCACGGCACCGACGACCTCGACGAGGAGAACCGCGCCGATGATGCCGATGGCGATGCCGAGCCGTCTACGGCCGGCAAGCCCCGCGCCGTGATCGTGCCCGTGCTGCTGTGTGCTCATCGCTCCCTCTTGCCTCCACTCTAGGAAGTCGGAAGCGCCCCGGCCAGCAATCCGAGCAGTTGGTAACGAGCACCATTCTCACCCTGGGGACACGCGGGCCAGTCGCAGCGGAATCATTTGCCCCTCCCGCCGCTTGATCTCATCGGGGCAGAATGGGAGCAGGATGGTAGACACCGAAGACGGCTACGACTGGCTGGCGCTGCAGAAGCAGGCACACCGCGAGTTCGGGCGCGCCGTCGCCGCGATCACCGACTGGGACGCGCCGACGCCGGACGACGAGTGGAACGTGCGCGACCTCGTGCGCCACGTCGTGCAGGAACAGCAGTGGGTGCCGCAGTTGCTCGCTGGACTCACGATCCCGCAGGCCAAGAGGCAACTCGCCCGACTCGGCGATGACCTCCGCGCCGAATGGCGCCTCTACTCCCTCGCCGCGACGGCCGCGTGGGACGCGGCCAAGCCCGACACCCTCGTCGCGCTGTCCTACGACACCGTGCCGGTCGCGGAGTACCTGCGCGAGCAGACGAGCGATGTCGCCATCCATGCCTGGGATCTCGCGCGCGCCACCGGTGCAGACGAGACGCTCGACCCACTCCTGGTCGAGGCGGTCTGGACGGTGTTCGAGCCACAGAAGGAGACTCTCGTGGCGAGCGGGCTGTACGCGAGCCCGGTGGAGCTTGCGGATGACGCCCCGCTGCAGTCGAGGCTCCTCGCGATGACCGGGCGCGACGACCGCCGCTGACTCCCATCTGAGACGCGACTGCATGTCGCTCGTCGGCACTACCGTGGTCGGATGGGCGCCAACAGCGAGAAGCAACTGCTGCACTTCACCACGCAATCGCAGTGGCACCAGTGGCTTGCAGCCAACCCCGAGCACACCGAGGGGGTGCGCCTCAAGCTGCGACGCAAGGGTGGCTCGCAGCCGGGCATCGACTACGCCGAGGCGCTCGACGTCGCCCTCTGCTTCGGCTGGATCGACGGCCAGAGCAGCGCGCTCGACGAGGACTTCCACATCCGGGTCTTCACCCCTCGACGGGCGCGCAGCGTGTGGTCACAGGTCAATCGCGATCACGTTGCGCGGCTGACGGAGGAGGGTCGAATGCAGCCCGCCGGAATCGCGGCGGTCGAGGCGGCCAAGGCGGATGGCCGCTGGGAGGCGGCGTACCGACAGTCGACGCAGGAGGTGCCGGAAGACCTGCGGCTCGCCCTCGACGCGAACCCCACGGCCGCGGCGTTCTTCGCCACGCTCAGCGCGCAGAATCGTTTCGCCATCCTGTTCCGCATCGGGTCCGTGAAGCGGGCGCAGACGCGAGCGGCCAGGATCGCCGACTTCGTCGCGATGCTGGAGCGCGGCGAGACCGTACACCCTCAAAAGCGCTGAGAGCGGGCTGAGCGACGCATGAGTGTCACCTGTTTGGGGGCCATGCGAGCGTACTGTGGAGACATCTACACCTCAGCATCCTCAAAGGAGACCCCGTGAAGGCAGACAAGAAGCTATCCGACAATTTGCAGGCCGTACTGGTCGACCTGATCGAGTTGGCGATCCAGGGCAAGCAGGCACACTGGAACGTCGTGGGCAAGAACTTCCGTGACATGCACCTGCAGCTCGACGAGATCATCGCGGCTGCCCGCACCGCGTCCGACGAGGTGGCCGAGAGGATGCGCGCCCTCGAGGCTCTTCCCGACGGCCGCTCCGAGGTCGTGACCAAGACGACGACACTTCCGAAGCTTCCGCCCGACCAGATCGACACCGCCGATGTCGTGGCACTCATCACCGAGCGCCTGCTCGCCGCGTCCGCCACATGTCGCCGTGTTCACGACGAGGTCGACGAGGCAGACCCGACGAGCGCAGACATCCTGCACACCATCATCGAGATGCTCGAACAGTTCGCCTGGATGGTCAGCGCAGAACTGCAGAAGCCGCGCAAGCGCGCGAACTGAGAAGCGACGCGATCGCGACGTAGAGTGGGGCGGGTGAGCATCGACACTCCCCGCCCCTGGCTCGCCAGCTATGCGCCCGGCGTTCCGCACGACATAGAACTACCGACGGGATCACTGTTCGACCTGCTTGAGACCTCGGTGGCCTTGTACCCCGAGCACATCGCCCTCGAGTTCTTCGGCTCCACCACCACGTATCGCGAACTGGGCGATCAGGTGTCCCGGGCGGCCGAGGGCCTCCGCGCTCTCGGCGTCAAGGCCGGAGACACCGTGGCGATCGTGCTGCCGAATGCGCCCCAGCACATCGTCGCCTTCTATGCGGTGCTGCGCCTCGGCGCAATCGTCATCGAGCACAACCCGCTCTACACACCGCGCGAACTCCGCCACCAGTTCGAAGACCACGGCGCGAAGATCGTCATCGCCTGGAACAAGGTCGTCGATACGATCAAGGCCTTCCCCGCGGATGTCGCCGTCGGGACGATCGTCTCGGTGGACGTCACACGGTCGATGCCCCCGATCACGCGACTCGCGCTGCGCCTGCCCCTAGCGAAGTCGCGCGAGGCACGCGCCACCCTCACCACTCGGGTCACGGGCACGGTGCGCTGGGCGAGCCTGCTGAAGAGCGCGCCAATTGCTGCGGATGTCGCCCGCCCCGCCTCCACGGATGTCGCCGTCATCCAGTACACGAGCGGCACGACCGGCAGCCCCAAGGGAGCGACCCTCACCCACCTCAACCTCAGCACGAACGCCGCGCAGGCTCGCGCGTGGGTGCCGACCATCGAGCGCGGAACCGCCGTGGTCTATGCCGTATTGCCGATGTTCCACGCGTACGGGCTCACACTCTGCCTCACCTTCGCGATCAGCATGGGCGCACGCCTCGTGCTCTTCCCCAAGTTCGACCCGAAGCTCGTGCTCAAGGTGCTCCGCAAGCGTCCGCCGACCTTCCTACCCGCCGTGCCGCCGATCTACGAGCGGCTCATGGCGGCCGCCGACGCCAGCGGCATCTCCCTCGCGGGCATCCAGATCGCCATCTCGGGCGCGATGCCGCTCGCGCAGTCGCTCGTGGGGCCCTGGGAGCAGCGCAGCGGCGGGTATCTCGTGGAGGGCTACGGCCTCTCCGAGACCTCGCCGGTGCTCATGGCCAATCCCGTCGCACCCACGCGTCGTGCCGGCACGGTGGGTCTGCCACTGCCGAGCACGGAGGCGCGGGTGGTCGACCCCGAGAACCCCACCGTCGATCGAGCGAGCGGCGACGAGGGCGAACTCGTCGTGCGCGGCCCGCAGGTGTTCGGCGGCTACTGGAAGAAGGCCGAGGAGACGGAGGCTGTCTTCGTCGCAGACCCGGTCGGCGGGGCACCGTGGTTCCGCACGGGCGACATCGTCACGATCGACCCCGAGGGCTTTGTGCGGGTCGTCGATCGCATCAAGGAGCTCATCATCACCGGTGGCTTCAACGTCTCGCCGTCCGAGGTCGAAGAGGCGCTGCGGGTGTTCCCGGGCGTCGTCGACGTCGCCGTGGTGGGGCTGCCGAGCACCCACAGCGGTGAGGATGTCGCTGCCGCGGTCGTCATGGAGCCCGGCGTCGCGTTCGATGAGGCCGCCATTCGCGACTTCGCCCGCGAGGGACTCACCGCCTATAAGGTGCCGCGCCGCGTGGTGCAGGTGGAGGAACTGCCGAAGTCGCTCATCGGAAAGACGCTGCGTCGCGTGGTGCGCGAGCGCCTGATCGCGGGCGCGAGCGACTAGAACGCCGCGGCGCGCCGCGAGTTGACGCGCGGTGCGCGAGTGTTTCAATCGGATCGTGACCCAGAAGACAGACACACAGTCGGCACCCAGGCGTCGAAACGCGAGCACTCGACTGGTCGTGATGCTGTTGGTCGGCGTCGCCGTCGCCATCGCCACGGGCTTCGCCTGGGAGTGGCAGTATGCCGCGGCAATCGGGTGGGTTGCCGCCTCCCTCGTGTACTCCGGCTGGATCTGGATCATCATCGGGCCCCTCGACGCGGCGAAGACGAAACGCCTGGCCAGCCGCGAGGATCCCACCCGCGGCATCTCCGATCTCCTCATCGTGCTGCTCAGCGTCGCGAGTCTCTCCACGGTGATGATCACCCTCGTGCAGGCGAGCAATGCGCACGGCCCGATCAAGAGCATCCTCGCCGCAATCGCGCTCGGCAACGTCGCGTTCTCCTGGGTGCTGCTACACACGCTGTTCACGCTCCACTACGCCCGAATCTTCTACACCGACGGAGGAAAGGGCGTGAACTTCAACCAGGATGAACCGCCGCGCTACCTCGACTTCGCCTACCTGTCCTTCACCATCGGCATGACCTACCAGGTCTCCGACACGAACCTCACGACCTTCAACGAGCGCGTCACGGCGCTGCGGCACGCGCTGCTGTCGTTTCTGTTCGGCTCGATCATCCTCGCCACCACGATCAACCTCATCGCGGGTCTCACGAGCGGCGGCTGACCGCCCCGAGGGCGTTACTGCGTCACGAAGTCGATGAGCTGCTCGACTCGGCCGAGCAGGGCCGGTTCGAGATCGGCGAAGGTGCGCACCCTGCCGAGGATGCGCTGCCACGCCCTGGCGACATCCGCCTGATCCTCGTGCGGCAAGCCGAGCGCCTCGCAGATGCCGTGCTTCCACTCGATCGAACGCGGAATCGTCGGCCACGCGCTCAGGCCGAGCCTCGCGGGCTTCACCGACTGCCACACGTCGACGAACGGATGCCCCACCACGAGCACGTGCGGTGCGTGCGGTCCGCGAGCCACAGCATCCGCGATTCTGCTCTCCTTGGAACCGGGTACGAGGTGATCCACGAGCACGCCGACCCTGCGCCCGTCACCCGGAGCGAAGTCACGGATGACCGCGTCGAGGTGGTCGACTCCCTCCAGGTACTCGACGACGACGCCCTCGACGCGCAGGTCGGCTCCCCACACCTTTTCGACGAGCTCGGCGTCGTGCCTGCCCTCGACGAAGATGCGGCTGGGCAGCGCGACGCGCGCCCTCTGCTCGGCGACAGCGAAGGACCCGGATGCGGTGCGCGCCGTGCCGAGCGAACGCGCAGGCGCCACGAGCACGACAGGCTCGCCCTCCAAGAGGAAGCCGCCGCCGAGCGGAAACACGCGCACCCTGCCCTTGAAGTCCTCGAGCTGCACGAGCTTGTTCTCGATGCCGATGACGGCGCCACAAAAACCCGTCTCGACCTCCTCGATCACGAGGTCGCGCGTGGCCTCGAGCTGCCGCACGGCCTTGCGGCCGGCGCTGCGCCACTCTCCCGCGAGCACGTCGGCGCCGTAGCGATCGGGGCCAAAGTCCTCGGTCATCGCCTGCGGTAGCGCGCGATGCGATAGCGGATGCCGGCTGTCGACAGCGCCCAGCCCTCCGCCGGCTCGACCGACTCGCGCAGCCACTCCGCGCCGAGTGTCGGCGCGAAGGCGTCGCCCTCCAGCTCGAGGTCGAGCTCGGTCACGAGTGCCACCGTCGCCACCGCGAGGGCGTCGACGAAGACCCTTTCGCCGCCGATGATCCAGGTCTCGCGATCACCCGCCGCGTCGAGTGCGGCGTCGAGCGAAGACACCGCGATCGCGCCATCGGCGTGCCAATCGGCAGTGCGGGTGAGCACGATGTTCTCGCGGCCAGGGAGGGGTCGCCACCGCTCGGGCAGTGCGTCCCAGCTCTTGCGGCCCATGATGACGGGGTGACCCATGGTGACTCGTTTGAAATGCGCGAGGTCTTCTGGCACGTGCCACGGCATCGCGTTGTCTTTGCCGATGACACCGGAGGGCGTCTGCGCCCAAATCATGCCGATGACTCGGTTCGGCGCAACGAGCGGCTCCCGCGCGCTCATACGGCCACGGGCGCCTTGATCGCCGGATGATGCTGGTAGTTCACGACCTCGATGTCGTCGAAGGTGTAGTCGAAGATCGATTCGGGCTTGCGCGCGAATCGCAACGTCGGCAGCGGGTACGGCTCTCGCGAGAGCTGCAGTTGCACCTGCTCGACGTGGTTGTCGTAGATGTGGCAGTCGCCGCCGGTCCACACGAAGTCACCCGGCTCGAGGTCGAGCTGGTGCGCGACCATGTGGGTGAGCAGCGCGTAACTCGCGATGTTGAACGGCACCCCGAGGAAGAGGTCGGCGCTGCGCTGGTAGAGCTGGCAGGAGAGCTTGCCGTCGGCGACGTAGAACTGGAAGAAGGCGTGGCAGGGCGCGAGGGCCATCTGCGGGATGTCTGCCACGTTCCAGGCCGAGACGATGTGGCGGCGGGAATCGGGATTCGAACGCAGGTTCTGCATGAGCTCGGTGATCTGGTCGATGTGGCCGCCATCCGGGGTGGGCCAGGAGCGCCACTGCACGCCGTAGACCGGGCCGAGTTCACCCTCGGGGGATGCCCACTCGTCCCAGATGGTCACGCCGTTCTCGCGCAGGTAGCGCACATTCGAGTCACCCCGCAGAAACCACAGCAGCTCGTGCACGACCGACTTCAGATGCACACTCTTGGTCGTGACGAGGGGAAAGCCCTCGGCGAGGTCGAATCGCAATTGACGACCGAAGACGCTGCGCGTTCCCGTGCCGGTTCGATCGGACTTCTGGCTGCCATGAGCGAGTACATCGCGGAGCAGGTCTTCATACGGCGTGTGCACGAGTCCACCCTATGGGGAGCGTGCGACAACGCGCGGACGCCACACGAGCGGGCGCCCGAGCACCCCCGTTCGAGGGTCATTCCCAGCGAAGCTTCGTAACGTCGACTCCACCATTCAACCAGCGAAGGAGACCGCCATGACCGAGACGATGGCAAGCATCGACGTAGCCGTACCCGTGCGCACGGCCTATGACCAGTGGACACAGTTCGAGTCGTTTCCCCGCTTTCTCACCTTCGTCGAGGAGGTCACCCAGCAGGACGACACCCACACCCACTGGCGAGTGAAGATTGCCGGCGCGGAACGCGAATTCGACGCCGAGATCACGGAACAGCATCCGGATGAGCGTGTCGCCTGGAACAGCACCAGCGGCGACGTGAATCACGCCGGGGTCGTGACCTTCCACCGGCTGAGCGAGTCGAGCAGTCGCGTGACGGTGCAGTTGAGCTGGGATCCGGTGAACCTCACCGAGAAGCTCGGCGCAATCTTCGGCGTCGATGACGCGGCGATCAAGAAGGATCTCGAAAACTTCAAGGAGTTCATCGAGGATGAGAGGAACGCGAACGGCGGATGGCGCGGCGACGTGTCCTGAGCCCCAGCATCCCGATCGAGAGGACCGCGTCATGTCGGCAGAGACCAGCATCAGCCTGAACGAGCAAGCGAATCGCTACGAGTTGTCTCTCGGGCAGGAGCGGGTGGGAGAACTCGTCTATCGCGACCACGGGGAGACCCGGGTATTCCTGCACACCGAGGTCGACCCGGCCCACCGCGGAAAGGGTCTCGCGTCGAAGCTCATCGCCTGGGCGCTCGACGACACGCGGGACGCCGGACTGCACCTCCGAGTGGAGTGTCCGGCGGTGACCGAGTACCTCAAGGATCACCCGGAGGCGGACTTCCGCTGACGGCGTCGCGAGCGGTCGCGCCGTGGGGCGCGCCGAGGCATCAGCGATCGATGCGCTTGAGCACGTGCGCCGGAATGGCGATCGCGACCGAGATGGCGAGGATGCCGCCTATGAACAGGAATCCCGGTCCCGCGATGTCCGGCCCGAACGAGTACCCCATGAGAAGCAGGCCCGCGACAAAGAGCAGGAAGGAGATCACGAAAGCGACGATGTTCATACTCGAACTTTAGCAAGCCCGTCGGTCGATTGGCGCTCGGCGGGCGAGAGCAGGATGCCGGTGTCGAGCAGTTCACGGATGCTCGGCAGCAGTTCCCCGCTCAGCTCGCGCTCCTCGACCTCCAGCAGGTGAGCGAGTGCCGCACAGATGGCGCGAACGCTCAGTTCACCGTCGCAGGCACCGACCAGCGCGGCGAGCGCGGTACCAGCCTCGATCGAGCGCGCGAAACCGCCGCCCTGGCGGAGCGTGATGACGGCCGGATGCTCGTCGCCCGGCCAGTAGTGGCGCTCCTCGGTCACGTCACTCGCGACCACGAGCGTGCTGAGCCCGAGCGACTCGTCGCTGAGCGCCGCCTGCCAGTCATGGGCGGCGAGACAGGCCGCCACGTGCTCGCCGAGGCCTGCGCGATTGGAACCCATGGCCTCGTGAAGCCGTTCGAATCGGCGGAAGGGCGGGGCGTCATCCGCCCGCCTGCGCAGCGTGAGATACCCGAAGCCGACGCTCTCGACGCCGCGAGAATCGAAGTCGTCGAGCCACGCGGCGTAGAGCGAATCGAACTCGGCCGTACCCGGCCTCGTGCCGCCGTCACGAATCCAGGTCTCCGAATAGCTCGCGGCATCCTGCACCTCGCGCTCGACGACCCAGGCGTCGAGGCGTGCTCCCGCGGGGCCGCCAACCCAGCCCGCGACACGATCGAGACCGTCTTGACCGTCTCGGTACTCCCAGTTGCCGAGCAACTGGGCGATGCCACCCGGCACGAGGCTCGCCGCCGCACCACGGATGACCTCTGCGACGAGGGCGTCGCCGACCATGCCGCCGTCTCGGTACTCGTACTCGGGCACCCCACCGCCTCGTGGGGTGATCACGAATGGCGGGTTGGAGACGATCTGGTCGAAGAGCTCGCCCTCAACCGGTTCGAACAGGTTGCCCTGGCGGAACTCGATGGTGCCGATCTCGTTGAGCTCGGCATTGAAGCGGGCGAGCGCGATGGCGCGCGAGGAGATGTCCGTGGCCACGACTCGTGCGGCGTGCCGCGAGGCGTGCATCGCCTGAATACCGCAGCCCGTGCCGAGGTCGAGCACCGAGTCGACCGGCTCGGTGATCATGAGGCCGCTGAGGGTCATGGACGCGCCGCCGACCCCCAACACATGGTCGGGCCGCAGAGCGGCGCCGCTCGAGAGCTCCCCGAGATCGCTCGCGATCCACCAGTGCCCGGCGCCGCGGCGATCGGTGAAGCCGTACGGTCTCAGGTCGATGAGCGGACGCACGAGTTCGCCGCCCTGTGCGCCGGGCACCAGCTCGACCAGCCCCAGCTCGGTCGCGCCGTCGAGGCCGAGCGACGGCAGAGCCGAGGCGACAGCCTCACGCGGCTGCGGCATCCCGAGCATGAGCAGCGACGCGAGCGTCGCCGCGGCATCGGGTTCTCGTCCCGCCGCGCTCTGGGCCGCTTGCATTACCGCGATCGCGCGCAGTGCTGGCAGTCGCTGGCCTCGAAACAGGGCGGATGCCGCCCGCTCGCCCCACAGTGCATCGAGCGTGTCGACGGTGAAGCGTGCGGCCTCGAGGTCGGATCTCAGCAGGGCGATGAGCGCGGAAGTCACCGCTCCATTCAAGTGCACGCCGGCGCGAACCGAATCCCGCCGTCAGCCGTTCTTCAGCACAGAGAGCACATTTCCCGCAGGATCCCTGAACCAGGCGATGTCGGGGCCGCGGTCGCCACCTCGCGAGATCCCCTTGGCATCCGTCGGGAAATCCGCGTCGTCGTAGATCTTCGTCACCACTCCCCTGGCATTGAGGTCGTCGACGGCGGCGTCGACGTCATCCACGTCGAAGTTCAGGATCGTGAAGGTCGCCGGCACGTGGTTCGGCTTGCCGTAGACGATGACCGTCGCGCCGCTGCCGAGGTGCAGTTCGAGAATGCCCATGGCGTTCTCCGACACCGTGAGCCCGAGAGTCTCGGCATAGAACTGTCGGGCCGCGGGGATGTCGTCGACCGCGAACCCGCTGAAGGCCCTGTCCGCTGAAAACATGATGGTGCTCCTTCGCACGCTGCGTCCGCTCGGCGATGCTGTCGCGTGCACCATGCTCACACCGCGCGGGCTCGCGCGCAAGAGGCGAGATCGCCGACGAGTGGCCTCAGCCCAGCCGCTCGCGCACCAGCGGCGCGACCTCGCGACCGAACAGCGCGATCGAGTTCATGAGCGTCTCGTGCGGCATCGTTCCGTTCGAGTACTTCAGGTCGAATCGCGCCAGCCCGAGCCCCTCGACGGCGCGCACGATCTTCGCTGCCACCGTCTCGGGCGAACCGACGAAGAGCGCTCCCTCGCTCGCCTCCCTCTCGTATTCCTCTCGCGACATCGGCGGCCATCCGCGCTCCTGACCGATGCGATCGCGGTTCGCCTTGAAGTGCGGCCAGAGCTCCTCGCGGGCCTGCTCATCGCTCGCGGCGACGTGCCCGGGCGAGTGCGCCGCGACCGGCAACTCGCCACGCTCGAACTGCCCGAGTGCCCGCTTGTAGAGGTCGACATAGGGTGCGAAACGCAGTGGATCTCCGCCGATGATCGCGAGCATCAGCGGAAAGCCGTAGTGGGCGGCGCGCACGACGGATTCCGGGCTGCCTCCGACGCCGACCCAGGTCGTGATCGACCCGGAGTCGGTGGGCGGGTAGACGGACTGCTCGCTGAGCGCCGAGCGCGTCTCGCCGGTCCAGGTGACCGGCTTCTCCTTGAGCAACTCGGCGAAGAGCTCGATCTTCTCCTCGAAGAGCTGGTTGTAGTCGGCGAGGTCGAAGCCGAAGAGTGGGAACGATTCGGTGAACGAACCGCGACCGAGAATGACCTCCGCACGACCGTTCGACAGCGCGTCGAGCGTGGCGAATCGCTCGAAGACGCGCACGGGATCATCCGAACTCAGCACGGTCACCGCTGAACCGAGGCGGATGCGGGAGGTGCGGCTCGCGATCGCGGCGAGAACCATCTCGGGCGAGGAGACTGCGAAATCAGCCCGGTGGTGCTCACCGATTCCGATGAAGTCGAGCCCGACCTCCTCGGCAAGCACGGCCTGTTCCACGATGTTGCGGATGCTCTGCGCATGGGTGAGCATCGCCCCGTTCTGGTCCTCGGTCAGATCGCCGAAGGTGTCGAGTCCGAACTGCAGCGCCATGGTCTCCCCTTTTGCGTTGTCTCGCGAATGTGCGCGGTTGCGCGCACGATAGCGGCCGAACCGCCGTGAAGATCACGATATTCCGAAGACGCGCCGATGAAGGGTGCGCCGGGCGAACTACTGGCGTAGTGTCAGCCGTATTGAAGCCGTTCGTGCTTCCGAGGGAGGGATGCCCTATGGCAGACAAATCGCCCAAGAAGAGCAGCGCCAAGACCGTGGCGGCCAAGTCTCTGAAGGAAAAGCGCGCCGATAAGAAGGCGAAGGCTGGATCTAAGAGCACTAGCGCCTGAGCTGTGTAGAGCAGTGCCGCGAGGCACTACTGCGAGCACCGCGGCCGAAAGTCGCACCTTCGGGAGCCGGACCCTCTGGGTCCGGCTCCTTTCGTTTGTGTGAAACAACTGTCCCCCATACAGGGGTAGACAAGTGGTGCTGGCCTGCTACCGTTAAGAGATCACCAGGGGGGTGGTCGCCATGGAGGAAGCATCGGAACGCTCGATGTTCAGGACGGTATGCCTTCTCCTGTTCGGCCTCGTCGCGGTCACCGGATGCGCGATTCTCGCCCTCGTGCTCAGCGTGACTTCGGCTACCGCGGCGGAGAACCCGGGCGAACCTGCGCCCCTTCCGCCGCTTTCCGCCCCGCCGCTGTCCGCACCGCTGCTGTCGGCCGCGCTGCCCAGTCCGACGATTTCGGCGCCCATGATTTCGGTGCCCGCGATCTCCGCGCGAGCGATCGTCGACCCGGTCATCGGGCAGCTTGACACCCGGGTCGCCGGCCAGGTCGAGGCTTCTACCGCGCCGGTGCGGAACCTCGGTGAGGTCATACTGCCGAAGACCACTCAGGTCGTGACCGAATCGGTCGAGAAACTCGGCGGAGGTCTCGCCGCGACCGTGTCCGGCATCATCGACGTTCTGCCCGCCGTCGATGTCGCGCCCGTGCTCGACGCTCTGGTGCCACACGCTCAGTCCGCGACGGACGACGCTGCAGTGGCGAGCATCCAGAGCTCTTCGGCTTCGCTGCAGCTCTCGCTGTCGCACGCCACTCCGACCGCCCTTGCGACACCCGCGACGACCGTGCCGGAACCAGGGACTCCGGGCCACGAGGCACCCCCGCCCGCGACCTCGCCTGGGCCGACCGGTACCGAGTCGGGCGCCAGCGCGGGGATGGCCGCAACCATCGACGAGGGCTGGAGCGCGACGCTCGCGCCCGGCCGCACGACCCCCCAGGCCGACTCCGTGCCGGGGTCGCCGACGTTCGGCTTCGATTCGACTCCTGACTGATGGGTCAGCTCTGCCGTTGAGGCAGAAACGACCACCGCTCCATCGGAGCATCCACATCATCAGAATCAAGGAGTTATCAGCCATGAACAAGATCATCTCGAGAGGGCTCTGGGGAGTCCTCTTCGTCGCGGGACTCTCGGTCCTCGGCGCAACCGCGGCCAATGCCGCGGAGACCACGGGCCAGGACGGGACCGCCTCAGGCACCCAGGGCGTCATCTCGCTCGGGGTGCCCATAGGCGTCGGCGGCAATGCCATCTCGATCCTGGGGGACTCGACGAGTTCGGGTGCAACGTCGAGCGAGCCGGCTTCGTCTCCGGCGACGTCACCGGCTACGTCGCCGTCCTCGACATCCGGAGGCGATGCGACGCTCGGAGGGACGCAAGCCATCGTCACCGGCATTGTGCCGGTCACCGCGGGGGGAAACGCCGTGTCGGTGCTCGGCGACAGCAGCAGTTCGAACGCCAGCTCGGCCGCTGCAACACCGATCGTCGGCGACTCGACCGGCTCGACGACCACCGGCGAAGACGGCACGGCGAGCGGCACGCAGCTCATGCCCGACCTCATCGCGCCGATCGGAGTGAGTGGCAACTCGGTCTCCGTGCTCGGCGACAGCGAGTCGACGGGCAGCACGAGCGGCACGAGCGAAGCGCCGACGGCGTCGGATGCCGGAGGCAGCAGCACAGGCACCACCACCGGTGAAGGTGGTACGGCCAGTGGCACGCAGGTGGCTCCGCGGTTCATGGCGCCGATCGCCCTCAGCGACAACGCGATCTCGGTGCTCGGCGACAGCGGCGCTCCCGGTGTCGTCGACCCGGGAACCACAGCTGTGACACCGCCGGCCACCACGCCGACCGGTGCCAACGGTGGTGGAACGATGCTCGCATCACTCGCCGCGACGCGCCTGGCCTACACGGGTGCGGAGGCCGCCACTGGGCTGGGCGTGGCCGTCATGGCGCTCCTGACGGGACTGGCCGCGACCGTGTTCGCCCGGCTCAAGCAGCGCGCGCTGTAATCACCACAACCGCAGTGACGGGGCGTCGTCGGCCACACCGGTCGGCGGCGCCCCCAGGGCTGCGCAGCCGAGCCAGGGATTTCGGATGTCGGTGGAATAAACCATCATGGTTCCACGCTCTCCTCCGCAGCGGTTTCTCGCGCGCCCTTCCCTTCCCCTTTACCTCTCGACAGGAACCACATGACCGAGAACACGTCAACGGCCTCCGTGCCCGGTGCGTCCGTGCCCACTGCCTCCGTGCCCACTGAGACCGTGCCCGCCGCGTCCGGATCGGTCACGTCGACGGCGACGACGGCCGCCCTGGACTCGCGCAACCGCCTCGTGCTCACGCTGCTGCTCGTGTCGACCTTCGTGGTCATCCTGAACGAAACCCTCATGGGCGTGGCCCTGCCGCACCTCATGAGAGACCTGTCGATCTCTGCATCGGCCGCGCAGTGGCTCACCACGGCGTTCATGCTCACCATGGCCGTCGTGATTCCGATCACCGGATTCCTGCTGCAGCGCTTCCACACGCGGCCCGTGTTCATCACCGCCATGTCGCTCTTCAGTGTCGGCACGCTCATCGCCGCGGTCGCGCCGGGCTTCGAGGTGCTGCTGGTCGCGCGCGTCGTGCAGGCCACGGGCACCGCGATCATGGTGCCGCTGCTGTTCACGACCGTGATGACGCTGGTTCCCGAGCAGTCCCGCGGGCGCACGATGGGCAACATCTCGATCGTCATCTCGGTCGCTCCGGCGATTGGGCCGACGATTTCGGGGTTCATCCTGAACGCGCTCGACTGGCGCTGGATGTTCATCCTCGTGCTGCCCATCGCGCTCGCCGCGCTCATCACCGGCGCCGTGCGCGTACCCAACGTCACCGAGCCGCGGGTCACGCCGATCGACGTGCTGTCCGTCATCCTGTCGGCCTTCGGCTTCGGCGGCATCGTCTACGGGCTCAGCAACCTCGGCACTCCGGGCAGCGGCATCACGACGGTCTCCGGATGGCTGCCGCTCGCGGTCGGCGCGGTGGGACTCGCGCTCTTCATCTACCGGCAGCTCAGGCTCCAGCGGCGGAATGAGGCGCTGCTCGATCTACGCACCTTCCGGGCATCGAACTTCAGCTACGCCATCGGCATGATCTCCATCAGCATGGTGGCGCTGTTCGGAACCATCATCCTGCTGCCCATCTACACTCAGAACGTGCTGGGCCTCGATGTGCTCGCGACGGGGCTGCTCCTGCTGCCCGGCGGTCTGCTCATGGGTATCCTCGCTCCCTTCGTGGGTCGGCTCTACGACCGCTTCGGGCCCAGCCCGCTCGTCGTGCCCGGCGCAATCATCGTCAGCGCCGTACTCTGGTCGCTCACCTTCCTCGGCGAGCACACCGCGTTCTGGTGGGTGCTGGTTGCGCACGTCGCACTGAGTCTCGGCCTGGCCCTGCTCTTCACGCCCCTGTTCACCGCCGGTCTCGCCGCCCTCAAGCCGGAGCTCTACTCGCACGGCAGCGCCATCCTCGGGACGATCCAGCAGGTGGCCGGTGCCGCGGGCACGGCACTGTTCGTCACGGTCATGACCGCGCGATCGACCGCACTGCTCGGCGAGAATGCGAGTCAGGCGGCAGCGACGGCAGCGGGCATCCACTCCGCCTTCATCTACGGCGCGATCATCTCGCTGTTCGCGATTCCGGTGGCATTCTTCATCCGCAAGCCTGCTGCGAGCGGCGAGCCGGCGTTCGCGCACTGATCCGCGACCGGCGTCCGGTCATGCGGGGTGATCAGGCGTGTCGCGCCCTCTTGCCAAAGAAGTATCCGATCCACCCCGCGATGAGCGACATGCCCAGGGCGATCGCGATCTGACCGCTGAAACTCGCATAGCGATCCGGCGACAGCACCGTGCCGTTCAGCATGGCGTCCGTCGCGGAGAGCCCCGGATAGAACGCCATCCCCGAGAGCGGAGCATAGGACGCCCACCCGAACGCGAGGGTCGAATGGGTCAGCAGGATGGCGAGTCCGGTGAGCAGAAAAAGAACCCCTGCGATCAGGATGGCCCAGCGTCGCGCGAATGGAGCAAAGGTCATGTCCACACGCTACCGCATCATCTGTACCGCTCGGTACGCCGCGACCCCGCCCCTACTGAGGCCCCAGCACCGCCGGTCGCGCACTCGCCGCGGGCCCGGATTCGCCCCAGTACCTGCGCCGCAGGACGGCGCGCTCGATCAGCGTCCACGCGGTCGTCGTGACGAGATACAGCGCCGCGGCCAGGGGCACGAACGCAGCGAACACCACGGTGATGAAGGGCAACCAGCTCAGGATGCCCGCGAGTCCCGCGAGCGGGGCTGCGGCATCCGTCGACTGGTGGGGAAGAGCCAGCCGCTGGGCCGTGCGGCGCGACAGCCACGCCGTCATCGCCATGGTGGCGAAGAGCACACCGTAGACCGCTATGCCCGAAACATCGGGGCCGGTTGAGACGAGATGCACGAAGGACGTGCCCAGCGGAACGCCGAAGAGGTGCTCGCTGAGCAGGGCGTTGGCGTGGCCGTCAATCGTGGTGCGGAGGAACAGCGCGTAGACGAGAGACAGCACCGGCGCCTGCGCGAGCGTCGGCAGCATGCCGGCGAACGGAGAGGTCTTCTCGGCCCTGTACAGCGCCAGAGTCTTCTCCTGCAGCACGTGCGGGTTCTTCTTGTGCTTGCGCTGGAGCGCCTGGAGGCGCGGGGCGAGTCTGCGCCGAGCCCACTCGGCCTTGACCTGCGAGATACCGACGGGAATGAGTGCCGCGCGCACGATCAGGGTGAGCGCGATGATCGCGACGGCCGCACTCGCGGTGCCGGCGACGGGATCGAACAGTGCGGCCAGACCTTCGACGAGCGCGTAGGCGGCGCCCAGGGTGGCAGCGACGGGAGGAAAGGAAAAGAGGTCCACGAAAAGAGTCCTTGCAGTCGGAACGGATGGATGGCCGTATGGCCACGCGGCATCCGCTCCCCCACCCGAGTGCCGTGACAGGCTGAGGGCGAGGTGCGCTGGACTGCTAGGCGGCCGAGATCGACCGCGACGGAGCTCTGGTGCGCGGGCGCCCGGCCGTGGCCGGATGCGAGGGCGCAGGCATGGCGCTGAGCGCCTCCCGATGGGCATGAGCGCGCCTGCCGACGACGAGTTCGCGAGAACCCGCGACGACGGCGGCGTATCGCACGGCCGCAATGGCCGCGATGCCGACTGCCGCAAGGCTCGCAACGAGCACCGCGGTCTGACCACCCTGCGCGACGGCGAGCGCGACGAACAGCATGGTCGAGACCATGAGCATCCGTCTGTGCAGTGCGCGCATGGCTTCGACGCTACAACAACCTCGCCACGACCGCGTGCGTCGGGCGGAGTATTCGCTGAGGGCGATCGCCCTGTGTCAGCGCGCCTAGAGCTCTTTGCGGCGGAAGAGCAGCGCGGCGAGGGCGGCGAGGGCGATCGACAGCGCGATCGACGTCACGATCGGCCACAGGGACGACGGTGTCGTCGCGTGCGCGGCGAGGCTTGCCGCCTGCCCCGGCAGCCCGGCGGGAGTGTACTCGCTGAGGGGCTTCCAGATGGAGGCGATCGACAGCAGCACGTAGGCTCCGATACCCGCGCCGGCGGCTCCCGCGGCCGAGGAGATGAGCACCGAGAACAGCGTCATGAGCGCCATGAACAACACGCCGTAGACGAGCCAGACGAGGGCCGCCGACCAGAGCGCTCCCCCGGGTGCCTCACCGAATGTCACGGCGGTCAACGCCCAGGTGACGAGGGATCCGAGCACCAGCAGGATCGTCAGGAACAGCGAGTGGATGACGGCCTTCACGATGACGAACGCGCGTCGTGACACGGGCTTCGTCAGCACGAGGATCGCCGTGCCGCTCTTCGTCTCGGCCGAGACGATGCCGCCATAGATGATGATGAGTGCGAAGAGCGTGATCTGGGAGAGATTCTTGATCCAGCCGGTGTACGCGTCGAAGTAGGTCGGGGTCGGCAGCTCGATCTGGCCCAGTTGACTTCCCGCGAGCGCACCGACGATCTCCGGTGTGAAACGCGCGAGCAGTGGCCCGCTGATGGCGAAGAAGAGGATGATCGCGGGCAGCACCCAGATGCGCCAGGTGCGCACGATCTCGCTCAGCTCCTTGCGCGCGAAGATGCGGTAACCGCTCACGAGGCGCCACCGCCGACGAGCTCGACGAAGACCTCTTCGAGGCCCAGTTCGCCGGCGTCCATTCGAACGAGGCCCAGGCCGCGCGCGCTGACCAGCGCGGGGATCTCGCGTTGTGCGGCAGCGACATCCGTCACTGTGATCTCGATCGAACCGTGCGGCGCACGGGCGACGGATGCTGCCCAGGCGCGATCCGCGATCGTCGCGACCAAAGCATCCGCACCGTCGGTGACCTCGATGACGACCTTCTGTTTGCCGTAGCGCTGTTTCAGCTCGGTGATCGACGCCTGCGCCGCCACCCGGCCGTGATCGAGGATGGCGACCGAGTCGCAGACTCGCTCGACATCGCCGAGGATGTGGGTCGAGAAGAACACGGTCGTGCGGCCGCGCAGCGAGACGATCATGTCGAGGACGTCTTTGCGACCCATGGGATCGAGCGCGCTCGTGGGCTCGTCGAGCAGAAGCAATCGCGGTGCGTTGATGAGAGCCTGCGCGACGCCTAGGCGCTGCTTCATGCCGCGCGAGTATCCGCCGATCTTCGTCGTCACCCCGTTGAGACCGGCGAGGTCGAGCAGCATCCCTGTGCGCTCGGTCAGCAGTGAACCGCTGAGGCCGAAGAGGCCGCCGGCGAAGCGCAAGAAGTGCTCCGCCGTCATCCATTCATAGAATGCGGGAACGTCGGGCAGGAATCCGATCTCGGCGCGCACGGCGTTTCCGGCCTCGGCGACGTCGCGGCCGAGCACCTCGATCGAGCCCGCCGTGGGCCTCGCGAGTCCGGTCATGAGGCGCAGCATGGTCGTCTTCCCTGCGCCGTTCGGCCCGAGGAATCCGAAGATCGAGCCCTCCTCCACCGACAGGTGGACCCCGTCGAGCGCGTGCTTCTTCCCGTAGGACTTCGTCAGCCCGACGGCCCGGATGGCTGCGGTCACGGGTGGTCCTGGTCGTCACGCCGGCCGTAGAGATGATCTGCAATGCTCTCGGGGCTGTCGACGGTGCGAGGAACGGCACCCTCGATCGGTGCCGGCGCCTTGCGTCCGATCGCGAAGTACAGGATGGGGCCGATCAGGTTCAGCAGGATGATGATCGCGACCCACACCCACTTGTTGCCGAGCGCGACCCGCTCCACCGGTCGCCGAACGAGACTCACCAGCGCGACGACATCGAGGGTCAACTCCACGAGGAGGAGGACCGCCAAGCCGACGAGAAGGCCCGGGGGAAGGGTGGAAAGATCGGAGTTCATCACGCGGCCTCCTTGCTCGAAGCGTGTCTCACGTGCGAATGTATCAGCCGCCGCGACCCGTGTAGCGCAGTCGGTGCTCGCTGTCGCCGCCCGCCGAACGCGGAACCTACGCCGCGGCGACCACGTGCCTACGCTCCCGCGGCATGCGGAGGGCGTAGAGGGATGCGGCGAGCATGAGCACGACGGCTGAACCGAAGGCAGCTGGGAACGAGAGGGAATCGACAAGCGCACCCGCGACCAGCGGGCCGACGACCGCGCCGAAGTCGGAGAACGCCGAGAAGATCGCGACGGGCTGGCCGCTGCGGCCTGCCGCATCGCCGACTGCGGCGGCGGGCGCCGTGCCCATGAAGGCGGCGGCGATGCCGTAGACACAGAGGAGCGCGATGAGGGTCCAGATGTCGCCGACGAACGGCATCGCCACGAGCGTCACGCCGCCGAGTGCATAGGCGCCGATAATGGCTGGACGGCGGCCGATCTTGTCGACGAAGGTGCCGGCCGGTCCCAGCGCGAGAGTCTGCGCCACGGCGGCGACGGCGAAGGCGATCCCGGTCCAGAGTTCGGGCTCTGCGAGGTCCGGACCGTGCAGCACTTCGACGATGAGCAGGGGAATGAGCGCGCTGCGAACGCCGAGAGACGCCCAGCCGGAGGCGAAGTTCGCCAGGCACGCCGCACGGAATCGACGATCGAAGACCACGACCCGGAACGGGATCGCTGGGGCGACATCCGCGGTGCCCTCGCTCTTGTGCTTCGACACCGGGCGCAGGAAGGCGAGACCGACGGCGCCCGCGATGACCAGCGTTCCCGCATAGAAGAAGAACGGGGCACGCAGGGAGATGACGGCGAGCACTCCCCCGATCGCCGGGCCTGCCATGCCGCCGATGAGGAAGCCCCCCTGATAGAAACCGACCGCGCGACCACGCATCGACGGCGCCGTCGTACCGAGCAGCAGGGTCATCGCGGAGATCGAGAACATCGCGGAACCGATGCCGCCCGCGCCGCGCAGAACGAGCACTTCGGCGTAGCTCTGCGCGAGGCCGACCATCGCGCTCGAGACCGCGACGATGCCGATGCCGATCGCGAGGATCGTGCGTTCTCCGATCCAGTCGATGAGCTTTCCCACGAACGGGCTGACGGCCAGGCGCATGAGCGCGAACGCCGACACGACGGCACCGACTTCGGTGTAGCCGACGTGGAAGCTGCGCACGAAGACGGGAAGCACCGGGATCACGACGCCGAAGCCGACCATGACGAAGAAGGCGATGATGCCGAGGACGATGACCTCGCGAGAGAGGCGAGGCTTCAGCGTGGGAATCGACACTCCATCAGGCTACGGGGTGGACGAGGCTTCGGCCGCCTCAGGGGATGAGCGCGAGCTTGCCGCCCGGATGCCCGCCCTCGAGCAGGCGCAGCGCCTCGAGGGCGTCGGAGAGCGGGAACGTGCGCGCCACGGGGACGACCAGCCTGCCGTTCGCGGCAAGCTCGATCAGTCTGGAGCGCACGGAGTCGCGGTACGCGGTGCTCTCGGGACCGCTGACGAGCTTGAGTCCGGATTCACGGGCTCGATGCTGCGCCGCCGTCGTCACGATGCGCGACGCATCCCTCAGGAGAGCGAACGACACGTCGATCGCCTCGTCGGTGCCCACCGTGTCGAGCGCGACATCCACGCCGTCTGGCGCCAGGGAGCGGACGCGCTGCTCGAGCCCCTCGCCGTAGCCGACCGGCTCGGCGCCGAACCGCTCGAGCAACTCGAAGTTCTTCTCGCTCGCCGTGCCGATCACCCTCGCGCCGAGCAGCGCGGCCTGCTGCACCACGCTGACCCCGACGGCTCCGGATGCGCCATGGACGAGCACGGCCTCACCGGCCTGTACGCCGGTGACGCGCAGCATGTCCGCCGCGGTGGTTGCCGCGAGCAGGAGGTTCGCGGCCTCGGCGAATCCGAGGCTCGGCGGCTTCGGGAACGCATCCTTCGCCGGAATCGTCACGCTAGAGGCGTAGCCCCCGCGGATGCGGAAGGCGAGCACCTCGTCGCCGACGGCCACGGATCGGGGCTCCACGTTCGGGCCGACCGCGGTGACGATTCCCGCGATCTCGTAGCCGATCGGCACGGGCAGCGAGCTCGCATCCCCGGTGCGGATGTGCTTGAAGTCGGCCGGGTTCATGCCCGCGGCACGCACCTCGACGGTGATCTCGCCCGCGGCGGGCATCGGTAGCTCCGCGGTCTCGAACTCGAGCACATCGAGCCCACCGAAGGCACGCGCGACCCACCTTTTCACGGTCTGGGTCGTGTGTGCCTCAGTCACCGCTCATGCCCCGAGGAAGAACTCGGCCAGGACCGGGGCAAGCACGTCTGCAGCTGCGCCGTGAGCCTCCTCGCCGACGGTGTGGCGTCGCGCATCCGGAACGGCGGCGACGACGGCGTCCGAGGCGCGACCGGCCCAGACCGCGCTCGCGCCGCCATCGAGCGCGAGCACGGGAATCGAGATCTGTCCGAGTCGCTCCGCAGATGCTCTGCGATCCCCGGTCACGGCGAGGTCGTACGCCGTGGTCGGCGCGATGGCGACCATGCCGGGCCAATACGGCGCCTGGCGCGTCCAGGCTATGACGGTGTCGTCCGCGCCGGTGAGTCGCATGAACGCCTCGACCGCGGCGTCGTGATCGCCCGCATCGAGCGCGGCCAGCACTGCCCGGCCCTCCGGCTCGCTCTGCGTCGGGTCCGCGGGGTCGTAGGTGAAGGGTGGCTCGTAGACGGCGAGTCGCTCTATCGGAAGCCCGCGCGCCGCGGCCTCGAGCGAGAGGATGCCGCCGGAGGAGTGTCCATAGACGTACACCGGCCCGCCATCATCACCCGCCACTCCGACCAGGGCTGCGAGGTCTTCGATCTCACGTTCCACGCTGTACGGCTGCGTGTCGGTGCTGTCGCCGCGACCGCGCCGATCCACCGAGTACACGGTGAAGCGGTCGGAGAGGATGTCCCGCAGGCCGTAGCCCCCCTGTCTGACGCTGAACGCGCCTCCGATCAGGATGAGCGCGGGTCCGCTCCCCGCGCGCTCGAACGCGATGAGCGTGCCGTCGGCCGACCGCACCGTCTCGAACGGCCCGGCGGGAATCAGCTCCGACTCGGGCTCCTCAGCCATGGCGTCGGCATCGGCGTCGAATTCTGCTTCGGATGGTGTCGTGTCGGACATGAGGGCCCCTTCGTGCATCCGGATCTCCTTCGGACCACGCTACCCGAGCCGATCCGCCGTCGCGACGTCGGTCAGGCGGCCTGCATGGCCTGTGCGGTGAGTTCGACCGAACGCAGGCGATCGGCGATGAGCGGCGACTGGTGAGCGATGATGAGCTCATCCGCGCGCGCGGAGGCCGCGAACTTCTCGAGGAACTCGCGCACCTCGGCGGCCGTGCCGACCGCCGAGTAGCGCATCATGTTCGCGATCTGGCGACCCTGCGGCGTGGTGAGGAAGGCGTCGATCTCCTCGTCGCTGTAGTTCGGGGTGGGCTGGCTCACGCCGCCGAGGTCCACCGCCACCGGCCCGCGCGAGATCATGCCGCGCACGCGAGCCCTGCGGGTCGTCTCGAACTGGCGCAGCGCATCCGCCCCGTCGTCGGCCGCGATCACGTTGACACCGGCGATCACGTAGGGCTCGGCCAGCTGTTCGGAGGGCTGGAAGTCTCGTCGGTACGTCTCGACGGCTTCGAACAGGGCATCGGGCGCGAAGTGAGAGGCGAAGGCGTAGGGCAGGCCGAGCGCCGCGGCAAGCGTCGCCCCGAACAGTGACGAGCCGAGGATGTAGAGGGGAACGTTGGTGCCCGCGCCCGGAACCGCCTGCACCCCCGGGATCACGGACTGCCCGCGCAGGTAGCCCTGCAGTTCGAGCACGTCCTGCGGAAACTCGTCTGCCGAGGCGGGGCCCCGCCGCAGCGCCCGCATCGTGTTCTGGTCGCTGCCCGGCGCCCGCCCCAGGCCCAGGTCGATGCGGCCGGGGAACATGCTCGCGAGTGTGCCGAACTGCTCCGCGATCGTCAGCGGTGCGTGATTCGGCAGCATGACGCCACCCGCACCGAGGCGGATGCTCGAGGTGTGCGCGGCGACGTGACCGATGAGCACGCTCGTGGCCGAGGACGCGATCGTCGGCATGTTGTGGTGCTCCGCGTACCAGACACGCGCGTATCCGTGCTCCTCGGCGGCTCTCGCGAGAGCGATGCTCGCCTCAAAGCTGTCTTTCGCGGTCTGTCCCTCCGAGATCGGGGCGAGGTCGAGGATGGAGAGTGCGATGGTCATCTGCAGCTTTCGTCGTGATGCTCGGCCGGCAGCTACCGGCTCCTCCAAGTCAACAGCACGCGGCTGATTATCGTTCCCAGGGCGCGGTGGCGCGGTGCCCGCGGGGACGCGAAAATAGGGGGATGCCGACGCGACTGCTCCTGCTGGCCGACACCCACGTTCCCCGGCGAGCGCGACGGCTGCCAGAACAGGTGTGGCGCGCGGTCGACGAAGCGGACGTCGTCATGCACGCGGGCGACTGGGTCGAATCGTCCCTCCTCGACGAGCTCGAGGCGCGCGCCGCCCACCTTCTCGGGGTGTGGGGCAACAACGACGGGGCGGAACTGCGGTCACGACTGCCCGGGGTCGCTCGCGAGACAATCGACGGCATCCGGTTCGAGGTCGTGCACGAGACCGGTGCCGCGACCGGTCGCGAGGCGCGCTGCGAGCTGGCGTATCCGGATGCCGACGTGCTCGTCTTCGGTCACAGCCACATCCCGTGGGACACGGCCACCCGAAGCGGCCTGCGACTGCTGAATCCCGGCTCACCCACCGATCGTCGCCGCCAACCCGAGTGCACCTACCTGACCGCGGTGGCCGATGCCGGCGAACTACGCGACGTGCGGTTGGTTCCGGTCGAACGCGACTGAGGTCGCGCCGCACGTTTGCACCGGCCGAGCCCACCGGTCAGACTGTGACTACCGACCAACGAGACGAGCTCCGGATGCCAGAAGAATCAGAGGGACGCGTCGCGGTCTACATCGACTTCGACAACATCGTCATCTCCCGCTACGACCAGAAGCACAAGCGCGGTCGAGGCAGACAAGACAGCCTCAGGGACATCACGCCGGAATCGCTGCGGGCGGACCCGGCACTGGCGGCGCGGCTCGCCGAGGCGAGGGTGGATCTCGGAGCGGTGCTCGACTTCGCCTCCTCGTTCGGCTCGATCACGGTCAGTCGCGCCTACGCCGACTGGTCGATCGAGGTCAATGCCGCCTATCGCGATCAACTCATGGATCGCGCGGTGGAACTGGTGCAGCTCTTTCCCGCGGTGCGACCCGCGAAGAACGGCGCGGACATCCGCCTCGCCGTCGACGTCGTGGAAGACCTGTTTCGCCTGCCCGACATCACCCACGTCGTGATCGTCGCGGGCGACTCCGATTACATCGCGCTCGCCCAGCGCTGCAAGCGCCTCGGCCGCTATGTGGTCGGCATCGGCGTCGCCGGCTCGACGAGCAAGTTCCTCGCCTCGGCGTGCGATGAATTCGCCGACTACGATGCCCTGCCCGGGGTGACAGACGATGAGGATGACGAGGTCGAGACGGCGCAGGAACCGCCGGCCATCGAGGCGAGCGACGAACCTGCCAAGGCGGGACGCAGGGCGACTCGCGCGGCCGGCCCCTCCGAGTCCACGCAGGGTGGTCCGAAGCCGGCAGCCGTGAAGGCCGCGACCGACCTGCTGCGCCGCGCGCTGCGGCTTGCCCAGTCGAAGGAGGACGTCGACTGGATCACGAGCTCGGTGGTGAAAAACCAGATGCTGCGAATGGACCCCTCCTTCCAGGAGTCCGCCCTCGGCTACAAGACCTTCACCGACTTCGTGCGGTCGCGGCAGAACGTGGTCGAGTTGAAGGAGGAGGGCCAGCTGCGCAAGCTGCGGCTTCGCCCGACGAAGTCGGACAAGCAGTAGCCGCGCCCCACCAGCTTTGCTCCGTCGGCGGCACGCCGTAGTCTCGCAGGCATGCCTTCGGAAGCGCCAGCCACACGCTCGCTGCCCGGTGTGTTCAGTCGCGACTACCTGTGGACCACCATCGGGTCGTGCGCGCTCGTCTTCCTCGGCGCCTTCGAATCGCTCGCGGTCACGACGGTCATGCCCGTCGTCAGCGCGGAGCTCCATGGTGCCAGCCTCTACGCGCTCGCCTTCGCCGGACCGCTCGCCACCGGGGTCATCGGCATGGTGATCGCGGGCAACTGGTCGGATCGCAACGGTCCGGTGGCCCCGCTGTACACGTCGGCGGTGCTCTTCATGGCCGGGCTCATCATCGCGGGCACCGCGAGCCAGATGTCCACCCTCGTCACCGGCAGGCTCGTGCAGGGTCTCGGGAGCGGCGCCATCATCGTGGCGCTCTATGTGGTCGTCGCCCGCGTGTTCCCGGCCAGGCTGCATCCGTCGATCTTCGCCGGCTTCGCCGCCGCCTGGGTGGTTCCCTCCCTCATCGGACCGTTTGCCGCTGGCGCCGTCGCCGAGATCTGGAGCTGGCACTGGGTGTTTCTCGGCGTGGTCGGACTCATCATCGCGGCCATGGGGATGGTCGTACCCGTCATGCGCCGGCTCGAGGTCGGCGGCGCAGACGGCGGCGGGACCCCGGCGACGCCATGGGCGATCGGCCGCATCGTCTGGGCGATCGTCGCCGCGGCCGCGGTGCTCTCGCTCGATCTGCTCTCCGGCGTGCCCGCGATCGGCGGGATCCTCGCCATCGCCGCCGCCATCCTCACCGTCGTCGCCGTTCGGCCACTGCTCCCGGCAGGCACGCTGCTCGCCCGCGGCGGCCTGCCGAGCGTCATCCTGCTGCGCGGCCTCGCCGCTGCTGCCTTTTTCGGTGCGGAGGTATACCTGCCGTACCTGCTGGTCAGGCGCTACGACTTCACGCCGACACTCGCCGGCCTCGCCCTGACCCTGGCCGCGATCGCCTGGGCGAGCGCGTCGTGGCTGCAAGGCCGGATGAGCGTGTCACTGACCCACACGATGAGCACGGTCATCGGCGGCTCGCTCGTGCTCGTCGGGATCCTCACCGCGTTCGCGACGTCGCTGCTCGCCCTCCCGCCGGCGGTCGCCATCGTGGGCTGGGCGCTCGGTGGCGGTGGGATGGGACTCATGTACCCGCGCATCAGCGTGATGACGCTCGCGCTCTCGACATCGGAGAATCAGGGCTTTAACAGCTCCGCACTCTCGATCGCTGACTCCCTCGGCGGGGCGCTCGCACTCTCGACGACGGGGCTCGTCTTCGCCGCGCTCTCGTTCTCGGGGGTGTTCGCGTTCACTGCGATCATCGCGCTGCTCGCGATCACGGTGGCGCCACGGGTCGCGCGAGGCGCGCCAGAGGCAGCGCTGCGCGACGCAAGCGGATAATCGGCTACTGCTGCGCGCGCTCCAGCACCAGCTCACGCACCCTCGCTGCGTCCGCGGTGCCCTTCATCGCCTTCATGACAGCGCCGATCACGGCACCGGCGGCCTGCACCTTGCCGTCGCGAATCTTCTCCAGCACGTCGGGCTGGGCGGCGAGTGCTTCATCGATGGCGGCGATGAGCGCTCCGTCGTCGGAGACGACCTTGAGCCCGCGCTTCTCGACGACCTCGGCGGGAGTGCCCTCCCCGGCGATGACGCCCTCGAGCACCTGACGCGCGAGGCGGTCGGTGAGTTCGCCAGAGTCGAGGAGAGCGATGAGAGCGGCCACGTGCTCAGCCGAGACGAGCGATGCCGCATCAACACCGGCCACATTGGCCAGTCTGGCGATCTCGCCGGTCCACCACTTGCGCGCCTGGGCCGGGGTGGCACCGGCAGCGACCGTCTGCTCGATCTCGGTCAGCAATCCGGAGTTCTGCACATCCTGGAACTCGAGGTCGGTGAAGCCCCAGGCGTCCTTGAGCCTGCGACGACGGATGGCCGGTGCCTCCGGCAGCGCCGCGCGCAGTTCGGCGATGAGCGCCGCCGACGGCTCAACCGGCAGCAGGTCGGGCTCGGGGAAGTAGCGGTAGTCATCGGCGTCGCTCTTCGGTCGGCCCGCCGAGGTGACACCGGTGTCTTCGTGCCAGTGACGGGTCTCCTGCGTGATGGTGCCGCCCTTGGCGAGGATCGCGGCCTGCCGCTGGATCTCGTAGCGGATCGCGCGCTCGACGCTGCGGAGGCTGTTGACGTTCTTGGTCTCGGTGCGCGTGCCGAGTTTTCCAGAGCCGCGCGGCGAGAGCGAGATGTTGGCGTCGCAGCGCAGGTTGCCGCGTTCCATCTTCGCCTCGGAGATGCCGAGCGACAGGACGATGTCGCGGATCGTCGACACGTAGGCCTTTGCGAGCTCGGGCGCGTCGTGTTCGGCTCCCGTGATCATGTTCGTGACGATCTCCACGAGCGGCACTCCGGCGCGGTTGTAGTCGACGAGGGAGTACTCGGCGCCCTGGATGCGACCGGTCGCTCCACCGACGTGGGTCAGCTTGCCCGCGTCTTCCTCCATGTGCGCGCGCTCGATCGACACCTGGAACACCCTGCCGTTCGGCAACTCCACCTCGACGTTGCCATCGTGGGCGATCGGCTCGTCGAACTGGCTGATCTGATAGTTCTTGGCGAGGTCGGGGTAGAAGTAGTTCTTGCGCGCGAAGCGGCTCGACGGGGCGATCTCGCAACCGAGCGCGAGGCCGAGGCTGATCGAATAGCGGATCGCCTGCTCGTTGACCACCGGCAGCGAACCCGGCAGGCCGAGGTCGACGGGCGTGATGTTGGTGTTCGGCTCGCCACCGAAGAAGTTCGGGGCGTCGGAAAACATCTTGGTGCGCGTGTTCAACTCGACGTGCACCTCGAAGCCGAGCACCGGCTCGAACAGTTCGAGGGCTTTGTCGAAGTCCATCAGTTCTGCCTTGGCCATCAGGCACCCACCTTCAATTCGGGCGCCCGGCTGATCAGCGAGTGCCCCCACCTGTCTTCGAGCAGTGCTTCGAGCGCCGCTCCTACCGAGTAGAGCCGCACATCCGCCCGAGCGGGTGCCATCAGCTGGATGCCCGTGGGCAGTCCGTCTTCTGGCGCAAGCCCCATGGGAAGTCCCATTCCAGGCACGCCAGCGAGGTTCGCCGGAATCGTCGTCACGTCGTTGAGATACATGGCGAGCGGATCCTCGAGCTTCTCGCCCAGCTTGAACGCCGTGGTCGGAGCGGCCGGGCTGATCAGCACGTCTGCCTTCTCGAACGCCGCGTCGAAGTCGCGCTGGATGAGCGTGCGAACCTTCTGCGCGCTGCCGTAGTACGCGTCGTAGTAGCCAGCGCTCAGCGCGTAGGTGCCCAGGATCACGCGGCGCTTGACCTCGGGGCCGAAGCCGGCCTCGCGCGTCGCGGCCATGACATCCTCGACGGTGCCGCCGCCTGGTGGGTTGACCCGCAGACCGAAGCGCACGGAGTCGAACTTGGCCAGATTGCTGGATGCCTCGGCGGGCAGGATGAGGTAATACGCGGCGATCGCATAGTCGAAGTTCGGCGCGCTCACTTCCACGATCTCGGCGCCCGCGTTGGCGAGCACCTCGAGCGACTCGGCGAAGCGACTGCGCACCCCGGCCTGGAATCCTTCGCCGTTCAGTTGCTTGACCACTCCGACCCGCACGCCCTTGAGCGAACGGTCCCGAGCGCCCTCACGGGCCGCGTCGGCAAAGGAGGGCCAGGCATCCTTGAGCGAGGTGGAGTCGCGCGGATCGTGGCCGCCGATCACGTCGTGCAGGAGGGCTGCGTCGAGCACCGTGCGGGTGACGGGGCCGACCTGGTCGAGCGAGGAGGCCAGCGCGATCGCACCGTAACGCGAGACGCCGCCGTAGGTCGGCTTCACGCCGACGGAACCGGTGACGGCCGCGGGCTGACGGATCGAGCCGCCCGTGTCGGAGCCGAGCGCCAGCGGCGCCTCGAAGGCCGCGACCGCTGCCGCGGAACCTCCCCCGGACCCGCCGGGGATGCGGTCGAGGTCCCACGGGTTGTGTGTAGCACCAAAGGCGGAGTGCTCGGTCGAGGAGCCCATCGCGAACTCGTCCATGTTCGTCTTACCGAGCGGCACGAGGTGCGCCTCGCGAAGCTTGCGCACGACCGTCGCGTCGTACGGCGGCACCCAGCCCTCGAGAATCTTCGAGCCCGCAGTCGACGGCATGTCGATCGTGCAGAGCACGTCCTTGATCGCGATCGGAACTCCGGCGAGCGCGCCCAGCTGTTCGCCGTCCCCGCGGCGTGCGTCGACATCCGCCGCCACTTCGAGAGCGGTGGATGAGACGTGCAGGAAGGCGTGCACGTCGCCGTCGACCGCGGCGATGCGATCGAGATGTGCCTGGGTGACCTCGACGCTCGAGACCTCCCGGGCCGCCAGTCGCGCGCCGAGCTCTGCCGCGCTGAGCCTCGTCAGATCTGTGTCGCTCACTGCTCTTCTCCCAGGATCGCCGACACCTTGAAGCGGGCGCCATCGTGTTCGGGGGCGCCGGCAAGCGCCTGCTCCGCCGTGAGGGTCTCGCCCGGCACATCGGGCCGGAACACGTTGACCAGTCGGATGGGGTGGCTCGTGGCGGGAACATCCGCCGTAGCGACTTCGGAGACCTTCGCTATGGAATCGATGATCACGCCGAGCTCGCCGGTAAGCTTCTCGATCTCCTCCGGGGTGAGGGCGATCCGTGCCAGGTTCGCGAGATGCGTGACCTGTTCGGTGGTGATCGCTTCGACAGAATCAGGACTGTTTTCAGACATGCGGCTCCGTGCTCAAGCTTGGGGAATACCGCAATTCTAGTCGGTGGGCATCCGGCACCTTCCCCGGGTCGCGCTGCCGCCGTCAGTCGAGCGTGCGGCTCGCATCCATCGTCGTGCCCTGGGTGACGAGCGCACCATGACCGAGCCCGATCAGCGCAAGATTGCGCATCGCCTCCGAACCGGGCTCGAAGTAACCGAGGTGGCCGGCGGACGCTGTCAACGCGCGATGCGTGATCGGGTCAACGCCGCCAGCCACACTCATCCTGTTGGCGCCAAAGGCACCAGACCCTGGGTCGCTGCCGTAGAACGCCGAGTTCACCACCGGGTCCCACGCTGCCTCGCCCACAAAGACATTGCCCCTCGGCACGGAGAGTTCGGATGCCGACTGGGCCGCACTTCCCGGTGAACCGATGAGGGCGAGCGCATCGACGTGCATGCCGCCGTTAGCGAGCTCGATCATGGCCGCGGTCGAGCCGTAGGAGTGCCCGATGACCGTGACGAAGGGCTCAGACCCCGCACGCACTGCCTGCACGCCGTCGATTGCCTGGCCGATGAGTGACGCTCCCTCATCGGCGAGGGCGAGCGAGGTGACGTCGGTGATGCCGGGGGTCTGGTACCCGATCCAGGCAACGGTGGCGACCGTTTTGCCCTTCATCGTCGGGTCGGTCTGCGCGAGCAACGACACCCACTTCGACTGCTCGTCGTTCAGTTCGGTCGCCACCTTCGTCCAGGTGCCGAGCGCCGTATCGACCGAGAAGAACATGCCGGGCACGAGATAGCTCACGTAGTCCGCCGTGGAGATGTCGCCGACGGCGATCGCGGCACGACCGGAGTGCGCGGCATCGAAGGTGAGCAGGGACTTCGGTTGACCGTCTCGCGACGGTTTCAGCGCATCCCGAACCTTCTCGAGCATCTGGAGCTGCAGCCTCGCCGAGACCACCTCGCCGCGACCGAGCCCCTTGATCGAGCCCTTCAACTCTGCAATGGAGTGTTTGAGTGAGCCGCGGTTGGCGCTGTTGCGCACGTCGAACGGCACGCCGGAGAGGTTTCCGACGAAGGTGGGGGCCGTTGCCAGGAGTGACGCGCGGCCACTCGCCGGTGCGGATGCCCACCAGGCCGAGACGTCGCGCGCGGCGGGCGGGTCTGCGACCAGTTGCTTGAGCGCATCGGGGTGCTCGGAGACGAAGCGGGATAGGTCGCCTCGCGGAAGGAGAGTCAGCTGGTCGAGCAGGGGCACTCCGGTCAATCGCGGCAGGAGGGCGAGGTCGACCCGCGTGGTGCTCGCGCCGATCGTGGACGCGGTACTCGAACCGTGCGTGGTTGCGCCCGCATCCGGAACGAGCAGGGTGGAATTGCCGCCCGGTGTCAGCGCACCGGATGTCGGAATGGTCCAGGGGAAGACCGTGTTGATGCCGTCACCGGTTGCCGATCGCGGGTCGAGCGCGGCTGGAGCGAGGCGCACGCCGGAATCGAGACTTTCCACCCGAGTCGGAACGGAGCTGGAGAGCACCTGCTGGCCGATTTCGTGCACTCCGAAGGCCTCTGCGACGCCGCTTATGGCACCAGAGGGGGTAAGTAGAGCTGCAACGAGGAACAGCATTACGGCCTAACTGATCGTCACCAGCACCGCGGGGGGACGGCGCTGCAACGCAAAATCCGTGCACCCCCATAATAGGGGTGTTGTTACCGCTCACCTAGAGATTCCATGAGAAATGCATGTAAAAATCTCGCCCGCAGGAACAGCCATTCCGCCCGATCGGCCTCGCCGTGAGCGCGGTCAGTCGAGCGCGGCCGGGCCCTCGGTCACCAGACGGGCAAACTGAGCAGCGTCGATGATGCGGATGCCGAGTTCCTCCGCCTTGCCGAGTTTCGACCCTGCTCCGGGGCCGGCGGCCACGAAATCGGTCTTCTTCGACACGCTCGACGCGGCCTTTCCGCCGGCAGCGATGATGGCCTCCAGGGCGCCCTCCCGGGTGAAGCCCTCGAGGCTGCCGGTGGCGACCACGGTGATGCCGTCGAGCACTCCCCCACCGAGGGCGGCCGCGCCGGGCCCGGGGTGACCGGGTATCGCGAACTGCACCCCCGCATCCGCCCAGCGTCGGATGATCTCGTCATGCCAGTCGACGGCGAACCAGTCGAGAACCGCGTCGGCGATGATACCGCCGACGCCGTCTACCGCGGCGAGTTCCTCCCGCGAGGCCGACCGGATCGCATCCACCGAACCAAAGTATGCAGCGAGTGCGCGCGCGGCCACGGGGCCTACGTGCCGGATGCTGAGCGCGACGAGAATGCGCCACAGGTCTTTGGACTTCGCCAGTTCGAGTTCCGTGAGCAGCTTCGTGGCTGCGGTGGACGGCACGAAGAACTCGTCACCTGCGAACTCGGTGGCCTCGGGATCGAACGCGGGGTCGGACTTCTTGCGCTGTCGCTTGAACGGCGACTGGGTATCCGGAGTGCCGTCGGGGTTGAGCTTCACATGACCGTCTTCGTTGTCGCGCACCGTCACGCGAATCGGGAAGATATCGCTCATGCTGAGGGAGAACAGCCCGGCCTCGGTGACGAGCGGCGGTTGCTCCGGGAAATCGGGCTGCGTGAGCGCGGCCGCGCCGACCTCGCCGAGTCCCTCGATGTCGAGGGCGCCGCGCGAGCCGACATGCTCGACCCTGCCGCGCACCTGGGCGGGGCAGCTCTTCGCGTTCGGACAGCGAAGGTCGACGTCGCCCTCCTTCGCCGGGGCGAGCGCCGTGCCGCACTCCGGGCAGTGGGTCGGCATCACGAACTCGCGCTCGGTGCCGTCGCGCAGTTCGACGACCGGCCCAAGTACCTCGGGGATGACGTCGCCGGCCTTGCGCAGCACGACGGTGTCACCGATCCACACGCCCTTGCGCTCGACCTCGCGGGCGTTGTGCAGCGTCGCCTGCGCCACCGTGGAACCGGCCACCAGCACGGGCTCGAGCACCGCATACGGCGTGACCCGCCCGGTACGCCCGACGTTGACGGCGATGTCGAGGAGCTTGGTGGTGACCTCCTCGGGCGGATATTTGAAGGCGATCGCCCAGCGCGGCGCCCGACTCGTCGAGCCGAGCCGCCCCTGCAGTCCGAGGTCGTCGACCTTGACCACAACCCCGTCAATCTCGTGCTCGACGTC
>DATNBR010000095.1:0-2553 GCA_035571875.1 Lacisediminihabitans sp. | reverse complement strand
GACGACGACCGCACGGTCGTCTACCGCGACGGTGCGCCGCACCTCGAGTTTCCGCGCGGCTGGCGCGTGATCACCGACGCCCTCGGCACGCCGGCCGCGGTCGTCGGGATGTCGCCCCGGGCGATAACAGGCACGCTCACGATCGGCGATCGTTCGGTCTCGCTCACGGTCGCCGGCAACGAGCGGGTGCAGCTGAGTGGCGTCGAGGTCGTGTCGCGCACCTCCGTCGGAGTGGTGACTCCCCGCGCCTAGCCCTCGGCACGCATTTCCGCCGAGGGTTGCCGCGTCAGCCCCCCGCGAGGTGTGCGCGCAACAGTTCCGACAGCCCGGTGCGCTCGGCAGCGTTCTCGAACGCGAAGGAGTCCGCCAGTTCGCGCGCCCGATCCGGCGTCACGCCCCGGAACGCGTCGCCGAACCGCTCGGCGAGCGGCTCCGCGAGCAGGATGTGGCGCACGAGCACCGCGATGTGCGGCTGCCTGCCCCACGGCCACGGCGCGAAATCGGGGAACTCGCGATCGAACACGGCGTCGATCGGGTCGAGGATGTCGCGGACTCCCGCATCCGACCCGCCCCAGGAATCGATGCCGAGCCGACGCTTGGTCTCGACGAGGCCGCCGATCAGGCGAAGGTACGGGCTCTCGGGTTTCGCGAAGACGAGCCCTTGCAGGCCGATGTCCTTGTAGGTCCACAGCGCCCAGCTCGCGCCGTGCTCCGCATAGATCTCGAGCTGGTCGCGCAGCAACTGGTAGCGCCAGGCATCCTGCGACCTGTCTTCGGAGTACACCGGTCCGAACTCACCGATCCAGATCGGCGTACCCGTGCGGCGCATGAATTCCGTGCGGCGCAGAAAGCTCTGCTCGACGACCGAGCGGTCGAAGTACTCGCCGCGGGTCACGCCCGGGTACTCGGTTGCGCGCGCAATGCCGGGCAGCGCGTAGTCGTGGGCCGTGTACACGGTGTTCGGCAGCGGCTCCGACCTGCGGTCGAAGGCGCTGAAATCGGTGGAGTACTTGTTGCCGTCGAGGAACAGCACGTGCCTCGGGTCGATCGCGCGAATCGCGGCCTCGACGCGGTCGTAGAACACGGGCAGCACCTCCCCGCTCTCATCCGAGGGCTCGTTGATCGGGTTGTAGCCCGCCACCTCCGGCCGATCTTTGTAGCGCTCGGCGAGCGCCTCCCAGAGCGCTACGACGCGATCCTGAAAATGCGGATGCTGCCAGAACTCCGCGATGTGCGTCGGGTTGTCGCTGTGCCAGTGCTGATTCTGCCGGCCGGGCACGGCGTGCAGGTCGAGGATCGAGTAGATGCCGTGCTTCGCGAGCAGGGTGACCACGCGGTCGAGCCTGGCGAAGCCCTCCTCCGTGAACTCGAAGGGGCGCGCGTCATCTTCGAAGTGCCGGTAGTTGAAGGGGATGCGCACGGAATTGATGCCGAGGGAGGCAAGGTGTGCCGCATCCGCCTCGTCGAAGAACGCCGTGTAGAAGCGCTCGAAGAAGGCGTCGTAGGACTCCTGGCCCATGCGATCCAGCAGCACGCGGCGGATGTTCGCCTCGTTGCCCGGATAACCGGTGGCGAAGTTCTCCATGTTCATCCAGCCGCCGAGGCCGACGCCGGCGAGGCGCACCGGGCGGCCCGACTCGTCGACGAGGTTCGTGCCGTCGACCCGGATCCAGTCGAGAGTGGTCATGCATTTCTCCTTTGCTGCGGTGGGTTCGGGAAACTTCAGTGTGTGAGCGCGAGCGGGCGAGGCAGGCCGCGAACGTCGATCGTGGGCCAGTCGGGGTCGACGGTGACGATCTCGATCCCGTCGCCGTCGATGATCACCGTGTCTTCGAGCTTTGCGCCGGCGACGGAGGGGTTCCACGCGAAGGCCTGACCGGCAACGACCCGGTCGCGGGATGCCGGGGTCGCCTTGGGATCGCGGCCCAGGTACCCGGTGGGCCCGCCCTGGTGATGCCGCAGCCAGGCCTCCGCTTCGAAGCCGTGCCGCTCGTATGCCGCCGCGATGTCGGCGAGCACCTCGCGCAGTTCGCGCCCTGGGCGGGTGGCGGCGAAGGCGTCGGCCTCCACCTCGCGAAGTGCCGCGTCCGCCGGGGCTTCGGTGCCATCGAAGTCGACCCAGCGGGTGAGATTGACCACGAGGCCGTGTCTGCGGGCGCCGATGACGGCCATGGCCCTGCGACCGAGCCGCGCCGCGGTGGGGAGCGGATGCTGCACCCCCGTGCGCTGCTCCCCGGCGGCCAGCAGCACCACGGGTTCCGCTCCGAGCGCCACGACGGACGCGGCAAGCCCGGCGGCCAGCTCGTGCTCGGTACTCGCCGGCGTCGCGTCGCGCAGCACCGCGGACATCGCCCGCGTCACCTCCGCGCCGAGCTCGAGATAGCGGGCGCGTTCCACCGGCAGCAGTGACGCGCGAGCGGCCCGCAGTTCGCCGACGAGGTCGACGTCGCGCAGCACGCCCGGTTCGGCCGCGGGCAGCGGCTGGTGCCACGGCACGCAGCGGAACTCGAGATCCGCACCGAGCTCCTCGTCGCGCAGGCGGTCGATCTCGTT
>DATNBR010000094.1:0-40576 GCA_035571875.1 Lacisediminihabitans sp. | reverse complement strand
CCGCCGGCGGGCTCCACGGTGACGCCGATGGTGTCGCCGCCCGACATCGCGCCGTCGAGCACGTGCCACGTCATTCCCGCGGCGGACGGCTCGAATGTGCCTGCCGGCTTGGCTCCCGCGCTGTCGATGTACCAGAGCTGGTAGGTCTTGTCGGCGGGCAGCGAAGGCAGCTCATCGAGCACGACGGCCGAGCGGCGCAGCTGCAGCGACCAGATGACCGTTGCCTGCCCACCTCCAGCCACCGTGCCCTCGGCGCGCTGCACGTCGCTCGCCGCGGAGAGCTCCACGAGACTTGCGGCCTGCGCCTGCAGGGCGGGGTTGCCCGCCGGCCGGTCGGTCAGTTGGCCGACGAGGGTTCCGCCGACGAAGAGAAGAACGGCCGCAGCCGCGGCAGCAAGGATGGTGACGGGGCGCGCGAACCAGCGGGCACGCGCCTTCTGCTCGGCACGGCTTTCGGCCCCGGAGGCCGCGACAGGCTCGGTACGGTGCTCGACGGGCTCGACCCGCGGAGACCGCTCGACCGGCGACGCCTCAGGGAGCGGCTCGAGCTGCGGCGTCGTGCGAATCGCGGCCATGAGGCGGTTCTTCAACTCGGGCGAGGGCTGCACCGGCTCGGTCGAGAGTCCGAGTTGCACAGCCGTGTCTGACAGCGACGCGACCTCCGCCCTCGCCTCCTCCGAACCCTCGGCGTACGCCTCGAACTCCGCTGCCTCGTCGGGCGTGAGTGCGTTCAGGGAGTAGGCACCACTCAACAGGTGCTTCTCGTCGTGGTCGCTCATGATGCCACCCCCAATTCATCGCGCAGCCGAATCATCCCGTCTCGAAGTCGGGTCTTGACCGTACCGAGCGGGATCTGAAGCTTTTCTGCCACCTCACTGTGGCTGTATCCGCCGTAGTAGGCGAGGGTGACGGCCTGTCGCTGAAGCTGCGTGAGCTGTTGCATCGCCTTCTTCACCCTTTCGTTCTCGATCGTGATCTCCACCGTTTCGGCCACGGTGTCGTAGTCGTTCTCGTAATCCCGGATGCCGATGCGAACGTCCCGGTCACGCCCGGCCTGCGATGACCGGATGCGGTCCACCGCGCGTCGATGTGCCATCGTAAAGATCCACGTGGTCGCGCCACCCTTGCTCGGTTCGTAGCGCGGAGCGTTCTGCCAGATCTCCAGGAAGATCTCCTGGGTCACCTCCTCGGACTGCGCGTGATCGATGAGCAGTCGACGCACGAGTCCGAGAACGCGCGGCGCGAGCTCGTCATACAGCGCGCTGAAGGCGGCCTCATCGCCGGTCGCGATCCTCGCGAGCAGCGCTTCGTGGGAACCCGATCGCCCCGAGGACTCAACGTCCTGGTCGCGGTCGGTCTCTTCTGGCACAAGCACAAGCATGTCAAACAATCCGCTCGATGACATGCCCGGATGCGCTTCGAGAGTTCTGCACGCCAGTCATGCAGGAGATTCGTCACGGCAGCCATCGCGGATTGCTGTGACACGAAACTCACAGGGTGGCGCCCGTCGCGCGGAAGAGTTTGTGCCGGACCGCAGAACGCCTCTCGGCGCGAGGCCGCTCGAAGCGGCGAATAATGGAGCCCGGGGTTACTGCGGCCCGACGGGTGGCCCCGAAGGGCCGCGAACCAGTGTAGACCAGCGACGCCCGATGCGCCTGAGTGAAGGACTACTCAGTCGAGCGAGCCCGACCGCCACAGTCGCGCGCACGCCGTGAACTCCGCGGCCGTCTGCGACAGGCGCAGCGCTCTCGTGGTGAGGTCGGTCGCGCGCTCCGGAAACGTCGACTCGACGTCATCCGCGAGGCTCGTGTTGCCCGCAGAGAGCAGGCGGCAGAACGCGGCCGCGCGCTCGAGCGCCACGGCGAAGTCGCCCTCGAACAGTCCGCGCAGGATCTGATCGGCGAGCGCCATGATCTCGTCTGGCCCGGTGGGAACCGTCGCGCCCGCAACGACGGGGTCGATCGTGGTGGCGGCGTCACTGCCCCGTTGGAAGAGAAAGCTGATCGTATCCGGGTCCTGGCGGATGAGCGTGCGCAGCAGATAGATGCGCCAGAGCGCACCGGGCAGGCTGCGCGGGCTCGACTGCGCCCAGAGTTCCGCGATGGCGTCGATGCCGTGCTCGTCGGCGAAGGTGACGAGGCGATCGACCACCCCGGGGTCACGACTGTCCTGCACGCGCCCGAGCAGCGCCTGCGCGGTGTCGTGCGCGACGCGGCTCGTGTGTGCCGGGTCCTCGCCGCCCTCGAGCGACTCGAACTTGGCGCCGGAGAACTGGGTGGGCTTGTGGAACTGGTCTGACATCCGCTCAAGCCTATGGGCCCGACCCGGGCGCCCGCTATCCGAAGGTGAAGGAGTAGGCCTGGATGCCGCTGCCGAGCGAGACCCGCAGGGTGCCCTTCTCGAGCTGGCCGCTCTTCAGCAGCCGGTACGACTTGGGCGTGCCCGAGACCCGAATCGTCGAAGTCTCGCCATTCGCCTCGACCGTCACGGTGCCCTCGCCGGCGAGCACCATGCGCACCTCGGATGCCGAGTAGTTGAGCTTGATGGAGGCCCGCGAGGAGCTCGGCTCGATGTACTGACCGTCGAGCTTCCACTCCCCCTTCAGCGCGAAGCTGTCGGGCGCGAGCTTCGCCGGATAGGAGAACGAGGTGGTCTTCGAGGAGTACCTCTCGTCGCCGCCGAAGTTGACCACCTTGTTCGGACTCAGGTAGGTCTCCTGCGTCGTCTTTGCGCGCGGGGTGGAGTCTGCCACCTCGGTCACCGCGGGAAGCTGGAGAGTCGGGTCGGCATCCGTCAGCAGTTCACGAATGAGACTCTCGGTGTTGGCGTAGTTGCCCTCGCCGAACTGCACGTTGCGCACGGTGCCGGAGGCGTCGATCAGGTAGTGCGCTGGCCAGTAGCGGTTGCGGTAGTTCGTCCAGGTGGCGAGGTCGTTGTCGAGGGCGACCGGGTACCGGATGCCGAGGGCCACGGCCCCGGCCTTGACGTTCGCGGGCACCTTTTCGAACGAGTACTCGGGCGAGTGCACGCCGATCACCGTGAGCCCGCCCGCCCGGTAGGCCTTGTCCCAGGCAACCACGTGAGGTACCGAGCGCTGGCAGTTGATGCAGGAGTAGGCCCAGAAGTCCACGAGCACGACCCTGCCCCTGAGACTGTCGAGGCTGACGGCCGCGTTGCCTGGGGTGTTGAACCACTGCTGGATGCCGGTGAGGTCTGGCGCGGTGCCGCAGCTCTCGAGTGTGGTGGCGTTGTTGTGACACTTGTCGAGGTTCTTGTTCTGCTCATTGACGAGGCCGCCGAGGGCGAGCTTGTCCTGCACCTGCGAGGAGTTGCCGATCGTGTCCTGCAGGGCGCTCGTGTAGTCGGGGATGACCCGCTGCAGCAACTGCGGAACGTTGAAGACGAGACCCACGGCGAGCGCGATCATCACGATGCCGCCGGTCATCCGAATGCCGCGCTGGTGCTTGCGAAAGCTCTTCACTCGCTTGGCGACGCCGCGCCCGGCGAGCGCGAAGACGAGCAGGGGTAGCGCCGCACCGACCGCGAAGGTGAGGGTGAGCACGATCGTCTCCACGCCGATCTTGCCGGTCGAGCCGGCCACGGTGATCGCTGCCAGCACGGGACCCGCGCAGGGAACGTACACGGCGCCGAGCGCGATCCCTAGCACGAAGCCGCCGCGCTCGGTGCCGACGCTGCGCTGCGGAATCCACGAGAACGGCTTCTCGAGCAGGCTCTCGAAGCGCGGAAAGATGAGCCCGACGCCGACGAGTACGA
Organism: Lacisediminihabitans sp.; assembly: GCA_035571875.1. Classification (GTDB taxonomy): domain Bacteria; phylum Actinomycetota; class Actinomycetes; order Actinomycetales; family Microbacteriaceae; genus Parafrigoribacterium_A. The sequence continues at coordinate 36,802 of DATNBR010000094.1, read as the reverse complement.
GCACCACGAGCCCGGCCCAGCGGATGAAGTCCTGCGGCAGGTGCAGCACCGCCAGCAGCAGCGAGCCGATGAGGGTGAACAGGCTGAAGCTCACGACCAGACCCAGGATGACGAGGTACGGCCGCCAGCGCGACACCGGCTTCTCGACGCCATCGGTCTGCGTTCCGGCGCTCTGCACGCCGCCCGAGAAGAAGATGACGGGCAACACGGGCAGGATGCACGGGGAGATCCCGGTGATCAGCCCACCGACGAATCCGATGAGGGCGAGAGTGAGCATGGTGGCCTCCGAGGTGCCGTGGTCTGAATGTCGGGAACCGCATGTTCCGACTGAGCATCTTCGGAACCCGACCCGCTTCGGCTTGGGTTCGGCCACACATTCGCCGCCGGAAAGGCGCTTTCGCACTAATTTCGCCGAGCCTCCAAACCGGAAGCGCGACGGCGCCGAAGCCCCTCTGACAGCCGCACAACAGCGCGGCTGAGGGGCCACTCATCCGGCCACACACCAAGGAGAATCTTCATGCGAGTCATCAACCGCAGCGCCTTTGCCGCTGTCACCCTCGCCGCAGTGGCCGTCTTCGGTCTCGCGGCATGCTCGAGCCCGGCGTCGTCGACGAAGAACGAGTCGAAGACCTCATCCAGCCCGTCCGCGATGGCGAATGACCCGGCGGCCGACCTCGTGGGCAGCGGGTGCGCGGGCTATGCATCCGCGAACCCCGACGGCGGCGGCTCGATCAAGGGAATGAGCCAGGATCCCGTCGCCCAGGCGGCGTCGAACAACCCGCTGCTGACGACTCTCGTCGCTGCGGTCTCGGGCAAGCTCAACCCCGACGTGAACCTCGTCAGCACGCTCAACGGCTCGGAATTCACCGTGTTCGCGCCCGTCGACAGCGCCTTCGCCAAGCTCGACCCGGCGACCGTCGACTCGCTCAAGGACCCGGCGAACGCTGCCATGCTGACGAGCATCCTCACCTATCACGTGGTTCCCGGCCAGATCGCGCCCGACGCGATTGACGGAACCCAGACCACGGTCAATGGAGCCACGGTCACCGTGACCGGTAGCGGCGACAACATCAAGGTCAACGACGCGAACGTCATCTGTGGCGGAGTGCATACGGCGAATGCGACCGTGTATCTCATCGACTCGGTGCTGATGCCGCCGGCCAAGAACTGACGCTGCGGCGAACGGTGGCCGCCCGAGGTTCGGGCGGCCACCTTCTCGCTTGTCGTGGGTCGCGCGCGCGAGGCGCGCAACTGTACGTTGCCTGAACGATTTATGCAAGGCCCCCCGAAGGAGGGCCAATTCACGCTACCGTTTACAGCGGGGATACCCCCACGAGAAGGAGAAGCATCATGAATATCTTGCTCATTGTCGTCATCGTTATCGCGATCGTGTTGGCAATCATCAGCGGCCTCGGCTCGGCGCTGAACTGGCTGCTGTGGGTCGCCATCGTGCTGGCAGTCATTGCGGTTATCGTCTGGCTGATCCGGCTCATCTCCGGCCGTCGAGTCTGACCGCCGGCATACTGCCACTGGGCTCGGTGGGACGCGTGTGCGTCCCACCGAGCCCTTTGTGTTCACGGCGCACACATTCGGATGAGCGGGCTCGCCTCGCGATTCCGTGCACGGCGCCCAGCACGCTACATTTAATGCGCGGGCCTCTAGCTCAGTTGGTAGAGCATCGGACTTTTAATCCGCGGGTCGCGGGTTCGAGCCCCGCGGGGCCCACCCAGCATCCTGTGACGGCGCGGCACCCTGTGACGGCCCAGCATTCTGTCACGGCGCGGTGCAGCCACGCGACCGCCAGGAGGCGTTGACTGTGGGGATGGACTCACTCCCCTTGTGGCTGCTGGCCGTGATCTTCGTGGTGGCGGCCGCCGTGATCTGGTTCGCCGGCATCCAACTCTCGAAGACGACCGACGTTCTCGACTCCCGGCTGCACCTGGGTAGCGCACTCGGCGGGCTCATCGTGCTCGCCGTCGCGACCAACCTGCCCGAGATCGCGATCACCGTGAGCGCTGCGGCGTCGGGCTCGATCGACGTCGCCGCGGGCAACATCCTCGGTGGAATTGCCCTGCAGACCGTGGTGATCGCGATCATCGACGCGTTCGGCAAGCGCGGCAAGGGTGTGAAACCGATCACCTATCGGGCGGCATCCCTCACTCTGGTGCTCGAAGCGGTGGTCGTCATCGCCGTGCTCGCGGTCGTGATCGCCGGCAGCCAGCTCCCCTCGGGCCTGATCTTTGCCCGCCTGACACCCGATGTCGTGCTCATCGCCGCGATCTGGATCGTGGGTCTCTTTCTCGTGCGACACGCCTCGAAGGGGTTGCCATGGCACGAGGACGGGGCCGCACCGGACACCGTCGCTCGGCATCCGGCGCCAGACAAGGCCGAGGGTGACGCAACCACGAAGACGAGCACCGCGAAGGCGGCCACCATCTTCGCCATCTCCGCCGTCGCAACGCTCGTCGCGGGTGTTGTGCTCGAACAATCCGGCGAAGTCGCCTCACATCAGCTCGGTCTCTCGGGCGTGCTCTTCGGTGCGACGATTCTCGCCCTCGCGACGAGCCTTCCCGAGATCTCCACGGGTCTTCAGGCTGTCAGGCAGGGCAACGACAACCTCGCCGTCAGCGACATCTTCGGCGGCAACGCGTTCCTCCCCGTGCTGTTCCTCGTCGCAACCGTCATCGGCGGCAAAGCGATACTGCCCCAGGCGAATGCGAGCGACATCTACCTCACGGCGCTCTCCGCGCTCCTCACCGTCGTCTACGTCGTTGGGCTCATCCTCCGGCCCAGACGAAAGCTTCTGGGCATGGGAATCGACTCGTTCGTCGTGATCGTGCTTTACCTCCTCGGCACCGCCGGCCTCGTGGCGATCACCATGGCCTGACTCGGCGACCTGCCGCGCGTGCGGCGAGGCTCGCGCCCCGCCGCGATAGCGTTGCTCGGCAGGAGGTGCCATGACTGTGCTGATTGTCGCCGTGCTCGGCGTACTCGCGATCGCCGGCGCGACCGCGCTCGGGCGTCGCTGGGGCGTCGCGACGCCGCTGCTTCTCGTCGCCGTGGGGATCGGCGTGAGCCTGCTGCCGTTCGTGCCAGCCGTCGAGATCGAACCTGAGTGGATCCTGGCCGGGGTGCTGCCTCCGTTGCTCTATTCGGCATCCGTCTCGATGCCCGGCATGGACTTTCGCCGCGAGTTCACGGCCATCGCCGGCCTCTCGGTGCTGCTCGTGGTGCTGAGTTCGGTCATCCTGGGCGCGTTCTTCGCCTGGGTCATCCCCGATCTCGGTCTCGCCTGGGGAATCGCGCTCGGGGCCATCGTCAGTCCGACGGATGCGGTGGCCACCTCGATCGTCAAACGGCTCGGCGTCTCGCCGAGGGTCGTCGCCATTCTCGAGGGCGAGAGCCTGCTGAACGACGCGACCGCGCTCGTGCTGCTGCGTGCGGCGATCGCCGGCACGGCAGCGACCGTCTCGCTGTGGGGCGTCTTGGGCAATTTCGCTTTCGCGGTGATCGTGGCCGTGATCATTGGGCTCATCGTGGGAAAGCTCAACCTCGTGGTGCGCGCGAGGGTCAAGGACGCCACGGTGAACACCGTGATCTCTTTCACGGTGCCGTTCATCGCGTCGATCCCTGCGGAGCTGCTGCAGGCATCCGGCCTCGTCGCCGCCGTCGTCGCGGGGCTTGTCACCGGGCGCGGCGCAATCAGGGTGCTGTCGCCGCAGCATCGCCTCTCGGACTCGCAAAACTGGCGCACCGTCGAGCTCATCCTTGAGGGCGCGGTGTTCCTCACGATGGGGCTCGAGCTCACCGCCATCATCGGCGACGTTGAGGCGGACCACGCCGGAATCGGGGTCGCCATCGGTCTCGCGGCCTCGGCCCTCGTGCTGACGATTCTCGTGCGGGCGGCGTTCGTGGGCCCGCTGCTCGCCGCGCTGCAGGGAAGTGCGCGTCGCCGTGCCCGAATGAAGCCGCGCCTCGCCACGATGCAGGATCGCCTTGAGAAGCCCGAGTCCGAGCGCGGCGAGTTGCGCAGACCCGGTGCCAGGCGCGCCGCCTCGCAGGCGAGGATCGACCGCGTCAGCAGCACGGTTCGCCGGATGCTCGCCGACATCGACTACCTCGTCGCCCAGCCGCTCGGCTGGCGCGAGGGCAGCATCGTCGTGTGGGCCGGCATGCGCGGCGCGATCACCCTCGCCGCGGCGCAGACGCTGCCGATCGACACCCCGAGTCGCTCGGTGCTCGTGTTCATCGCCTTCCTCGTGGCTGGCGGATCGCTGCTGTTGCAGGGCGGCACGCTGGCGAGGGTCTACTCGTGGGTGCGACCGGCGCCTGTCGACCCCGCCGTCGAGGGACTCGAGCGGGTGCGCCTGGTGGCGCTGCTCGATCGCGCCGCCGAGGATGCACGTGCGGCCGACGCCGGCCGCGAGCGGAACGAGCCGGGCGACATCCGCTGGCCTGGGGAAGAGAGCAAGCGGCTGAACCTCGCGATCATCGCTGCACAGCGCACGGCTCTGCTCAACGCAAGGGACGACGGCGCGTTCAGCGCGGCCTCGCTCGGCGCCGCTCTCGCCGTGCTCGACGCCGACCAGCTGAGCCTCGAGCTCAAGGGCGCCCCGACCGACACCTCGGAGTGACGTTGGCCGAATCCGTTCCACGAGTTGCAGCGCCCAAATGCAGGAGTGGACGGCACTTCGTGCCGCAGCACTCCCGAGATCTCGGGGACGGGCTCCGCCATCTCCTGCATTTGGGAAACGAAGGCTCAGAGGAGCACGAGGATAATTGACGGATGGCAGCAGCACGTAGTCCCCTGATCTCGGTCGCCGAACTCGCGGCCATCATCGACGATCCGGCCCTCGTGCTGCTCGATGTGCGCTGGACGCTCGGCCAGACGGATGGCCGCGAGCGCTACCTCGAGGCCCACATTCCGGGGGCGCGCTTCGTCGATCTCGACCGCGAGCTAGCGGATGCCGCCTCGCCGGCGCGGGGACGGCATCCGCTGCCCAGCCGCGAGGCCTTCCAGCGCACGCTGCGCGGACTCGGGGTGACTGCCGACAGCTCGATCGTCGTCTACGACCAGGCGCAGAGCCTCAGCGCGGCGCGACTCTGGTGGCTGCTGCGCAGTGCCGGTTTCACGAGCGCCGCTTTCGGCGGCCCACGAATCGGCGGCCCTGGCTTCGGCCCGATTCGCGGTTCCGTGCGCGTGCTCGATGGCGGGCTGGATGCCTGGGCCGCAGCCGACCAGGAACTGGCCGTCGGCAATCCACGCGTCACCATGCCCGGCGACGTGACCATCGAGTGGGGTGCGCTGCCGACCATCGACATCGACGAGGCCGCGGCATTCGCCGAGCGCGGCATCCTGCTCGACGCCCGCGCGGGCGAGCGCTACCGCGGCGAAGTGGAGCCGATGGACCCGCGTGCGGGCCACATCCCCGGCGCCCTGTCCGCCCCGACCAGCGACAACGTCGACGCCGCCGGCGCGTTCCTGCCGGCAGACGCCCTTCGCGCACGGTTCGCCGAGCTGGGTGTCGCTGACTCGACGCCCGTCGCGGTGTATTGCGGCTCGGGCATCACCGCCGCCCACGAGATTCTCGCCCTCGAAGTCGCAGGGCGCACCGCGGCGCTGTTCCCCGGCTCCTGGTCGCAGTGGTCGAGCGACCCGGAGCGGCCGGCGGGCACCGGCCCGACGCCCTAGCTCCATCTGCCGCTCGCTCGGCCAGCTCAGGCGGGGCGTCTGCTCTGCCCGGCTGCGAGCTTGCAGTGCCCGCCCGGCGGTGAGAACGTTAGGACATGAACGAACCCGAGCCTTCCGCCACCGTGCACTCCGTGTGGGGCGATGAGTCCGACGTCGTGCAGCTCGCGCTCGACTGGGCGGCACAGCGCGTGGTGCGGCACACCGACCCGATGACGACGGCGCGTCCCGCGTCAGAACTGGCAGCGGATGCCGGGGCCACGATCACCGCGGACGGCATCGGAGGCGAGGCGGCACTTCGAGTCTTCGACCGCGTACTGGAACCGGCGACCCGCTCCCAGGACGACCCGATGAACCTCGCCTACATCCCCGCGGCACCGACCCGCGCGGCCGTCGCCTTCGACCTGGTCACCAGCTCCGCCAACATCTTCGGCGGGCTCTGGGAGGGCGGCGCGGGCGCTATCTTCGCCGAGAACGAGGCACTCGCCTGGATCACCGGGATGCTCGGCTGGCCGGCGAGCGCCGGCGGCACCTTCGTCTCCGGCGGCACCTCCGGCAACCACTCGGCGCTCATGACCGCGCGCGAGACCGCGAAGGTCCGCCGCGGCGGCAGGCCGACCGGCGGGTGGCAGCTCGCCTGCACGTCGACCGCGCACTCCTCTATCCAGAGCGCGGCGCGCGCCCTCGACGTGGACGTGGTCACCGTTCCGGTGGACGAACGCGACCACCTCACCGGGCCAGCCCTGCGCGCGGTGCTCGCCGAGCATCCGGATGTCTTTGCCGTCGTCGCCTCGGCCGGAACGACCAACGAGGGCCTCGTCGATGATCTCGCAGAGGTCGCGGAGGTCTGCGAGGAGTACGGGGTGTGGCTGCACGTGGATGGCGCCTACGGCGGCGCCGGGCTCACCGCACCCTCGGTGCGCCACATCTTCGCCGGGATCGAGCGGGCCGACAGCTTCATCGTCGACCCGCACAAGTGGCTGTTCGCGCCCTACGACTGCTGTGCGCTCGTCTACCGCGAGCCTGAGCTCGCCAGAGCGACGCACGCCCAGCACGCGAGTTACCTCGACCACGTCGATCGCGAGTCGTGGAACCCGAGCGAACTCGCGCTGCACCTCTCCCGCCGGGCGCGCGGGCTGCCGCTCTGGTTCAGCCTCGCAACCCACGGCACGGATCGCTACACCGAAGCCGTGGAGAAGTCGCTGGCCACGGCGCGCGAGGTGGCCGAGGCCATCCGCTCCTCAGAGCACTTGGACCTGGTTGCGGAGCCCGAGCTGACCGTGCTGTTGTTCGAACGCTCCGGATGGGACGCGTCGCAGTACGCGGAATGGTCGCACCGGATGTCCGCGGCGGGCACGATCCTGTGCGTCCCGACCACCTGGCACGGCCGCACCGTGCTGCGGCTCGCCTTCGTCAACCCCGAGACGGACGCCGCGCACGTGATCGAGGTGCTCGAGACGTTGCGGTGACCCCTGCTACCGAACAGGATGGCCGCCGAGCGAGCACGCAATTGCTCCTGTTGAGCGGGCGATGGCGCCAATGTTTCCTGTCGGAGCGACCGGGAGGGAACGTTACGCGCCGGCGGTGCCGAAGGCGAGACCCAGCAGGTAGGTGACGATTGCGGCGCCGTAGCCGATCGCGAGCTGGCGCAGTGCGCGGCGCAGCGGCGGGGCGCCGGAGAGCAGGCCCACGACTGCTCCCGTGCCGAGCAGGGCGAGGCCCACGAGTCCGGCGGCCACTGCTATCGCGACGAATCCGCTCAGCCCGAACAGGAACGGGATGATCGGGATGACCGCTCCTGAGGCGAAGAAGCAGAAGCTGGAGACGGCGGCGCCGAGGCCGGTTCCCACCGCCTCGTGCTGGTCGGCGACGGCCTCGGCGACGTCGGCAAGGCTGTGGTCGGCGAGCACGGCATCCGCCTTCTGCTGCGCCTCTTCGACCGACATGCCGCGGGCGCGATAGACGAGCATGAGCTCGTTCGCATTCACGTCCAGGTGCGGCAGCGCGGTGTTCGCCGAGGGATCGGGGGCGGATGCCTCGAGCAGTTCCCGCTGCGAGCGCACGGACACATATTCCCCGGCCCCCATCGACAGTGCGCCCGCGAGCAGCCCGGCGACACCGGTCAGCAGGACCACGTGCGGTGCCACCCCCGCGGCGCTGATGCCGATCACGAGGGCGAGATTGGAGACGAGCCCGTCGTTGGCACCGAACACGGCCGCGCGGAACGTGCCGGAGAGGCGATTGCGTCCGCGCGCGGCGAGACCTCGAACGACCTCGCCGTGGATGCGTTCGTCCGCTGCCATCGCCGGGGTGGCATCCAGATCTGCCTCGTAGGGCGATCGGGCCTCGGCGCGCTGCGCGAGAGCGAGCACGAAGACGGAGCCGAAGGTGCGCGCGAGCAGGCCCAGCATCCTGGTGCGGATGTCGCCCCTGCGCGGTGCGCCGACCTGGTCGCCGAGCAGTTCCTGCCAGTGAGCCTCGTGGCGTCCCTCGGCCTCCGCGAGCGCGAGCAGGATCTCCCGCTCCTCCCCCGTGCGCCGGCGGGCCAGGTCGCGGTACACCGCGGCCTCCGCCTTCTCGTCGGCGAGATACTGCCGCCAGCGGCGCAGATCCCGTTCTCGCGAGGTCGACACTCTAGGCCTGCGCTTCCCGCCCGTAACGGATGCCCCAGGTCACCGACCATGCCTCGTTCGGCTCGAGCCAGTGCACGCCCTTGCCCGAGTTGAAACCGTTCGCCGGCGCCGTCATCGGCTCGACAGCGATCGCAAGGTGGTCCTCGCCCGCGCCGGAGAAGGCGCGCGTGGTGAACACCTGCACGTAGCCGAACGCTGCGTCTTGCCACAGCTCGACGAAGCGGCCGTCGGGCGCGGTGAGGCGGTGGCGACTGACGCCGTCAACGACGCGAACGGCGCCGAACCCGTCATCGAGTTGCAGCTCGCCGACCCGACGGCCGGAACGAAGGTCGAATTCGGTGCCGTCGACCGGAACCTCCGCAACCGGGTTGAGGCGCTCATCCACGTCGAAGTGCGTGTCTGCGTTCACCGTGAGCACGAGGTCTTCGGTCGGCACGTCGCCGATCGTGAGGAACGGATGCGTGCCCACCGCGACGGGAGCGCGACCCGCGCCGACGTTGCGGAACGTGTGCGTCACGCGGAGTCCGTCATCCTGAAGCTCGTACCGCACGGTGGTGTGCAACTGGAACGGATAGCCGTGCTGCGGAAAGACCGGCGCCGCGAGTTCGATGACGCCTTCGCTCTGCTCGGTGACGCGATAGGGCGTGAAGACGAGCAGTCCGTGCAGCGCGTTGCCGAGCGCGGGCTCGGTGATGTCGAGCTGCTGCTTCTCGCCGTCGAGCAGCCAGATGCCGTCTTCGATGCGGTTCGGCCACGGCGAGAGCACCGTGCCTGAGCCGAACGGCGGCCGGATCGAGGCGGGAAACGTCTCGACCAGGTCGATGCCGTCGACGGTCAAGGCGCGAATTCCCGCGGCGACCTCGGTAATGGTTGCTCGAGATTGTTGCTTTCCGTGCGATATTGTTAGTTCGAACTGTTCTCCGGTTGGCGCACGCATCCGCCCAGCCTATCGGCGGCAGCCACGCAGAATCGCATGTCGAAGAGGTCGAATGTCGAAGATCACCAAGCGCGAATACCGTCTCGCCGACGGTCGCGAGCTCATCTACTTCGACGATGCCGACACGACCCTTGCAGCCGACCGTGCACCGGATGCCCGCGTGCTCGACGAGCGCCCGCCCACTGCCACGATGCGGCAGGATCCGCTCACGGGCGAGTGGATCTCGATCGCTGCGGCCAGGCAGAACCGGGTCTTCCTCCCTCCCGCCGACCAGGACCCGCTCGCGCCGGCCACGGCATCCAACCCCTCGGAGATCCCCGACAACTACGACGTCGCGGTGTTCGAGAATCGTTCACCCTCCTTCGGCCCAGAGCTCACGGGCGAGAACGCGCCACTCGGCCTCGACGACCTCGCGACCATCGGCCTCGGTCGCAGCCGCACGTCCGTGGGCCGGTGCGAGGTGGTGTGCTTCAGCCCGGAACACGAGGGCTCGTTCGGCAGCCAGACCGTCTCTCGCGCGCGCACCGTGATCGAGGCATGGGCGGATCGCACTGCCGCGCTCTCCGCGATGCCCGGCGTCGAGCAGGTGTTCCCGTTCGAGAACCGCGGCGAGGCCATCGGCGTGACCCTGCGTCACCCCCACGGACAGATCTACTCCTACCCCTACATCACGCCCCGCACGAGTCGGCTCATCGATTCGATCGATCGCTTTGGCCCGGACCTGTTCGAGAGGATCCTCGAGAGCGAGCGGGCGTCGGAGCGGGTGGTGCTCTCCGGTGAGCACTGGAGCGCCTTCGTGCCGTTCGCGGCTCGCTGGCCGATCGAGGTGCACATGCTGCCGCACCGCCAGGTGCCGGACTTCGATGCGACGAGCGATGAGGAGCGAGACGAACTCGCGAGCCTCTACCTCACCCTCCTGCGCGGCGTAGACAAGATGTATGACACCCCCACGCCCTACATCGCCGCCTGGCACCAGGCGCCGGTGAACGTGAAGCGAGACGAGATCCGCCTGATGCTGCAATTGACCTCTCCACGCAGGAGCAAGAACAAGCTCAAGTACCTCGCCGGCTCGGAGGCCGCGATGGGCGCCTGGATCGGGGACGTGGTGCCCGAGGTGACGGCGCAGCTGGTGCGCGAGGGGATCGCGAGACTGTGAGCCACGACCTGCGCGACCTGGTTCGCGAGACGTTCAGCGCAACCTACGGCTACGAGGCCGAGAGCGTGTGGTCGGGCCCCGGTCGCGTCAACCTCATCGGCGAGCACACCGACTACAACGACGGATTCGTGCTGCCCTTTGCCATCGACCGCCGAACGGTGCTCGCGCTCGGTCGGCGCAGCGACCGCCTGGTGCACGTATCGAGCTCCTTCGCCGAGGGCGTGGTCGAGCTCGACCTCGATGACCTGCGTCCCGAGAACCTGGGCGGGTGGTCGGCGTATCCGCTCGGAGTGGCCTGGGCTCTGGGCCAGGAGGTCGCGGGAGACCGGCGGGCCGACCTTGCCGAGGTGACCGGGTTCGACATCCATCTCGACTCGACGGTGCCCGTGGGCGCCGGACTCTCCTCGTCCGCCGCCATCGAGAGCGCGGTGGCACTCGCCCTCAACGACCTCTGGGCGCTCGGCCTCGACCGCCGCACCCTCGCGAGGGTCGGGCAGCTCGCCGAGAACAAGGCGGTCGGTGCGCCCACCGGCATCATGGACCAGTCGGCCTCGCTGCTCGGCGAGCAGGACAGCGCGGTCTTTCTCGACTGCCGCAGCCTCGACTCTGAGATCATTCCGCTCGGCCTCGATGCCGCCGGGCTCGTCATTCTCGTGATCGACACGAACGTCAGCCACGAGCACGCGACCGGCGGATACCGCGAGCGCCGCGAATCCTGCGAGCTCGGCGCGAAGCAGCTGGGCGTCGACTCGCTGCGCGACGTCTCGGTCGATGACCTGCCGCGCGCGCGGGAGGTGCTCGACGACGTGACCTTCCGCCGGGTGCGCCACGTGGTCACCGAGAACCAGCGCGTGCTCGACACCGTGCGCACGCTCCGCGAACAGGGCCCGGCCGCCATCGGAGACCTGCTGGATGCGTCGCACCGCTCGATGCGCGACGACTTCGAGATCTCGGTGCCCGAGCTCGACCTCGCGGTAGAGACCGCGCAGTCGAACGGTGCGATCGGCGCCCGGATGACCGGCGGCGGCTTCGGCGGATCGGCCATCGCGCTCGTTCCCGAGCACTCGCTCTCAATGCTGGAAGTTGCCATCGACGGCGCTTTCGCAGAGCATGGATACGCGCAGCCCACTACCTTCGTCGTGAGCGCCGCTCCCGGCGCTTCGCGGGAGTAGCCGGGTCCAGTTCGAGAGGGCAGATGTCGTGAGAGCACAGCTCGTGAAGGCATCGATCGGTTTTCTCGCCGCCACCTGCGTCGTCGTTCTGCTGGGCGGATGCGCGGCGAGCGCCCCGCAGAAACGCGAACCCACGCCTGCGGCCGCGAGCCATGCGCCGACGCCGTCGAGCACTCCGACTCCCGCGCAGCCGGCGGACCTGCTCTTCACCATCTCGGCGAAGGTGCGTAGCGTGAGCGGCACGACCATCGGCATCCAGCTGAACGCCCACTCAGCCGTCGCGGCGAGCGACGACCGCAAGGCCGGCACGCTCGTGCGCGAGTTCCTCGAGCAGTGCGGGCAGGGCGTCGGCGGCACGCCGATCACTCACGACACGCTGCTGGCCAACGGCAGCACGCTGGCGCGCCTCGACCTCTCGAGCACGAGCAATGACCAGACATTCGTCTCGCCACTCGACCTCTACCTCGGCAGCAGCTTCAACGCGACCGCAGCCACCGGTGCCGGCATCATCGCCCCGCCGAGCACGGATGGCTGCATCGGCACGTACTCGTGGTCGAAGTCAGGCACCGCACACGGCATCGCAGAATTCGACAGCGACACCTCGACACCCGACCTCAGCAAGTGGCGCTACGGCCTCTACGGCTTCGCGGTGCAGCCCGACTCGAACGCGACCATCGAGTCGTGCTCGATCACCCTGACCGACCTCGCGATGAAGGCGGGCATCAAGGATGTGCCCGGCTGGGTCACGAGCGACACGAGCGGCACCACCTGCGCCACGGGCTACGTCGGCGAATAGCGCCTCAGCATCCCTCACCAGCGCCGGTGTGGCGGGAGTAAATGTCTCGCGGAGGGAGATACGACTCCCGCCGCGAGCTGTTTACTCCCGCCGCTGGCGCGTACTACTCCCGCCACCGCGTCGTTTCTCCCGCCGCGGCGCGAGTTACGTCAGTCGCCGAGCGGCGAACTAGAGGCGCTCTGCGGCCTCCACCACGTTCGCGAGCAGCATCGCGCGGGTCATCGGACCGACGCCGCCCGGCACCGGGGAGAGGTAGGCGGCGACCTCGGCGACGGCGGGGTCGACGTCGCCGATTAGCTTCGCCTTGCCGGTCTCCTCGTTCACCACGCGAGTGATTCCGACGTCGAGAACCGCCGCACCCGGCTTCACCCAGTCCGCCTTGATCAGGGCCGGCACACCGACCGCCGCGACGACGATGTCTGCCTGGCGCACCTCATCCGCGAGGTTCTTGGTGCGGGAGTGGGCCAGCGTGACCGTTGCGTCGAGGCCCTTGCGGGTGAGCAGCAGTCCGAGCGGACGACCGACCGTGAGGCCACGGCCGACCACCACGACCTTCTGCCCGGAGATGGCGATACCGTGGCGCTGCAGCATCTGGACGATACCGGCCGGGGTGCAGGGCAACGGCGAGTTGAGTTCGCCCGAGACGCCGAGCACGAGGCGGCCGAGGTTCGTGGGGTGCAGGCCGTCCGCATCCTTGTCGGGGTCCATCAGCTCGAGCATTGCGTTCTCATCGATGCCTGCCGGCAGGGGCAGCTGGATGATGTAGCCCGTGACCGCGGGGTTCGCATTCAGCTCGGCGATCGCGGCGCGGATCTCCTCAGCGGATGCCGTGGCCGGCAGGTCGACGCGGATCGACTCGATGCCCACCTCGGCGCAGTCCCGGTGCTTGCCCGCCACGTAGGAGAGTGACCCCGGGTCTTCCCCCACGAGCAGGGTGCCGAGGCCGGGCGTGATGCCCCGCGACTTGAGCGCGGCGATGCGCTCCTTCAGCTCGTCCTTCACGGCGGATGCGGTGGCGACGCCGCCGAGTTTCGTTGCGGTCATGGGCTGATCCTTTCGAAAAGTTCTCTGAGGTCTGGCAATCTGCTCTTCACGGGCCGCTGGAAGAGCAAATTGCCAGACCTCACGGAAGTGGGTGAGGCTAGGCCCAGGTTCCCGGCGACACGAGGCCCGGGTAAAGGGGGTAGCCGTCGGTGAGCTTCAGCACGCGGGCGCGCAGGGCGTCGACATCCGGGGCCGGCTTGAGGGCCGTGGCGATGATGTCTGCGACCTCGGTAAACTCCTCGTCGCCGAAACCACGGGTGGCGAGCGCCGGGGTACCGATGCGCACGCCCGACGGGGTCAGCGGCGGGCGCGGGTCGAACGGCACGGAGTTGCGGTTCACCGTGATGCCGACCGAGTGCAGGATGTCTTCCGCATCCTTGCCGTGAATGGCGGAGCCCCGCAGGTCGACCAGCACGAGGTGCACGTCGGTGCCGCCGGTGAGCAGGTCGATGCCGGCCGCCTTCGCGTCGGGCGCGGTAAGCCGCTCGGCAAGGATCTGTGCGCCGCGGATGGTGCGCTCCTGACGATCTTTGAACTCCGGCTCCGCCGCGAGCTTGAACGCCGTGGCCTTGGCGGCGATCACGTGCATGAGTGGACCGCCCTGCTGGCCGGGGAAGACGTTGGAGTTGACCTTCTTGTGGATGTCGAGGTCGTTCGTCAGGATGAAGCCGGAGCGAGGCCCGCCGATCGTCTTGTGCACCGTGGACGAGGTGATGTGCGCGTGCGGAACGGGGGACGGGTGCAGGCCGGCGGCGACCAGCCCGGCGAAGTGCGCCATATCGACCCAGAGCTTCGCGCCCACCTCGTCGGCGATCGCGCGGAAGGCCGCGAAGTCGAGCTGCCGCGGATACGCCGACCAACCGGCGATGAGCACCTGCGGACGCACCTCGAGCGCCTTCTCGCGCACCACATCCATATCGACCAGGAAGGTCTTCGGGTCGACTCCGTAGGCGTGCGCCGCGTAGAGCTTGCCCGAAAAGTTCAACCTCATGCCGTGGGTGAGATGGCCGCCATGGGCGAGTTCGAGGCCGAGGATGCGGTCGCCGGGTTCCGCGATCGCGGAGAGCACTGCAGCGTTGGCCGATGCACCGGAGTGCGGCTGTACGTTCGCGTATGCGGCGCCGAACAGGCTCTTCGCACGGTCGATGGCGAGATTCTCGGCGACATCCACGAATTCGCATCCCCCGTAGTAGCGGCGACCCGGATAGCCCTCCGCGTACTTGTTGGTCAGCACCGAGCCCTGGGCTTCGAGCACGGCGCGGGGAACGAAGTTCTCGCTGGCGATCATCTCGAGGGTTCCGCGCTGGCGGTTGAGTTCGTTCGCGAGAGCCTCCGCGATCTCGGGATCTACCTCGGAGAGCGGGGCGGTGAACTGGGAGGGAAGGCGGTTGGGCACTGGATTCTTAGCGGGCACTGGCGGCTCCTTGCGGCGCGAACGGACATTACAAAGGTATCCGTTCGGCCCAGGCGTACGGCCGAATCTGGCTCCCACTGCGCCGGCAACACCGGTGCGATGACAGCTGCCGCTCCCCGATGGTTGCCCATCTCAACGCCAGTTGCGACGAGGCCAGTCTACCGACCGGAGGCCCGCGCGTCACCTGCATCTTCGCGGTGCCCGAAGCGGACACGGCTGAGTGTTACCTTGGCGTGCCAGCACATGAAGGAGGCCCGTCCATGCTCACACGCCTGAGGTCGATCCGAGCGGGTTGGTATCTGCCGATCGGGATGCTCGCCGCGATCATCGGGCTGCTCCCGTGGTTGATCACCGGCATGCGCCTTCCGCTGCAGAACCTCTGGGCGGGGGCATCCCCTACGGACATGCCGCTCGTGCTTCTGCCGTTCAGCCAGTACGATCTCAGCCTCATCGTGGCGCTCCTGGTGACCGGCTCCGCGATCGCCGGCGCTCTTGCCCGCTTCGGACGGCCGAAGCGATCCGGGATCGCGCGCTTCGCACTCATCGTGGGAGTTCTGGTCGTGCAGGTCTTCGCCATCGTGCAGACCGCTATCGCCGTCTCGCACGGGCTGAGCACCAGCACGATGGCGCGCCTCTACCTCACCGCCGTGGTCGCTGGCACCATCGCATCCATCCTGCTCGGTCTGGGTGTGCTCGCACTCATCGGCCTGGCTCCGGTGCCCGGCGCGACGATCGGCATCAGCATCGCGGCCATCGCGTTCGTCGACTGGCTCAGCGCACTCTTAGTCCCCTTGCGCACCAGCACACCCATTCTCGTGCTTTTCAACGCGATCCACTGGCTGCCGGCGGTCATCGTCGGCCTCGCGCTAGCCTGGTGCGGCATCCGGACCTTCGGACGGGCAGCCGCGGCAATCGTGAGCATTCTCGTGCTGTGGATCGTCCCGGCAGCGGACACAGCGGCCGCATCCGCGACGAGGAGCCGCGTGCTTGCCCACGATCCTACCGAGATGCTCGCCTACGGCAGGGAGGTGTTCGCGGCTGCTCTCTGGACTCCCGTGCTGTCGTTGTGGCCCGTGGTCGTCGCGGTCGTTGTGATGGTCCTCGGCCTGGTTGCCCGCTGGGTGATCCGACGACGTCACGTCGCCCCTGCCGCGTGACGGATGTCCGCGGGCGCCCTAAGCGTCGCCCAGCGGGTAGATCTGCACGCCCTTCACCACGCGGTTGACGCCTCCGCCGGGGAAGGGATTGTCGGTCGTGATGCCGAGCTCGGTCGAGAACGACAGCGCCAGCAGTTGCGCGAAGACGACGAAGGCGACCGCGAGAAACGCGTCATCGAGAGCGCTGAGCTCCTCGAAGACGAACGTGTGCACGTCATCATGGAGAGTGACCGGCAGGGCAGAGATCACGACGAGGTTGCTCGCCGGGATCGCGTCCTGCAGCTCGGCGATGATGTCGAGGTCGTACCTGCGGGTGTAGGGATCGGATGACACGTAGACGATCACGAGGGTCTTGTCGGTGAGCACCGACTTCGGCCCGTGTCGGAACCCGAGGGACGAGTCGTAGTAGGAGACGACCTTGCCCGCCGTCAGCTCGAGCAGCTTGAGCGCCGACTCGCGAGCGAGCCCGGTGAGCGGACCACTTCCGAGGTACACGACACGTTCGAAACTGCGGGTGGCGAGTTCACGCGCCGGCCGCTGCATCGTCTCCAGGGCGCGAGTCGCACCCGCAGCGAGAGCCGCGACGGGAACTCCCTCGCTGCCACCGAGCACGAGCAGGCTCGACAGCAGCATCGACGTGAAGCTCGAGGTCATGGCGAAGCCCTCGTCGTTGGCGCGCTCGGGCATGAGCACGACCTTCGACTTCGGCCGGTCGGCGTGCTCGCGGAACAGTCTGCCCGCCTCGTCACAGGTGAGGATGAGGTGACTCACGTCACTCAGCACCTCGTCGGCCAGCTGGGTTGCCGCGATGCTCTCCGGGCTGTTGCCGGAGCGCGCGAAGGAGACGAGCAGGGTCGGAACATCCTCGGCGAAGTAGACGCGCGGGTTCGAGACGATGTCCGTCGTGGCGACGGCGTCCACTCTCCGGTCGAGCAGCCGGCTGAGCGCCGGCGCCGCGATGCTTCCCACGAACGCCGAGGTGCCCGCGCCGGTGAGCACGATGCGCAGCGTCGGCTGGGCGAGTAACGGCGCGAGAAAGGACTGCAGCTCGCCCCTGCGGGACTCGAGGTTGTCGGATGCCTCGCGCCAGACATCCGGCTGCTGCAGAATCTCCCGCACGGTGGCCGCGCCGCTCGCGGGCCAAAGCTGGGTGTCGGTGGTGCTAGACAAGACGTGCTCCTTGGGTTGAATCGGACAGCTGAGAAAGCTCGGGGAAGCAGGCGAGCGCGTACGGGCGAAGGCAGTCGCGCACCCTGTCGATGACGAGCGAACGCGGCTCGGGCGCTACCTCCCCCGCGCGAACCCGGGTGTACTGCTCCGGCAGGAACTGGCTGATCAGCGGCAGCGGGATGTCGATGGCGGAGAGGTTCTCGTAGAGGCGCGCCTCTGCCGCCGCGATCTGCTCGTCGGGCCAGTAATAGCGCAAGCGGTCGCTGTAGCTGTAACGGCGCGCAATCCGCTGCTCATCCGGGCTGCCCTCGTAGTAGTTCTGCCAATACCTCGGTTCCGCGAGCATCCGCTCGTCGATGACCTCGATCAGACGGGAGCGCGAGTGCTCGGGCAGCAGTTCGTTCTCGATCTTGGCGAGCGCGAACAGCGCTTCGCGCATCGCGAAGGTGAGCCCCGGCCCCACCTTCAGGATGGCCCAGTGGTCTTCGACCAACTGACGCAGTTCCTTCGGCCGTTGGTAGTCGGTGGAGTGAGCCTCGAACACGATGCCGCTCTCGTCGTCGAGAACCGCCCGCAGCCCGCCGGTCGCCTCGTGCACGTAGTCGATGACCTGCAGGTGATCGAACTCGACGGCGGGCTGCACGACGAGCGCGATGATGCGCGGCCACACCTCGCTGAGCCCCCGCTCGGCGAGCGCGATCCTGTGCTGCTCGAGGGTCGCCTTCGCCGCCTGCGGCGAGGTCGGCTGCAACTGCGACAGCGTCTCGTGCGCACCGCCGGGCACCGGCACCTCAGTGCCGATCACGTACAGGATGCTCTCACCGAGACCGGCTTCGCGCGCCGTGTCCTCCGCGATGCGCATCAACCGCGCGGTGCGCTCCGCAACGAGCTCGTCGCCCGCGGGAACCGGGTCTCCCGCGCAGGACATGCTGCAGTCGAGGTGGATCTTGGTGTACCCGGCTCGAACGTACGCCTCGACGAGGGCCTCGGCGTTGTCCATGGCTTCGGCGGCGGGCAGCTTCTGCCAGCGGTTCGGGCCGAGGTGGTCACCGCCGAGCACGATGCGGTCGCGGTCGAAGCCGAGCCTGTCGGCGATCTCGAAGACGAAGTCGCGAAAGTCGCTCGGCCGCATCCCGGTGTAGCCCCCGAACTGGTCCACCTGGTTCGAGGTCGCCTCGATGAGCACGTACGAGCCGTCGGCTGCGGCCTGCAGTATCGACGCCTCGAGCACGGTGGGGTGCGCCGAGCACACCGAGTAGATGCCCACGGCCCTGCCCGCCTTGTGCTCGCGGATGGTGTTCCAGAGATGGTCAGTCATGGTTCTCCTCGATAAAGACTGCGGCCAGGGCGGCGACCTCGAGCGCGATGGCGTCACGCGCTGCCCCCAGGTAGCCACGGGGGTCGGATGCGTCGGGACGCTCGGTGAGGAACGCGCGCACTGCGCCGGTGAAGGCGACACTCAGCGCGGTTCCGACGTTGACCTTGCGGATGCCCGCCGCGACAGCGTCGAGGAGCATCGGTGTCGAGACTCCCGACGAGCCGTGCAGCACGAGCGGCACGGGCACCGCGGCGGCGAGTTCGGCGATGAGGTCGAGGTCGAGCCGCGCGTCCTTGGAGGTCATGGCGTGGGAGCTGCCGACCGCGACCGCGAGGCCGTCCACCGCCGTGTGCGCGACGAACGCGCACGCCTCGGTGGGGTTCGTGCGCACGCCCGGCGCGTGCGCGCCATCCTTGCCGCCGATCTCACCGAGCTCCGCCTCGACCCAGAGTCCCTGATCGTGCGCGCGGCGCGCATGATCGGCGGTGAGTGACACGTTCTCGTCGTGAGGGTGCAGCGAGAAGTCGAGCATGATCGAGCTCGCGCCGTACTGCGGCGCCAACCGGATCCCCTGCTCGATGAGCGCGAGATCCTGAAAGTGGTCGAGGTGCAGGGCGACCGGCACCCTCGCCGATTCGGCGAGACGGTGACAGGCGCTCAGCATGGGCGCGAGGTCGTCGGCGTGATACCGGATAGCCCGCTCACTGAGTTGCAGGATGACCGGGGCCGCAGCACGCTCGGCGCCCGCCACGATGCCTTCCGCGTACTCGAGCGAGATCGCGTTGAACGCGAACACGGCCCGGCCGTTCTTCTGGGCGAGCTGCACCAGGTCGTGTGTTGTCGCGAGTGTCATGAGTCGAGTCCCGTCGTGGTCGCATTCGCCGACGGGTCCAGGAGGTCGCGCGCCACCAATCCGGCTCCGAGGCAGGCGGCGTTCTCGCCGAGGGCGGCGCGCGCCAGCACGGGCATCGGCTGCCACAGGAGTTTCTTCTGGAGCGAGACCCTCAGCGGGTCGAGCAGCAGGTCGCCGGCGGCCGAGACGCCGCCACCGATCACGACGAGTTCCGGAGCGAGGATGGTGACGTAACTCTTGAGCGCGACGGCGAGAGCCTCCACGGCCTCGTTCCACACGCGCGCGGCGAGTGGGTCGCCGCTGACCATGCGCTCCAGAACGGGCTTGGCGCCGGAGAGTTCGGTGTTCGCGAGGGCGTTGTAGCGCCGGGCGATGGATGGCCCCGTTGCCACGGTCTCGAGACAGCCGACGTCACCGCAGGCGCACCGCTCGCCGGAACCCACGTCGAGGTGACCGATCTCTCCGCCGTACTTGTTCTCGAGCGCGCGGCCGCCGGAATACATCGCACCGGAGATGCCGGTGCCGATCGGCATGAAGAGTAGCTCGTCTGCGCCCTGACCGGCGCCGAGTTCGCGCTCCGCACGGCCACCGGCTCGCACGTCGTGACTGAATCCCACGGGTAGTCCGGTGCGCTCGGCCACGAGAGAGCGAAACGCCACGTCTCTCCAGCCGATGTTCTCCGAGTACAGCGCGACACCGCTCTGATCGTCGACCAGGCCCGGCACGACGAGGCCGATCGCGCGGGCATCCGGAGTTCGTTGCAGAAGGTCATCGACCACGTCGAGCACGGCGGTGACGACGCGCTCCGGCCCCGCTTCACGCGGCGTCGGCCACTGGTGAAAGCCCTCCACCGCGTTGCCGTCGCCGAGCACCGCCCCCTTCATGGCGGTACCGCCGACATCGAGGGCGATCACGCGGCCAGACATCCGAGACTCGTTCATTACTTAACACTTCCAGCAAGCAGCCCGCTGACGATATAGCGATTGAGAATCAGTGCGATGACCGCGGGAACGGCGAGCGCGATCACGCCTGCCGCGCTGAGGAGCGTGTACGGCACGATGTGCCTGCCCTGGATGGACGCGATCACGACAGTGAGCGGCTGGGTCGACAGGTCGCTCGAGAGCACGAGAGGAAACAGGAACTGGCCCCAGGCGAACAGGAAGGTGATGATCGCCGTCGAGATGACACCGGGGCGCGCGAGCGGCAGCACGACGTGCCACAGCACCTGCATGCGGCTCGCGCCGTCGATCGTTCCCGCCTCTTCGAGCGCGATCGGCAGGCTCGACATGTAGTTGTAGAGAATCCAGGTGGCCAGGGGCAGAAAGCCGGAGACGTAGACGAGGATGATGCCGGTGTAGGTGTTGACGAGGCTCAGCCCGGTGAGGATCTGGTAGATCGGGATGAGTGTCGTGTAGGCCGGGAACGCCATCGTGGCGAGCACCGTATAGAAGAGGATCTTGCGACCCTTGAACGTCATGCGAGCGAAGGCGTAGGCGGCGAGGGTCGCCAGCACGATCGTGACGAGCGTCGCCGCAGCGCACTCGATCACGATGTTGATCGACGACTGACGGATGGACTGCGAGAGATCGCTGTTGCCCGACAGCAGGGCGATGTAATTGTTCAGTGACGGCGTCGGCGGAAGGTAGTTCGACGGCTTCGACGCCGCCTGCGCATCCGTCTGCAGGCTCACGTTGATGGCCCAGTACAGCGGTGCGAGCGACCAGAACAGGATGAGCGCGACGCCGATGCGGCGGGCCCAGGGTGCGCGTTGTTTCATCAGAACTCCACCGGCCTGTAGACGATTTTGAGCACCAGGAACGATGCGATGAGCGTGGCGACGGTGATGAGCAGCGATAGCGCATACCCCTCGCCGAAGTTGAGGTTCTGGAAGCTGATGAAGTAGGTCTGCATCGTCAGGGACGCACCGGTCGACGCCGATCCGTTCAGCACATAGGGCTGGTCGAAGACGTTGAGCGTCTGGATGATCGCCTGCACCATCGCGATGGTGATGCCGGGGCGGGCGAGCGGAAGGGTGATCCGCCGGAAGGCCGCCCACGGGGATGCGCCGTCGATGTCGGCCGCCTCGTAGATGTCGGCGGGGATGTTCTGCAGCGCCGCGAGGATCAGCAGCGTCGACAGCGGGGTGATCTGCCACACCTGCACTAGCTCGATGCCGAGGATCGTGAGGAACTGGTTCTGGCCGAGGAAGACCATGTAGTGGTCGATCAGGTGGAACGAGGTCAACAGGCTGTTCAGCAGACCGCTGTTGCTGTCCCAGATGCTCGCCCAGAGGATTCCCTCGACAACCCCGGGCAGCGCCCACGGCAGGATCAGGATGGCGATCAGGATCGACCGCCCGAAGAACTTCTTCTGCAGCGTCACCGCCATCGCGATGGCGAGCACGGTCGAGAGCCCCACGCCGATGACCACGTACAGGGCCGTGTTGCCGATGCTCGACCTGACCGCCGTGCTGCTGAACAGCGAGACGAAGTTGTCGATGCCGTTGAAGCGATCGGGTGGGTTGAGCGGCTGCACCCTGAAGAACGCGGCGATGATCGTGTACCCGGCGGGGATCAGCGCCAGGCCGATGATGAAGATCATCAGTGGCGTGACCAGCCCGTAGGGCAGGAGGTCGATTCGTTTGCGCTTGCCGCCGCCTCGCCCCCCGCGCTCAGTGAACGCGGGGGGCGAGGCCTTGGCCACGCGAGTGGTCGTACTCATCGATTCGCAGTGTTCTTTCGAGGGTGTTTCGGTGGGCGATTACTTGTCGGACGCGAGCTTGGAGGCCGTGTCTGAGATCGCCTTGATCGCATCCTTCACCGACATCGAGCCCGTCGCCGCGGCGTGCAGGTTCGTGTACACGGCGTTCGAGAACTGCGGATACCAGGTGGGCGCGCCCTCGGGGAAGACGGGCTTGCTCGTCTTCAGCAGCTCCGAGAGCTGCTTGCCGTCCTTGAGGACTCCGCTCTCGGTGAGCTTCTCGATGCCGCTCAGGCGCGACGGCAGGAAGTAGCCGGGCATGACCTTGTCTGGCCCGTTTGCTCCCGCGAAGTCTGCCTGGTTGTCGGCATCCGTGAACCACTCGATGAACTTGGCAGCCGCGGCGGGGTACTTCGCCGTCTTCGGGATGCCGATGCCATCCGGGTTGCTCATGTTCTCCGCGACGCCGTCGACTCCTGGCGTGGGAATGTACTTGATCTTGCCGACCGCCGAGGAGGTGTCTGGCACGTCGTAGAGGCTTCCCACGTTGCCTGAGTAGTCGGCGAAGGTGCTCGCGACGACGCCCTTGGCCATCAGCGTCTGCTGGCCCTGGCTGTCACTCACGTTGATGTTGCCGGCCGGAACGAGTCCGTCCTTGAGGGCGCCGACCATCCACTCTGCGGCCTTGTAGCCCGCCGAGTCGGAATCGCTGAACTGCGGCTTGCCGTCCTTGTCGAGGATGCTGCCGCCGAACGCGTTGGTGGTCTCGTACCAGTAGGTCGAGAGGCCCTCCGCCGCCGCGAACGGGATGTTCAGCGGGTTGTCGGCGATGCCCTGGTCCTTGATCTTGTGCAGGTCGCTCGTGTACTGCTCGATCGTGGTCGGCATCTCAGTGATGCCGGCCTTCTCGAACAGTTCGGTGTTGACCGTGGTCACGAGGTACGAGGAGTCGAAGGGCACGCCGACGATGTGGCCGTCGTAGGTGAACGACGACAGCTGCGGCATGTCCTTCTTGTATGCGGCCTCGTCGATGTACTTCTCCATCGGCAGGAACCAGCCGAGCTTGCCCTCCTGGCCGACACGCGACCAGTCGACGTCAGTCGCATCCGCGAAGTAGGTGTTCGAGGTGGCGGCCGCGGCGATCTTCGTCTGCAGGCTGTCCCAGTCGATGGTCGACCACTTGACGGTGATGCCGGTGTCCTTCGTGAACGCGGCCAGCGACGCCTTGGGCGGCGGAGCACCGAACAGGGCGACGGTGATCGTCACGTCTTTGGTCTTGTTCGAGGCTGCGGGAGCGCTCGCGCTGCAGCCGCTTGCGAGCATGGCGAGGGATGCGGCACCCGCAAGAAGCGCGGCCCCCCTCAGTCGAGACTTCTTTGATCTCATCGACGTACCTTCCTTGGGGCTGTGGGTCGGGATGCCCCGGTCGTCCTTCACTGGACGGCCCGCGGGCAGGACTACATTTGCACAACTGCACGCAATCCGCCTAGATAACGGCTCGAATGATCACTCGAAATGCGCGTTATGAGCAGTATTGCTCCGCAACCGCGCACTCACTGGGATCCCATCAGCCCTTGAGGCCCGAGAAGGTCATCGTCGCCACGAAGTGCTTCTGCGCGAACAGGAAGAACACGATGAGCGGCAGGGTCGCCACCACGTTGCCCGCCATCAATTGCGACCAGTCCGTTCGCCTCGTGCCCTGGAAGTTCGCGAGGCCGAGCTGAAGGGTGAATGCATGATCGTTGTTGATCGCGATGAGCGGCCAGACGAGGTCGTTCCATGAGTTGAGCAGCGTGAAGATCGCCAGGGTGGCGAGCGCGGGCTTTGCGAGCGGCAGGATGATGCGAAAGAACACCTGCAGGCGCGTGCAGCCGTCGATCAGCGCGGCCTCTTCGAGCTCCGCCGGCAGCGAGAGGAAGAACTGCCGCATCAGGAAGATACCGAAGGCGGATGCCAGCCACGGCACGATCGCGGCCCCGAGGGTGTCGATGAGGCCGATGCGCGAGAACACGATGTAGGTCGGGATCATGAGCAACTGGGTCGGAATCATGATCGTGGCGAGCACCGCGAAGAATCCGAAATTGCGACCGGGAAACTTGAGCCTCGCGAAGCCGTAGCCCGCGAGCGAGCACAGCACCAGGTGAGACACGATGGCGGCGGCCGCCACGATCACTGTATTGAGCAGCCAGAGCAGGATCTGCGACTCGTCGAACAACTTGGCGTAGCCATCGAGACTGAGGAATGACGGGATGAAGTGCGGTGGGAAGCGGTTGATCTCGGACTTCGGACTCACCGAGGCGAGGAACATCTGCAGGAACGGGATGGCGAACAGCACGGCGACGGGCGCGAGCAGCAGGTGCCACCCGCTGAACGGCAGTCTCATCCGCCGGCGAGCGCGAGTCGGTTGGTCGAGCGTTGTCATCAGAAGGCCTCGATCCGGGTGCGCCGCGAGTAGAGCACGACGCCGATGGTGGCGAGCAGGGTGACCGCGAAGATTCCATAGGCCACGGCAGAGCCGTAGCCGAACTGCAGCTTCTGGAACGCGGTCTGCCAGAGGTAGTAGACGACGGTCTGGGTCGCGTTCAACGGCCCACCCCTCGTGGTCGTGTAGACCAGGTCGAACAGTTGGATCGCCCCGACCATCTGCCAGATGCCCACAAACACCGTCACCGGCGCCAGCTGCGGCCACACCACACTCCAGAACGACTGCCAGCGATTGGCGCCGTCGATGCGAGCCGCTTCGAGCAACTCGACGGGAGTGTCTTGCAGCGCGGCGAGGTAGATGACGGTGGTGAACGCCGCCTGCCCCCACAGCGACATGATAGTGATGACCACCATCGCCTGACTCTGGTCTTCGAGCCAGCCCTGCTGCGGAAGGCCCAGTACCCGCAGCGCGTTGTTGACGAGGCCGAACTGCGGGTTGAACAGGTAGGTCGTGAGGATGCCGGTGACCGCTGCGGAGGCCACGAACGGCACGAAGATCGCGGTGCGATACAGACCGATGAAGCGGATGCGGCGGTTGAGCGCCACAGCGAGGAACAGCCCGAGACCCACGGATGTCGGCACGAAGAGCACCACATACAGGACCGTGTGGAGCACCGCATCCTGAAGCTCGGTGTCGGTGACCATTCCCTGATAGTTGGCCAGCCCGACGCTCTCGGCCGGGCTGAAACCGTTCCACTTCTGCAGGGAGAGGAAGAACGCCCAGACAGCGGGGAAGATCGAGAGGCCCAGCACGATGACGAGCGCCGGGATGACGAAGCCCCAGCCCTCGAGTCCCTCACGAAAGCGGCGCCGCCGCCGCGCACCGCGGGCCGGCGGCGCCGGAGCGCGACGCTCCGATGCCGCCGGCGAAACGCGCTCCGCCGTACGCGTCATCACTTGTCTTTCAGGGCCTTGTCAGCCTTGGCAGCAGCGGTCTTCAGCGCGTCATCCACGGTGCCCTTGCCCTGGAGCACCTGCGAGATCGCATCGCCGATCGCCGCCGAAAGCCCGTTGTAACCGGCAACCGTAGGCCGCGCGATCGTGGCGTTCTTCGAGTTCTGCGCCATGATCTCCAGGCCCGGGTTCTCGGCGACCTTCTTCTTGAACGCGGCACTGTTCACCTCGCTCGCACGCAACGGCAGGTTGCCGTAGCCGACGTTGAATTGCTCGTCCTGGGCCGGGTCGGTGAGGAACTTCACCCACTCGTAGGCCCAGTGCGCTCGGTTGACATCCTTGTGGTCGAAGAGCGCCCAGATGTCTGGCCCCGACACCGTGGTGTGCTTGCCGTCCGTGCCGGGCAGGATCGTCACACCGTACTTCGTCTTGCCGACACCAAGGTCGTAGAGCTGCCACGGGCCGGAGGTGATCATGCCGATCGCGTTGCTGGTGAACAGTTGACCGTACTTCGTGTCGGTCTGGTCGAGGTACACGCTCTTGTCGTTGACCGCCATGTCACGCAGGAAGGTCAGCGACTTCTTGCCCGCCTCGCTGTCGAAGGCGGATTTCGTGCCATCCTCAGACAGGATCGAGCCGCCGTTCTGCCACAGGTGCGGCCAGAACTGCCAGGTGGTGTCCTCGCTGCCAGAGACCGAGTAGGCGTAGCCGTAGATCTTCTTCGCGGGGTCGGTGAGCTGCTTCGCCGCGGCGCGGAAGTCGTCCCACGTCCAGTCATCGGTCGGGTACGCCACCCCTGCATTGTCGAAGACGGTCTTGTTGTAGAGCAGCGAGATGTTGTCGACGACGGCGGGGAATCCGATGGTCTTCTTGCCCGTCGGCCGAGCGGTCTGCTGCGCCGCCTCCGTGAACTCAGACCACTTGACGCTGGGGTCGGCAACCTTGTCCGTGATGTCGAGCGTGCGGCCCGACGACTCGAGTTCGCTTGCCCAGGAGCCGAAAGCGTAGGAGACATCGGGGTAGTTGCCGCCGGCGAAGCTAGCGGAGAGCTTCTGCAGCAGGTCTTCCGTGGAGGACGCGCCCGGCGAGACGTTGAGCGACACGTTGGGGTGCAGCTTCTCGAACTTCGCGGCCAGCTTTTCGATGAGCTTCTCGGCCCCCGAGTCCTGGCCCGTCCACATCGTGAGCGACACGTTCGCCTTGGTGTCGAGCTTGGTGGCACCCTGCTGGCCACCGCACCCGGCGAGTGCTGCGACGACCGCGACGCCCAGAGCCATCGCTCCGACCCTTGTCGCCCAGCGTGTGTGATTTCGACTTCTCATGGTGATCTCCTCTTTGATGATCGCGGGTGATGCTGATGCCTGGGTTTTCGCTGCGGGAGCGGCCCGGTTGCGGCCGCCTCTCCAGTCGGTGTGTGCAATAGTCTCCTAGAGAGTGATCATCTGACAAGAAAACTGCGGATATCGCTCATTCTGTTTGACCACTAGCACGAGGATGCCGATGACGACTCCCGATTGGCAGCAGCTGCGCGGTCTTCCGCTCGTGGACTGGGCGCCAAGGTCGCAGTTGCGCCTGCCGCGCACCGAGCTCACGCGGGGCCGCTTCGCCTGCATCGACGTGCACAATCACCTGGGCCGTTGGCTGAGCGACGGCGACTGGATGATCCATGACGTCCCGGCGCTCCTCGCCATGATGGATGAGCACGGCGTCGACGCGATCGTCAACCTCGACGGCCTGTGGGGCGAGGAAGTCACCGCGAACGTCGAGCGCTACGACCTCGCCCACTCGGGCCGCTTCTACACGTTCTGTCAGCTCGACTGGGCGCGCATCACGGAGCCCGACGGGGTCGCGGTGTTGACGGCGTCACTCGACGACAGCGCGGCACGCGGCGCCCGGGGACTCAAGGTGTGGAAGAACCTGGGACTGACCGTCCGCGACGATGCCGGCCACGTCATCCTGCCCGATGACCCGCGGGTGATCGAGGTCATCGCGCACGCGGGAGAACTCGACCTGCCCGTGCTGATCCACACGGCGGACCCGAGGGCCTTCTTCGAGCCGCTCGACCCGCACAACGAGCGCCTCGACGAACTGCTGCAGGAGCCGGACTGGTGGTTCGGCGACGCTTCCCGCTATCCGCGGTTCGAACGACTCATGCAGGCGCTGCGCGCTCTCGTGCTCGCCTGCCCCGGCACGCGCTTCGTCGGAGCGCACGCGGGTTGCGCCGCCGAAGACCTCGATCTCGTCGAAGCGCTGCTCGCCGATGCGCCGAACTTCGCCATCGACATCGCCGGCCGCATGGCGGAGCTCGGTCGCCAGCCGCGCCGCTTCGCCGCGCTCGTCGGCCGCTTTCCCGACCGGGTGCTCTTCGGCACTGACATCTACCCGGCGACCGGGGAGCAGTACGCGCTCCACTACCGCTTTCTCGAGACCGCGGATGAGGCGTTCGACTATGCACCCGACAGTGCGATCCCGCCGCAGGGACGCTGGACCGTCTCCGGACTCGACCTCGACCCGGCGCTCCTGCCCGCGATCTACCGCGGCAACGCCGAGCGGTTCCTCGGCCTCACCAGGGGCTAGAGCAGGGGCAGCTCTACCCTGCCGCCGAGCGCGACCGGCAGGAGATCAGCGTGCGCGGCGGTCAGCTCGTCGCACAGCGCCCAGATCTGCTCGGGGGTGAGGGTGGAGTTCGCGTTGGGATCGGCAAGCAGCGCCTGGCGCACCAGGTCGGGGTTGCCCGTGCGTGCTGCCTCGACGGTCAACTCGGCCACCGAGAGGTAGCTGCGATTGAGCGCGGCACCCTGGGACGGGATGGAACCCACCTTCTGCGGCGTGAATCCGGAGCCGTTCACAACGCTCGGAACCTCGACCACCGCGCCCTGCGGCAGGTTGTCGATCAGTCCGCGGTTGACGACGTTGGCGTGGATGACCCGTTCGGTGTCGGTCAGCATCGAGTGGATGAACTGGGGCGCGTACTCCGAAGCACCCTCCTCGAGCTCGAGCGGCGCTCCGCTCGCGAGCGCGGCCTTGGCATGCTCGAACTCCGCCACGTTCTCCTCGCTGATCCCGACGTATTCGAGCGGCCTGAGACGGAAGCGTTCGATCTGCTCGTCGGAGCGCAGGAACCACGAGAGATACTCGGAGGAGTGTTCACTCGTCTCGGTCGGATAGTAGCCGATGCGGCGGAAGATCTCGACGCGCACGCGCCGCAGCAGCTCCGGATCGCTGTCGATCTTCGCGCGCAGCAGCGGATAGAGGTCTGCCCCGTCTCGAGACCACTCCGTCAGCCAGGCCTGGTGGTTGACGCCGGCGGCGCGGTAGTGCGTGCCCTCGAGCGGCACACCGATCAGCTCGCAGAGGTCGTGCACAGTCCAGTACACGCTGTGGCAGAGACCGACGGCCTTGAGCTCGGGGGCTACCACCGACATCCACCAGACGTTCATCGCCATCGGGTTCGTGTAGTTGAGGAACCAGGCATCGGGGCAGAGCTCGCGCATGTCGCGAGCGATCGCGGAGAGCACAGGGAAGGTGCGCAGCGCGCGGAAGACTCCCCCGACGCCAGTGGTGTCGCCGATGGTCTGTCGCAGGCCGTGCCTGGCCGGCAGTTCGAGGTCGATCTTCGTTGCGGCGATTCCGCCGACCTGGATCATGTTGACGACGAAGTCCGCGCCATCGAGAGCCGCACGACGATCGAGCGTCGGGATGATGTCGATCGCCCTTCCGAGACGCTCCGACACCTGAGCGGCGGTGCCCGCGGCGACGTCCAGCCGCTCCTGGTCGATGTCGTGCAGTGCGAGGGTGAGAGTCGGCAGGTCGTCGTAGCGCAGGAGGTCGGCGATGAGTTGGCGCGTGAAGACGACGCTGCCCGCGCCGAGGAATACAAGCTTGGTCATGTCTTGATCTTGGGTCGTACTGTTCATTCCGCGCAACATACTGCGCGAAATGCCCCTAAAATGATCAGACTCACTGCTCACTTAGCCGGAGGAGGCTTCATGGAGACGGATGGCCAACTGCGTCCGGCGGCGTCGAACAAGCGCTCGCGCCGCATGATCCAGATTCTCGACCTCCTGTCCGTGCACGAGTCGGTCTCCCTCGCCGAGTTCGCGGATGCCCTGGGCGTCTCCGCCGCGACCGTGCGGCGCGACCTCGCCGACCTCGACTACCAGCGGCTGCTGAGGCGCACCCACGGCGGCGCCACGGTGATGGACTCCAGGGCCGAGCTGCCCGTCGCGCTGCGCGACACCCAGTTCCTCGAGGCGAAACGCCTGATCGGGCGGCAGATGGCGCTCCTCATCCCGCCCGAACGTCACGCGGTGGCGCTCAGTGGCGGCTCGACCACCGCTCAGGTCGCGCGCGCGCTGTCGAACCATCGCGACCTCACCATCATCACCAACTCGCTGACGATCGCGGGCCTCGTCACCACCTATCCGCAACTCAAGGTCATCATGACCGGTGGCTCGCTTCGCTCCCAATCGCTCGAGCTCGTGGGCATCCTCGCCGAGAACACCTTCAACGCGATCAATGTCGGCACGGCCATCCTGGGCACCGATGGCATCACCGCGAGCGGTGGGGTGACCACCCACGACGACACCGAGGCGCGCACGAACCACGCGATGGTCACCCACGCCCAGCGCACGGTGGTCGTGGCGGACGGCAGCAAGATCGGCAGACTGGCCATGGCGAAGGTGACCGACATCGACCAGGTCGACGCGCTGGTCACCGACGACACCGCAGACCCGGATGCGCTGGCGGAGATCGAGCAGACCGGCGTCACCGTGCACGTCGTCTCGGCTTCGGCGCGCGCGGCCGCGACCGGCTGACCGGACTACGCGGGGCGCGCCGCCCGACGGCTGATCATGCGGTTGGTGACCACGATGAGCAGGATGCCGACGATGGTGACCCCGACATCCACGAACGGCAGCACTCCGATTCCGTAGCCATCGAGCAGCAGGCCGCCGATGAAGGCGCCACCGCCGATGCCTATGTTGAACGAGGTCGTGAAGTACGCCGACGAGACGTCGCGAAGTCGGGCGGATGCCGTGTGCAGTATCCGGGTCTGCAGCAGTGCCGGGGTTCCACCGAACGCGGCGCCCCACAGCACCAGGACCGCGACGACGAGCCAGCTCACCTTCGGGAAGCTGCCGAGCAGTAGCACCGCGACGCCCACCAGCACGAAGGCACCCACGAGGCTCGCCCGCGGATACCTGCCGCCCACGATGCCGACCAGGAACAGCCCCACCGCGCCGGCGACTCCGTAGGCGAGCAGCAGCAGCGCCACCGATTGACCGGAGAAGTCGGCTGCCGAGGTGAAGAACGGCACGATGTAGGTGTAGAAGAGGTTCTGCCCGGTCATGAGCACGGTCGTGATGACGCAGATCACGGCGATGCCGAACAGCGACGGGTCGCGGCGCATCGGCACCGCGATCTCACCGGTCTTCAGCTCCTCGATGTGATTGACCCTCGGCAGGAACCGCAGCACGAGCAGGGTGAGCACGAGGATCGTGACACCCATGGTCGTGAAGGCAAGCCGCCAGCCGAGCACGTGCCCGAGCGCGGTGCCGACAGGCACACCGAGGATGAACGCGAGCGTCGCGCCCGCTCCCGTCACAGCGACCGCACGAGCGAGTTGCCCCTTCGGCACGAGGTGCGCGGCGTAGGCGCCGACCACCGCCCAGAACAGTCCGTGCGCGAGGCCGCCGAGCACTCTCGAGAGCAGCATGACCCAGTAGTTCGGCGCGATGGCGCCGAGGAAATTGGTGGCGGCGAAGCCGATGAGCACCACGAGCACGAGGTTCTTGCGGCCGAAGCGGTGCGTGAGGCTCGTGAGCGGTGCCGCGGTCAGCACGACGGTGCCGGCGAACACGGTGACGAGCAGGCCGATCTGGGACTGCGATACCTGCAGCCCCTCGGCCATCTGCGGCAGCAGACCGGTGGGCAGCACCTCGCTCGTCACCGAGACGAAGATGGCCCCGGCGAGGATGACGAGGGCGAGCCAGGGAAAGGCCGGCGCGGTCACCGGCGGGTTTTCAGACGCGTCCATAGGACGAGAACTTCCGATCGAGGAGAGTGTGGTGCGTGCGCCGCCCGCGGGATGACGCGGCGTCTGCGTCATCGCTGTCAAGAATAACGGCAGCACGACGCACCCCGTGCCACGATGGTCGGATGACGCGACTCGGCTTCACGCGCGACCTGCTTCGACCGGCGGGGGGCGATGAGGCGCATCGCGTGACGTTCGTCGAACTGTTCTTCGACCTGGTCTTCGTTTTCGCCGTCACGCAGATCTCGCACCATCTGATCGCGACGCCGTCGTTCGCCGGACTCGTACAGACGATCATGCTGACCATGGCCATCTGGTGGGTCTGGGTCGACACGGCCTGGGTGACCAACTGGCTGAACCCCGAACAGGCGAGGGTGCGGGGGCTCCTGATCGCCCTCATGCTCGGCGCGCTGCTCATGAGCAGCGCGATCCCGGAGGCCTTCGGTGCCAAGGGCGTGCTGTTCACCGTGAGCCTGGTCGCCATCCAGCTCGCTCGCGGCATCTTCACCGTCCTCGCCTTTGCGCACCACAGACCCGACAACGCCGTGAACTTCGCCCGCATCACCATCTGGGCTGCGGCATCCGGTGTGTTCTGGATCGCGGGGGCGTTCGCGCCGCCTGAGCCGCGCCTGTGGGTGTGGTTGATCGCGCTCGCCATCGACTTCTGCGGACCGGTGGGCCGCTTCTACGTTCCCGGCCTCGGGGCCAGCGACACCCGCACCTGGAACGTATCTGGCGAGCACATGGCCGAGCGGGTGAGCCTGTTCGCGATCATCGCGCTCGGCGAATCGATCGTGGTGACCGGCACGACCTTCGGGCACCTCCCGCTCAGCGGCGAGAGCCTGCTTGCCTTTCTCGCCGCCTTCGCAGGCACCGTGCTCATGTGGCTGATCTACTTCAACCACGCGCAGCGCAGCGGCACCGAGCACATCGTGCACGCCTCCGACGCCGGGGCCGTGGCGCGCGTCGCCTACACCTACATCCCCGTGATCCTCGTCGTGGGGATCGTGCTCGCGGCCGTCGGTGACGCCGTCGTGCTCGAGTCGCCATCCGGCCCGGTCGCGGGGGGCGCCGCCCTCGTGATCGCGGGCTCCGCGGTCATCTACCTGGTGGCGAACGTGCTCTTCGCGCGTTCGATCGGCGGCCCGTGGCTCGTCGTGCACCTCAGCGCGATCCTGGTCCTGGTGCTGCTCACCGTGCTCTCGCTGCTCACGCCGCTGCTCAGCGCGCTCGCCCTGAGCTGGCTCTCGAACCTCGTGCTGCTGCTCGTGGTGCTCGCCGACGAACTGCTGGTCCGACGCAAGCGACACCGTTCGACGGCGGCCCAGGGAATCTGAGCGCCGCGCAGCCAATACGGTAGGCGCATGACTTTTTCCACCCACTGGGTACTCACGCTGACCTGCGCGGATCGTCCAGGGATCGTCCACGCGATCAGCGGCGCGATCATCGAGGCCGGCGGCAACATCACCGAATCGCAGCAGTTCGCGAGCCTCGACACCGGCACCTTCTTCATGCGCCTGCAGGTGGAGTCGGCGGCGAGCCGTGAGACCTTCGCCGGGGCGCTCGCGCCGGTCGCCGAGCGCTTCGACATGGCCTGGACCCTGGATGTGGTGGGCCGCCCCCTGCGCACCCTCGTGCTGGTCTCCACCGCCGCCCACTGCCTCAGCGATCTGCTGTTCCGCGAGCGCGCGGGCCAGTTGCCCGTGCAGGTGCCGCTCGTGCTGAGCAACCACGACGATCTCGCCGGACTCGCGGGCTTCTACGGGGTGCCGTTCGAATCCCGCGAGGTGCGCTCCCCCGAGCAGAAGCTCGCCTTCGAGAAGCGGGTGCTGGATGCGGTGGAGCAGTTCGACATCGAATTGGTCGTTCTCGCCCGCTACATGCAGATTCTCTCGCCGGAGTTCTGCGAGGCCCTCGCCGGCCGGATCATCAACATCCATCACTCCTTCCTGCCCGGTTTCAAGGGCGCGAACCCCTATAAGCAGGCGCACGCCAGAGGTGTGAAGCTCATCGGCGCCACCGCGCACTTCGTGACGAGCGACCTCGACGAGGGGCCGATCATCGAGCAGAACGTGGTGCGCGTCGACCACGCGCGCACCCCGGCGGAGCTCATGGCGATCGGGCAGAACGAGGAGTCGCGCTCGCTCACCCAGGCGGTCAAGTGGTTCGCCGAGGGCCGGGTGCTGCTCGACGGTGCGCGCACCATCATCTTCACCTAGCACTCCGCATCCGGCCCCTGCGATCGCGTGGCTCCTTTCGCGAGTTGCCCACTTCCGCCCCATTTTCGGGACAAAACCTGCCAAAAGAGGGCGGAAGTGGGCAACTCGGCCGGAGTGGGGTGAGGGGAAGGCTTCGCTAGGCTGGGAGCGTGGCAGAAACCCCGAGTTCGCAACCGTTCAGGCTCGGCCCTAACGACATCCTGCGGTTTCTGCTCGAGCTGTTCGCTCTCTTCTCGCTCGGGTACTGGGGCTACCTGGCCTGGCCGTTCCCCTGGCCCGGCCTCGCCTTCATGCTCGGCGCTCCGCTCTTCGCGGCGATCGTATGGGGGCTGTTCCGCTCGCCGAAGGCGCTGTTGCCGCTCGACCCGGTCGGCAAGGCGCTCGTCGAGATTCTCGTGATGGGTTCCGCCGCTGCGGCCTGGTTCATGCTCGGCTACCCCATCATCGGAGCCGTCTTCGGCGTCATCGCGGCCACCAGCGGCATCATCAACGGCAGGGTCGAGATCTCCAGGGAGTCCAGTTCATGACCATCCTCTTCCACAGCGCGCGCAAGCTCGATGCGGCCGGCCAGGTCGATGACTTCTGGATGCTCGTCGACGGTGACCACATCGTCCAGACCGGCTCCGGGCCGGCCGAGACGACGGATGCCTGGGGCACCGCGAACGAGCGCGTGGACGTGGGCGGGCACTGGCTTGTTCCCGGATTCATCGACCTGCACGGGCACGGCGGCGGCGGCTTCTCCTTCGACGACGGACGGGACGCGATCGCCGCGGCCCTCGCCTCACACCACGCCCACGGCACCACCCGCTCGGTGCTGAGCCTTGTCGCCAATCCCCTCGCCTCGCTGCGCGAGAGCCTCGCCGTCATCGCCGAGGTCGCGGCGACCGATCCACTGGTGCTCGGCTCGCATCTCGAGGGACCGTTCCTGGCGGAGGCGCGACGCGGCGCCCACAACGCCGACTTCCTGCGCGAGCCGCAGCCGTACACGATCGAGGAGCTGCTCGAGGCCGGTCACGGCACCATCCGGCAGATCACCATGGCGCCCGAGCTGCCCGGCGCGCTGGAGGCGATCGACGTGCTCGTCGAGCAGGGCATCACCGTGGCGGTCGGTCACACCGAGGCGAACTTCGAACTCGCGCAGGAGGCCTTCGACCGCGGGGCGCGACTGCTCACACACGCCTTCAACGCGATGGAGGGGATCCATCACCGCAATCCGGGTCCCGTGATCGCGGCATTCGAAGACGAGCGGGTGATTCTGGAGCTGATCCTCGACGGCATGCACGTGCATCCGGATGTCGCAGCGCTCGCCTTCACCTCCGCTCCGCACCGCATAGCGCTCGTGACGGATGCGATGGCCGCCGCGGCCTCAAGCGACGGCGACTACCGACTGGGCTCGCTCAACGTCACCGTCAAGGACGGCCTGGCCCTGCTGTCGGGCACCGGAACCATCGCGGGCTCGACCCTCACCCAGGACAGGGCGCTGCGCGTAGCAATCGAACGGACCGGGCTTGCACCGGCCGTGGCGGTCGAGGCGCTCACCCTCACCCCGGCGCGCGTGCTCGGCATCGAGCACGAGTTCGGCTACCTCAAGCCCGGATTCGCGGCGGACGCGGTACTGCTCGACCACGACTGGCGAGTCACCTCGGTGTGGGGCGCGGGCCGCAAGCTCCACTAGCCGGCGCGCCTCAGGGCTGGTCGAGTAGGCCGCCCGCCTCCCAACGCTGGTCGAGTAGGCCGCCCGCCTCCCCACGCTGGTCGAGTAGGCCGCCCGCGGCCGTATCGAGACCCGGTGGCGGTCTCGATACACTCGCGGCGCGAGGACTCGACCCGCTCTTCGCCTTGACATTTCCGCGCTAACTCCTTAGGTTCTATAGTGCACTATAGAACCTAAGGGGTTAGATGCTCTCCGGAGAAGGACCGATCTTCCAGCAGCTCGCCGAGCGAGTCGCCGAAGACATCATCAACGGCACCTACGCCGAAGAGACCGCCGTTCCATCAACCAACGAGTATGCGGCGTTCTACACGATGAGTCCGATCACGGCGGCCAAGGGCATCGCCGTGCTCGTCGAGCAGGGCGTCCTCTATAAGAAGCGAGGCATCGGGATGTTCGTCTCCACCGGAGCACGTGAGCGACTGCTCGCCGAGCGCAAGGCGACCTTTCGCGACCAGCGACTCGCACCGCTCCTTCACGAGGCCGAGCTCCTGGGCATCGACAGGACGGAGCTCACCCACATGATCGCGGCTTTCACCGACTCCACTGACAAGGAACACTCATGACCAACGCCATCGACATCGACCACGTCTCCCGAAGTTTCGGGAGGGTGAAGGCGCTCGACGACATCAGCTTCGGCGTCCCGGAGCACTCCATCGTCGGTCTCCTCGGCCGCAACGGCGCCGGTAAGACCACGATCATGTCGATCCTGGCCGGGCAGGATCGGCCCAGCGAGGGTCGAGTCCGCGTGCTCGGGCATGCGCCGTTCGAGCACGCAGCCACGCTCTCGAAGATCACCTACGTTCGCGACAACCAGCGCTATCCGGATGACTACAAGTTGCACCACGTCCTGCGCATCGCTCCCGAGTTCGCCCCGAACTGGAACGCGGAACTCGCCGAGGAACTTGTCGACGGCTTCCGCATCCCGGCCACGACGCGCATCAAGAAGCTCTCGCGGGGCCAGCTCTCCTCGATCGCGATCGTGCTCGGGGTCGCCTCGCGAGCCGCGATCACGCTGCTCGATGAGCCGTACCTCGGGCTCGACGTCACCGCGCGGGCGCTGTTTCACACGGTGCTGCTGCGCGACTATCAGGAGCACCCGCGCACGATCGTGCTCTCGACGCACCTCATCGAGGAGTCCGCCCCGCTGTTCGATCGCGTCGTGATCGTCGATCGCGGCAGGCTCGTGGTCGACGACGACACGGATGCCGCCCGCGACCGAGCCTTCACGCTCAGCGGCACCACGGATGCCGTGGCCGAGGTGCTCGGCGATCGTCGCGTTCTCGAAAGGCAGTCGATCGGCTCCCTGACCTCCGTCACCGCAGAGGGTCCGGTCGACGCGGCCCTGCGTGACCGCGCCGCTGCACGCGGCGTGCAACTGGCGCGCCCCACCCTGCAGGAACTCGTTTCGGGCTATGGCG
>DATNBR010000093.1:0-3621 GCA_035571875.1 Lacisediminihabitans sp. | reverse complement strand
CTCGTTCACCGACTTCGTCGTCGTGCGCCCGAACGGCATCCCGCTCTACACGTTCGTGAACCCGGTCGACGACGCCATCATGGGCATCACCCACGTGCTGCGCGGCGAAGACCTGCTCTCGTCCACGCCGCGGCAGATCGCGCTGTACCACGCCCTCATCGAGATCGGCGTGGCCAAGGCCATCCCGCGCTTCGGCCACCTGCCCTACGTGATGGGCGAGGGCAACAAGAAGCTCTCCAAGCGCGACCCCTCCTCGAGCCTGTTCCACCACAGGGAGCGCGGTTTCATCCGCGAGGGGCTCATCAACTACCTCGCGCTGCTCGGCTGGTCGCTCTCCCACGATCGCGACGTGTTCACGATCGACGAGATGGTCGCGGCGTTCGACGTGA
The DNA here is from genome assembly GCA_035571875.1 of Lacisediminihabitans sp. Taxonomy (GTDB): domain Bacteria; phylum Actinomycetota; class Actinomycetes; order Actinomycetales; family Microbacteriaceae; genus Parafrigoribacterium_A. Next base: position 3,232 of record DATNBR010000093.1, on the reverse strand, counting down.
CCGATGTGAACCCCAACCCTGCCCGCTTCGACCTGAAGAAGGCCGAGTCGATCAACGGGGACCACATCCGGATGCTTGAGCCGGAAGATTTCGAGGCGCGGCTCGTTCCCTACCTCTCGGAGTATGTGTCTGACCCGCCGACGCCCGCGCAGAAGGCGATTCTGCGCGAGGCCGGCCCGCTCGTGCAGGAGCGCATGCAGCTGCTGGGTGAGGCGCCGGGCCTCCTCGGTTTCCTCTTCACCTCGGATGACGAGATCACCTTCGACGACGATGCCCTGCCCGGCTCCGACGCGGCCATCGTTCTCGATGCGGCCATCGCGACTCTCGAGCAGGTGAACGACTGGTCGCACTCGGAGCTCGAGCGCGTGCTGCGCGAAGCCCTCGTGGACGGCGCGGGACTCAAGCCGCGCGCCGCCTTCGGACCGCTGCGCACGGCGATCAGCGGCAAGCGGATCAGCCCGCCGCTGTTCGAGTCGATGGAGATCCTCGGCAAGGAATCGACGCTGGCACGGCTCGAGAGGCTGCGGAAGCGCTTGTGAACACCGACGCCGATGTCGTCATCATCGGTGCCGGCCCTGCCGGACTCTCCGCCGCGCTGAACCTCGCTCGCGCTCGAAGGCGGGTGATCGTGCTCGACAGCAACCGACCGCGCAATTCGGTCACCCTCGTCTCGCACGGCTTCCTCACTCGCGATGGCGTCACGCCGCACGCGCTGCGCAGGCTCGGTCTCGCCGAGCTCGCAGCGTATCCGGGCGTCGAGCATCATCTGGGCCAGGTCGAGACGGTCGCGCCCGTCGACAGCGGATTCGAGATCCACACCACCCGGGTCAACGCCTCGCCCGCGCGCACTGTCACCGCTCCCGCCGTCTTGATCGCGAGCGGGCTTCGAGAGACGCTTCCCGCGCTGCCGAGCATGGCCTCGTACTACGGCATCGGACTGTTCAGCTGCGTCGAGTGCGACGCGTTCGAGCAGTCGGACAAGCCACTCGCCCTCATCGGTGAGACCGATGATCTGGTGCACCGCGCGCTGCTCATCAGGCAGTGGAGCAGCGGTCTCACGGTATTCACGAACGGCATCGGTGTCGTGACCGAGAGCGGCGAGGCGGTGCTGGCCGAGCGCGGCGTGCGTGTGGAGCGGCGCGGGATCATCGACATCCTCGGAACCGACGGCATCGTCGCCTCCCTGCTCCTCGACGACGGCGAGCGGGTGCCCGTGGCGGGCGGCTTCGTGCGTCCGCGCTGGGATGCGGCACTCGACTACGCGGCCGCGCTCGCGATCGAGACGGATGACGACGGCTTCGTGACGACGGACGGCGCCGGGCGCACGAGCATCCCCGGTGTCTACGCCGCGGGGGACTCCACCGCTCCCGGACCGCAGCAGCTCATCGTCGCGGCCGGGGCCGGCGCCCGCGCGGCCGCCACCATCAACCGCGACCTCCTCGGCATCCCTCGCCGCTGACCTATCCGCTGGTGGAGTAGCGAGGCACGAGCGTATCGAGCGCCGTACTGAGCCTGTCGAAGTGACCTCTCAACGGACAACCCCTACTGCCCCCGTGCCCGCAGGTGCGCCTGCGTGAGCGCGTCCATCTCCTCGTCGCTCAGCTCGTCGAGCTTCTTCGCCTCGGCCCGGTCGGTGCGCTGCCAGCGCATGAACAACACGATGAGCACGGGCAGGTCGGCGATCTCGGCGATGAACCAGAGCAGGTCGCCCGAGAGGTGCTGGTCGTGGTAGCTGGACGGGAACCACGCGGGCAGCGAGCCGAGCACCGGCCCCACCTGGTCGAGGATGTGTCCGTTGAGGCGCAGCAGGATGCCGGGGATAGCGTCGATCACGAGCTCGACGAACACGAGCATGAACTCGACGGTGATGACGAAGCTCGTGCTCTGAGTGGTGTGCTCGATGATCGGCAGCACCATGAGCAGGCCGACGATGGGCACGAGCACCGTGATGATCACCTCGCCAGGTGAGCTCAGCCTGATGGTGCCAGCGAGCGGGGTGAGAAACACCATGAATGCGGCGAGGGCGAACAGGGGTGCGAAGACCGCATTGCCGAACAGGCGCACGATCCAGGAGCCGAGCACGGCATCCATGACTCTCAGCGGCATCCCACTCAGCACCTTCTTGGCGAGAGTCACCGGCATTCCGATGGCGATGAGTCCGGGCACGGCGAAGAGCAGGAGCGCGATTCTCGTGGTGAATGCCCAGCGCAACTCAGCGTCGTACACGCCGAGGAACCCGAGGTTGACCACCGCGAAGCTGCCGAGCCCGAGGCCGTAGAACCCGAGCGTGGGCAGGAGTGGCCAGCGTTCGCCCCGGATGGCGAGGGTGATGATTCCGGATGCGTAGAGCCCGCCGGCGAGAACGATTGCGATCACCGCGACCGGGTCGAATTGCCAGGTCGTGAGGAATGTCGGGATGGGTGGCGTCGGCGTCTCCGTTCGTGTGGGTGCAGCAAGATTCTCGCACCGCGGGCTGGCCGTGAACCTCACAATGCCCATTTGGCCGGGCCTGTTGCGGTAGGTTAGAGTGTCTAGTCGGTCAGGCTTCGGCCCGAACCGGTGGGGTATGGTGTAATTGGCAACACGGAAGATTCTGATTCTTTTGTTCTTGGTTCGAGTCCAGGTACCCCAGCCATAGCGCCCCTGATCCGATAGCGATCAGGGGTTTTTGTTTTTCCCGCGCGATTGTGGCAGGTGCCCTCGCGAAGCTCGCCCTTGAGCCCGCCATACCCCTAATTCTCTACGCAAGTCACGCTTACAAAGTCCTTTTATGACCCTGACTGTGGACTACGAGCGGGCGACGTGCGACGCCGAACTGGCATGACTGCGCTGCGTGCTCGTGGCGGCCAGCCGGTGCGGACATTTCCGGCTTGCTTCGCATGGAAGGAAGCGCTGGGGACGATGGTGGGTTTCGAGGTCGATCTCGTGAGCTACCGAGGGCTTGATCCCACGCGCGATCGCGACATCCTCCGCGACACGGTATTGCTGCAGGTGAGGGCGTCCTCGACGATGGCGAGGTCTGACAGGCGCGTTCTGGAGAGCGCGAGGGTAGCGCCAGGTTCTGTAGACTTCAGGCCGCGCGGACGAAGAAGCTGCGCACGGCGCCCATGAGCTGCTCGATGCGGGAGGGCACCTCGGGGGCGACGGGTTCGGGAATGAAGGCGACCCGGTGGCATCCGGTGCATAGGGCGACGTAGCGGTGGATGGCGAGGCCGGTTCCGAAGTACGGGTT
>DATNBR010000092.1:0-39746 GCA_035571875.1 Lacisediminihabitans sp. | reverse complement strand
CAGCCTGCGGGCGTCTACTACCTCGAGGCATCCGATGCTTCGGGCACGCCGGGCTGGTGGGGATACAGCGGAACCACCACGGTCAACGTGGGCGGTGCTTCGTACGCCGACCGCACGGCCCTGACCGGGCGCACCATGACCATCGACGTGGTCGGATTCAACGTCGACGGGGTCGCCTCGTGGGAGTTCGACCTGACCGGCTCGAAGCTCGACACGTCGTATGAGGTGCAGTGGAAGAGCGACCCCCGCCCCGACCTCGGGCTGACGCTGAAGACGTCATGGGTCAAAGACGGATACTCCGTAGCCTACGCCGATGGTGTGCTGTTCAGCCGCTTCGTCGGCGACGGCGGTGACTACATTCCCTCGCAGCAGTTGAAGCGCCGCACCTCGTGGACGAACACCGTGTCGGGAACGGAATGGGTGGCCGCAACTGGCACAGGCCCGTACGACCTGCAGATCGCGGGGCAGCATCCGATTCTCAAGGGCGCGATGACGAGCGACGTGCTCACCCTGTCGCTCAGCACCGGCAGCGCCGACGCCGCACCGCTCGTGCAGCGGTCGATCTCGATCGATGTTCATGCTCACACGGATGCGTTGCCCGATATCTTCCCGGTGTTCGTCACCTCCGATCGGGTCAGGTCTGCGCAACTCTCCACCTTCTACTGGGAGCGGGCGCTGAGCTTCCGATTCGACGGGCACGCGATGGCCTGGGCCGACTGGAACGGCCGCACTCTGGACTGGACTGGCACGGCCGGCAGGGAAGCGCAGGCGGCGAGCCTGCTCAACACGAAACTCGACGATGACGGATACGTATGGGCGTGGCCGGATTCGCAGGGATGGCCCTTCCCCGACCCGAAGCTCTACGACGCCAGGCACTTCTCGTCGAACGCGATGTACATCCTCGGGGCCTGGCGCTACTACTCCTGGACCGGCGACTCCGCCTTTCTCAGCACCATGCTGCCGCGGCTCAGGAAGGCGATGAGCTTCTATCTCGACTCGCTCGGGGGCAGCAGCGGCATCGTCACCATCGCCTCGGAAGACCACAGCGGGCGAGACGGCGGCGTGAGCTCCAACTACTGGGACATCACATCCTTCGGCCACCTCGACGCTTTCCTCAACGCCTACTTCTACGGCGCTCTCGAGGCGATGGCGCAGCTCGAAGAGCACGTGCACAACATGCCGGAGTCGAAGCGGTTGAGCGCCCTGCGGCCGCTCGTGCGAAAGCGCTACAACGAGCTGTTCTGGAACAAGGACGCCGGTCGGTACGTGCAGTGCGTCGATGCGGATGGGCTGGCGCACGACTACGGGTCGTCGTACGTCAACCTCGAAGCGGCATCCTTCGGCCTGCCGTCGGCGGCCCAGGCGAAGCAGATCTTCACCTGGCTCGACACCGGTCACACGGAACTGCAGAACACCGTGGTGCTGTTCGAGGGCGGGGGACTCGCGCCGATGATCAAGCCAGGGCACAGCATGGGGATGAGCTTCACCGCGAACGCGGCCTTCATCAGCGCCGGGGCACGATTCCCCACCTACGGCGTGCGCGGGGCCGCGTTCACGATGACGTTGTACAAGGGCCTTCCCGGCGACGCGGCGCAGGTCAAGGTTGCGGAGAAGCAGTTCAGCAACTGGGGCGATGGCTCGGTGGCGCACGTCGACTTCGCGAAGCAGGCACCCGGCGTGTACTACCTCGAGGTCTCGAACGTGACCGGCACTCTTGCCTGGTGGTCAACGATGACCGCCGCGCCTGGGGCGCTCGCGTACAACGACGGGGTTCCGGCGGCCGATGCCAAGTCGCGGTTCGTGGTCGCACTCGGTGACTACTTCGAGGGCCCCGCAGACATCTACTCGAAGTGGGTCTACGCCCCGAGGTCGACCACCCGTCGCAACAACTACTGGTTCTTCCTGGAGAACCTCACGATCCCGTGGGGCAACCAGGTGCAGGACGGCGGCGCGATCCTCTACACCTCCGGATTCGACGTGATGGCTCGCGCTCGCTACCAGGGCGCCGACAATGCGTGGGACCGGATGACCGCGATCCTCGACCGCTGGAACGATCCGGATCACCTGTGCGGCGGAACCCCGCTCTTCCGCGGTGAGACCACCGTCGACAGCGGCACGAAGAGCACCTCGGTCGGCACGGACATCCCGTTCCCCGAGAGCGGGCTCGCCCCTGCCAGTTTTCTCTACGCGTTCGTCGGAGTCGAGGCAGAACCGGATGCCCTGGTCATCACCCCGAGGCTGCCATCGACACTGAGCCGCGCCGGCGTGCGCAACCTGTACTGGCACGGCAAGAAACTCGAGGTGCTCGTGACCCGCGATCGCATCACCGTGAATGGCAGCGGGGTCTCCCTCTCGCGTCCATACAGATCCGGTGCTTCGGTGCGGTTGAACTCGCACCAGCTCTCGCACTGACCAACCGGGGGATGCGCGTCACCAGCTGCGGCGCACCGTCGCCTTCGCGCCGGTCACCAGGCTCGCGGCGGGCACGTCGTCGGCAACGATGGCGCCCGCCGCGATCACGGCGTCGCGACCGATCGTGACACCGGGCAGGATCGTGGCGCCGGCGCCGATCCACACGTTCTCCTCCACGATGATCGGTGCTCCCGTGAGGTAGAGGCGCCGCTCCTCGGGGTCGACCGGGTGGCCGCTCGTGATGAACGTCACCTTCGGCCCGATCATGGTGCGGTTGCCGATGCGGATGCCCGCGTAGTCCAGAAACGTGCAGTTCTGGTTGATGAAGACGCGGTCTCCGAGCTCGAGGTTCAGTCCGTGATCGGTGAAGAACGGCGGATAGACGGTGAGGCGATCGGGGAGCGACCGACCCAGGATCTGCTCGAGCAGGCGCGCCTTGCCCGGCGCATCCTCGAACGGCAGCGCGTTGAGGCGCGAGGTGAGCGCGGTGACCTCGAGTACCCGCGCCGCCATGGCCTGGAACTCGGGACTGTGGATGCGCATGAGGCGTTCGCTCGACATCCGTCGATCTTCTCAGGCGAGCGGCCGAGTGGGCGAGGGGGCACCGGGTTACGAAGCCGACTTGCGGCGGCGGGGCGCGGCGGAGCGCGGCGGCGTGAGGTGCATCTGCTCGCGCACCTTGCTGAGCACGTTGCTCAGGGCGTCCACGTCATCCGTGGTCAGTGATTCGAACAGCAGCCGATTCACCACCTCGATGTGGCCGGGGAAGACCTTCGTGAGCAGGGTGCGGCCGGACTTGGTGATCGTCACGGTGACGCCGCGTTCGTCGTCGCGGGAGGGGCTGCGCGTGACGAGGCCTCGCTCCTCGAGCAGCTTGGCCTGATAGGTGAGGCCGCTGCGGCTGTAGACGACGCCATCGGCCAGGTCGGTCATGCGGTCGCTGCCCGTCGGCGAGTCGCCGAGGCGCGCCAGCAACTGGAACTGCACGTAGCTCAGGTCGCCCACCTCGCGCAGCTGGTGCTCGACGGAGTGGCGCAGCAGGCTGCTCACCTCGATGAGCGCGAAGTAGGCGCCCAGCTGGCTGGGATCGAGTGAGGGCGGGGGAGAAACCATGCCTCTGATTATATGTTGCTTCAAATTCAAAGCAGTGCTACTGTCGGTGTTCTGCTTCAAATTCGAAGCATCAGAGATCTGGAGGATCCTGACATGAAGGCAGTACGGTTCCACGAGTTCGGCAGCGCGAGCGTTCTTCGGTACGAGGATGTCGAGCGGCCCGATCCCGGCGCGGGGGAGGTGCGCATCCGCGTCGCCGCGTCCGCGGTCAGCCCCGCTGACAACGGCATCCGTTCCGGCACTCTGCCGTTCCCGGTCACGCTGCCGCACATTCCCGGCTACGACGTCGCGGGCACGATCGACGCGCTCGGCGACGGCGTCGACACGTTCGCGATCGGAGACGCCGTCATCGGCTTCCTCTCCATGACCGCGGATGGCGCCGCCGCGGAGTATGTCGTCGCCCCGGCCGACGTGCTCACCACGGCGCCCACGAGCATCCCGCTGACGGATGCCGCGGCGCTGCCCTCCGTCGCGCTCACCGCGAGGCAGGCGCTGTTCGACGAGGCGGCGCTCGAGGCCGGTCAGCGAGTGCTGATCGTCGGTGCGGGCGGCGCCGTCGGCGGCTACGCGATTCAGCTCGCCAAGCGAGCGGGAGCCCACGTCATCGCGACCGCGAGCCCGCGCAGCGGCGCCACTGTGACGTCCGCGGGAGCCGACGAGGTCATCGACCACACGGTCACCGCCCTGATCGACGCCGTCACCGTGCCCGTCGACGTCCTGTTCAACCTCGCGCCGATCGACCCGGCGGAGTTCGCGTCGCTCGTGAGCCTCGTGCGCGCGGGCGGCGTTGTGGTCAGCACGACCGCCTGGATGCCGGCCCCCGGCGACGAGGCGCGTGGCGTGCGCGGCACGCTCGTCTTCGTGCGCAGCGACGCACAGCAGCTGTCCGAGCTCGTGGAACTCGTCGACACGGGCGAGCTGCACATCGAGGTGACCGAGCGTGTGGCGCTCAGCGACTTGCCCGCCATTCACGAGCGGGCGGAGGCGGGCACGCTCCGCGGCAAGGTCGTGGTCATTCCGCCCGCGGCATCCTGAACCCCCACCCACCTCACGCAGCACTTTCACGATTGGATTGACATGAACACCCAGCAACAACTCCCCGTCGCCGTCATCGGCGCCACCGGCCAACAGGGCCGCGCCGTGGTCGACGCCCTGCTCGAGGCAAAGGTTCCGGTGCGTGCGCTCGTGCGCAACCCCGACGCATCCGCAGCCAAGGCGCTACGCGCTCGCGGCGTTGACCTGGTGGCCGCAGACCAGGAGGACGAGTCGTCACTCGCGGCGGCACTCGGTGGCGTCGCCTCCCTGTTCTTCATGACGACGTTTGCGGGGCCGGAGGGCCCGGCCGGGGAGACCCGCCGTGGTGTCGCCGTCGCCGAGGCCGCTGCACGAGCGGGAGTTCCGCGCGTGGTCTACTCCTCGGTCGGCGGAGCGGAGCGGGGCACCGGTGTTCCGCACTTCGAGAGCAAGCGCGAGGTGGAACTTCGACTCGGCGCACTTCTGCCGGCGACCTTCGTTCGCCCGACGTTCTTCATGGAGAACCTGGGCCAACAGCTCGAGCCGGGCGCCGGCGGTGAGACCGTCATCCGTCTTCCGATGCCCGGCGACGTGCCCCTGCAGATGATCTCGGTGCGGGACGTCGGTCGCGCCGCGGCACGGCTGATACTCGATCCGAGCGCGATAGTGGGCGAAGGGGTGGAGATCGCAGGCGCAGAACTGACGCTCGAGCAGGTGGCCGAGCAGGCAAGCAGCACTCTCGGTCGGCCGGTGCGATTCGAACCGGTGCCGGTCGAGGTGCTCGGTGAGGATGAGGATCTGAAGGCGATGTTCCGCTGGTTCACGGCGGTACCGGCCTACCGTGCAGACCTCGACGTGACTCGTGCGCTCGTGCCGCAGATCAGCGACTTCCGCTCCTGGCTCGAGGGCGTGACGGATGCCGCAGCGGCAGGGCGCCGCACCGCGTGATCGGCGCGGCCGGGCATCCGTCACGAGGTGTCTTCGTGGTCTTCGGGCGGCGTAACGTGGAAGACATGAATGTGGGAAAACTGCTCCTCCGTGTCGTTGTGGGCGGCGTGTTCGTCGGCCACGGTCTGCAGAAGCTCACCGGAGCCTTCGGCGGTCCCGGCCTCGCCGGAACCGAGAAGATGGCGGAGAACCTCGACCTTCATCCGCCGCGCCGCAACGCCCTGGCCGTCGCGCTCACCGAGACCGCCGGGGGCGCAGCCATCGCCGCTGGTGCCGCCACGCCGCTCGCCGCGGCCGGACTGATCGCCACGATGGTGACGGCGGTGCGCAAGGTGCACCTCAAGAACGGACCGTGGAACAGCGCGGGCGGCTACGAATACAACGCGGTGCTCATCGCCGCGGTGGCTTCGCTCGCCGGCGGTGCGGGCAAGGTGTCGATCGACGCACTCTTCGGCAAGTCGAAGTGGGGCGCCAAGGGCACCCTCTTCGCGCTCGGCGCGGGCATCGCAGGCTCCCTTGCCGTCGTCGCGCTGGGGCGTTACGAATCGTCGCGCGTCGAGTCGGCGGCAACCACCGAGTCGGATGTCGCTGCCGCGGCCAGCGACGCCACCACCGACGACGAGGCGTAGCGTCCCCTTCCCCTAGGGTGAGGGCATGACCGAAGTTGCGGCCATCGCCGCCTGCAGTGTTCTCGCGGCATTGGCCGTCTTTCAAGGTTTCCTGATCGCCGGAGCGCCGATCGGACGCTTCGCCTGGGGAGGTCAGCACGAGGTGCTCCCCGCTCGACTCCGCATCGGCAGTGCGGTCTCGATCGTGCTCTATGCGGTGTTCGCGGTGGTGATCCTCGAGCGCGCCGGCATCCTCTCGCTCTTTGGCGCTGCCTTCGTGCAGGTGGCCGGCTGGGTGTTGTTCGGCTACTTCGCGCTGGGGGTCGTCATGAACGGCATCTCGCGCAGTCGTCCCGAACGCAACCTCATGGCTCCCGTCTCACTGCTGCTCGCCGTGCTCGTGCTGCTCGTGAACCTGGGGTAGCGCGCGCGGAGCTACCGCATCCGGCTGGGATACTGGAACCTGTCGATGGGGAGGTTTCGGATGAGCGGTGGCCTCGCGTGAGGATGCCGTGGCGCCGCCAGACACTGCCGGTCAACAGCGACATCGAGGTCGCGCGCACCGTCGTTGGAGTCTCGGTGATGATCCGGCTGCGGCCGAGCCATCTGGCGCTCGCGGCCGGCGGCGGTGCGCTCGGCACGCTGGTGCGGTTCGGCATCGTCTCGATCTCGCCGAGCTGGGAGACGCTCTCGGCGGGCACGGTCGCGGTCAACATCCTCGGCCCGTTCATGCTGGGCGTGCTGCTGCAGCTGCTGTCTGAGGGCACGGAGTCGAAGCGCCGCCGCGCCGTGCAACTTTTCGCTGGTGTCGGGTTTCTCGGCGCATTCACGAGCTATGCGCAACTTGCCGTCGACACCGTCACGGTGAGCGAGCACGGACATCCGCTGCTCGGCGCCGCCTACGCCGCGGCCACCATCGCCGCGGGCGCGCTGGTGGCGTGGCTCGGCGTGGTGGCCGCGTCACGGCGGCCGAAGGGGCTGCGCCCGTGACGCCCGCCATCCTGACCACCTGCCTGCTGGCCGTGGCCGGGGGAGTCGGCGCGGCGCTCCGGCTCGCCCTCAACGGCTTCGTGCACGGTCGCGTTCGCCCCAACTACCCGGTGGCGATGTCGATCATCAACGTGTCGGGCTCCTTCGTGCTGGGGCTCGCCACCGGGCTCACCGCGGGCCACGTGCTCTCAGAACAGTGGAGCCTGCTGATCGGCGTGGGCCTCGTCGGCGGGTTCACCGCCTTCAGCACGACGAGCTTTCAGACGCTGCGTCTGCTGCAGGAGCGGCGCCTCTGGCTCGCGTTCGCGAACTCGTTCGGGATGATCGCACTCGCGGTGCTCGTCGCCGGCCTCGGCATGTGGCTCGGCCGCGCGCTCTGACCGCGGCGGTCACTCCACGTGGTCACCGATGAAGCGGGCGGCCCGATCGAGTGCAGCCCCTGCCTCGTCGAGGATGGCGGCGAAGGCCTGGAACACGTGGGGCACGCCCGGCGTGATGTCGAGGACGACCGCCACGTCATCCGCCGCCGCCTTCACCGCGAGCCTGGTGGCGTCGTCGAGAAGCATCTCGTGCGAGCCCGCCTGGATGAGCAGCGGAGGCAGACCGGTGAGGTCGGCGAAGATCGGGCTCACGAGCGGGTCCGTTGCCGCGGTGCCTGTGCCGTCGAGGTAGTCCCGAACGCGGTTTCGGATGCCGTCGGCCGTGATGTTCGGATCGCGCTTCGCCTTGGTGGTGAAGCTCGCGCCACTCACGGTGAGGTCGGTCATGGGGGAGAACAGCACAGCCGCAGCGGGCATGGTCAGCCCCTCGCTCTTACCCGCGATCAGCAACTCGATCGCGAGATTGCCGCCGGCAGACTCTCCCGTGACGATCACGGGGCCGTCGACCTGCGTGAGCAGCGCGCGGTACGCCGCGGTGACATCCTGCAGCGCGGCCGGGTAGGGGTGCTCGGGGGCGAGTCGGTAGTCCACCGAAACCGCGCGCGTGCCGGTCCTGCGCGCGAGGCTGGCTGCGAGACCCACCGAGCCGCGCGCAGATCCGAGGGCGAAGCCGCCGCCGTGGGAGTGGAAGAGCGTGCCACGCGGGTCGACGCCGTCGATGTCGATGTACAGCACCGGCACGCCGGCGAGCTCGCCCGGCGTGACGCGCACGTCGCCGGGCAGCGGCTGCGCGGTGAGCATCTGCTCGAGCATCGGGCGGTTCACGGAGATCTCGCCGCCGAGGTCGAAGGGCGCGTCGCGCAGAATCTGGTGTACGAGCTCGCGCTGTTGGGTTGTCATTGTCGTTCCTGTCCTGAGGTTTCGGTGGCCCGGCCGGGTCACCGGTAAGTACATTAGCACTAAGTAAGTTACTGCAATGCAAGTTGGAACTAAGCTAAGTTAAGAGGGGCAATCGACGAAGGGAGTCGGCATGGCCGATCTGCGACAGGTATTCGATGACCTCGTGAGGTACGAGACGCTGCTGTGGGCGGCGGTCGACGATCGACTGCAGCGCGACGCCGGGCTCAGTCTCGGCAGCTTCAACGTGATGCTGATCATCGATTCCACCCCGTCGTGCCGGGTGTTCGATATCGCCCAGGCGCTCGTGATCACCGTCGGCGGCAGCAGCCAGGCCGTCGATCGCCTCGAGAAGTCGGGGTGGTGCATCCGCAAGCCACACCCCACCGATCGCCGTTCGTCCATCGTGGAGTTGACCGCCCAGGGCAAGGAACTGCTCGCACGGGCAACCCCTGTCTTCGACGATGAGCTCGAGCGACTACTGCGGGCACCACTAGCGTCGTCGTCGCTCGCGCAGCTCGCCACCGGACTCCGCACGCTGCGACACTCGATCGGCGACCGCACGGAGGTGACCGCATGAGCGAGCCAACACTTCGCGCCGTGGCGATCGATATTGACGGCACGCTCATCGATTCGCGCAAGCAGATCATGCCGTTCACCCGCTCCGAGATCCACCGCGTGGTCGAGGAGTACGACGTGCGACTGCTCCTCGTCACCGCCCGGAGCCCGCAGTCGACGGCGGTGATCGAGGAGCGGCTGGGCGTGGTCGCTTCTTACGCGACCTTCGGCGGGTCACTCGTCGACGCGCGCGAGCCCGACGGCAGCTTCACGCAGCTCAAGGCCGTGCCGCTGCGCGACGACGACGTGCGCCGGATGCTCGAGGTCGCCAGCGACTTCGACGTGCACACGGGCCTCTACACGCGAGACGCCTGGCACGTGAACTCGCTCGAATACTGGGGCATGCGCGAGGCGCGCAACACCTCCGTCTGGCCGATCGTCGGCGAGCTCGAGCCGATCGTCGGCACCGCACCGCTGTTCAAGGTGATGTTCCGTGGCGAGAGCGAACCGCTCGGCGAGCTGGCGGATGCGCTGGGCGCGCTCCAGACGTCGACCTACGCTCACCACCTCAAGCACGTGATCGAGGTCGTCGCATCCGGCGCCGTGAAGCTGCCCGCGCTGCAGGCGCTCGCGGGGCACCTAGGAATCGACATGGACGAGGTGATCGCGTTCGGCGACACCTCGGCCGACCTCGACATGCTCGCGGGCGTCGGCGTCGGCTACCTCATGGGCAACGCGAGCCCTGCGCTCACCGTTCCACCGAGCGTGCGACGGGCGCTCTCCCACGACGAAGACGGAATCGGGGTGGCGCTCAGGAAGCACTTCCCGAGCGACGCGCCGTTCCGCACCTAGCGCCTACGCGGCCGACCAGCCGCCGTCCGAGGGCAGGATGACGCCGTTGAGATTCACGCCGTCGTCGCTCAGCAGGAAGGTGATCGAAGCGGCGAGGGCATCCGCTTCGGCCGCATCCGGCAGCACGGTCATCGCGAGGCGCACCCGTTCCGCTCCGAGCTCGGAGGCAAAGCTCGCCTCGATGTTGGTGATCGTCGCGCCGGGAGCCACGGCGTTCACCCGGATGCCGCTCGGCCCGTACATGAACGCGCTCGACTTCGTGAGTCCCACCACCGCGTGCTTCGACGCGGTGTAGGCGGCTCCGGCTGCCGAACCGCGCAGTGCGGCCTCGGATGCGGTGTTCACGATGGAACCGGATGCCTGGGCCAGCATGACGGGAACGACCGCGCGCATGAGCTTCATGGTTCCGGTCACGTTGATGGCGAAGACGCGGTCCCACACCGCATCGCTCACCTCGTGCACAGGCGTCATGTTGTCCATGATCCCGGCGATGTTGGCCAACCCGTCGATGTGCTCGCCCGCGGCGGCCAGTATGGAGGCGATGGCAGCGTCGTCGGTGATGTCGCCGGCCACGGGCACGATGTCGTGCTGCGGTAGCTCGCCAACGAACTCGTCGAGGCGCTCACGGGAGATGTCGACCGCGATCACGCGGCCGCCCTCGCGGGCGATGCGCGACGCGGTGGCCCGGCCGATGCCGGAGCCGGCGCCGGTGACGATCACGGTCTTGCCTGCGAAGCGCCCGTCGGTGACCTTTTCCACCCACGGCTCTGGTCGGGGAGCGGACGACGCCGCTGGCGCCTGCTGGGTCTCGGGGACTGCGGCAGCGGCATCCGTCGACGTTGCGGGAACCTCGCCGGCCTCCACTCGTCGCACCAGCTCATCGATCATCGCGGTGCTGAACTGGCCCTTGCTCAGCGTGACGAGGCGCTTGAGGGCGAGGCGGCTCACCGGCCGAAGCACGTCGGCACTCTGCCCGGACTGAGCCAGCAGCTCGCGCATGATGGGACCGCCAACCGGGTGCTCGAGCCAGGTGGAGATGGATGAATCTCCGCTGAGGCGGTCTGTGTTCTTGGCCATGATCGCGTGTCTCCTTCAGTCCGCGGTGCACCGACATTCCCGGTGCTGCCTTCAGCATACCGGACAATGCTGTCCGGTAGTAGGCTTCAGCGATGACGACCACAGCAAAAGCGAATCGTGGTCCAGCCGCCGGACCCGCGAATCGGCACGCCCTCATCGTTGCCGCTCGCGAGGTGTTCGCCGAGCTCGGACTGAATGCCCCGTTGAGCGCCGTCGCCAAGCGCGCTGGCGTGGGGCAGGGGAGCCTCTACCGCCATTTTCCCGATCGCATCGCGCTTGCCGTGGCCGTCTTCGACGACAACGTCGGGGAGTTCGAGAGGCTCGCGGACGAGCCCGAATCCACCCTGCGCGAGCTCTTCGACCTCGTGGCCGAGCAGGCGATCGTCTCGACCGCGCTCATCGATGTGATCGTCTCTGCGCCGGATGATGAGCGCACGGCGGCGCTCGGCATCCGTATGGCCGCCGTGATCGATCGAATGCTCGCGAGCGACCAGGCAGAAGGTCTCGTCGGCACGCACATCGCCACCGACGACATCATGCTCGCGGTGTCGATGCTCGCCTTCCTGCTCTCCAAGACGGATGCCGCGGAACGCGAGTCCGTCGCAGCTCGCGCCCGCGCACTCTTCCGCCTCGCGTTCGCGGTGCAGCCGGACGAGTGATCAAGAACCCTCCCGCTCACCGCGATCGGCGCGCCCGGGTGGCCTCGTGCACGACCGCCCAGGCGTCGGCCACCGGGCCGATATGGCCGAGCTTGTCGGGGTTGATCACCGAACGGATCGTCTGGATCTGGCCATCGAGAATGTCGAGCACCAGGGCGTTCACGACCCTGTTGTCGCGATCGCGGAAGATCGCGCCGGCCTGACCATTCAGCTGGTGCGGCTCGACGGTGCCGCCGATCTGGATGAAAGGCTCGGCGATGGCCGCGAGCATCCTGGCCACCCTTTCGGCCCCGAGGATGCTGGTGCCCCACTGCGGCGCCTTGCCGCCGCTGTCCCCGATCATCTGCACGTCGGCGGCGAGAAGCTCCCGCAGGCCGGCGAGGTCCCCCTCCCTGAAGGCGTCGAAGAATCGCGCGGCGAGCTTCTCGCGCTCGGCGCGGTCCGCCTCGAACCGGGGCCGGCCCTCATCCATGTGCTGGCGTGCCCGCACGGCGAGCTGGCGGCAGGCCGCCTCCGAGCGGTCCACCGCCGTCGCAATCGCGGGGAAGTCGAAGGCGAACACCTCTCGAAGCACGAACACCGCCCGCTCAAGCGGGCTGAGGCGCTCTAGCAACAACAGGGCTGCCATCGACACGGAGTCGGCCAGCTCCGCCGCGCGTTCCGGATCCTCATAGGGATCGTCGAGCAGCGGCTCGGGAAACCACTCTCCGACATACTCCTCGCGTCGCACCCGGGCCGAGCGCAGCACGTCGATCGAGATGTGGGTCACGATGGCCGAGAGGTAGGCCTTGATCGAGGTGGGCTCCGTCGCGGACGCCTCGAAGCGCAGCCAGGTCTCCTGCACAGCATCTTCCGCCTCGCTCACGCTGCCGAGGATGCGGTAGGCGATCGCGAACAGCAGCGGCCGCAGGTCCTGGAACTCCTCGGCGCGTGTCACGCCAACCCTTCCTTGAAGCCCTCGCGCCACGACGGATAGCGCAGCTGCCAGCCGAGTTCCCGCTTCGCCTTCGCGTTGGAGAAACCTCGCCCCTCAGTCATCATCACGACCGCGGCCTCGCCAGCCAGCAAGCGGGCAAGCCACGCGGGCACCCGCATCGGCGGTTTCGCGCCCGCAGAGGCCGCCAGATACGGCAACCACTCACTCGCCGGTGCGGGCTCGTCGTCGACAATGTTGAACACGCCCCTCGCCCTCTGCTCCACCGCGAGAACGGTCGCGCTCGCCACGTCGTCGAGATGCACCCAGGAGCTGTAGCCGGCACCGCTCCCGACGAGCGGATACTGTCGCTTGCGCACCAGGTTGACCTGGTCATCCGTGGCGCCCGGCCCATAGAGCGCGCCGTAGCGCAGCACCGCGCCGTCGGCCTCGAGCACGGCGTCCTCGAGATGGCGGATCGCATCCGCACCCCTGCGCATTATCGTTGTCGCCTCCGGGTCGAGCGGGTCCTCTTCGGTCTTCACCCATCCGCCTTGGCGGATGCCGTTCCAACTAGCGTAACTTTGCGCGACGAAGTGGGATACACCGGTCGCCTCGGCCGCCGCCAACAGGTGGTCCGTGCCCTCGGTGCGCAGCCGGATGGTGGTGGAGAACCAGCGGTCGATGTGCTTGAGATCGGGCTTGCCTGCGTGCGCCACGGAGATCGCGGTCATCTGGTGCACGATCGTGTCTGGCCGGGCCAGAGCCACCGCCTCGCCGACGGATGCCGCATCCAGCCCGTCCATCACGATGCCTTCTGCGCCCAGCTGCTCGAGCATCCCCACATTGCCAGGGGATGATGTCGTCGCTGTCACCTGATGGCCGCGGGCCACGAGCTGCGGTATGAGCCGCCTGCCGATGACCCCGGTTCCACCGGCCACGAATACCCTCATGATCCACACCTTCCTGCCTTCGGAGTAGCTCTCCTGAAAGGAGGACGAGATGGCGTGGTCGGCCGTGACATCGGGAGGCGGCGCCGGAACCTCGGCGGATCAGGGGCGGAAGTAGTAACCGGCCTCGAAGTCTTCGAGGAGGGTCGGATGCGTCGGCTTCCAACCGAACTGCTCCTGCGTGATCGCGCTCGTCGCCGGGCTGTCGAGGCCGAGGAAGCGGCCGAGCCAGTCGAAGTGGTCCACGGCATCCGCGGGGTCGATGCTCGCGAGGGGCAGGTTGAGGTGCCGGCCGATGACCTCGGCGATGTCGCGCAGCCTCACTCCCTCGTCGCCCACGGCGTGCAGCACTGAGCCGGGGGGCGCATCCTCGAGAGCGATGCGGAAGAGCTGCGCCGCGTCGAGGCGATGCACCGCGGGCCAGCGGTTGATGCCGTCGCCGACGTAGCCTGCGCTGCCCTTCGCCCGGTCGATATCGACGAGCACTGCCATGAAGCCGTGGTCCCCCTCGCCGTGGACGCTCGGCGAGAGCCGAACAGACGACGAACGGATGCCGCGGTCAGCAAACCCGAGCAGGGTGTGCTCGGTGAGAATGCGCGGCGACCACGCGGTGGCAGGATCAGGCCGGTCCGTCTCGACCTGCACGGCGCCGAGGATGCCGGAGGCGATCACCAGCGGACGGCCTGAGCCCTCCAGAATGTCGCCGAAGAGCTGCACGGCGGCGAGGTCGACGGCCGCGGCATCCTCGTGGGAGTTGAAGTCGTGGATGAACGCGGTGTGGATGATGCCGTCCACCCCCTCGGCGCCGGCGCGCAGACTGTCGTGGTCGGTGATCGAGCCGAGACGCACCTCTGCGCCGGCGGCCTTGATCGCCGCGGCAGAGGCATCCGACCTGGCGAGGCCGACCACGTCGTGGCCCGCGGCGATGAGTTCCGCGGTGACAGCCGAGCCGATCCAGCCCGAAGCACCTGTGACGAAAACACGCATGAGAACAACCTTCCGATGACACCTTCACGCCGGGTGCGCGAATGCACGATGTCAGTTACTGACATCAACCATACACCTGATGTCAGTCGCTGTCATCCGGTAGCATCGGGGCATGGGTCGATGGCAACCGGACGCGCGCGGGCGCCTGCAACTCGCTGCGCTCGAGCTGTACCTCGAGCACGGCTACGAACAGACCACAGTCTCCGAGATCGCCGCGCGCGCAGGACTCACCGAGCGCACCTTCTTTCGCCACTTCGCCGATAAACGCGAGGTGATCTTCGACGGTCAGGACGAGTTTCGCGCGATGTTTGTCTCCGCGGTCGCCGAGGCCCCGGATGACGCAACGCCGCTTCAGGCGGTCGCCGCCGCGCTCCACGGCGCTGCCGCCCAGTTCGAACCTCGACGCCCGTGGTCCTTGCAACGCCAGCGAGTCGTCGCCGCGAACCCGAGCCTGCAGGAGCGTGAGCTGATCAAGCTGTCGGGGGTCGCGACCGCGATCGCGGCGGCACTGCGCGACCGCGGGGTCGGTGAGCCGACCGCGAGCCTCATCGCCCAGGCGGGGATGGGAGTGTTCCACGTCGCCTTCGCGCGGTGGATCGCCGACGACAACACGCGGCCCTTCTCCGAGATCATCGCCGAGTCGCTCGCCGTGCTGAACGGCGCCTTCACGCTCTAGCCTCCGCGCAATTCTGAGCGGTAGCATTCAGCTACCGCGCCACCGATGGACGACGGAAGGGCAGTAATGACGTCTCGGTTCATCTTCCGGAGGCGGCGGACAGCGCCAAGCGACACAGCCGCTTCGACGACGTGGAGCGAGGGCGAGCGGACCAAGGAGAGGCTCGCAGTACTGCTCGCCGAATGGGGTCGTCGCCACGACGAGATCGCTGTCCGCAGCAGTGCGGAGAACTACAACTTCGTCCTGGTGGTAACGAGCCTTGCGACGGTCGGGGCGCTCTATGCGCTGTTTCGCACCAACCAGAATGCGCTCGCCGGAAGCCTGCCCCTGTTGACGGCCATCGGGGCGCTCCTCATGTCGGTCCTTCCAGTGAACTTGGCCCACATCGCGAGTTCGACAGAGTTGCGGCGACACTACCTCGAATTGCGCGTCGAACCGCAAATCCGCGAGATACTTCTGGCGCCGGACGTGACGGCCCAGAACGCTGGCCCGCTCATGACTTTCGAACAGTTCGATCGATACGAGCACAAAGGCCTCTATAACTCGCTGATTTTTGTCAGGTCGCTGTTCGCAGCGATGCCCTCGCTATTGCTCGCAGGATTCTGCATCGCCCTCCTCGTTCCCAAACTGCGCGTCGCGAGCGCCGTGCCGGTCGCGCTCGTGGCGTTCACGCTTCTCGCGCTGGCATTCGCGTCTATGGCACTCGCGCTCTTCGCGCTCATCAGCATGCGGAGGAGAACCGTGAAGCTGCGCGAACGTCACCCTGACGACGGCGGCATGGTCAGCAGATGGGCGAGCCCCCGGTGGCTACTCAAGCACAGGAACCAAGGCGGCTGAAGCTGGCCGGGCCTGGCAGAAAAGCTCACCCGACCGACCGGCCGCGTGTCAGCGGCGCTGGAGCAGCGCCGTCATCGCGCCCGCGACCGCCGCCTCCAGGTCACCCGACTGACCGGGAGAGCGCCAGGCGACCACGCCATCCGGTCGCACGATGACCGCGCCACTCGGCTCGATGCCGTAGGTGGCTGCGAAGGTGCCGGAGGCGTCCACGGCATCCGACGTTGCTCCGACCGTGTACGGGCGCAGCGGCAGGCCGTTGCGCGTGGCCACGGCCTTCGCCGCGTCGCGCCAGGCATCGCCCTGCTCACCCGCGAGCAGCACGTAGGCGTCCTCGAACAGGTCGTGAACCGAACGCGATGTGCCGCCCACGACGACCTCGACGTGCGGGGCGCGCGAGCCGACATCCGTGAGCGGGGCACGCGGGTCGACGACCTCGCACTCGCCGCTCGCGGGCACCGTCTGCTGCTTGGGGTCGATCACGGCGGAGGAGCGGTAGACGGTGCCGAGCTCGATCGACTCGGCCGGGCGCGGCTCGGCGAGCGGCTTGGCATCGAGCGTGGCGCGCTCCGCATAGCGGCCCGCGTAGATGGAGTAGGCCTGCTCCATCGTCATGAGGCTGGCCGGCCTGCGTTCGGCGTCGTAGCTGTCGAGCAGTGCCGCATCCGCATCGCCCTTCAGAACCATCGCGAGCTTCCAGGCGAGGTTGTGGGCATCCGCGACGCCGGTGTTGCCACCCCAGCCGCCGGTGGGCGGCATCGTGTGTGCGGCGTCGCCGGCGAGGAACACGCGGCCCGAGCTGTAGCGCTCGGCCGAACTAGCGGAGGCCTCCCAGCGCTGCACGCTCTCGATCTCGATCGGCTCGTCGTCGGCGCATCCGAGTGCGATGCGCACGTACTCGCTGCAGCGCTCGTCGCTGAGGTCCGCGATGAGGTCGCGTTTCTCGCCGGTCTCGGGGTCGTTCACCGAGAAGATGGAGAGGAAGCCGGCCTGTCCATCGAGCGAGAACCGGAAGAATCCGAGCAGGTTCGGATTGAGCACGTAGATCACGCTGAGGTTGCGATCACCGATCATGTCTTTCATGTCGGCGCGGAAGTAGACCGTGATGCACTCGGAGCTGCCGTGACCCTGCATCGCGATGCCGAGCTGATCGCGGATGCTGCTGTGCGCGCCGTCTGCGGCGACGAGATACTGCGAGCGCACCGTGCGTGACTCGCCGTTCGACCGGGACGTGATCGTGGCGGTCACACCGTTGTCGTCCTGGGCGAACGAGGTCAGTTCGGTGCCGAACTCGTGCGTCGCGCCTCGCTCGGCCGCGGCCTTGCGCAGCACGGGCTCGAGGCTCACCTGCGTGATGAACAGGCGCGGCGTGACGCTGAGGTCTTCGACGCCCTCGTTCCACGACGTGTAGAAGTACTGCAGTTCCTTGCCGCACAGGCTCTCGACGGCCACAATCGCGCCGTTCTGTTCAAAGTCGAGCGCGGCGGTCTTCTCCACCTCATCCTGCACGCCTGCGTGCCGGAAGATCTCCATCGTGCGCTGATGGAACGAGGCGGCCCTCGGGTGGATCGCCGTGCCGCTGTGCCTCTCGACGACGAGATTGTCGATCCCGTAGGAGGAGAGAAGCAGCGAGGTGGTGAGCCCTACGAGACTGCCTCCGGCAATCAGTACGGGAACCTCGAGGTCGGCGTTTTCGGCACGTGCATTCGACATAATCGACTCCATTGTTGATCGGCGCTTCAGATCACGGAGGAGGGGCGTTCGCTTCGGGGACGTCCGCTGGGTGATACCTGCATTATGGGTAGCGGCGAGCGATCATGTCAAGGAATAGTGAACAAAGCTGTTCAGTTGGAGTCGACGGATGCGGCGAGCGAGCCGAGCAGCGCGAGCGAGCGTGTGCTCTCTGAAGCCGGTTCGGCGTGGTAGATCACGAGCAGTTGTCCGGTGTCGCCGATGGGAAGTTTTTCTCTGCTCAGCTCAAGCATGCCGACCTGCGGATGCCGCATCCGCACCGGCGCGCCGGTCAACGCCTTGACGTCGTGGCGTGCCCAGAGCTGACGGAAGTGTTCGCTGCGCAGCGACAGTTCACCGACGAGTTGCGCGACGCCGGGATCGTCGAGGCGGGCGCCGACCGAGGTGCGGAAGGCCGCAATCATGCCGACGATGGCCTGGTCCCAGTCGGGGTAGAGTTCCTGCTCGTCCGGGTCGAGGAACATCGAGAGCATGCGATTCCGACCCACCCGGATGCTGGGCGACAGTGCGGTCGCGAGCGGATTCGTCGCGAGCACGGCGAACAGCGAGCCCTCGACGAAGGCGGGCAGGCCGATCACGTCGAGCAGCTGCAGGATGCCCGCGGGCACGACCTCGCGACGCGGCCGCTTCGGTGTGGCTCGCTGCGAACCGGAGAGACCGAGAAGGTAGTGCGTCGCCACGGCGTCCAGTCCGAACACACGGGCCAGCGACTCGAGCACCTGCGGTGAGGGATTGCGATCGCGACCCTGCTCGAGCCGCAGGTAGTAGTCGGCACTGATGCCGGCGAGCGTCGCGACCTCCTCGCGGCGAAGGCCGGGCGTGCGGCGCACACCGGCGACGCGGATTCCCGCATCCGCCGGGTTCACCAGTTGCCGGCGAGCCTTCAGATACTCGCCCAAAGCATTCGACTCAGGCACGCATTCCACTGTAGGCGCCCCGACTTCGCGCACACTGGTCCTGTCACCCCCAGGATTGCGCGGGTACTGCCTGCTGCAGAGCACCGGCAGCAGAGTGGATGCCGTGCTGGCGCCCGCCACGCACGGAAGGAGACCATGACCACCCAGACTCTTGCCGGTGGCACCTACCGCGTCGGCGACCTCGACCTCACCCGCATCGGCTACGGCGCGATGCAGCTCGCTGGCCCCGGAGTCTTCGGCCCCCCGAAGGATCGGGACGCCGCCATCGCCGTGCTGCGCGAGGCCGTCGAGCTCGGCATCACCCACATCGACACCGCGGACTTCTACGGGCCGCACGTCACCAACGAGATCATTCGTGAGGCGCTCGCCCCCTACCCGCAGCACGTCCACATCGTCACGAAGGTCGGCGCCCGTCGCGACGAGAACGGCGGATGGCCGCACGCCCGCACCCCACAGGAGTTGCGCGCGCAGGTGCACGACAACCTCGAGCACCTCGGTCTCGACGCCCTCGACCTGGTGAACCTGCGCGTCGGCGCCATCGATTCCGCCGAGCCGGGATCGATCGCCGAGCAATTCGAGACGCTCGCCGACCTGCAGCAGCAGGGCCTCATCCGTCACCTCGGCGTCAGCAACGTCACGGCCGAGCAGGTAGCCGAGGCGCGATCCATCGCGCCGATCGTGAGCGTGCAGAACCACTACAACGTGGCCCACCGCGGCGACGACGAACTCGTCGACCTCACCGCACGCGACGGTATCGCCTTCGTGCCGTACTTCCCGCTCGGAGGCTTCACACCCCTACAGTCGGGAGCGCTGGACTCCGTCGCCGCGCGCCTCGAGACGACCCCCATGTCCGTGGCGCTCGCGTGGCTGCTGCAGCGCTCGCCGAACATGCTCCTGATTCCTGGCACCTCATCCGTGGCACACCTGCACGAGAACGTCGCCGGGGCCGCGCTCGAACTGCCCGCGGATGCCGTGGCCGAGCTCGACGCGATCGGCGCTTAGGTCGGGGTATCGCGCGGTCGCGGGGAGCGTCACAAATCGATCGTTGACGTCTGCGCAGCCGCCTGCCATACTGGGCGGCTGCGCATTCTCACGACACGGCGAAGAGAGCATGCGTGAGCGACTGTGGGGCGCCAGCGAATGTCGGTGGCAACGGCCACAGTAACGCTCGACGGCACAGTTCGGCAGCGCCCTGGCCGCGGCGGCTCCTCACATCTTCAACAGCATCGATCACCCCACTCGCACACGCGGTGCAATGCGGGTTAACGACCCCAGACCCCGAAAGACACCATGCTCGCAAAACTCCTCATCCGCTATCTGAAGCCATACAAGTGGCTGCTGCTCGGCGTCCTGGTGTTCCAGTTCGCCTCGGCGATGGCGTCCCTCACTCTGCCGAGCCTGAACGCCGACATCATCAACAAGGGCGTGGCCAAGGGCGACACCGGCTACATCTGGTCCGCGGGCGTGCTCATGCTCGGCATCTCGCTCGGGCAGATCGTGTGCGCGATCGTTGCCACCTTCTTCGCGGCGCGAGCGGCGATGCTCATGGGTCGCGACATCCGCGACCAGGTGTTTGAGCGGGTCAGCGCGTTCTCCGAGCGCGAGGTGTCGCAGTTCGGGCCGGGCTCGCTCATCACGCGCAACACCAACGACGTGCAACAGGTGCAGATGCTCGCGATGATGGGCGCCACCATGCTGGTCAGCGCACCATTGCTCGCGATCGGCGGCATCATCATGGCGCTGCGCCAGGACGTGGGGCTCAGCTGGCTCATCGCTGTCGCGGTGCCCGCGCTGCTGCTCATGGCCATCCTCATCATCGGTCGCATGGTGCCGCTGTTCCGCCGCATGCAGCAGAAGCTCGACACCATCAACCGCATCATGCGCGAGCAACTCACCGGCATTCGCGTCGTGCGCGCGTTCGTTCGCGAAGACATCGAGGCGAAGCGCTTCGAGGGCGCCAACCGCGACATCATGGTCATCGGCCGCAAGGTCGGTGAGCTGTTCGTGCTGCTCTTCCCGCTCGCGATGCTCGTGCTCAACGTCACGGTCGTCGGCGTGATCTGGTTCGGTGGCATCCGCGTCGACAACGGCGACATCGAGGTCGGAACACTGTTCGCCTTCATGGCCTACATCATGCAGATCCTCATGGGCGTGCTCATGGCGAGCTTTATGACCATGATGATCCCGCGTGCCGCAGTGAGTGCCGACCGCATCCACGAGGTGCTCGTCAGCGAATCCACGCTGACCCGGCCGACGGATGCCGTCAGCGAGTTCCCGACGCCGGGCACCGTCGAGTTTCGCGATGCCACCTTCAGCTATCCCGGCGCGGAGCACCCCGTTCTGGCTGGAGTCACCTTCGCGGCTGCTCCCGGCGAGACCGTAGCCGTGGTCGGGTCGACCGGCGCGGGCAAGACCACGCTCGTCTCCCTCATCCCTCGACTCTTCGACGTGACCGCCGGCGCCACGCTCGTCGGCGGCGTCGACGTGCGGGAGGCAGACCTCGACCGGCTCTGGAATGGCATCGGCCTCGTTCCGCAGCGCCCCTTCCTCTTCACCGGCACGGTCGCATCCAACCTGCGCTTCGGCCGCGAGGAGGCGACCGACGAGGAGCTCTGGCACGCGCTCGAGATCGCGCAGGGCCGCGACTTCGTCGCCGACATGCAGGGCGGCCTCAACGCACACATCGCGCAGGGCGGCACGAACGTCTCCGGTGGCCAGCGTCAGCGCCTCGCCATCGCGCGGGCCATCGTGCATCGGCCGGCCGTGCTCGTCTTCGATGACTCGTTCTCGGCACTCGACCTGACGACGGATGCCCGGTTGCGTCAGGCGCTCTGGCGAGAGTTGCCCGAGGTGACCAAGATCGTCGTCGCGCAGCGGGTCTCCACGATCGTGGACGCCGATCGCATCGTCGTGCTCGACGACGGCCGCATGGTCGGTCTCGGCACGCACGACGAACTGCTCGAGACCTGCGAGACCTACCGCGAAATCGTCGAATCCCAGCTCGGAGTGGAGGCCCAGTCATGAGTGACTCCGTCAAAGGCAGCGCCCCCACCCCGCTCTCCGAAGAAGAGCGACTCGAACTCGAGCTCGCCGAACAGGCGAGACTCGGTGCCGACGACTGGATGAGCGTGAAGCCCGGCAAGGCGCAGGACTTCGGCAAGAGCTTCAAGCGGCTCATCGGCCTGCTGAGGCCGCACGCCATCGGCTTCGCCTTCGTCTCGCTCCTCGGAGCGATCGGCGTCGTGCTCTCGGTGATCGCGCCCAGGGTGCTCGGTGAGGGCACCAACATCATCTTCGAAGGCGTCATCTCGAAGATGATCCCCGCCGGTGGCACCAAGGCCCAGGCTGTGGATGCGTTGCGTGCGGCCGGCCAGGACGACCTCGCGAACATCGTCTCCGCCGCGCACATCGTTCCGGGTCAGGGCGTCGACTTCGTCGCGCTCAGCCATGTGCTGATGTGGGTGCTCGCGCTCTACGTCGCGGCGTCCGTGCTCAGTTGGGTGCAGGGCTACGTGATCAACGCGATCATGATGACCACAATGTTCAAGCTGCGCGAAGACGTCGAGACCAAGATCAACCGCATGCCGCTCAGCTACTTCGACAAGGTGCAGCGCGGTGAGCTGATCTCGCGCGTGACCAACGACATCGACAACATCACCCAGACGATGCAGCAGTCACTCTCGACCGCGCTCACGAACGTCCTCACGGTGGTCGGCGTGCTCATCATGATGTTCACCATCTCCTGGCAGCTCGCTCTCGTCGCGCTCGTCAGCCTTCCGCTCATGGGCGTGATCTTCGGCATCATCGGGCCCAAGTCGCAAAAGGCCTTCGGCATCCAGTGGCGCAAGGTCGGTAGGCTCAACTCGCGCGTCGAGGAGTCGTTCTCGGGGCACGCCCTCGTCAAGGTCTTCGGTCGCGAGCAGGACGCGCTCGTGAAGTTCAAGGCCGAGAACCAGGAGCTTTTCGAGGCCTCGTTCAAGGCACAGTTCCTCTCGGGCATGATGATGCCCGCCATGATGTTCGTCGGCAACCTCACCTACGTCGGCATCGCTGTGCTCGGCGGACTCATGGTCGCGAGCGGCCAGGTGCGACTCGGCGACGTGCAGGCGTTCATCCAGTACTCGCAGCAGTTCACCCAGCCCCTGTCGGAGCTGGGCGGCATGGCCGCGGTCGTGCAGTCCGGCACCGCCTCCGCCGAGCGCATCTTCGAGATGCTCGACGCCGAGGAGCAGGGTGCAGACTCAGCGGATGCCCCGGCTCCGGCCAACGGGGACGGCACCATCGTCTTCGAGAACGTCGAGTTCTCGTACACGCCGGAGCGTCCGCTCATCCGTGATCTGAGCTTCTCGGTGAAGCCCGGTCAGACCGTGGCGATCGTGGGGCCGACCGGCGCCGGCAAGACCACGCTCGTCAACCTCATCATGCGCTTCTACGAACTGAGCGGCGGCCGCATCCTCCTCGACGGGCAGAACATCGCCGACCTGCGTCGCAGGGATGTGCGCGAGCGCACCGGAATGGTGCTGCAGGACCCCTGGCTGTTCGCCGGCAGCATTCGCGAGAACATCCGTTACGGCAGGCAGGACGCGACCGACGAGGAGGTGCTCGAGGCCGCCAAGACGACCTATGTTGATCGCTTCGTGCACTCCTTGCCCGAGGGTTACGACACCGTGCTCGACGAGGAGGCGTCGAACGTCTCCGCGGGCGAGAAGCAGCTCATCACGATCGCGCGCGCCTTCGTCGCGAGACCGAGCGTGCTCATCCTCGACGAAGCCACGAGCTCGGTCGACACCCGCACCGAACTGCTGCTGCAGCAGGCCATGGCCGCGCTGCGTGCCGGGCGCACGTCGTTCGTCATCGCGCACCGCCTGTCCACGATTCGCGACGCCGACCTCATCCTCGTGATGGAGCACGGCGACATCGTGGAGCACGGCAGCCACGCCGAACTCATCGAGCGGAAGGGTGCCTACTGGCGCCTCTACAACTCGCAGTTCGAGCAGGCGGCCACCGATCTGGATGCGGAGGAAGTCGTGCACGAGGGGCCGCAGGATGTCGACCCGGCTTCCAGCGCCGTGGCGTCCGACGACGCCGCGCTCGAGCCCGATCGGGCGTAGCGCGCTACTTCTTGGCGGAGTGCCTGGGGTGGCGGCCGGAACGTGAGGTGCCGGTCGTCGCCTCGGGTGGCGCAACGGTCCCCATTCCCGCGAATTCGTGACCGTCGTCCGGAGTGGTCGGCGCGTCCATTTCAAAGTGAAGCAGTGCATCTTCCATCGCGGGGTAACTCACCCACGACGAAGGATGCCCGTCGTCGAGAAGCATCGCGCCGAAGCCGGCGTCGTTCTGTTCGATGAAGCCGACGAGTTTGCGGGGATCGTCGTCGTCGAATCTCACGTCGCGCACTCGCCACTCGGTGAGCGAGATCGGCTGTAGTTCGAGGTGTTCGACCCGACGCTCGGCGGAGGCGGCGGCGACGGGCGGGTGAAATCGGATCGGCCCCGTATCGCCGAAGAATATGTCTCCCATGTGGGTCTCTTTCTCGTCACGCGGCGTAGACCGCGGTGCTGTGGTGGATGCTCGCTGCTCTGCTGTGGCAGCCATTCTCAGTGAACGTGAGAAAGCGCCCTGCGACAAGGGGCTTGACTCCCGATTCGCGGTCAGTTACTCGCGCTGGTCGGTCGCGGGCGTCTCCGTGCGGAATCCGATGCTCTTGTGCGTGCCGTCGCAATACGGTTTGATGCTCGAGACGCCACAGCGGCACAGGGCCACCGTCGCGCGCCGACGTTCGACGGTTTCGCCCTCCGGTGTCACGAGTTCCGCGGAGCCGCGCACGAGCAGCGGGCCGTTGGGGCAGGCGACGATCTGCACCGGCCGCAGATGGGAGTTCGAGTTGGTCATGGAATGCTCCTTCGGTGTCAGACCAGGCTGTGCTGGCGACTGCGCAGCGAGGAGCGACCGTCAGCCCAGGCCTCGAGCATCTGCGCTCCCACCATGCCGTCGATGGTGAGGCAGGCGGATGCGCCGAACAGGATGTCGTCGAGCAGCGTCGGCTCCGCCTCGGCGAGGCCGCCGGCGAGGTCTCTCGCCGCGATCTGCTCGTGCACCGCATCCGCCTCGACGTGCTCGTCGAAGTACCAGGTGACCTCGCTGTCGAACCCGTGGCGGCGGAAGCCCTTGCCGTAGAGGCGATTGGGAATCGAGGAGGTCATCTCGAAGGCGGCGAGATGACCGGCGATCGCGCCGCGCAGCCGCCGGTGCAGCCCGAACATCGACATCATGTTCACCGAGGCGAGCGTGATCGCCGGCACGTCGTCGATGTAGGCACCGTAACTGTCATCCAGGTCGAGTCCGCGCATCGTCATGCCGAAGATGACCGAGTGCATGCGACCGGGATCCCCGCCGCCGTACTCGTCGGCCTGGATCTCCACGAGTGCCGCCTTGGCGCGGCCGGTGAGTCTCGGGATCGCCCAGCTGTGCGGGTCGGCCTCCTTCAGCTGGTAGATCGAGCGCTGGATGAGGAACTCGTCCAGGTGCTCGCGAGTGGCCTTCTGCGCGACGAACCGGGAGAGACTGGGGCCGGAGTCGTCTGCCGCGAGGGCGAACAGCGTCTCGGCCACGGCATCCGCGTTCACCGGCGGTCGCTCGGGCACCGGCACCGTCTCGCGCAGCACCTGCTCGAAGCGGTGCTCGATCTCGGCGCGCAATTGCAGAAGCAGCGGATGCCATTCCCACGCCTCGTCGACCCCGTCGATTCCGAGATAGTGGAGTTCGTAGAGGCAGAACAGCGTCAGCTGCAGGTCGTCGTCGAAGAGGAGCTCGCCCGTCGCGCTGAGCGCCGTTCGCGACTGTTCGAGCGCGGCGGCGAGGTCGCCGTTCACGGAGGACCCAGCGGCGTCTGGCCGCTGGTTGAGCGACCGTAGCAGCAGTGAGCTGATCGGGCCGCGGGCTTCGGGTGCCTTCATGTCATCCTCCGGGGGTGAGCGCTAACGCAACAGGCGAGCTGCTTCGAGTCAACGTTGATACACCTAGAGCGACAAGGGCTTGACTCCACAGGCGGCGTCGGTTACCCGCGTGCGAGGGAAATCAGTGCGCGCCGCGCGCCTCGGTCGTCATCGTGAGCACGCTCGTTCCCTCGTCGTCCGAGAGGGCGAGGGCGGCGCGAAGCACGCCGAGAGCGTCGAGTGACTGCGCGTGGGTTCCACCGCAGGCGATGCTGGCTTCGCCGTCTGGCAGCTCGCATTCCCAGTAGCGACGGTCGGTGAGCGCCTCACCCTCGCGACGTATGCTCACGGCGGCATGCGTCGCGAGCCAGGCCTCGATGGTCGAGTTCACCGCGGTCTCGATCGCGGGCAGCGCATCCGCGAGCCCGTCGGAGACAAAGCCTTTGCGGCGCAGCGACTTGTTGAGGCGGAAGGTGTCGACCGACCCGAAGGGCACGATCGTGGACGAGTCGATGGCGAGCTTGTCGAAGTCGGGCGCGCCGAGCGCGTCGGCGGCGGCCTCTTTCGTCCAGCGGTCGGCGAGGGCGCGATTGAGCGCGAGCGAGACGAGGTGGCAGCCGGTGTGCCCGATCGAGAGCGAGCGGCGGTGGTCCTCATCGACCTCGACAGCGACCTCGTCGCCGACCGCGGGCGCGGTGCCCTCCACGAGGTGCGCGACCACGAAGGCCCAGCCCTCCGTGCCCTTGCGCACGGGCACATCCGACCCGAGGTAGAGGGCGCTGCCGTCGGTGGCGGCGACGACACAGTCCACGACGGATGCCGAGCTGCCGTTCCAGCGCAGCGTCGCGCGATCGGGGCCCTGGTCTGGCCACCCCGCGTCGACCGGGTGACAGGGCGTGGCATCCAGGAGCACCGCACTGCGACCGCCGCCGAGGTCTTCGATGTGGACGACGATGCCGGTGCCGCTGACGGCACCACTCGGATAGCTGACGACGGTGTCGGTGGAGGGGAGAGTCATCCCTCTATTCTGCGGGCAAGCCGGCCTCTACTCTGCGGGCACCCCCGCGAGAGCCGGCCTGAACTGAGCCCCCCGATGGTCATCGGCGAGCCGCGGTCCCTTGCCGAGCACTGCCTCGCGGAAGGTCTGGCCCGGCACCGGCTCAGGCAGCAGACCGCGACGCCGCAACTCGGGCGAGACGAGTCGCACGAAGTCCTCTTCGCCACCGGGCCGGATGACGCTGGACAGATTGAACCCGTCGATGTCGGCGTCGACCATCCAGCGTTCCAACTCGTCCACCACAGTGGCCGGCGAACCGACGATCACCGGGCCGCGGCCGCCGATGCTGATGAAGGTCGCCATCTCGCGCACCGTCCAGACGCGGGTCGGGTCGAGCTTGGTGAAGGTCGCGAGCGCCGACTGATGCGCCTCGGACTGCACGTGCTCGAGCGGCTTGTCGACGTCGACGCCCTCGAGGTCGAGCCCCGTCCATCCGCCGAACAGCGCGAGCGCCGCCTCCGGGTCAACGTACTGCTTGTAGTCCTCGTACTTCGCCTCGGCGGCCTCGTCGGTCTCCGCGACGATCACGGTGGCCATGGTGAAGATCTTCACCGCGTCGGCGGAGCGGCCCTTGGCCACGAGACCGCCGCGTACGGCGTCGACCCAGCCTCGCACGATCGCCGTCGAGTAACCGTTGAAGAAGATCGCCTCGGCGTTCTCGGCCGCGAAGGAGATTCCGCGCGGTGAAGCGCCGGCCTGGAACAGCAGGGGAGTGCGTTGCCGGGACGGCTCGGCAAGAGCGGGCCCTGGCACAGAGAAATACCGGCCCTCGTGATTAATCTTGCGCACCTTGGCCGGGTCGACGAAGAGTCCCGTCTCGCGATCGGCGACGATGGCGTCGTCATCGATGGAGCCCTCCCAGAGCTTGTAGACGACATCCATGTATTCGTCTGCACGCTCGTAGCGCTCGTCGTGCGGCGGCTGCTCCGTGAGCCCCAGGTTGCGTGCCGCGGAGTCCTGGTACGAGGTGACGATGTTCCAGCCGACACGGCCGTCACTGAGGTGGTCGAGGGTGGTGAAGCGCCGCGCGAGCAGGTACGGCTCCTCGTAGGTGACGGAGACGGTGACGCCGACGCCGATCGTCGTGGTCGCCGCCGCGAGTGCGCTGATGATCAGGGTGGGGTCGAGGATGGGGTACTGCACGCCGCCGCGCATGGCGGCATCCGCGTTACCGCCGTAGATGTCGTACTGGCCGAGGATGTCGGCGAGGAAGATGCCGGTGAAGCCGCCCGACTCCAGCGTCTGCGCAAGCTCGGTCCAGTAGGAGAGCTGGGCATAGCGACGGCTCTGGTCATCCGGATGCCGCCACAGCCCAGGCGACTGGAACGCGGGAACCATCATCTCGAAGGCGTTGAGCATGATGGGCTTGGTCATGAGATGTCCTCAAAGGTGTCGACGGTGGATGGATCACGAGCGAAGTCGCGGGCGGGGTCCTTCGCCGCGAGAGCCGCGATGAGCGAGAGCACGGCGAGCAGGGTGATGTAGCCGCAGATGAGCCAGGGCTGGTTGCCGCCCGCGATGAGCAGCGCAGCGGCGATCACCGGCGTGAGCCCGCCCGAGAGCACGGTGCCGATCTGGCACCCTAGCGAGACGCCCGTGTATCGCACGTTCACCGGGAACTGCTCGGCGAACCAGGCGGCCTGCGGGCCGTAGATCGCGTCGTGGAGCACGTTCATGCCGAGGATCATCATCACGGGCAGCAGTGCGAGCGAGCCGTGGTCGAGGAACCAGAAGAAGGGCCAGATGAAGACGCCGATGCCGATGATGGCGCCGATGGCGATCGGACGCCTGCCCCAGCGATCGGATGCCCAGCCCCACAGCGGTCCGGAGGCGAGACCGAGCGCCGAGCCGATGACCACGGCCGTGACGCCGGACTCCGGGTCTCCGCGGCGGTGGTCGAGGTAGCCGACCATGTACACGGCCAGAATGGCGAAGAGCCCCGGCTGAGCCAAGCGCAGCCCGATGGTGACGAGCAGTGCGCGCCAGTGGTGACGGATGACCGCGGCCGCGGGCGCCCGAACGATGCGCTTCTCTTCCTTCAGCTGCGTGAACGCGGGCGCGTCCTTCACCCCTAGGCGAATGTAGAGACCGATGCCCACGAGCACCGCGCTCGCGAGGAAGGGGATGCGCCATCCGAACGCATTGAACTGCTCGTTGGTCGTGAGCGCCTGGGTGACCGCGAAGGAGCCCGTGGCCAGCAGCATCCCGGCCGCCGAGCCGACCTGGGTGAAGCTGCCGAAGAAGCCGCGCAGGTAGCGCGGCGCGTGCTCGACCGACAGCAGCGCAGAGCCGCCCCATTCGGCACCGCAGGCGAGACCCTGCAGCAGACGCAGAACGACCAGTCCGATGATCGCGAGCGGACCGATGGCGGCGTAATTGGGCAGCAGGCCGATCGCGGTGGAGGCGACGCCCATGAGGATGAGCGAAAACACGAGGAGCGACTTGCGACCGATGCGGTCGCCCAGGTGCCCGGCGATGAGCCCACCCGCGGGTCGCGCGATGAAGCCGACGGCGAAGGTCGCGAAGGCCGCGAGAGTTCCCGCGACGGGCGATTCGGCCGGGAAGAACTGCTTGTTGAAGATGAGGGCCGCGGCGGTACCGTACGCGTAGAAGTCGTACCATTCGACCGTCGTGCCGACGAAAGCGGAGGTGAGAACCCGCTTCTTGCCCTGCACGGCGTTCGGCTTCAGTTCCAGAATGGACACGGTGCGCCTCTCGATTATGGCTCGCGAAATGAGCACGATGCCTGTGCTCTTGTGCCGATGAGCGTATGACCGGCGCGGAAACCGGACCAAGCAGCGAAGTCATTTAGCGACACACAAGCCGTTTCGTGACGAAGGATGACGGCCGCGCTTGTCGTGAGCACCCGTGCGGGCGTTGACTTCGCCTATGACTGAGACCGCGACGCAGACGGTGAATGACGTGCGGCCCTCGGAGCCCCGCCGCGAGTGGATCAAGTCCGTGCGCGCGATCGGCAGCTGGCAGGGGTCGATGACCACCGACATCCGCATTCGCGACTTCACGCTGCGCAGCGACGAACCGGAGGCGGTCGGGGGCACGAACAGCGCGCCCACGCCGATGGAGATCCTCGCGGGTGCGGTGAACGGATGCATCACCGTCGTGATCGACACCGTCGCGACCGAGCTGGCCATCCCGCTGCGTTCGGTCGAGACCGCATCGGCGGCACACATGGACGTGCGCGGATTTCGCGGCACCGCGGATGTCTCGCCGCACTTCCTCGACTACACCCTCACCGTGAGAATCGCCTCGAGCGCTTCCGCGCAGCAGCAGGCGCAGTTGCGCACTCTCGTGGAGAAGCGGTGCCCCGCGATCAACCTGATCCGGGATGCCGGCGTGCGCTTCGACCTGGACTGGCAGTTCTCGGAGTAGCGGACCGTCAGCGCTTCATGGCGTCATAGCGCGCGAGGGCATCCGCATCCCGCGAGTAGGTCGCCGAACTGCGCGCCGTGTCGAGCGCGGTCACCGGGTCTGACTCGGCCTCGGCGATGGTGAGCAGGCGCTGCGCCTCGGCGAGCCGGGTGCGCGCCTCCGCTCCCACGCCGCCCCGGCGGGCGTTGATGTAGTCGCCCGTGGTGGCGAGTTGGCTGCGAGCGGTCAGCAGCGCGCCGGCGAGGGCGGTGCGCGCGTGCTCCAGCCGCTGAGCCTGATTGCGTGCCGTGCCGAGAGCAAGGTCGAGCGACGCGAGCGCGGCCTCCAGGCTCTGGATGCCTGCGGCCGGGTCGCCGACGGAGCTGGGGACGCCGAGCCCCGTGAGCACCGCCTCGACGCGCGAAATCGCCTCATTGACCGCGGCGCCTGTCGCGGGATCCGGCGGTGTGTCGCGCACGGCGCGTGCCTCGGCGAGGTCGTCGCGAGCGACGCCGACGAGCTTCTCGAGTCGCGCGGAGAGTTCGCCGAGCGTGGAGGCCAGCCGATCGATGCCGTCGAGCGCCTGCCCGGCCCTGGCGACATCCTGCTGGGCCGAGCGAATCGACTCGGCCACCGGGCCCGCAGTGTCCGCGATGCGGGACTCGGCCGCATCCGCCGCGCCGCTGGCCGCGTCGAGGAGCGCCTTCGCCTCGTCGACGCTGTCGCTCACGGTGGCGACGGCGGCGGGCGAGTACCGTCGGCCGAGTGCGGCGAGTGCTGTAGCGCTCGCCGGGAGCCGAGCGGATGTGGCCGCGATGGCCTCGCGCACCGCCGCAAGACTCGCGGGCGCGTCCTTTTCACTCGCGCGCCGCTCTCGAAACGCGCGCTCCTGTTGTTCGAGAGCGGACTGTGCCGCCTCGCACAGGTGCACTATGCGCGCATTCCAGTCGCGGCTCTGCGACGGAGAGTCCGGGGTGGCGTCGTCGAGCCGCTGCTGCAGCATGAAGGCCTCGGTAAGCTTCGCCCTCGCCTCGGTGAGCACCGCTGCGAATTCCCGGGTTCCCTCCTCGCCGAACTGGGCGATCGCGAAGCCGAGTTCATCCGCACCGTTCCTCACCGCGTCATCCACCCGCACCAGCAGAACGCTCGCCCGCTTCGCAAGCGCGCGAGGCTCCGCACCCTCGTTGACTCTCCCGCGGCGGCGGAACAGGATGGCGAATCCGGTACCGACGAGGCCGACAAAGATGACGACGATCGTGATCAGGGCGACCGAGCCCGCGCCCAGCAGGTCGACAGTGTCGGCGGCGGAGCTCATGGCCCGTAGTTTACGACGGTGGGCTGCACGCGTGACTGCGGCTGCGATCCGCGAAACCCCCGTGCGCATCCCGGCATTTACAAGGAGGCACCCTTAAGGTAACGGTGTGTGGCGTGCGGATAGACAACGTGTACCGGAAGACGATCTACCGGGGTCCGAGAACAACGCTGCCCACGCGGAGCATCAGGTGACAGCACCACACGCACTCAGTCTCGGGGATCCGAACTTCACCGCGGCGAATGTGGCCGACCCGATCAGGCAGAGCTGGCGCGACCAACTCGCCGCCATCGGCGGCACGTCACCGCTGCTGCACTTCGTCGACACCCCTCGCACGCGCATCGAACTCAGCGCAACGCATCCGGGTGGCCTCGCCCAGTTCATCACCGGCAAGACCACCCTGCTCTCGAGCCTCATCCGCGACGACCTCGCGCTCAGGGCCGCCAAGATCGCGGCCGGGGAGATCGCCTCGAAGGGGCTCGAACTCGCGACGGCGCGCGGCATCGACGCCATCCACCTCGGCATCGGCATCGCGGAATGGCAGCACGACGACGTCGAGTACCGCGCGCCGGTGCTGCTGCGCCCGCTCGCCATCCGTCGTTACGGTCGTGACTTCGAGGTGAAGCTGCGCGGCGCCCCCTTCCTCAACCCAGGGCTCGCGAACGCGCTCAAGGAGCAGTTCCAGATCGAACTCGACGCAGAAGCCTTCGTGGCGCTCGCCGAGCAGGACGGCTCATTCAAGCCGAATCCGGTGATCGACCGTCTGCGTGGGCTCACCGCACACCTGCAGTGGTTCAATGTGCAGCCTCGACTCGTCGTCTCCTCCTTTGCGGATGTCGCCCCAGCGATGCACGCGGACGCCGCAGAACTCGAGCACCCCGTTCTCGATGCACTCGCCGGAAACTCGTCGGCGAAGTGGGCGGTGCAGGAGGGCTACGCACCGGTCGAACCGCAGCATCCCGACCAGCGCACGCCCGAGACCGACACCCTGCTGCTCGATGCGGACGCCGAGCAGGAGAACGTGGTCGCGCAGATCGCCGCGGGCAACTCGGTCGTCGTGAAGACGTTGCCTGGCACGGGAGGCACGCAGACCATCGTCAACGCGATCGGCTGCCTCGTCGCGCAGAACAAGCGCGTGCTCGTGGTGGGTCCGCGTCGGGCGGCTCTCGGCGGCATCGCCCAGCGCTTCGGCGATATCGGACTGAACGGCTTCGCGGTCGCGCCTGGCACGCTGAGGCGTGACCTCATCCGGTCCATCGGTCGCAACGAGAAGGCCGTGCAGCCGGAGCTCAGCGAGGTGGATGACGCGCTCGTGCGCCTGCGCAAGGTGCTCGTCGACTACCGCGGTGCCATCGTGCGGCAGGACCCGGAGCTCGGCGTTTCGGTGCTCGACTGTGTGACCGAACTCTCGCGCCTCGCCCTGCTGCCGAACCCGCCGGCGACGACGGCGCGGCTCGACCGCAGTTCCGTCGAGTTCCTGGCGCGCGACCGCAGCCGCGCTGCCGAGGCGATCGTCAAGGCCGCGACCCTCGGCGAGTTCAAGTACGGACCTGCAGACTCGCCCTGGTATCGCGCGAACTTCGCCAGCAGCGACGACGCGATGGGCGCCCACCAACTCGCCAAGCGACTCCATGGCACAGATCTACCGGCGCTGCTCGACCGGGCGAACGCCCTCATCGACGGCACCCGCATGCGACCGTTCGAGAACATCTTCGAACTCGGCGTGTATCTGCGACTGCTCATGGACATCCGGGACACGCTCGATCGTTTCCTCCCCGTGGTCTTCGACCGCTCGCTGAGCGAGCTGATCTCCGCCACCTCGGCGCGCAAGGATGCGCCGGAGATGTCGAGCGCGAACCGTCGCAGGCTCAAGAAGCTCGCGCGCGAATACGTGCGACCCGGCGTACACGTGAGCGACCTCAACGAGTCGCTCGTGCGCATCCAGCACCAGCGGATGCTGTGGCAGCGATTCGTCGCCGCGGGCGTCGGCCCCGAGGTGCCGATCGGCATTGCCGACGTACAGGTCGCCTATCAGCAGGTCTCGCAGGACCTGAACAGTCTCGACGAGCCGCTCGGCGTCACCGAGCAGCAGGCCCAGCTCATCCACCTGCCCATCGCGCAGTTGCTGCGCAAGGTCGAGGGACTCGCCGCTGACTCCGAAGTGCTGCACAACCTGCAGGAGCGCAGCATCCTTCGCACCACGCTGCAGCAGTTGCGGCTCGACCCGCTGCTCGACGACCTCGCCGCGCGCCACGTGCCTGACGACCAGGTCGCGGCCGAGCTCGAACTCGCCTGGTGGCAGTCCGCGCTCGAGGCGCTACTCGCCGCGGACCGGGCACTGCTCGGCGCGAACACCTCCGTTCTCGACCGCCTCGAGGGCGACTTCAGGCTCGTCGATGAGGCGCACGCCGCGGGCAGCGCCCAACTGCTCGCCTGGCAGCTTGCCGAGAACTGGCAGATCGGCCTGGTCGACTGGCCGGATGAGGCCGCGGCACTCAAGCGCACCCTGCGTGGCGAACACGTCGACTCGGCCGCGCTGCAGGAAGCCGCACCGCACCTCTCGCGCACGATCGCCCCGGTCTGGCTGGCCTCTCCCTACGAGGTGCCGTCGATCACCGACCGCATCCGCTTCGACACCGTGATCCTCGTCGATGGTGGTGCGATGACTCTCGCGGAGACCACGGCCGCGATCCGCCGCGGCAAGCAGGCCGTCGTCTTCGGAGACCCGGTCACCCAGACGCCGGCGCCGTTCAGCATTGCGATCACCGACGGTGAGACGGATGAGGCCGAGGTCACCGACGAATTCCTCGACGAACTGCACTCGGGTTCCGCGCTCGCGACGCTCGGAACGCTGCTGCCGACCCTCACGCTCACCCGCAGCTATCGCGCGGGCGGCGAGGACCTCGCCGAACTCGTGAACCGCCGCTTCTACGCGGGCAAGATCGAGTCGCTCCCGTGGGCGGGAAGCTTCCTCGGGCATCCGAGCATCCGTCTCGACTATGTGGCGGCCGGCTCCGGCATGCCCGACCTCGAGACCGGCGCGGTGGAGAGCGTCGACGCCGAGGTCGAGCGCGTCGTCGACCTCGTGCTCGATCACGCCGAGAAGCGCCCGCACGAATCGCTCATGGTGATCACCGCGAGCGCCAAGCACGCCGTGCGCGTGCAACAGGCCGTGCTCACCGCGATCGTGACGCGCCCGGAACTCAACGACTTCCTCCTCGGCGATCGGGCCGAGCCGTTCACGGTGACGACCATCGAGCAGTCGGTGGCGCAGAGCCGTGACCGCGTGATCTTCTCGATCGGTTTCGGCCGCACCCCGCACGGCCGCATGCTCTCCGATTTCGGTTCGCTCGGCAAGCCCGGCGGCGAGCGGCTGCTCGCGGTCGCGATGACCCGTGCCCGCCGCGCGCTCGTGATAGTCGCGTGCTTCACCCCGGAAGACATCGATCGGGACCGCATGCACCACGGCGTGATCGCCCTCGCCGAGGTGCTCGAAGACATCGGCGCACGCACCGCGAGCGAACCGATTCCCGACGACAGCGATCCGATGCTCGTCGATCTTGCCCAGCGGCTCGAGTACCGCGGCCTGCGCGTCGCGCTCGGCCACCGTGGCAAGCTCGGCCTCGTCGCATCCCACGAGGGCATGTGTCTCAGCATCGAGACCGACAGCCTGCTGCACGGAACCAGCCTGCGCGAATCGCTGAGGCTTCGCCCCGAGATGCTGCGCCGCCTCGGCTGGCACTATCTGCGGGTGCACGCCTTTGAGCTCTTCAAAGACCCGGATGCCGTGGCCGACCGCATCACCACCATGCTTGGCGCATCCACGGCTCCCATTACCGAGCCCATCGCCATCGTGCAGCAGGGTTAGCTCGTGGCGCCCTCGCCCGACGAGGAGTCACGCGAACCCGACCTCCCGAACCCTCCCGCGTCAGCAGACCCCGCACCGCGCCGTCGCGCGCGCCGCAGGGTGACGACCGAGCCCGCTCCCGGCAGCGACCCGACGCCGCAGAAGGAGCCGCCGCGGCACTCTGAGCACGAGAACGACGAACGCCTCAAGCGCGATGCTCCGCCGCACTGGGGCTACCGCTTCTAGCCGCCCCCGAGCGGGTTGAGTAGGCCGTCCTCGGCCGTATCGAAACCTTGGACCTGACGGGGTTTCGATACGCTCGTGCCTCGCTACTCAACCCGCGAAATACCAAGGCGGGTTGAGTAGGCCGCCCGCGGCCGTATCGAAACCGGCCTGTGCACAACTCGCGCGCTGCGGACGGCCGAGCGAGATACTGCCGCATGCCATTCGTGTACATGCTCCGCTGCGGCGACGGTTCCTTCTACGTCGGTTCCACGAGGAATCTCGATACCCGGCTTGCCCAGCACACAGCAGGTGCCGGTGGTGACTACACCCGAAAGCGGCAGCCCGTCGAACTCGTCTTCTCCGAAGAGTTCGAGCGGATTGACGACGCCTATGAGCGTGAGAAACAGATTCAGGGGTGGTCCCGCAAGAAGCGTGAGGCACTCATGGATCGCCGAATGGAAGACTTGCCCGCGCTGAGCAGGAAGCCGAGCAACCCGCGTGCGCGTTAGGCGGGTTGAGTAGGCCGCCCACGGCCGTATCGAAACCGGGTGGCGACGGGGTTTCGATACGCTCGCGCGTCGCTACTTAACCCGCGTGGGGTTTCGATACGCTCGTGCCTCGCTACTCAACCCGCGTGGGGTTTCGATACGCTCGCGCGTCGCTACTCAACCCGCGTGGGGTTTCGATACGCTCGTGCCTCGCTACTCGACCCGCGTGAGGGGTTTCGATACGCTCGTGCCTCGCTACTCAACCCGCGTGGGGTTTCGATACGCTCGTGCCTCGCTACTCAACCCGCGCGGGAAGGCTACAGCGCCGCGTGCTTCCCGTCCGCGGCGGCATCCGTCGTGCCCTTGGCGAGCAGGTCGCGAATCTCTGTGAGCAGTTGCAACTCGTCCGGCGGCACCTCGGCATCCGTGGCCCCCGCGTTGCGCTTGGCGTCAGCGCGCCTCTTCAGGTAATTGATCGGCACGACGAGCGCGAAGTACACCGCGGCGGCGACGAGTACGAACTGGATGACGGCAGCGACGACCGCACCGAAGGCGAGCTCGGCGGTGTCGCCGGAGAACGTCGGGATGGGCACCTTCCACGCCGACTTGAGGTTGTCGGCATTGAACAGAGCCCCGAGCGCCGGATTGAGCAGGCCCTCGACCAGGGCGTTGACGATAGCAGTGAACGCCGCACCGATGACGACCGCAACGGCGAGGTCGATGACGTTGCCGCGCATGATGAACTCTTTGAATCCTTTGAGCATGGCCCTACTCCTTACTCAGGTGATAAATCGATATTCGGTTATGCAACCACGTCCCTGTGGCTACGTGTTTGCGGAGCCTGACTTCGAAGCGCTGCCGGACGAGCCCGCAGCCGCGGGGGCGGCCTTGGGCTTGACTGCCTTCGGCTTCGAGCCGCCGCCGTCGCCGCCCGATGACGACGAACCGGACGAGTCGCCCGAGGTGGAAGAGGTTGAGCCCGACGTGCTGTCACCGCCCTTCGCGCGGGAGTCCGTGCGGTAGAAACCCGAGCCGTTGAAGGTCACGCCGATGGAATTGAAAACCTTGCGAAGCTGCGGCTGGCCGCAGTTCGGGCAGACGGTGAGGCTGTCATCCGTGAACGCCTGGTACTGGTCGAACGCGAAATCGCAGCTCGCACAGCGGTACGAATAGGTGGGCACGAAAAACCTCCATGCAGAAAGAGAAAAGCTAGAAGGTGACGATCGCGTTCGGTGTCACAACACCGTTCACCCGCTTGTCGTGGACCTCGCTCGGCACGCTGTCAACCAGCTCACTGTCGAAAATCACAGCATAGACCGGCGGGCACTTCTCCATCGAACCGAGCGTGCGGTCGTAGTAGCCGCGCCCCCAGCCCATGCGCATGCCGGTGCGATCGACGGATGCCGCAGGCACGAGAATGAGGTCGACGTCGTTGATCACGATCGGGCCCAGCAGCTCGCCCACAGGTTCCGGCCATCCGAACTGTCCCTCGGTCTCGTCGCCGGTTGCCACGACCCAGTCGAGGAGACCGTCGTCGCGAGACACGGGGGTGAGCACCCGGATGCCCTCGCGCTCCGCCCAGTCGAGGTAGCCGCGCACGTTCGGCTCGTCGGCCGTGGGCAGGTAGGCCGCGACCGAGCGGGCACCGAGCCTGCCGGTCAGCTCCGAGAGCTTCGCGGTCAGCGCTATGGTCGCGCTCTCGCGCTCCGACGATGTCATGTTGCGCCGGCGCTCGCGCAGCTCTGCTCGCAGCGCACGCTTCTGGTGGCCTTCGTCACCGTTCATGCAGCCATCTTATGCAGGTGATGCCGTTACCCTGTCGTTATGGCATTCACGATAACGAAGGCAGTGATCCCCGCCGCGGGACTCGGCACCAGGTTTCTCCCGGCAACGAAGGCCATGCCGAAGGAGATGCTCCCCGTTGTCGACAAGCCGGCCATCCAATATGTCGTGGAAGAGGCAGTGGCCGCAGGCCTCAACGACGTGCTCATGATCACCGGCCGCAACAAGACGGCGCTCGAGAATCACTTCGACCGGGTGGGTGAACTCGAGGCGCGCCTCGAGGAGAAGGGCGACACCGCCAAACTCGAGAAGGTCAACTTCTCCACGGATCTCGCCGAGGTTCACTACGTGCGGCAGGGCGATCCGCTGGGCCTCGGCCACGCGGTGCTGCGCGCGAAAATGCACGTCGGCCGCGAGCCGTTTGCCGTTCTGCTCGGTGACGACATCATCGACAGCCGCGACGTGCTGCTCTCGCGCATGATCGAGGTGCAGGGCGAGCGTGACACGACCGTCGTCGCGCTGCTCGAAGTCGACCCCTCGCTCGTTCACCTCTACGGCGTCGCCTCGATCGAGAAGACCGATGAAGACGATGTCGTGCGCATCACCGGAATGGTCGAGAAGCCGAGCGCCGAGAACGCGCCGTCGAACTATGCCATCATCGGTCGCTACGTGCTGAAGCCCGAGATCTTCGACATCCTGGAGCACACTGAACCAGGCAAGGGCGGCGAGATCCAGCTGACGGATGCGCTCGAGACGCTCGCTGCCGACCCGTCGATAGCGGGTGGCGTCTACGGGGTCGTCTTCCGCGGTCGCAGGTACGACACGGGTGACCGCCTCGACTACATCAAGGCGATCGTGCAACTCGCGGTCGACCGCGAAGACCTGGGCGTGGAGCTGCGTCCATGGCTGAAGGATTTCGCGAGCAAACTGGACTAGTACGGTGGCGACTCCCATTCAGACGCTCCAGGAGGGGCGTGTCACGATCCGGCCGATCCGGCTGCGGGATGCGCGCGCCCTGGAACGCGAGCTGCTCGACAACCGTGGGTGGTTGCGCAAGTGGGAGGCGACCAATCCGCACGGGCCGATGAATTTCGACGTGCGGGCGGGCATCCGCGGTCTTCAGGCGAACGCTCGGGCCGGGTTCGGCCTGCCGTATGCGATCGAGTACGACGGCCAGCTTGCCGGCCAGCTCAACGTCTCGGGCATCAGTTACGGCTCGCTGTCGTCGGCGACGATCGGCTATTGGGTGTCAGAGCGTTTCGCGGGCAAGGACGTCACGCCGACGGCCGTCGCGCTCGCGACCGACTACTGCTTCTTTCAGGTGGGTCTTCACCGCATGGAGATCTGCATCCGCCCGGAGAACGCGCCGTCGCTGAGAGTGGTCGAGAAGCTCGGGTTTCGCTACGAGGGGCTGCGGCGTCGCTACATCCACATCAATGGGCAGTGGTGCGATCACTTCTGCTTCGCGCTCGTGGCCGAAGAGTTGCCGATGGGCGTGCTGCGCCGCTGGCAGGACCACCGCGTGCCCGCGGGTGCGGGCACGGTTCCGGATGCCGACCGCATCGCCGCGGGCGTGCCCGGGCTCCAGCTCGGCTAGCTTCGTTCGCTGAGCCCGTCGAAGCGCGTCGGGGTGCCCGTCGACGAGCTCAGAGGTTCGGTTTCCAGCCGATCGCGGGGGCGATGTGTTTCGCGATGGTCTCGAGGAGGTGGGCGTTGTAGTCGACGCCGAGCTGGTTAGGCACCGTGAGCAACACCGTGTCCGCCGAGGCGACCGCGGCATCCTTCACCAGCTCCTCGACGATCGCGTCGGGCTCGCCGACGTAGCTCTTGCCGAAGCGGGCGATGCCGCCGTCGATGTAGCCGACCTGATCGCTGCGCTCGCCGGCCGCCATGCCGCCGAAGTACTCCCGGTCGAGGTCGGTCGTGATGGGCAGGATGCTGCGGCTCACCGACACGCGCGGCTCGAAGTCGTGGCCCGCACTCGCCCAGGTGTCGCGGAACATGCTGATCTGCTCGGCCTGCAGTTCGTCGAAGGGAACGCCGGTGTCTTCGGTGAGCAGCGTGGAGCTCATGAGGTTCATGCCCTGTTCGGCCGTCCAGACCGCGGTGGCCCTCGTGCCGGCACCCCACCAGATGCGCTGCGGGAGGCCTTCCGACTGGGGCTGGATGGCGAGGGCGCCCGACATCCCGGTCA
>DATNBR010000091.1:0-20404 GCA_035571875.1 Lacisediminihabitans sp. | reverse complement strand
GACATCCGGAACCTGCACCTGTTCCTTGCCGCGCGAGATCGTGAGGTTCACGGTGTCGCCGGGGTGAATCGCCTTGGCGTTGCCGCCGCTGTCGGTGGGTGTCTCGATCCCGATGACCATGTCCTTCGGGATCGTGTCGCTGTAATCCTGTCGGCCGGGGGACGCGGTGAGGTTCTTGGCCTTGAGGATCGCCGTGGCGTCCTCGAAGCTCTTGCCCGCGACATCCGGCAGTGGCCCGGCACTCACCACGAGCGCGATCGGCTGCTTCTCCCCGTACTG
Source organism: Lacisediminihabitans sp. (assembly GCA_035571875.1). Lineage (GTDB taxonomy): Bacteria > Actinomycetota > Actinomycetes > Actinomycetales > Microbacteriaceae > Parafrigoribacterium_A. Next base: position 20,125 of record DATNBR010000091.1, on the reverse strand, counting down.
CGTGGCGTCGGCGAGGCTAGAGCCGTCGGCGCCAAGGGCAGCGATCACGATGCCCTCCGCGACCTTTGCGTCGAACTGCTTGGTCGACTTGGTCTCGGCGTAGGTGAAGCCCTCGTCTGCAATCTTCTGGATGGCGTCGTCTTCTGGCATGCCCGCGACACTCGTGTAGGCCAGCAGTTTCGGGCCGGTCGAGATCAGGAGGGTGACGACGGTGCCCTTTGTGACGGACGCGCCGATCTTCGGGGTCGTCTGGGCGACGGCGCCCTTCGGAACGGTGGGCGAGTCGATCGACCCCGGGTTCGGGTTCACCGCGAGCCCGAGGTCCTTGAGGGCGGCGGTCGCCGCCGGCGGAGTCTTGCCGGCGAGATCCGGGATCGTCACGTGGCCGCCCGGGCCCGGACCGAAGTACCAGCCCGTGCCTCCCGCGGCCGCGGCGAGCAGGAGGACGAGTGCGAAGATCCAGAATCCTCGCGAACGCCGCTTGTCCGACTTCGTCGCGAGCGCCTGCGTGCTGTCGGCGAGCACCGGACCGGTGCGGTGACGCGACCGGGGTTGCAGGATTTGCGTCTCGGCGTCCTGATTCGGTGCCACCGCGGAGGGAAGCACCATGGTGCGCTGAATCGCCGTTGCCGCAGTGGCGGGGTCATCGGACTGCAGGATCGCCCGGGTCTCGAGCAGTTGATCGAGCATCACCCGCGCATCGCGGGGTCGCTGGTCGGGGTCGCGCGCGGTGGCCCAGAGCACGAGTTCGTCGAGTTCGATAGGAACGCGCGGGTTCTTGCTACTCGGCGTCGGCACGGTGTCGTTGGCGTGCTGCTGGGCGATCTGGAACGCCTGCTCGCCCTTGAAGGGCTGTTCGCCGGCGAGCATCTCGTAGAGCATGATGCCGACCGCGTAGATGTCGCTGCGGGTGTCTGCGACCCCGCGCACGACGAGTTCGGGGGAGAGGTAGGCGATCGTGCCGAGCAACGCGTTGCCCGTAGCCGTGTTCGCCGTGGCGGCACGGGCGAGGCCGAAGTCGCCGATCTTGATGCGGCCGTCATCAGCGAGCAGCACGTTCTCGGGCTTGAGGTCGCGGTGAACGATGCCGTTCTTGTGTGCTGCGGCGAGCCCGGAGAGGATCGCCTCCATGATGTCGGTGGCCTGCGTGGTCGTGAGGATGTGGTGCTCCTGCAGTAGCTCACGCAGCGTGATGCCGGGCAGGTATTCCATCACCAGGTAGGCGGTGTCGCCATCCTGTCCCTGGTCGTAGACATTGACCACGTTCGGATGCGCGAGCCGGGCCGCCGAACGCGCCTCCTGGATGAATCGCGCCTTGTACTCGTTGTCGTCGGCGAGATGACCGTGCATGACCTTGATCGCCACGCGCCGCTCGAGCCTCAGGTCGGTGGCGAGATAGACGGTGGCCATGCCGCCACGCGCGATGCGTGAGCGCACCTGGTATCGACCATCGATCAGGCGCCCGATCAGGGGATCAGTGCTGTTGCTACTCACCGCTGAAGTCTAAAGTTCTCGTGCTGTGCATCCCCGCTAAAACACCGTGAACGCGGAACACCGTGAACGCGGAACACCGTCGGTTGCTGGACTATCCGAGCAGGTCGAGCCACACCCAGGCCGAAGCCTCCCACTTCGCGTAGGCGTCCGGGTAGGCGGAGCGCTGCACGGCCTGTGCCGCCTGCGTGACAGTCATCGACTGCCATCCGCTGATGTCGAGCAAGCCTTTGGTGTTGCCCCGGTTCGGGTTGCTCGGGCCACCGAAGAAGAGCTTGCTCGCGTAGCTCGGGGTGGTGATCTGAGCCGCGGTTCCCCAGCCAGCGCTCGGACGCTGCTGGAACAGACCGAGCGAATCGCGGTCACCGTAGTCGAGGTTGCGCAGTCCCGACTCCTGCATTGCGGCGGCGAGGGCGATGACCAGCCCGTAGTCGCTGACGCCGAGGGAGCGACCGACCGAAAGGATTGTGCGCGCGTTCGCCGACATCTCCGCGGTGAGGCCGCTGGGAGCGGACGTCGCTGTCGTCAGCACCGTGGCGCCCGGAATGGTCAGCGTGCGGCCGGTGTAGATGATGCTCGACCAGCCGAGGCCGTTGGCGTTCAGGATCGACTGAATGCTGACACCGAACTTCGACGCGATCTTGCTGAGCGTGTCGCCACTGGTGATCACATAGGAGCTCGTCACGGTGGTCGTGCCAGCCGGCGGCGCGACCGCTGCGATGGGTTCCACGTGCGAGACGGGTGCCGGCGCGAACGAGGCGGGCGCCACGGTCGGTATCGCGAGCGTCTGGCCCGGGTAGATGATGCTCGAGTTGCTGAGACCGTTGGCGCTCAGCACGGACTGCGTCGTCACTCCGAAGCGCGAGGCGATCTTGCCGACGGTGTCGCCCGAGACGATCGTGTACCGACCGCTGCTCGGCGCCTGCGGCTTGACCGTTGGAGCCGGTGCGGCCCCGCTCTTGGTCAGCTTGAGCGTTTGCCCCGGGAAGATCACCGATTTCCAGCCGAGGCCATTGAGGGCGAGCACGGATGCGGTGGCGAGGCCATACTTGCCCGCGATGCTGCTGACGGTGTCGCCCGCCATGACGCGATAGGTGCCGGGAGCACTGGCTGGTGCGGCGGCCGGGGCGCTGGCGACGACGGGCTTGCTCGGGGCGGCCGCGCTTGCCCCGGAGAAGGCGTCGCGGATCGTCTTACCGAGCTCAGAGGGAGTGGTCTTCGGCTTGTCGGCGCGCTTGGCATTAGCCGGCTGGATCGGGCCGGTCAGGTTCAGGCCGAGCGCCATGGAACCGACGAGCACGATTGGAATGGTGTTGAGCATTCCCTTGACGAGGCGTCCGCGCTCTTTCGTGGCACCGTCCCTGGGTGCAACGTGGCGTGGTTCGTGTTCTGCTGTGCTGGTCATCCGTGATCCCCGTCTTACTCCCGGCCCCGAGTAGGCGACAGTGCCGCGTCTCGTCAACGCTGACACACATATATGCCACTGTCAATTACCGTGACTACTGTTACTGGAGTGAATTCGCGAGGAAGGTCCCGTGTCGTCTTTGTGGCGGGCGTGCATTCTGGCAGGCTTGCGGTGTGAGTACCGATCCTGAAGTGCGTTGGTTGACCATCCCCGATCTCGTCGAGATCCTCGGCGTCGGTGTCAGTCGAGTGCGCAGGTTGATCGAGGATCGCAGCCTGCTCGCGGCCAAGGTCGACGGCGTGTGGAAGGTTCCCGAGCTGTTCCTTCGCGACGGCGAGCCCCTACCCGAGCTGAGGGGAACACTCATCGTGCTCGCCGACAGCGGCTTCACCGACGAGCAGGCGATGCACTGGCTGCTCAGCCAGGAAGACAGCCTCGGCGTCGCGCCGATCGACGCGCTTCGCGCCGGCCGCAAGGCCGAGGTGCGGCGCGTGGCCCAGGCGCTCGGCTTCTAGTCCCGCGCAGCCCGCTTCAGGCACAACGGTCAGGAGGCCCGCCGGATCACGCGGTCGGCGAGGCTGATCAGTTCTTCGCGAGCGGACGCTGCCAGCGGAGCCTCGGCGATCGCGCCAGTAGCGAGCCGCACGTTGTGATCGATGATGCGCTCGACGTGCTCGACGGCGCCGCTGTCGCGGATGGAGGCCTGCAGCATCGAGACCTGCTGGGCGGTCAGGTCGGGGTCGCCGAGCAGTTCGTCGAGCAGGGTGCGCGAATTGTGTGGCAACTTCGCTCGAGCGAGGGCGATGAGCACGGTGCGCTTGCCTTCGCGGAGGTCGTCCCCCGACGGCTTGCCCGTCTTGTCTGAGTCGCCGAAGACCCCGAGCAGGTCATCGCGCAGCTGGTACGCGGTGCCCAGAGGTACCCCGAAGCCACGCAGCGCCTCGATCTGACCCATGGATGCGCCGCCGAGGCTCGCTCCGAGCACGAGGGGCGCCTCAACGCTGTACTTCGCCGACTTGTAGACGATCACCTTGTGGGCGCGGCTCAGGTGCTCCGACTCGTCGTGTGTCTGCCAGGCCTGCTCCTCCATGATGTCGAGGTATTGCCCCACTGTGACCTCGGTGCGCATGGTGTTGAACTCGCGGCGCGCCGACGCTGCCGCGCCCGGGTTCGAGAGCCGGCGCAGACCGTTGTCGAACAACTCGTCGCTCCAGTCGAGCAGCAGGTCGCCGAGAAGCAGCGCACCCGAGCGGCCGAACATCTCCGACGATCCGGACCACTCCGCGGAGGAGTGCAGTGCTTCGAACCGCCGGTGCGCGGAGGGCTTGCCCCTGCGGGTATCCGAATTGTCCATGATGTCGTCGTGCACGAGAGCCGCCGCGTGAAAGATCTCGAGCGCACTAGCGACATCGACGACGGCGGAGAATTCCGACGCGCCGGACCTGGCACCGAGGCCGTGCACGGACTGCCACCCCCAGTAGCAGAACAGCGCCCTGAAGCGCTTGCCCCCGGCGAGCAACTCGCGCGAAAAGTCGACGAGAGGTGCGAGTTCGGGCGCGATCGCACCGAGCTGGGTCCGTCGTTCATCGAGGAAGCCGTCGATGCCAGCCTGTACTAAGTCAACTAACCGCGCACTCTCAGCCACGTGCCTAGCCTAGCCACGCGGGTGAGCATACAATTGGGAGTTACCGTTCTTCGGTCTCTAGCCCGGGAGGAGCCATCATGCCGTTGTCTGAGCAGGAGCAACGCCTCTTGGAAGAGATGGAGCGGAGCCTCTATCACAACGACGCCGACTTCGTCGCGACCGTCAGCGGCCGCGGGGGCAGGCGCAATTACACGACAATCGTCGTCGGCATCCTCGTCGGCATCCTCGGCATCGCCGCGATCGTCACGGGCGTTGCCATCAGGCTCCCCATCATCGGCATCGCGGGCTTCGTGGTGATGTTCGTGGGCGTGCTGGTCGCCATCTCGGCCCCGCGCCTTCACGGGGGAGAAGCGTCAGCAGATGACGCACCTGGCATGCCGAGTTCGCGCGCACCCAAACCGGACTTCATGCAGCGCATGAACGACCGCTGGGAGAAGCGCCAAGATAATCGCGACCAATAGGAGTCAGCTCCTGTCGAGCAGTTGAAGTTCAGGACCGGCCTCAGGGCCGGTCCTTTTTCTTTGTCTGGGCGGCGGCCGCGCTCGCGTCGCACGCTCCATTTTCCTCCACCAAGTGCTTCCCTTTGTTTATAGGGCAATGCGCGTGCAAGTACCCCCAGTTCGGGCCGAAATCGTTGAGTTGTGGTGTGGAGTGGAGTAAAGTGGAGGATACCTGAATCCAGGCCGGAGAGTTGGGGGTGATCGGCAGTGTTTCTAGGCACTTACGCACCCAAGCTCGACGACAAGGGCCGCATCATCCTGCCGGCGAAGTTCTGGGGTGAGCTCGAATCCGGCCTCGTCGTCACCCGTGGCCAGGAGCGCTGCCTCTACGTGTTCAGCACGCGCGAGTTCGAAGACCTGCACGAGCGGATCCGCCAGGCGTCGATCACCAGCAAAGAGGGTCGCGACTTCCTGCGCCTCTTCCTCTCCGGTGCGACCGCCGAGGCTCCGGATGCGCAGCACCGGGTCACCCTGCCCGCCGCGCTACGCAGCTACGCGGGTCTCGATCGCGAGCTCACCGTCATCGGCGTCGGCAACCGCGCGGAGATCTGGGACACCAAGGCCTGGGAGAAGTACTACGCCGAGCAGGAAGCCGGCTTTGCAGACACGGCGGAGGAGGTGATCCCCGGACTCTTCTAGCACCTTGCTTCTGACTCCCAGCCGCTCAGCGCCCTGCCATACTTCCCCGGTGGCAGGTCGGATCGGATGGGGATCAGGGGCCAGGAGCTACTCCGGTAGCCATGGTCGACAACCAGATTCACACCCCCGTCAAGCTCGACCGCACGGTCGAGCTACTCGCCCCCGCACTCGACCGGCCCGGTGCCGTGCTCGTGGATGCGACCCTCGGCATGGGCGGTCACTCCGAGGCCTTCCTCAGCCGCTTTCCCGATCTCGTCCTCGTCGGACTGGACCGGGACACAGACGCGATCGCCATTGCCCGGGAACGACTTGCTCGGTTTGGCGACCGCGTCCACCTCGTGCACACGGTGTACGACCACTTTGCCAAGTCGCTGCGTGAGCTCGGCATAGGCGCGGTCGCCGGCATCCTGTTCGACCTCGGCGTCTCGTCGCTGCAACTCGATCGCACCGACCGCGGCTTCTCCTACTCACAGGACGCGCCCCTTGACATGCGCATGGATGCCACGTCACCGCTCACAGCCGAGCGCGTGCTTGCCGAGTACAGCGAGTCCGAACTTCGCCGCATCTTCTACGAGTACGGCGAAGAGAAGCTCGCGCCGCGCTACGCGCGCAGAATCGTGGAGCAGCGAGCACGGGCACCGCTGTCACGCTCAGCCCAGCTCGTGGACATCATCGCCGCAGCGACGCCCGCTGCCGTGCAGCGCAGCGGTCACCCCGCCAAGCGCGTCTTCCAGGCTCTGCGCATCGAGGTCAACCAAGAACTCTCGGTGCTCGAACGCGCCATTCCGGAGGCCATCGACGCGCTCGAGGTCGGAGGACGCATCGTCGTTCTCGCCTACCAGTCGCTCGAGGATCGCATTGTCAAGCATGCGCTGGCCGCGGCATCCTCCTCGACCGCCCCGCGGGGACTTCCGGTCGAACTGCCGGAGCACCGACCGGAGCTGAAGCTTCTCGTGCGCGGCGCGGAACTTGCGAGCGACGAAGAAAAGGCAGAGAACCCCAGGGCAACGCCCGTGCGCCTGCGCGCGGCGGAACGAGTACGGAGTGCGGCATGACGAATTTGGCTTACTCGCTCCCGGAGCGTTCCCCCCGCATCCCCGTCGAATCCCCCGAGCGAGTACGCCACGTCGAGATCGTCTCGAGCAGGTCGCAGCGCAAGGCCAGACCGCGCACCATCTATGCCCTCGTCACGGTCGTAGGCCTGTTCGTGATCCTCATGGCGCAACTGCTGCTCAGCATCCTTCTCTCCGACGGCGCCTACCAGATCAGCGCCCTGCAGTCGACGCAGACCGAACTCAGCCGCGACGCGCAGACCTACACGGAGCAGCTTGATTTGCTCAAGTCCCCGCAGAACCTCTCGGCCCGCGCGGAGGCGCTCGGCATGGTGATGAGCACGGCACCCGCCGTCTACCTGCGCCTCTCCGACGGCGCCGTCATCGGCACCCCCACCGCGATGAAAGCTTCGGATGCCGCGGTCATCGGCACCGGCGGCGTCGCGATCGCGAACTCGCTGCTGCCGGGGCTGCCGGCGCAGGACGCCACGGCCAGCACCAGCACGGGAGCGACCACCACCGGCACGGGCGCGCCTGACACGACAACGACGAACGGCTCTGTAGCGTCGAACGCGGGGGAATTGCCTTCGCCCGTGACGCACTGAGTCGGCCATCCGCCCGCTCGCCAGAAGGAATGAGACCGTGAGGAAACCAGCGACCACTCGGCGGCGGCTCGCCATCGCGCTGCTGCTGACCTTCGCCATCGTCGGGGTCTTCGTGGTGCGCCTGGTCGACATCCAGGTCGTGCGTGCCGACCAGCTCAACAAGGACTCCTTCAACAAGCGCGCGATCGCCGTCACGAGCTATGCGGCGAGGGGCAATATCGTCGACAGCAACGGCGAGGTCCTCGCGGCCAGCGTTCTGCGCTATGACATCACCGCGTCCCCGCGAAACGTGCACGACTTCGATCGCAAGGTCGACGGCAAGACGGTGCACGTCACCGTGCTGCAGGCAGCTGGCGAGATCGCCAAGATCACCGGCGAGGACCAGAACACCGTCTATCAGGCGCTCACGAAGGACCCGACCTCCGACTTCGCCTACGTGGCGAAGGGCGTGGACACGGCGAAGCTGCGCGCCGTTCGCAAACTGTCGATCCCGGGGATCTGGGATCAGAAGCATCCCGCTCGCACCTATCCGGATGGCGCTGTCGCGGGAAACCTGGTCGGTTTCGTCGGCACCGACGGCCCCCAGGTCGGCCTGGAGAAGACCGAGGACAGCTGCCTGGCCAGCACCAATGGCTCGTCCACCTACGAGCGCGGGGCCGACGGCGTGCGCATTCCCGGCAGCACCGTGACGACGAAGGAGGCCGTGGACGGCGGCACCTTGAAGCTCACGATCGACAGCGACCTGCAGTGGTTCGTGCAGCAGGCCATCGGCGAGCAGGCGACCGCGATCGGCGCTCAGTCGGCGACCGCGATCGTGGTGCGAGTCAAGGACGCCCACATCATGGCGCTGGCGGACTGGCCATCCGTCGATCCGAACAATGTCGACGGCACCCCGGTCGCCAATCTGGGCTCGCTCGCGTTCCGCGCGTACTACGAGCCCGGTTCCACCATGAAGGCGCTCAGTGCGTCGATGCTCATCGACTCTGGCCTCGCGAACCCCGGCACCCAGGCCACGGTTCCCGCCGCGTGGACGACGCCCGAGGGCAGCAAGATCCACGACGCGACCGGCCACGCGACGGAGAGGCTGACGCTGACCGGAGTGCTGCAGCAGTCGTCCAACGTGGGCATCTCGATGATCGGCATCCGGGTGCCGGAGCAGCAGCGCTACGACTACATGGAGAAGTTCGGGCTCGGCCAGGAGACGGCCGTGGGCTTCCAGGGGGAGTCCGCGCGCGGGATCCCGCCGCTGAAGAACTGGGACGATCAGAAGAAGTACGACATGCTCTATGGCCAGGGCGTCGCCGTGACCGCGGTGCAGCTGGCCGGTGCATACCAAGCCATCGCGAACGGTGGTGTCAGGCTGCCACTCACCCTCGTCGAGGGCTGCACGAAGCCCGACGGCACCGTGACCGACCTGCCGTCGACGACGGGCACCAGGGTGATCTCCGACGCCTCCTCGAAGACCGTCGTCAACATGCTCGAGAGCGTCGTCACGGGCGGCGAACTCGGCCCGGTGCTGCGCATCCCCGGCTATCGCGTCGCGGCGAAGAGTGGTACGGCAGAGGTTGCCGGGCCCAATGGAGTCGGCTATACGCGGGACCGCATCGTGTCGCTCGCGGGCATCGCACCGGCCGAGAATCCGCAGTACGTCGTGCTCGTGACCTACACCAAGCCAGCTATCATGAAGTCATCGGCTGCCGCTGCGCCGACCTTCCATAAGATCATGACCCAGGTGCTCAAGTACTACAGAGTCCCACCGTCAACGACTCCCTCGACGAGTCCGCCGGCCACCTGGTGAGAAAGAGGATGACTTGACAGCTCGGATCCCCCCGGTTCTCAGACCGGAGCATCCGTTAGCCAGGCCGCTCTCGGCACTCGTCGCCGAATTCGGGCTCGATCACACCGGTTCCCTCGACGGGGTCGAGCTCACCGGCGTGACGCTGCGCAGCAGCGAGGTCGAGCCCGGCGACCTGTACGTCGGCGTGCAGGGCGCGCACAGCCACGGCGCGAGTTTCGCAGCCGCGGCGGCTGAGGCCGGCGCGGTCGCCGTGATGACGGATACGGCTGGCGCCGAGCTCGCAGCGGCATCCGGCCTTCCCGCGGTCATCGTCGATTCGCCGAGGTCCGCCCTCGGCGACGTCTCGGCCTGGGTGTACCAGACCAATGATCATCCGCCGCTGATGCTCGGCGTGACGGGTACCAACGGCAAGACCTCCACGGCATACCTGCTCGAGGCGATCCTCAAGCAGCTCGGTCTCGTCACCGGCCTCAGTTCGACCGCGGAGCGCCACATCGGCGACCTCACCGTCGTCAGCCGCCTCACCACCCCCGAGGCGAGCGAGCTTCACGCGCTCCTCGCTCGCATGCGGGAGAGCGAGGTGCGCGCCGTAGCCGTCGAGGTGAGCGCGCAGGCACTCAGCAGCAATCGCGTCGACGGCATCGTCTTCGACGTCGTGGCGTTCACGAACCTCAGCCATGACCACCTCGACGACTACGCCGACATGGAGAAGTACTTCGAGTCGAAGCTCACGCTCTTCACGCCGGAACACGGCAAGCGTGGCGTCGTCTCCCTCGACTCGCCCTGGGGACACCGGGTCGTCGAGGGCTCGCGCATCCCCGTCACCACGGTCTCGGCGGTCGCCGGCACCGACGCCGAATGGACCGTTGAGATCCTCGATGAGCAGGCCGCGTACACCGAGTTCCGGCTCACCGGGCCCGAGGGCCGCTCGCTCGTCAGCCGCGTGCCGCTCATCGGCTGGCACATGGCGTCGAACGCTGGACTCGCCATCGTGATGCTCGTCGAGGCCGGCTTCGAACTCGAGGCCGTCGGCCAGGCCATCCACGAGGGCATCGAGGCGTATCTCCCCGGCAGGACCGAGCTCGTCAGTGGACACACTGGGCCCTCCGTCTACGTCGACTTCGGCCACAGCCCGGATGCGTTCCTCAACACCCTCGCCGCCGTGCGCAAGGTCACGAGCGGCAGGGTCATCATGGTCTTCGGCGCCGACGGCGATCGCGACGCGACAAAGCGACACGAGATGGCGCGCGTCGCCTCCGAGGGTTCGGACATCCTCGTCATCACCGACCACCACCCGCGCTTCGAAGACCCGGCCTCGATCAGGGCCACGCTCGTCGAGGGCGCGGGGCTTGCCGAGCACCAGGCCGAGCTCTACGAGGTGAGCCCTCCCGAGAGCGCGATCCGGCATGCAGTTTCGCTCGCGGTCGAGGGCGACTCGATTCTCTGGGCAGGTCCTGGGCACCAGGACTATCGCGACATCCGGGGCGAGCGCACCCCCTATTCGGCGAGGGCCGAAGCGCGTGCTGCGCTGCGTGAAGCTGGCTGGGTATAGGTGATCACTCTTACCCTGGCGGAGATTGCGGCCGCCGTGGACGGCGCGCTCGAACTTCCTGACGGCGCCTCCGCATCCGACCCCGTTTCGGGCACCGTGCAGACGGACTCCCGACTCGTGAGCCCGGGCTCGATCTTCTTCGCCCTGCGCGGCGAGACCACCGACGGTCATCTCTTCGCCGAGGGCGCGGTGACCGCGGGCGCCTCGCTGCTCGTCGTCGAGCACCCGCTGCCGCTCACGGTGCCGCAGATCGTCGTGGCGGATGGCGTGCTGGCGCTCGGCGCACTGGCGAAGGATGTCGTGGCGCGCGTGCGCACCGAGGGCCGCCTTCGCGTCGTCGGAGTGACCGGCTCGAATGGCAAGACGACGACGAAGAACCTCCTGAAGGCCGTACTCGAGGCCGAGGGCGCGACTGTGGCACCGCAGGGCTCCTACAACAACCAGGTCGGCGCGCCGCTCTCGATGCTCCAGATCGACCAGCAGACCCGCTTCCTCGTCGTGGAGATGGGTGCAGGGGGACCTGGCGAGGTCGGCAACCTCGCTGCCATGGCGCGCCCGGATGTCGCCATCGTTCTCAAGGTCGGCCTCGCCCACGCCGGAGTGTTCCGCACTCTCGAGGCCACTCAGGCCGCCAAGGCCGAAATCGTCACCGGACTGCCCGAGACCGCCGTCGCCGTTCTCAACGCCGATGACGACCGCGTGGCCGCCATGGAGTCGCTCACCGCGGCCCGGGTCGTCTGGTTCGGGCTCGACGAGCGCGCCGACCCGCGCGCGGAGGAACTGGTGGCCACGGCGAGCGGCACGACGTTCACGCTCTGCGCGGGCGGCGATCGCCGCACAGTCTCGCTGCGCATCCTGGGCGAACACCACGTCATGAACGCGCTCGCGACGATCGCGGCGGTTCGCGAATTGGGTGTGTCGGTCGATTCTGCCGTCACTGCCATCGAGTCCGTGGCGCGGGCGGAGCGCTGGCGGATGGAGCTGCTGCATCCTGGCGGCGGCATCACCGTCATCAACGACGCGTACAACGCGAGTCCCGACTCGACCGCCGCGGCGCTCAAGACGCTCGCGCAGGTTGTGGAGCCATCGCAGCGCTCAGTGGCCGTCCTCGGTGAGATGACCGAACTGGGCGACGTCTCCGACGAGGAGCACGACCGCATCGGGCGGCTCGTCGTTCGGCTCAACATCCAGAAGCTCGTCGTCGTCGGTCACGGTGCACGGCACATCCACAACGCCGCGGGCCTCGAAGGCTCGTGGGACGGGGAGTCGGTGCTCGTTGGTGATGCCGATGAGGCATACGATCTTCTCCGTGATGAATTGCGCGAGGGCGACGTCGTGCTCGTGAAGTCCTCGAAATCGGCCGGCCTGAGGTTTCTCGGTGATCGGCTCGGAGGCGTCGACGCATGATCGCGCTCCTCGTCGCCGCCGCGACCGCCATGATCTTCACGCTGCTGCTGACGCCGCTGTTCGCGAGGGCCTTCCGAAGGCTCAATCTCGGGCAGTTCATTCGCGCCGACACCCCGACGACTCACGTGGTCAAGCGTGGAACGCCCTCGATGGGTGGTGTCATCTTCATCTCCGCGGCGGTGATCGGTTACTTCCTCGGCAAGGTTGTCGCCCGCGAACAGCCCTCGGTATCGGCGCTCCTCGTCATCCTGATGATGGTCGGCCTCGGAGCGGTCGGATTCATCGACGATTTCCTCAAGGTGCGTCGCAGGAACAGCCTCGGGCTGCGCGGCCCTTACAAGATCGTCGGCAGCACCATCGTCGCGATCATCTTCTCCGTGATCGCGCTCACCCACCGCGACGCCCACGGACAGACGGCGGCGTCCTCGGCCATATCGTTCGTGCGAGACATTCCTGGACTCAACCTCGTCGCCCTGCTCGGCGCCGGCCTCGGCCTCGTGATCATCACAGTGTGGGTCATCCTCATCACGACCTCGGTGTCGAACGCGGTCAACCTCGCCGATGGTCTCGATGGTCTTGCCGGCGGTTCCTCGATCCTCGCGATCGGCTCGTACGTGGTCATCTGCTTCTGGCAGAACAAGCAGTCGTGCTTCGGCATCCTTCCGCCCACCGACCAGGGTAAGTGCTATGACGTGTCCAGCCCGCTCGAGCTTGCGGTCATCGCGGCCGCGATCGTCGGGGCCGTCATCGGCTTCCTCTGGTGGAACACCTCTCCCGCCCAGATCACGATGGGTGATACGGGATCCTTCGGTCTCGGCGGCGCACTCGCCGCGCTGGCGATCCTGTCCCGCACCGAACTGCTCCTCGTCCTGATCGGCGGGCTGTTCCTCATCGTGACCGGCCAGGTCATCGTGCAGCGCATCTACTTCAAAGCGACCAAGGGCAAGCGCATCTGGCGCGCCAGTCCGCTGCACCACCACTTCGAGATGAAGGGATGGCCTGAGGTCACGATCGTCGTGCGCTTCTGGATCATCTCCGGTCTCTTCGTGGCGGCAGCGGTGGGCATCTTCTACATCGAATGGGTGTTGCACTCCTGATGAAGAGTGCCGTCGAGGTCGCCGGCCTCAGTAGCTGGCATGCAGATTGGGCCGGACTGCGCGTGGCGGTTCTCGGCCTCGGCGTCACGGGCTTCGCGGTAGCCGACACCCTCACCGAACTCGGATCGCACTGCCAGGTCTTCGCCGACACCGCCGACGAGAAGACCGCCCAACTGCTCGACGTCATCGGCGTACCGCTGATGCAGGCGACCACGGCCGAGGCCCTCGCCGCGTTCGAGCCCGAGTTGCTCGTCGTGTCGCCCGGCTTCCACCCCACCCACCCGATGGTCGAGTGGGCCGAGTCACGAGGTGTGCCCGTGTGGGGCGACATCGAGCTGGCCTGGCGACTGCGAGACAAGACCGGCGTTCCCGCCGAGTGGATCACAGTCACGGGAACCAACGGCAAGACGACGACCGTGCAGCTGGTCACCGCGATGCTCGCTGCCGCCGGGAAGCGGGTCATCGCCTGCGGCAACGTCGGCGTGCCAGTGCTCGATGCGATCCGCTACCCAGCCGGATTCGACGCGCTCGTCGTCGAACTCTCGAGCTTCCAGTTGCACTACGCCGACTCGATCTCGGCGCACTCGAGCGCCTGCCTCAATCTGGCGGACGACCACCTCGACTGGCACGGTTCGGTCGAGGCCTATCAGGCGGCGAAGGCGAAGGTGTACGACGCGACCAGGCACGCCTGTGTCTTCAACGAACAGGATGCCGCCACGATCACCATGGTCGAGCAGGCGGATGTGGTCGAGGGCTGCAGGGCGATCGGCTTCACCCTCGGCGTGCCCGGGCCGAGCGACCTCGGCATCGTCGACGGCATCCTGGTCGACCGCGCGTTTCTGCCCGACCGGCATCGCTCGGCGCTCGAGGTGACCACGGTCGCGGAACTGCGGGAGGTGGGTCTCGGCTCCTCGCACATGGTCGCGAACGTGCTCGCGGCATCCGCTCTCGCGCGTTCCTTCGGTGTGGAGCCCGCCGTCATCCGTGAGGCCCTTCGTGATTTCAGGCTCGACCACCATCGAACGGAGCTCGTCGGCGATGCGGAGGGGGTGCGCTGGTACAACGACTCGAAGGCCACCAACCCGCACGCGGCCGCGGCCGCTCTGCGCTCATTCGAGAGCATCGTGTGGATCGTCGGCGGACTGTTCAAAGGGGTGGATGTCGACGCCCTGGTCTCAGCGCAGGTTCCGCGCCTGCGGGCGGCCGTGCTCATCGGCGAGGACCGCGACGCGCTGCTCGAGGCTTTCGCGCGACACGCGCCACAACTCCCCGTGTTCGAGGTCGCCACGACCGACACTAAAGGGGTAATGCCAGCGGCCGTCAGGCTGTCGGCCGCGGTCGCGCAGAGCGGGGATGTGGTGCTGCTCGCTCCGGCGGCCGCATCAATGGACCAGTTCAGCAACTATGCCGATCGGGGTAATAGGTTCACCGCCGCAGTGCACGAATTGTTGGGAGATCAGTCGGATGACGACCAGCCTTCCACGCGCTCCCCGCAACCCGGCGCCTGAGCCCGAACGCCGGCCAGGCCGGGCGCCAGCAGCGGTCGTCGCGGTACGCAAGATCTTTGCCGCCGAGACCGGGAACTACTTCCTGCTGCTGGGTGCGACCCTCTTCCTCGTCGTCTTTGGTCTCGTGATGGTGCTCTCGTCATCATCCGTCGAATCCTTCAAAGCGAGCGACGACTTCTTCAGCGGCTTCGCGCGTCAGGGACTCTTCGCGGTGCTCGGCGTGCCGCTCATGCTGATCGCCGCGCGGTTGCCCTCAGTGTTCTGGAAGAAGTGGGCCGGCGTGGCGATGATCATCGCCATAGCACTGCAGTTGCTCGTCTTCGTGCCCCACATCGGAGTGGAGCAGGGCGGTAACCGCAACTGGATCGACCTCGGCTTCTTCAATGCGCAACCCTCCGAAGTGATCAAGGTCGCGCTCGTGCTGTGGCTCGCGCTCGTCCTCTCCAAGAAGAGGGATCTGCTCGACGATTGGCACGAACTCGCCGTGCCCATCGTGCCTGTCACCGGCGTCGCCGTGGGACTCGTGCTTCTCGGCGGCGATCTGGGAACCGTGATCATCCTGGCGTCGATCGTGTTCGGTGCGGTCTTCTTCGCGGGCGTCAAGTTGCGGTATCTCGCCGTGCCCATCGTTGCCGCAGGGATTGCGGGGCTCATGTTCGCCTTCGGTACGAGCTCTCGCCAGGACCGATGGCAGGCGTTCTTCAGCGGCTGCGGGTCGAGCGACGACTACTCCGGCAGTTGCTGGCAGACGGTGCACGGCTGGTGGGCCCTCGCCTCCGGTGGCATCTTCGGGGTGGGGCTCGGTAATTCGAAGGCGAAGTGGTCGTGGTTGCCCGAGGCCGACAACGACTTCATCTTCGCGATCATCGGCGAGGAGCTGGGTCTTCTCGGCGCCATCGTGGTGCTCTTGCTCTTCATCGTGATCGCCATCTCGTTCGTGCGCATCATCCGTGCCAACCCCGACCCCTTCGCCAAGCTCGTCGTCAGCTCGGTCATGGTGTGGATCATCGGCCAGGCCTTCGTCAACATCGCGGTCGTGCTCGGCGTGCTACCCGTGCTCGGCGTGCCGCTGCCTCTGATCTCCGCGGGCGGGTCCGCCCTCGTGACCACGCTGTTCGCGATCGGAATCGTGCTGTCGTTCGCCCGGCATCCCTCGGATGAGCTCGGCCGGCAGCGATGACCCGGTACCTGCTCGCCGGCGGGGGTACCGCCGGGCACGTCAACCCGCTGCTCGCCGTCGCCGATCGCATCGTTGAGCGCGAACCCGACGCGGTCATCCGGGTTCTCGGCACGAGCGAGGGTCTGGAATCGAGACTGGTGCCGGCGCGCGGCTACGAGCTCGTGGTCGTGCCGAAACTTCCGTTCCCGCGCAGACCGAATCGCAGCGCCCTGCGCTTTCCCGGCGCTTTCTCGCGATCGGTTCGACTCATCCGCACCATCATCCGGGAGTTAGAGATCGACGTCGTCGTCGGCTTCGGCGGCTACGTCTCGGCACCCGCCTATGTGGCGGCACGGCGTGAAGGGGTGCCACTAGCGATACACGAGGCGAACGCGAAGCCCGGTATCGCCAATCGGCTGGGTAGCCTGCTTAGCAGGTTCGTCGGGGTGGCCTTCCGGGGCACCAGGTTGCCGCACGCGCGCTTTGTCGGGATGCCGCTGCGGCGCGAGATCGAGCGGCTGGATCGGCGGGCACTGCGAGCAGAGGCCCTCGCCTTCTTCGGACTCGACGCCTCGAGACCGGTGCTGCTCGTCACGGGCGGCTCGCAGGGCGCACAGCATCTCAACGAGACGATCGTGGCGGGCGCGGCCACCATCATCGGTGCCGGGTGGCAGATCCTGCACATCGTGGGGGAGCGATTCGAGCGGCGCGAGACCGCACTTCCGCACTACCTCCTGCTCGCATATTGCGACCGAATGGATCTCGCGTTCGCCGCGACCGACCTCGCAGTGTCTCGTGCCGGTTCCGCCACTGTGAGCGAACTCACCGCGCTCGGGGTGCCGGCCGTCTATGTGCCACTCGCCTTCGGCAACGGCGAGCAACGACTCAACGCGGCGGACGCGGTGCGGGCCGGCGCGGCACGTGTGGTCGAGAACGCGAGCTTCACCGCCGACTGGATCAGGGAGCACCTCGTGCCCATTCTCGACGACCGCGCCGGGCTCGCCGAGATGAGCGCGCGGGCGGCATCCATCGGCGTGCTCGATGGAGCCGATCGCACCGTCGACCTCGTCATGGATGCTCTCGCGAGCCGGGTACATTGGCAACGATGATCAAGTCCGACTTCTCCCAGGTCATGCCCGCCAATCCGGGCTCCGTTCACTTCGTCGGCATCGGTGGTGCAGGCATGAGCGGGATCGCGCGGATGTTCCAGGCCGCCGGCCACACCGTGACCGGCTCCGACATCCGCGACACCGCGACCGTCAAGGCGTTGCGCGACAAGGGCGTGGCCATCGCGATCGGGCACGATGCGGCGCACGTGGTCGGCGCGGACACGCTCGTCGTGACCGGGGCCATAGCCGAGGACAATCCGGAGTATCTCGCTGCCCGAGCCGCGGGCATCCCGATCGTGCACCGCGCTCGCGCCCTGGCTTGGCTCACCGATGGTCGCCGGCTCGTCGCGGTGGCCGGTGCTCACGGCAAGACCACGTCGACCGCCATGGTGGTGACGGCGTTGCGGGCGCTCGGTGAAGATCCGAGCTTCGTCAACGGGGGAGTGATCCGCTCGCTGGGCCTCAGTGCCGCGCCGGGCACGGGTGAGCTCTTCGTGGTGGAGGCGGATGAGTCCGACGGCTCATTCCTGCTCTACGACTCGGCCGTCGCGCTCATCACGAACGTGGACCCGGATCATCTCGATCACTACGGCTCGGAGGAGGCTTTCGAGGAGGCCTTCATCGCCTTCGCCGAGAAGGCCAGCGAGCGCGTCGTCATCTCGAGCGACGACCCCCGCTCGGTCAGCATCACCTCGAAACTGCGGGCGAAGGCCGTCACGACCTTCGGCCAGGACGCCTCGGCCGACGTGCGGCTGCATTCCGTGCGCGGTGCAGAGACGATCGAGTTCGACCTCGCCTGGCGCGGAGCCGATTACCACGCGAGCCTCCGGGTCGCGGGCCTGCACAACGCGATCAACGCGGCGGGCGCATTCGGCGTGCTCGTGGGGCTCGGTTTCCAGCCGCGAGCCGCCCTCGACGCCATCGCCACCTTTGAGGGCACCGAGCGGCGATTCGAGCTTCGGGGCGACGTCGCGGGCATCAAGGTCTTCGACGACTTCGCCCACCACCCCACCGAGGTGCGCGCGGCGCTCTCCGGCGCGCGCGACGTCGTGGGGGGCGGACGTCTCATCCCTATTTTCCAGCCGCACCTCTACAGCAGAACCCGGATGCTCGCGGGCGACTTCGCCGAGACCTTCGAGCGCCTCGCAGACCACACGATCATCGTTCCCATCTACGCGGCGCGCGAGGAGCCGGAACCCGGAGTCACCGGTGAGTTGATCAGCGCCCGATTCACCGATCCGAGCAGGGCGACCTATATCGACGACTGGCAGCGCGCGGTGGACTATGCGGCGTCCATCGCTCGCCCGGGTGACTTCGTGATTCCCATGGGCGGGGGCGACGTCTACCAACTCATTCCGCAGCTCATCGCGGCTCTCGAAGCAGCCAAAGACGGCGCCGAGGGATAGCGGATCAGGAGATGAAGAGGCCGGAAGGATTCGACCAGCACGAGGCGGAGCCGCAGGCACCGCCCACGGGCGGCGCTGACGCGAAGCGCGCTCGAGCGAAACGTGAGAAGCCCGCGGGGCGCAATCCCGCAGCCCAGAAATCGGATGCGCGGCAGCCGAAGAGGCAGCAGCCGAAGCCGCCGAAGCCGCGCGGCCCCAAGGCGAGCAGCCCGAAACCGAGCGGGAACCCCGCCGCCCCCACCTCCCCGACGATCACCAACGTCCGAGAGGCAGCAGCGGCGGCATCCAAGCGGATGCTGGCGGAGAAGAAGGCGGATCCCTCGCGTCGCGTCACGGCCGAAGCTCGCAAGGCGGCGCGACTGAGGCGTCGTTACGAGCGCAGCGAGGTGCGCCGCTTCACCCGGCGCAGCAGGCACCGCCGTCTCGCCTGGCTCACCGCGGCCGGTGCGGTCGTCGTGCTGTGCGCCCTCGTCGCGATCGCGGTGTACTCGCCGCTCCTCGCGCTCAAGACCATCAAGGTCGAGGGCGCTTCCCGCGTGAGCGCCGCCGACGTCCGTGCCTCGCTGGCCGACCAGCTCGACACCCCGCTCGCCCTCGTCGATTTCGCCGCCATCAAGAAGGATCTCGCGAAGTTTCCGCTGATCCGCAGCTACGTGACGGAGACGGTGCCGCCGAACACGCTCATCGTGCACATCCTCGAGCGGTCGCCGATCGGCGTGCTTGAGACTCCCTCCGACTTCGTCGTCGTGGATGCGGCGGGGGTCACGATCTCGCACTCGACCGAGCGACCGGCGAAGCTGCCCGTGATCGACTCCGGTTCGATGAAGAGCGACTCGACGGCCTTCAAGGCCGCCGTGGCGGTGCTACTCGCATTGCCCGCCTCGGTCGCGTCGAGAGTCGACATGGTCACGGCGAGAACGAACGACGACGTCACGCTCGTGCTCGACGGCGTCGGCCAGCGCGTCGTGTGGGGCAGTTCCGACCGCTCCGCGATGAAGGGTCGTGTGCTCGCCGACCTCATCGCGCACCAGGACCCGAACACGGTCGTCGAGTACGACGTGTCCGCCCCCAACAACGCCGTCGTCCGCACCGGATGACCGTCAAGCCTGATGGATATCTCCACAGTTTGCGACACGCTGGCTTCCTTGCCGGTGCCATCGTCCGCTCGCGCTTAGCTTCGAACCAGTAAAGCTATACTGAGCATAACTTTAAGCCTCTAGCAGAGGTTTAATGTTCCCCGTCGGAGGCCGGACGTGACATCAAACCAGAACTACCTCGCCGTGATCAAGGTCGTCGGCATCGGCGGGGGCGGCGTCAACGCCGTCAATCGCATGATCGAACTCGGACTGCGCGGTGTGGAGTTCATCGCCATCAACACGGACGCCCAGGCCCTGCTCATGAGCGACGCCGACGTCAAGCTCGACGTCGGCCGCGAGATCACCCGAGGGCTCGGTGCTGGCGCTGACCCAGAGGTGGGCAGACGCGCGGCAGAGGACCACGCCGAAGAGATCGAGGAAGCGCTCGCCGGGGCCGACATGGTCTTCGTCACCGCAGGGGAGGGCGGCGGAACGGGCACGGGCGGTGCCCCGGTCGTCGCGCGAATCGCCAAGTCGATCGGTGCGCTGACCATCGGTGTCGTCACTCGGCCATTCGGGTTCGAGGGCAAGCGCCGCGCGGCCCAGGCCGAAACCGGTGTGACCGCGCTCAAGAGCGAGGTCGACACCCTCATCGTGGTGCCCAACGACAGGCTGC
>DATNBR010000090.1:0-152501 GCA_035571875.1 Lacisediminihabitans sp. | reverse complement strand
GAGCAAGATCATCGCCGTGCACCTGAACTATGCGAGTCGCACTGAGGAGTTCATGACGAAGCTCCCCTCCGCGCCTACCTACTTTCACAAGCCGGTCACGGCGCTCAACAGCCACGAGGGCGCCGTCGTGCGGCCCGCGGGTTGCAAGTACCTGAACTTCGAGGGTGAGATCGTCATCGTCATCGGCCGCACGTGTCGCAACGTCTCGCCCGCGGAAGCCGGCGAGTACATCGGGGGATACACGGTCGGAAACGACTACGGCCTGCACGATTTCAGGGACACGGATGCCGGCTCGATGCTTCGAGTCAAGGGCAGCGACACGCTCGCGCCGGTCGGTCCGGGCCTCGTCACGGATTGGGACTTCCACGACAAGCGCATCCGTACCATCGTGAACGGCGTCGTCAGACAGGATGACAGCACCGCGAACATGGAGTGGGACATGAACTATCTCGTGGCCGACATCGCGCGCACCATCACCCTCAGCCCCGGCGACCTCCTGTTCACCGGAACTCCCGCGTTCTCCCGACCGGTCGAACCGGGGGATGTGGTCGACGTCGAGGTCGAGGGTCTCGGCACCCTGCGCAATCACATCGTCAGCGGTCCCACGGCGATTCGGACGGATGTCGGCGCGCAACCCAGCGAGAGCGAAGAAGTGGTCTCCACGGCGCTCGGCGGCGACTGGGAGTTCCGCGGCATCCGCACCCCCTCTCGAGATCTGTATCCCTCTACGGTGCAGGAAAAGGCAGCAAAGGAAACGCCATGATCAAGGTCGAAGTCGATATGAACCTCTGCCAGCACTACGGGCAGTGCGTGTTCGAGGCGCCCAGGATCTTCCATCTCAACGAGGATGACAAACTCGAATACCTCGCAGAAGCCAACGACGACGAGCGCGATCAGGTGGAGGCCGCCGTCGACGTGTGTCCGATGCAGGCCATTCGAATCGTCGAGTAGTGTCGCAGTCCGTCGAAGGGTCGGTCGCGCCAGTCATCATCGTCGGCGGCGCCATGGGCGGACTGCGCGCTGCAGAGGCCTTGCGCAAGTCCGGCTACGGCGGCCCACTCAAGGTCATCGGCGCCGAAGTGCACGCACCGTATAACCGGCCGCCGCTGTCGAAAGAGGTGCTGTCGAGCGTCGTCACCCACGAGGCCGTCGCGTTCCCGCAGCGCGCCGCGACGGGGGATGTCGAGTGGCTTCGCGGCGTCTCCGCGACCTCGGCCGATCTCGCCGAGCACACGGTGGTCACAGACGACGGTGTGCGGCACACGTGGCGCGCGCTCGTGATCGCGACGGGTCTTCGAGCGAGGCGGCTCGACCTGCCCGACCTGCCCGGTCGCCACGCGATCCGCACCCTCGATGACGCGATCGCGCTGCGCAAGGAGCTGACAGAGGGATGCCGTCTCGTCGTCCTCGGTTCGGGATTCCTCGGATGCGAGGTCGCTGCGACCGCCCGCAAGCTCGGGTGCGAGGTGACGGTGGTCTCGCCGAGCGAATTGCCGATCATCCGACCGCTCGGGCGTGCGCTTGCGGCGGAGATCCAGCGGCGTCATGAGGCGCATGGTGTGAGCTTTCGCATGGGGACGACCGTTACCTCCCTGCTCGGCGAATCGCACCTGACCGGCGTGGTGCTGAGCGACGGCGAACGGCTCGATTCCGACATCCTGGTCGAGGCGATCGGCTCGGAGTGCAACGACGAGTGGCTGCGCGAAACCGGGCTCGATGTCTCCGACGGAGTGCTCGCCGACGCCGCCATGCGAGCCGTGTCCCGAGATGGCACGGTGCACGACGACGTCTACGTCGTCGGCGACATCGCGCGCTTTCCGCACCTCACCTTCGATGAGGTGCCTCGCAGAATCGAGCACTGGAACATCCCGACCGACACGGGCAAGCGTGCCGGTGCAGTGCTCGCCGCTTGGCTCGCCGAGGATGGCAGCTTCGAGGATGTGGTCGCCAGACCTTTCACGCCGATGCCCACCTTCTGGTCTGTGCAGTTCGAGATCGACCTGCGCGCCTACGGATTGCCCGCTCTCGCCGATGAGGTGAAGCTACTCGACGGTGAGCTCTCCGGGGATTGCGTCGTCGGCTACTACAGGCGGGGCCGGATGATCGGAGTCGTCGGCCTCGGAATGCAGGCCGCCCTCATGCCCTACCGGCAGGAGATAGCGGGCTGACCCGACTCTCCTGAGCGGAATAGGCGGGTTGTCCGGAGCGTGCGCGTCGACCGGTCACCTTCGATGCGCGACGACGCCCATTCGTCCGCCCTCGTGCCGCACCTTTCACATCGCTCTCGTTCTGAGCGTCGACGCTCGCGAATGCCCAGATCTGCCAGCAGCCCAGCGCGGCGATCAGGATCGATAACAGACCGAGCGGGTTCCTCAGGTACACCAGCCAATAGCCCAGCATGGGCGGCGAATACACAACCTCACCGATGATGTCCTTCGTCGATACGTGCCACGGATCGATCGTGGCATTCGCGTCGCCCTTGGTCTCGATGGTCCCATCGGCGTGAACGGCCATCAGTCGGTGGGTGACCACACTGCCGTGTTCATAGAACGAGATCGGCTGACCCACATGGTAGACGTCCGGCTTGACGAACACGGCGCTGGCAGGAGGAATGGTCGGTGACATCGACCCTGTTTGCACCGCGTAGATCTTGAACGGGAGCAGCCCGGAGAGCGCGAGCACGAAGACCCCGAGCACGAGTGCTGGGACGATCAGCAGAGCTGCAAGCCGGATGCGTTTCAAGGGCAGACCTTCGACGGATCAAAACTTCGGCGAAGGTGCCGCTTACGGGTGATATCCGAAGCGGCACCTCTGCCGGCATGGGGTGTTACGGGGTGACGCCGTGCTGTGTGGCGACGATGGAATACGGCAGGCCGTTGCCGGTGCCGTCAGCTGCATTCACGTAGTTCTGGTCATTCGTGTCGTGTGAGGTGAGGTAACCCTCGGTCGACACGGGGTAGTGGTTGAACGTGGCGGGCGGCGTCACTGTCTTCCCCGCAAGGGCGAACGTGAAGGATGCGTCACCGCTGGCACCGGGGGCGAGGTTGCTCGCGACCTTGTACTGCTTGGCGAGCGGCCAGCAGCCTGTGGACGAGAACGCCCCACAGGTGCCGAGGCGGTCATTCAGGTTCGTCGAGTGGAACAGCGCCGTGCCGTTCGCCGCGAGGCTCGCCTCGCCGTAGGTGCCGAGGTTGTTGAGCGCACTCAGAGCGGTCGCATTGTTGAAGACGATCCATACGTCCTGCGGGTTTGCGCCCGTGTTCTTGTAGTTGACCGTCACGGTTTGCGGTTCGCCCGGCAGCATATTGGTGAACGAGAGGTTCATGTGCTCGGCGCCGGTACCGCCCGACGGGGTGACCTGAATGGAGCCGATGCTGCCACTGATGCTGCCGGTGTGGGTGTCACTGAAGTACGCACCGGTGGTGCTTGATGCGACCCAGGCGGTGCCGCCGAGGAGTGCAACGGTGGCCACAAGAGCCAATCCGCGCGATTTCACTGTCTTTAACATGAACATCCTTCTCTAGATTGGTCTGCGCTCACGACCCCAAGGGGTCGTGAGCAACATCGGGTTGACTCAATCGATCGCGAAGATGCCGAAGTGCGCACAATCGGCCGGGGGCCGACTCTGCTCGAACAGATTCGGGGCAAGACGAACAGGCGGGGGATCTGTTCCACTGCGACGGATTCCACGAGGGATCAGCCGTTCGTGCTCGAACCGGCCCGGGGGAATGCGGGTAAGCAACGGACCTGTTCGAAAGGCCGCCGGGTGAGCGGACCTCGGCTCTCACTATCCACTCATTGCCAGCTATGCGCAAGCATTATCTGGGCGCCGATCCATGCGGGTCGCGCTGCCGCGGAGGAATGCCGCGCTGCGACTCCATGCTCGCCGATGTCTGTGCCGGTGGTGGGACTTGAACCCACACGCCCTTTCGAGCAAAGCATTTTGAGTGCTCCGCGTCTGCCATTCCGCCACACCGGCGCACAGTAACGCAGCCAAGAATACCGTAGGCTTTAGCCCGTGACTGACGAGGAAACCACCGCTCAAGCTCCACGCCGCGTCGTTGTGGCAGAAGACGAGTCGCTCATCCGACTGGACATCGTCGAGACGCTGCGTGACAACGGCTTCGAGGTCGTCGGTGAGGCAGGCGACGGCGAGGCCGCGGTCGCCCTCGCGACTGAGTTGCGCCCCGACCTCGTGATCATGGATGTCAAGATGCCGCTGCTCGATGGCATCTCCGCGGCTGAGCGTCTCACCAAGAACCACATTGCGCCGGTCGTGCTCCTCACCGCCTTCAGTCAGAAGGAGCTCGTCGAGCGAGCGACGGAGGCCGGTGCGCTCGCCTACGTCGTCAAGCCCTTTACCCCCAACGACCTCCTGCCCGCGATCGAGATCGCGCTCGCCCGCTACGCGCAAATCATCACCCTCGAGGCCGAGGTGTCCGACCTGGTCGAACGCTTCGAGACCCGCAAGCTCGTCGATCGCGCCAAGGGGCTGCTGAACGAAAAGATGGGGCTCTCCGAGCCCGAGGCATTCCGCTGGATCCAGAAGGCATCCATGGATCGCCGTCTCACCATGCACGATGTCGCCCAGGCGATCATCGAGCAGCTCTCCGCGAAGAAGTAGGCACATTTCGCCCAAGCGCAAGGGCGTGATCGACGAACGTAATGGATCTGAATCCGTGCGAGGATCGCAACGTGCTCTCTTCGCTCCCCATCCTCGACATGTCCGAACTCGACCGCGGCGCCGATCGTGCTGCAGCTTTTCTAAAGGACCTGCATCGCACCACGCATGACGTGGGCTTCTTCTACCTCGTCGGTCACGGTATCGACCAGCAACTTATCGATGCGGTCCTCGCGACGTCCCGCCAATTCTTCGACCTCCCCGAAGCCGACAAACTCGAGATCGAGAACGTGAAGAGTCCGCAGTTCCGCGGCTACACGCGGATCGGAGGAGAGCGAACGCACGGTGACATCGACTGGCGCGAACAGATCGATATCGGTGTCGAGCGCGACGCAGTCGGTGTCTCAGATACCACACCCGCGTACTGGCGCCTTGAGGGACCCAACCTGTGGCCGGCGGCACTGCCCGAGCTTCA
The DNA here is from genome assembly GCA_035571875.1 of Lacisediminihabitans sp. Taxonomy (GTDB): domain Bacteria; phylum Actinomycetota; class Actinomycetes; order Actinomycetales; family Microbacteriaceae; genus Parafrigoribacterium_A. Next base: position 147,405 of record DATNBR010000090.1, on the reverse strand, counting down.
GCAGATCGTCTCGGAGTGGACAGACAAGCTCAGCGAGGTCGCCCTTCGCCTCATGCGCGCATGGGCCGTCGCCCTGGGAGCCCCAGAAGACGTGTTCGACGCCGCCTTCGCGACCCGGCCCTTCTCGCTTTTGAAGATCGTTCGTTACCCGGGCTCCTCGGCCGAGGAGCCCGCACAGGGCGTCGGCGCCCACCGCGATGGCGGTGTGCTGACGCTTCTGCTCATCGAGCCGGGCAAAGATGGCCTCCAGGTCGAACACAATGGCAACTGGATCGACGCACCTGCCATCGACGGTGCCTTTGTAGTGAACATCGGCGAGATGCTAGAGCTGGCGACGGGGGGCTACCTCAAGGCGACGCTGCACCGCGTCGTGTCGCCGAAGGCGGGCACCGACCGGATCTCGATCCCGTTCTTCTTCAACCCAGCGCTCGACACCGCCATGCCCCAACTGGAGCTGAGCCCAGAGCTCGCAGCGCAGGCACGCGGACTTTCGGTCGACCCCACCAACAGTCCGATTCTGGAAACCTACGGTGATAATGCGCTCCGCTATCGGCTACGTGCACATCCGAACGTTGCGGCGATCCATCACACTGACCTACTCTGACGCCGCGGGCGCGGCGGGAGGCGCGCGCCGGGCTACTGGTCTCGGAGGAAGTTCGTGATGCGCACCGTGGAGAGCCGTCGGCCCTCCTCGTCGCGAACGACGATCTCGTGCGTGGCGAGCGTGCGCCCCAGGCTCAGCGCAGTGCAGGTAGCGGTGACGATTCCCGACGACACCGAGCGACTGTGCGTCGCGTTGATCTCGATGCCCATGGCCACCCGGCCCGGACCGGCGTGAATCGCTGCCGAGATCGATCCGAGCGATTCGCCGAGCACCACGTGCGCCCCGCCATGCAGAATCCCGATGACCTGCGTGTTGCCCTCCACGGGCATCGTCGCGACCGAATGGTCGGCTGACAGCTCGAGGAACTGGATGCCGAGCTTCCTCGTGAGGGAGCCGCCGGCGGATTCGACCAGTCGTTTCACCAGGCGCGGATCGAGGTCGTCGGGGAAGATCGTCATGGGGTTCCTTCGGGCGGCACTCTGGCCTGTCGGCAGCCGCGGCTAGGCTTGCTGCGTGTCGGACAACGAAAAGCCTACCCTTCTCATAATCGACGGCCATTCGCTCGCGTTTCGAGCCTTTTACGCCCTTCCGGTGGACAGCTTTCAGAACCGCGAGGGGCAGCACACCAATGCCATCCATGGCTTCATCGCGATGCTCATCAATCTGCTTCAGAAGGAGAAGCCGACCCACCTCGCCGTGGCGTTCGACATCTCCCGCTATTCTTTCCGCACTCGCGAGTACCCCGAGTACAAGGGAACCCGCGGCGAGACACCGCCGGAGTTCATCGGCCAGATCCCGCTGCTCGAAGAAGCGTTGAAAGCCATGAACATCATCACCGTGACCAAGGAGGACTACGAGGCAGACGACATCCTCGCCACCCTCGCAACTCAGGGTGCCGAGCAGGGCTACCGCGTGCTCGTCGTCTCGGGTGATCGCGACGCCATCCAAATGGTCAACGATGACGTGACCCTCCTCTACCCGAATGCGCGCGGTGTCTCCGAGCTCAAGCGCTACGACCGCGACGCCGTCTTCGAGCGCTACGGGATCGAACCGGCGCAGTATCCGGATGTCGCTGCGCTCGTCGGCGAGACGAGCGACAACCTCATCGGCATCGATAAGGTCGGCGAGAAGACCGCTGTGAAGTGGATCAACCAGTACGGCAGCCTCGACGAGATCCTGGCGCACGCTGACGAGATCAAGGGCGTCGTCGGCGAGAAGCTGCGGGAGCAGAAAGAGAATGCGATTCGCAATCGCAAGCTCAACCACCTGTTGACCGACATTCCGCTCCCGATCGGCCCCGGCGACCTCGAGCGGCGGTCGATCAACGAAGCAGCCGTGCGCGAAGTGTTCGACAAGCTGCAGTTCCGCACGCTGCTTGACCGAGTGCTCAAGATCGCCGCCGCTGCTGGCGACGAGGTCTCGACAGCGGTCGCGGAGATCGACGGTGAGCCCGGCACCCCCACCGCGGAGATCCCGCCGGTGCGCACGCTCGTCGACGAGGAACTCGGATTCTGGCTCGCGAAGGCCTCAGACAACGGCGTGGTACCGCTTGCGGTCCAGCTCGACTTCGGCCCAGACGGCATTGCGGGCTTCGGCCTGGCGGTGGAGAACGATTCCGCGTACGTGCCCTGGGCGCCGGGGCGTCCCGACTACCGCGCCCTCGAGGAGTGGCTCTCGAGTGACGCTCCGAAGTTCTTCTTCGACACCAAGCCGCAGCTCAAGGCCCTGCGGGCCGCGGGCATGGAGCTGAAGGGCATCGCCTTCGACGTCACGCTCGCGGCGTGGCTGATCAAACCCGGTGGTCGCGCTCAGGACCTCGCCACCCAGGCCTACGAGCTCCTCGGAGTACGGATTCCCCAGGCGGACCCGAACCAGCTGGTCCCCGACACCGCGCCGGTCAGTGCAGCCACCGAGGCGTGGTACGTGCTTCAGCTCGCCGACTACCTCGCTGAGCGACTCGACACCGGCTCGCGCACCGTGCTCGACGAGATCGAGCTGCCGTTGCTGCCCGTGCTCGCCACCATGGAACTCACCGGAATAACGGTGAGCGCCGACATCCTCGGTCGACTCGCCGGTGAACTGGGGGAGCGGGCATCCGACCTCGCCCAGCGTGCGTACGCCGAGCTCGGACGCGAGGTCAATCTCGGCTCGCCGAAGCAGTTGCAGCAGGTGCTCTTCGAAGACCTCGGCATGCCGAAGACACGCGCAAACAAAACCGGATTCTCGACCGATGCGGCTTCTCTCGCCGATCTGCAGGAGCAGAACCCGCATCCGTTCCTTGACCTTCTCCTGCGGCATCGCGACGCCACGAAGCTCGGGCAGATCGTCGACACGCTCGCCAAGTCGATCGCGGCGGATCACCGGGTACACACTCGCTACGACCAGACCGGAACCAGCACGGGACGGATATCCTCCACCGACCCCAACCTGCAGAACATTCCGATCAAGACCGAGGTGGGACGGCAGATCCGATCGGCCTTCGAGTGCGGGCCCGAGTTCACCACGCTGCTCACGGCCGACTATTCGCAGATCGAGATGCGGATCATGGCGCATCTCTCTGGCGACTCAGGGCTCATCGAAGCCTTCAACTCGGGCGAAGACCTGCACCGCTTCGTCGGGTCGCGCATCTTCGGCGTGGAACCGAAAGACGTCACGGCGCAGATGCGCACCAAGGTGAAGGCGATGTCCTACGGCCTCGCCTATGGACTCAGCGCTTTCGGCCTCTCCAAGCAATTGCGCATAGACACCTCAGAGGCGAAGCAACTGATGTCGGACTATTTCGAGCGCTTCGGCGCAGTGCGCGATTACCTGCGCGGTGTCGTCGAGCAGGCTCGTGAAGACGGCTTCACGGAGACGATCTTCGGACGGCGGCGGCCGTTCGGGGACCTCAAGTCCACCAACCGCGTGCTCAGGGACAATGCGGAACGTGCGGCCCTCAACGCGCCGATCCAGGGTTCGGCGGCCGACATACTGAAGATCGCCATGCTCGGAATCGCCGACGACCTGCGTGATCAGCAGCTCCGCTCCAGGATGCTGCTGCAGGTGCACGACGAACTGGTCTTCGAGGTCGCCGAGGGCGAGCTCGAGACGATGACGGAGATCGTGCGGCACCGCATGGGTCACGCTGCGGACGCGAAAGAACTGCGTGTACCGCTGGACGTTCAGGTCGGAACCGGCCGAAACTGGGATGCGGCCGCGCACTGACGCGTGCGAGGCCAGCCACAAGCACAGGGGAGAAGATCATGGCGGAACGAAGAGTGACGGTGGCCTCCGCTGTCGGACTGCACGCGCGCCCTGCGGCGTTGTTCAGTCAGGCCGCCGCGAAGGCGGGCGTGACGGTGACACTGGGCAGACCGGGAGCACCCGCGGTCAACGCGGCGAGCATCCTTGGCGTGCTCGCCCTGGGCATAGCGCACGGCGATGAGGTTGTTCTCACGGCGGAGGGCGACGGTGCGGACGAGGCTCTGGACTCTCTGGCCGGTCTTCTCGCCACCGACCTGGACCAGGCATGACGCCGGCGCCCGGGGGCAGGGAGCGCACAGCGGTCGATGCGATCGCCGAAGACTGGGTGAACACCGAGCTCGAGCTTTACCCGGAACTGCACGTGTACCTCGGCAGGCCGGGCCGGGAGGGCGAGTACGCCGACTACTCGCCCGCGGGTGCCGAGCGCGCGATCGCAGAGACCCGGAAGGCGCTGAAGAGGATCACCGAGGCAGCACCTCAGGACGAGGTGGATCGCATCACCGTGATGGACCTGTCGCGGGAACTGCAGTTGACCATCGAGAAGCACGAGGCCGGATTCGACCAGCGCGATCTGAACGTCATCGCCTCACCGGCACAGGGTCTCCGCGAGATCTTCGACCTCGTGCCCACCTCGACGGAGGAGGACTGGCGCAGCATCGCCCTTCGCCTTCACAACCTGCCGGGTGCGATGAGCGGGTACATAGAGACGCTGCGCTCCGGCATTCGCTCGGGCAATGTGCCCGCCATCCGCCAGCTACGGGAGGTCATCACCCAGGCGCGCAAGCAGGTGTCGGACTCGGGGTTCTTCTTCCAGCTCGTCGACGAAGCGCAGGCCGAATCAGGCACGCTGCCCGAGTCGCTCGTGCGCGACCTCTCGTCGGGCGCAGCAGAAGCCGCAGCGGCGTATGCCGCACTGGCTGAATTCCTCGGCAGCGAGCTCGCTCCGCATGCCCCCGAGAAGGATGCCGTCGGCCGCGAACTGTACGAACTCGCGTCGAGAGACTTCCTCGGCGCCACCATCGACCTTGATGAGACCTACGAATGGGGCATCGGCGAACTGGGCCGCATGGTCGCTGAGCAGGAACAGATCGCTCGCGAGATCAAGCGCGGAGCATCCGTTCACGAGGCGATCGAGTTTCTCGACGGCGATCCGAGCCGCAAACTTCACGGCACCGAGGCGCTGCAGCGCTGGATGCAGGAGACAAGCGATCGCGCTGTCCAGGAACTCGCGACATCGCACTTCGACATCCCCGAAGAGGTCAGGCGCCTGGAGTGCATGATCGCGCCGACCCAGGAGGGCGGTATCTACTACACCGGACCGAGCGATGACTTCTCGAGAGCTGGCCGCATGTGGTGGAGCGTGCCCGAGGGCGTCACAGAGTTCGACACCTGGCGTGAACTCACGACCGTGTACCACGAGGGCGTTCCGGGCCACCACCTGCAGATCGGGCAGGCGGTGTACAACAAGGCGATGCTCAACAGCTGGCGCCGCAACGCCGGTACCTCCGGTCACGCGGAGGGTTGGGCGCTCTACGCGGAGCGTCTCATGGAGGAGCTCGGCTATCTCGACGACCCCGCGGATCGCCTCGGCATGCTCGATGGTCAGCGGATGCGCGCCGCTCGCGTCGTCCTCGACATCGGCGTGCACCTCGAGAAGACACTGCCCGACGGCTCCGGCCCGTGGACCGGCGAATTCGCTTTCGAATTTCTCTCGCGCAACGTGAACATGAACGAGCAGTTCGTACGATTCGAGGTGAACCGGTACCTCGGCTGGCCCGGACAGGCTCCGTCGTACAAGGTGGGCCAGCGGATCTGGGAGCAGCTTCGCGACGAATACCGGCGTCGCGAGGGAGCCGACTTCGACATCCGTGCCTTTCACAAGAAAGCGCTCGACATCGGCGGCGTGGGACTCGACACCCTGAGGTCGGCCCTCCTTGACTAGCGGCACGGTCGTCATCGCCGGCGCATCCGGGTTCATCGGTCGATATCTCGCGCGCGCTCTCGTCGAGGACGGCTCGGTCGTGCGCTTCATCGGCAGAGGCATTGCTGACGCTCGGTGGGGCGACACCGCGGCGATCACGACGCTCATCGACGGCGCGGATGTCCTGATCAATCTGGCGGGCAAGAGCGTCAACTGCAGGTACAACGCGAGCAATCGCGCGGAAATCCTCCGTTCCCGCGTCGACACGACGAGGGAACTGGCTTCGGCGATACGGGAGTGCCGCACGCCGCCCGCCCTCTGGATCAACTCATCAACGGCAACCATCTACCGCCACGCCGAAGATCGCCCGATGACGGAGGCCACAGGGCAACTGGGCAAGGGTTTCTCAGTCGACGTCGCCACGGCCTGGGAGCGCGAGTTCTTCACACCAGAACTTCCCGGCACGCGTCGCGTCGCCTTGCGCATGGCCATAGTGCTCGGCGACGGAAGTGCTCTCGTCCCACTCATCCGGCTCGCGCAGTTCGGACTCGGTGGAACGCAGCACGACGGGCACTGGATCTCCACGGCTGCGCGAAGAGCGGCGGGAACCTTTCACGAGTTCCGAGCGCGCGGCGGTCGGCAGAAGTTCAGCTGGATCCACATCGCAGATGTCTTCGACATCATCCAGTTCCTCAGGCGTCATCGAGAGCTCGACGGCATCATCAACGCCTCCGCGCCGAATCCCTCCGACAATCGCACCGTGATGGCGACGCTGCGTCGCGTGCTTCGCGTGCCACTCGGACTGCCCGTCATGCGCTGGATGCTCGAACTCGGCTCGATCGCGATTCGCACCGAGACCGAGCTCGTCTTGAAGAGCCGCTGGGTCGTTCCGGAACGGCTGCTGCAGGCCGGTTATGAGTTCCGCTATCCCACACTGGAACCCGCGCTCAGGTCGATCGTGGCGGAGCGCTCGCGACCCGCGCGATCCGGGCTTGGTTCCCTCAGGCAGGACGCGATAAGCTAGAGAGTCGCAGTCTGCGATGTTCTATCCGCCTGCCACTGGCGAAAACACACAAGCACGATCTCGACAGTGGCCTGAATTGTGCCCTCAGCGGGCATGTCCACATCCTGGAGCAACTACTACATGACAATCGTAACGACCGACAGGGCACCCAAGCAGGTCGCCATCAACGACATCGGATCTGCTGAAGACTTTCTCGCCGCGGTCGAAAAGACACTGAAGTTTTTCAACGACGGAGACCTCATCGAGGGTGTCGTCGTCAAGATCGACCGTGACGAGGTTCTCCTCGACGTCGGTTACAAGACCGAGGGTGTCATCCCCTCGCGCGAGCTCTCCATCAAGCACGACGTCGACCCCTCAGAGGTCGTTCAGGTCGGCGACAGCGTCGAGGCCCTCGTCCTCCAGAAGGAAGACAAAGAAGGCCGCCTCATCCTGTCGAAGAAGCGCGCACAGTACGAGCGCGCATGGGGCGACGTCGAGAAGATCAAGGATGCCGATGGCGTCGTGACCGGTTCGGTCATCGAGGTCGTCAAGGGCGGCCTGATCGTCGACATCGGACTCCGAGGCTTCCTTCCCGCATCGCTCATCGAGCTTCGCCGCGTCCGCGACCTCACGCCGTACCTCGGCCAGGAGATCGAGGCCAAGATCCTCGAGCTCGACAAGAACCGCAACAACGTGGTGCTCTCGCGCCGTGCACTCCTCGAGCAGACCCAGTCCGAGAGCCGTACGACCTTCCTCAACAATCTCGCCAAGGGCCAGGTTCGCAAGGGTGTCGTCTCCTCGATCGTCAACTTCGGCGCGTTCGTCGACCTCGGCGGCGTTGACGGCCTCGTGCACGTCTCCGAGCTCTCCTGGAAGCACATCGAGCACGCCTCGGAGGTTGTCGAGGTTGGCCAGGAGGTCACCGTCGAGATCCTCGAGGTCGACCTCGAGCGCGAGCGTGTCTCCCTGTCGCTCAAGGCGACGCAGGAAGACCCGTGGCAGGTCTTCGCCCGCACCCACGCGATCGGTCAGGTCGCGCCCGGCAAGGTCACCAAGCTCGTGCCGTTCGGTGCGTTCGTTCGCGTCGCAGACGGCATCGAGGGCCTCGTGCACATCTCCGAACTCTCTGGCAAGCACGTCGAGCTCGCAGAGCAGGTCGTGTCCGTGGGCGACGAGGTGTTCGTCAAGGTCATCGACATCGACCTCGAGCGTCGTCGCATCTCATTGAGCCTCAAGCAGGCCAACGAGGGTGTGGACCCCGAGGGCACCGAGTTCGACCCCGCGCTCTACGGAATGCTCACGGAATACGACGAGCAGGGCAACTACAAGTACCCCGAGGGCTTCGACCCCGAGACCAACGAGTGGCGCGAGGGCTTCGAGACCCAGCGCGAGAAGTGGGAGCAGGATTACGCTGCAGCCCAGGCTCGCTGGGAAGCGCACAAGAAGCAGGTTGCAGCAGCAGCCAACGAGGTCATCTCCGATGTCCCCTCGGCCGGTTCTTCGTTCTCGAGCGACTCGGCTTCGGCCGGCACGCTCGCAGACGACGAATCACTCGCCGCTCTTCGCGAGAAGCTGTCCAGCAACTCCTGATCCGCGGAGACTCGGTCTCCACACGGTCAACCACAGCGACCGGGTCCTCATGGGCCCGGTCGCTTGTCGTTGAGCGAACTCGCAAAGGTAGCATGGTGCGCGTGCAGCAGATCGGACTCCCGTGTACCTGATAGCTCTCACCGGCGGCATCGCATCCGGCAAATCTCTGGTCAGTGATCGGCTCGCTGAACTCGGGGCAGTGGTCATCGATGCGGATGTGCTGGCCAGGCAGGTGGTCGAGCCGGGAACACCGGCGCTGGCGGAGATCGCCGAGGCCTTCGGCCCTGCGGTGATCCAGGACGACGGATCCCTCAACCGGCCAGCGCTCGGCTCGATCATCTTTCAGGACGCCGAGGCCCGCGAACGTCTGGGCGCCATCACCCACCCGGCAATCTGGAAGCGCACGCGTGAGTTGATAGCAGAGGCCGAGCGCACCGACCCCGACGCGGTCGTCGTGTACGACGTTCCGCTTCTGGCCGAGTCCGGTAAGGCGCGCAAGGCCGACTTCGATCTCACCGTCGTCGTGCACGCGGACGCCGAGACCCGCCTCAGGCGCATGGTGGAGCTGCGCGGACTCAGCCGCGAGGAGGCGCAGCACCGTCTCAATTCTCAGGCCAGCGATACCGAACGACTCGCGATCGCCGACCTGGTCATCGACAACAACGGCACGATCGCGCAGGCGCTGGACCAGGTCGACGCGCTGTGGCGGAGGGTACGCTGAGAGCGATGCCCCGATGGCGTGTCAGGGGCCGAATCTAGACTTACAGAATGCAACCCACGCGTTCCGTTCGTCCCTTCGAGGTCATCAGCGAGTACACGCCGAGCGGCGACCAGCCCGCCGCGATCGCTGAGCTGGCCGGGCGAATCAACGCGGGGGAGACCGATGTCGTGCTTCTCGGCGCAACGGGAACGGGAAAGTCCGCGACGACGGCCTGGCTCATCGAGCAGGTGCAGCGCCCGACCCTGGTGCTCGCGCACAACAAGACCCTTGCCGCGCAACTTGCCAACGAGTTCCGCGAACTGTTGCCGAACAATGCCGTCGAGTACTTCGTCTCCTACTACGACTACTACCAGCCAGAGGCGTACGTTCCGCAGACAGACACGTTTATCGAAAAGGACTCCTCGATCAACGCCGAGGTCGAGCGGCTCCGGCACTCGACCACCAACTCGCTGCTCAGCCGCAGGGATGTCGTGGTCGTCTCCACGGTGTCGTGCATCTACGGACTCGGCAGTTCGGAGGAGTATCTGGACGCGATGATCGCGCTCCAGGTGGGCATGAAGATCAATCGCGAGGCGCTCATCCGCAAATTCGTCTCGATGCAGTATCAGCGCAACGACGTGGACTTCTCCCGAGGTAACTTCCGGGTGCGCGGCGACACCATCGAGATCATCCCCATGTACGAGGAACTCGCCATCCGCATCGAGATGTTCGGCGACGAGATCGAGGCGCTGTACAGCCTGCACCCGCTCACGGGAGACGTGGTGAAGACACTGGATGCCGTCTCCGTCTTCCCCGGCTCGCACTACGTCGCGGGCACCGACCGCATGCACGCTGCGATCAAGACGATCAAGGTCGAGCTCGCGGAGCGACTCGAAGAGCTCGAGCGCGAGGGCAAGCTGCTGGAGGCGCAGCGACTGCGGATGCGCACGACCTTCGACCTCGAGATGATGGAGCAGATCGGCTTCTGCAGCGGCATCGAGAACTATTCGCGGCATATCGATCAGCGGCAGCCCGGCGAGGCACCGCACTGCCTCATCGACTACTTCCCCGAGGACTTCCTCGTCGTGATCGACGAATCACACGTGACAGTGCCGCAGATAGGCGCGATGTACGAGGGCGACGCCTCCCGCAAGCGCACGCTCGTCGAGCATGGCTTCCGTCTGCCGAGCGCCCTCGACAACCGACCGCTCAAGTTCTCCGAATTCCTCGATCGGGTGGGCCAGAAGGTCTACCTGTCTGCGACGCCGGGCAAATACGAACTCGGCATCACCGACAGCGTGGTCGAGCAGATCATCAGGCCCACCGGCCTCGTCGATCCGCAGATCGTCGTGAAGCCCACCAAGGGACAGATCGACGACCTGCTCGAGGAGATTCGCCAACGAACCGAGAAGAACGAGCGAGTCCTCGTCACGACCCTCACCAAGAAGATGGCCGAGGAACTCACGGAGTTCCTCGGCGAGGCAGGCGTGCGGGTTCGCTACCTTCACTCGGATGTCGACACGCTGCGCCGGGTCGAGTTGCTCACCGAACTGCGCCAGGGCGTGTACGACGTGCTCGTGGGCATCAACCTGCTTCGCGAGGGCCTGGACCTGCCCGAGGTGTCCCTCGTCGCGATCCTCGACGCCGACAAGGAGGGCTTCCTGCGCTCGTCGACCTCTCTCATTCAAACGATTGGTCGAGCCGCCAGAAACGTGTCGGGTGCCGTGCACATGTACGCCGACGTGCTCACCGATTCGATGAAGATCGCGATCGACGAGACAAACCGCCGCCGCGAGAAGCAGATCGCCTACAACAAGGAACGCGGCGTCGATCCCCAGCCACTCCGCAAGAAGATCGCGGACATCACCGACGCGCTCAGTCGAGAGGATGCCGACACCGCCCAGTTGCTCGCCGGCAGAGACGGCCGCAAGAGGTCTCCGACGCCGGGAGTGCGACGCGAAGGCCTCGCTGCCGCCGGTGCGAACGACCTCGAGTCGATCATCCGCGATCTCAACGAGCAGATGCTCGCTGCGGCGGGGGAGTTGAAGTTCGAGCTGGCAGCACGCCTGCGCGACGAGGTCGCCGATCTCAAGAAGGAGCTCAGGCAGATGGCCGCGGCTGGTCACCTGAGTTGATCCCTCGGTGTTAATCCCTCGATGTTGATCCATCGGCGCCGATCCCTCGGCGCTGGGCGCCCGCGCCTGCGCGCAGAGCGAACGAGCCGGAGCCAATGTCGGTGGCTTGGATAGAATCTATAGAGTGTCTATCTCGCGTGTGGAATCCCCTTCGAAGCTCAGTGTCCATGGCGCACGCGTCCACAACCTCCGCAATGTCGACCTCGAGATTCCGCGCGATTCATTAGTCGTCTTCACCGGCCTTTCCGGCTCGGGAAAGTCATCCCTCGCGTTCGACACGATCTTCGCCGAGGGTCAGCGCCGCTACGTCGAATCTCTCTCGGCCTACGCCCGACAATTTCTCGGCCAGGTCGATCGCCCCGACGTGGATTTCATTGACGGACTGAGCCCAGCCGTCTCGATCGACCAGAAATCGACGAACCGCAACCCGCGCTCCACGGTCGGGACGATCACCGAGATCTACGACTACATGCGCCTGTTGTGGGCCAGAATCGGTGTTCCGCACTGCGCGATCTGCGGTGAACCCATCTCCCGCCAATCGGTTCAGCAGATCGCCGATCAGCTCATGACCCTCGAGGAGGGCACCCGCTACCAGGTCATCAGCCCCGTCGTCTCGCAAAAGAAAGGGGAGTTCGTCGACCTCTTCCGCGATCTCGCGGCGAGCGGGTACTCGCGTGCCCTGGTCGATGGCGAGGCGATCCAACTCAGCGCTCCACCCACGCTGAAAAAGCAGTACAAGCACGACATCTCCGTCGTCGTCGACCGCCTCGTGGCCGGAGATGACATCCTCACGAGGCTCACCGATTCGCTCGAGACCGCGTTGCGCTTGACAGACGGCGTAGTCGCCATCAACTTCGTCGACGAGACGGGAGACGCGGCCTGGCGCAATTTCTCTGAGAAGCTCTCCTGCCCCAATGGGCACCCGGTGCAGCTCACGGAGATCGAGCCGAGGACCTTCTCGTTCAACGCCCCCTTCGGCGCGTGCCCCGAGTGCTCCGGGCTCGGCACCCGCATGTCGGTGGATTCCGAACTGCTTCTCGGCGACCCTGCGCTGAGCCTCGCCGACGGCGTGATCCTCCCGTGGACCCAGTCGGGCAAGGGACTGTTCAACTATTTCCAACGCCTGCTCGAAGGCCTCGCGAGCGACCTGGATTTCTCGCTCGACACCCCGTGGAGCGACCTCCCCGACGAGGTCCGCGAGGCCGTGCTGCGTGGAAATGACTTCAAGGTGACCGTGAAGTGGAAGAACCGCTTCGGGCGCGAGATGAAGTACTCCACCGGGTTCGAGGGTGTGATCCCGTACATCGAGCGAAAGTACCTCGAGGCCGAGAGCGACTCGGCACGGCAGCGATACGCGAGCTACCTGCGCGAGGTGAATTGCCCCGTGTGCGACGGCAAACGACTGAAGCCCGAAGTCCTCGCCGTTACAGTGCACGACCACAACATCGCGGACGTGACCGAGTTGAGCCTCGTCGACGCGTACGAATTCATGCGGTTGCTCGAGCTCTCGGAGCGCGAGGCGAAGATCGCGGCGCAGGTGCTGCGTGAGATCCGGCTGAGACTCGAATTCCTCATCGAGGTCGGTCTCAGTTACCTCAACCTCGCGCGCGCCGCGGGCTCCCTGTCCGGCGGTGAGGCTCAGCGCATCCGACTCGCCACCCAGATCGGCTCCGGTCTCACCGGCGTGCTCTACGTGCTCGATGAACCGAGCATCGGACTGCACCAGCGCGACAACCGCAGGCTCATCGAGACGCTCGTGAAGCTCAAGGACCTCGGTAATACTCTCATCGTCGTCGAACACGACGAAGACACCATCCGCACCGCCGACTGGATCGTCGACATCGGACCGGGGGCGGGCGAGCACGGCGGCACCGTCGTGCACTCCGGTTCCTATGAGTCCCTCATCGCGAACACGGCCTCGGTCACCGGCGACTACCTCTCCGGCCGCAAGTCGATCCCGGTCCCCGCGAGCCGGCGCCCCGTGGACAAGAAACGCATGGTGACGGTCGAGGGCGCGCGCGCCAACAACCTCAAGAACGTCACGGTGGAGTTCCCGCTTGGCACCTTCATCGGCGTCACGGGCGTCAGCGGCTCTGGCAAGTCCTCACTCGTCAACGACATCCTGTATCGGGTGCTCGCGAACCAGCTCAACGGGGCGCGCCAGATTCCGGCCAAGCACACGCGGGTCACCGGTCTCGACAACCTCGACAAGGTCATTCACGTCGATCAGAACCCGATCGGTCGCACACCACGATCGAACCCGGCGACCTACACGGGTGTCTTCGACAAAATCCGCAACCTGTTCGCCGAGACGACAGACGCGAAGGTCCGCGGCTACCTTCCCGGCCGATTCAGCTTCAATGTGAAGGGCGGTCGCTGCGAGAACTGCTCGGGCGACGGCACGATCAAGATCGAGATGAACTTCCTCCCCGATGTGTACGTGGCCTGCGAGGTCTGCGGCGGCGCCCGCTACAACCGGGACACGCTCGCGGTGCGGTACAAGGGCAAGAACATCGCCGAGGTGCTCGACATGCCGATCAGCGAGGCTGCGGAGTTCTTCGAAGCGATCGGCGCCATCAGCCGGTACCTGCACACCCTCGTCGACGTCGGGCTCGGCTACGTGCGGCTCGGGCAGAGCGCCACGACGCTGTCGGGCGGCGAGGCACAGCGAGTGAAGCTGGCCACAGAACTGCAGAAGCGGTCCATGGGCCGCAGCATCTACGTGCTCGACGAACCCACCACAGGGCTGCATTTCGAAGACGTGCGCAAGCTGCTGCTCGTTCTCAACGGTCTCGTCGACAAGGGCAACACGGTCATCGTCATCGAGCACAACCTCGACGTCATCAAGTCGGCGGACTGGCTCATCGACCTCGGCCCCGAGGGCGGCGCCGGCGGCGGGCAGGTGCTCGCAACCGGCACTCCCGAGCAACTCGCGCGCGTCAAGAAGAGCCACACCGGGCAGTTCCTCGCGGAGATCCTCGACGCCGAACTCCGCGCCACGGGCTAGTCCATGGTCGACACCGTCAGCTACCGTCCCAAGGCGGGGGAGATTCCCACGCAACCGGGCGTCTACCGGTTCCGGGACGAGAACCGGCGCGTGCTCTACGTGGGCAAGGCGAAGAACCTTCGCGCGCGCCTGAGCAATTACTTCGCACCCCTGGCGAGCCTCCACGAGCGCACACGACGGATGGTGCTCAGCGCGAACTCGGTCGAATGGACGGTCGTGGGCACCGAGTTCGAGGCACTCCAGCTGGAGTTCACCTGGATCAAGGAGTTCGACCCGCCATTCAATGTGCAGTTCAAGGACGACAAGTCGTACCCCTACCTCGCGATCACCCTTGGCGATCCGGTGCCTCGAGTGCTCGTCACTCGAAATCGCAAGATCACCGGCGCCCGCTACTTCGGACCGTATACGAAGGTCTGGGCCATCCGGGAGACCGTGGACCTCATGCTCAAGGCGTTCCCGATGCGCAGTTGCTCGGAGACGACCTATAAGCGCGCCGAGCAGACCGGTCGGCCCTGCCTGCTCGGCGACATAGGAAAGTGCGCCGCACCGTGCGTGGGCAGGGTGACCAAGGAGGAGCACAAGTCAATCGCACTCGACTTTGCCTCGTTCATGGCCGGAAACGACTCGAAGTACCTCGGCGACCTCTCGCGCGAGATGAAAGCCGCCGCCCAGACGCAGGACTACGAGCGTGCAGCAAGGCTCCGCGACCGAATCGTAGCGCTCGAGACCGCGCTCTCCAAGAGCACGGTCGTGCTCGGAGAGGAGGTCGACGCAGACATCTTCGGCATCGCCCACGACGAACTCGCGGCCGCGGTACAGCAGTTCATCGTGCGCGGCGGGCGCATCCGTGGTGTTCGTGCCTGGGTCGTCGACAAGGAACTCGATCTCGAACTGGGCGAACTCGTCGAAACCGTGCTGCAGAACGCCTACACGGATGCTGTACCGCCGCGCCAGGTCGTCGTTCCCGAGCTCCCAACAGACGGCAGCCAGCTCGAACTCTGGCTCACCGAACTCAGGACGGCCGACAAGCCTCGCTCCGGCCGAGTGACGCTTCGCGTGGCTCACCGCGGGGATCTCGCGGCCCTCGTGCAGACCGTGAGCACGAACGCCAAGAACGCGCTCGTGCTGTACAAGACGCGGCGCAGCGGGGACTTCGTGGCGAGGTCACAGGCCCTCGCCGACATCCAGGAGGCGCTCGGCATGGACGAGGCGCCGCTGCGGATGGAGTGTTACGACGTCTCCCACCTGAGCGGCACGAACATCGTCGCTTCGATGGTCGTCTTCGAAGACGGACTGCCGCGCAAGGACCAATACCGCAGGTTCAGCATTCCGGAGTCGACGGATGACACCGAATCGATCTACCAGACGCTCAGCCGGCGCCTCGCGCGGATCGATGACGACGGGCCTGATGACGAGGACGATGCGCGGTCGAAGAAGTTCGCCTATCGGCCGAACCTGCTGATCGTCGATGGCGGACAGCCCCAAGTGGCCGCCGCTCAACGCGCGCTGGACGACGCGGGGGTCACCGGCATCCAGCTCTGCGGCATTGCCAAGCGCCTCGAGGAGATCTGGCTCCCGAACTCCGACTATCCGGTCATCCTGCCCCGCAACAGCGACGCGCTCTTCCTGTTCCAGCGCATCAGGGACGAGGCGCATCGCTTCGCCATCACCTATCAGCGCCAGCGTCGCAAGAACGATGTCACCTCTGTGCTGCTCGAGATCCCAGGGCTGGGTCCATCCAGGGTGCGCGAGCTGCTCCGCCACTTCGGTTCGGTCGCGCGCTTGCGCGCCGCAGAACCATCAGCTATCGCGGAGGTCAGCGGCATCGGCCCGACCCTCGCGGCAGTCATCGCTCGACAACTGCGCGAGTGAGCTGACCGCCCAAGGTTGGCTAGGCTTGAGGTCAGGCCCGGCAGTACCCAGCGAAGGCGGACACTCGGATGATCGACGACAGTCACAGCCAGGAAGTGCTGATCGTCACCGGCATGTCCGGTGCCGGGCGCTCGACCGTGGGCAACGCGCTCGAGGATCTCGGCTGGTACGTCGTCGACAACCTTCCGCCGCAGATGCTCAGGCCGCTCGTCGAACTCGCCGGCCGCGCTGGCGACACCCTGCCGAAGATCGCGGCAATCGTCGACGTGCGGGGCGGGCGGCTGTTCGCAGATCTGCAGGAGACCGTCCACACGCTCCGCAGCAGCACCGCGGTGCGGGTGATCTTTCTCGAGGCTACGGATGCCGAACTGGTGAGGCGCTTCGAACAGGTGCGGCGACCGCATCCGCTTCAGGGAGACGGCACTCTTCTCGATGGAATCGCCGCGGAGCGCGCAGCGATGCTCGCGATCCGCGAAGACAGCGACATCGTCATCGACACCACGGATCTCAACATCCATCAGCTCGCCACGAAGACGATCGACATCTTCGCGTCCGATGAGACGCCCGGCCTGCAGCTGACCGTCCTCAGTTTCGGCTTCAAATATGGGCTCCCCGCCGACGCCGATCTCGTGGCCGACATGCGGTTCCTGCCGAACCCGTTCTGGGTTCCCGAGCTGCGCATGCACAACGGCCTCGACCGCGAGGTGCGTGACTTCGTTCTCGCCCAAGAGGGCGCGACCGAGTTCATCGATGACTACGCGAAGGCGCTGAAGCCGGTGCTCGCCGGCTATCAGCGCGAGAACAAGAGACACGCTACGATCGCCATTGGATGCACCGGGGGGAAGCACCGTTCGGTAGCGGTTGCAGAGCAACTCGCTGGCATCCTTCGGGCTCAGGACGGCGTCGCCGTCAGCGTCAAACATCGCGACCTCGGTCGCGAATAGCGCACTCGCGACTCACAAAAGAAGGAAGATTCGATTGGCTCTCACCGCCGATGTCAAAGACGAACTCGCTCGCGTCGAGGTGAGTAAGACCACGGTTCGCGCTGCCGAGTTGGCCACCATTCTGCGGTTCTCCGGCGGACTGCACCTCATCTCGGGCCGCATCGCAGTCGAATCCGAGCTCGACACCGCGCAGCTCGCACGCCGCGTGCGCAAGGATCTCACCGAGCTCTACGGCGTTCGCAGCGAGATCGCGGTCATCTCCGCATCCGGTCTGCGCAGGACGAGCCACTACCTCGTGCGCGTTCTCGAAGGCGGTGAGACCCTCGCGCGCCAAACCGGCCTGCTGGATGCCCGCCGCCGGCCCATCCGCGGTTTGCCGAACAAGCTCACCACCGGCTCCCGCGAGGAACTCGCAGCGGTCTGGCGAGGTGCCTTCCTCGCCCACGGCTCACTCACCGACCCCGGTCGCTCGGCCGCACTCGAGATCACCTGCCCAGGCAACGAGTCGGCGATGGCGCTCGTCGGCGCCGCCGGTCGCCTCAAGATCTCGGCCAAGGCACGCGAGGTCCGTGGCGTGTACCGGGTGGTCATCCGCGACGGTGACGCGATCGGGGCGATGCTCGTGCACATGGGCGCCCATGCCACCCTGCTCAACTGGGAGGAGCTGCGCCAGCGGCGCGAGGTGCGGGCCACGGCCAATCGCCTGGTCAACTTCGATGATGCCAACCTCCGTCGTTCCGCGCAGGCCGCCGTCGCCGCCTGCGCCCGAGTCGAGCGAGCGCTCGAGATCCTCGACGGCAAGCTGCCTGACCATCTCAAGTACGCGGGGGAGTTGAGACTCAGGTTCCGCGACTCGAGCCTCGACGAGCTCGGTCATCACGCAGAGCCGCCGATGACGAAGGATGCGGTCGCCGGTCGTATCCGGCGGCTTCTCGCGATGGCAGACAAGCGTGCGAGCGACCTGGGCATCCCCGGCACCGACGCCAATCTTCCCGCGGACTACGACGAGGCCTGAGCCTTACCCTCCGTTACGGTCCCGCCCGGTGACCCGCGCGACGACGCTAGTAGACTGGAAAACACCCGCCATCCGCGCTGTTTTGCGCGCCGGGACATCAGGCAAGGAGAACATCAATGGCTGAATACACTCTTCCAGAGCTGGGCTACGACTACGCGGCGCTCGAGCCGCACATCAGCGGCAAGATCATGCAGCTGCACCACGACAAGCACCACCAGGCGTACGTGACCGGTGCCAACACCGCGCTCACGCAGCTTGCGGCCGCCCGAGACAACGGCGACTTCGCGAATATCAACAAGCTCGAGAAAGATCTCGCCTTCAACCTCGCCGGGCACGTCAACCACACGATCTTCTGGACCAACCTCTCGCCCGACGGGGGAGACAAGCCTACGGGCGAACTCGCATCGGCGATCGACGACAACTTCGGCTCCTTCGACAAGTTCGTCGCCCACTTCACCGCGGCTTCCGCGGGCATCCAGGGTTCCGGTTGGGGCGCGCTCGTCTGGGACTCGCTCGGCCAGAAGCTCCTCGTGCAGCAGTACTACGACCACCAGGGCAACTTCGCCACCGGCACCGTTCCACTGCTCCTGCTCGACATGTGGGAGCACGCCTTCTACCTCGACTACGTGAACGTCAAGGCCGACTACATCAAGGCCTTCTGGAACATCGCCGACTGGGCCAACGTGCAGCAGCGCTTCGAAGTTGCGCGCGAAAAGACGAACGGCCTGCTGGTACTGTCATAGCTGCGGCCTGCCCGGGGCCGATCGTCCCGGGCGCCGCTCACCAGGGCCAGCGTTGACCCACAACCATCCCCAACCCACGTCGCGCTTCACTGCGCCTCAGCATCAGGAGTTCTCTTGACCGTCAAGATCGGGATCAACGGCTTCGGCCGCATCGGCCGCAACTATCTTCGTGCGGCTCTCGCACAGGGCGCAGACCTCGAGGTCGTCGCCGTGAACGACCTCACCGACCCGAAGTCGCTCGCACACCTCCTCAAGTACGACTCCGTTGCTGGACGCCTGTCCGAAGAGGTCTCGGTCGACGGTGAGTTCATCGTCGTCGGCGACAAGCGCATCAAGGTCCTCGCGGAGCGCGACCCCGCGGCCCTCGGCTGGGGAGATCTCGGCGTCGACATCGTCATCGAGTCCACCGGTCGCTTCACGAACGCCAAGGATGCGCAGAAGCACATCGACGCCGGCGCCAAGAAGGTCATCATCTCCGCACCGGCAACGGGTGAAGACGGCACCTTCGTCATGGGTGTCAACGAGCACGACTACGACCCGGCCACGCAGCACATTGTCTCCAACGCCTCGTGCACGACGAACTGCCTCGCACCGCTCGTCAAGGTCTTCCTCGAGGAGTTCGGCATCGAGCGTGGCCTCATGACCACGGTCCACGCCTACACCGCAGACCAGAACCTGCAGGATGGCCCGCACAGCGACCTCCGCCGTGCCCGCGCCGCAGCGATCAACATCATCCCCACCAGCACCGGTGCGGCGAAGGCCCTTGGCCTCGTCGTTCCCGAGGTGCTCGGCAAGCTTGACGGGTACGCGCTGCGGGTTCCGGTCCCGACCGGCTCCATCACCGACCTCACGATCGAGGCCAGCCGCAACGTCACCGTGGCAGAGGTCAACGCCGCGTACAAGAAGGCCGCCGAGAGCGGACAGCTCGCCGGCTTCCTCAGCTACACGGAAGACCCGATCGTCTCCAGCGACATCCAGGGCGACCCGCACTCCTGCATCTTCGACGCCGGCCTCACGAAGGTCATCGGCAACCAGGTGAAGGTCGCCGGCTGGTACGACAACGAGTGGGGATACTCCAACCGTCTCGTCGACTTCACCGAGTACGTCGCCGAGCGTCTCTCCTAGGCCGGGCTGCTGCGGCGGAACGACACAGCCATGCCACTTCGCACCATAGAAAGCCTCGGTTCGCTCGAGGGTAAGAGAGTCATCGTTCGTTGTGACCTCAACGTCCCGCTCAAGGACGGCGAGATCACCGACGACGGACGGATTCGCGCGTCGCTCGCGACGCTCAACGAGTTGATTCATGCGGGAGCCCGCGTCGTCGTGATCTCCCATCTCGGGCGACCGGATGGTGCTCCCGATGCGAAGTACAGTCTCGCTCCCGTCGCACAGCGCCTGTGTGAACTCCTCGGCAAGCCCGTCACCTTCGCTGCGGATACCGTGGGTACCGCAGCGAAGGAGGCGGTCGACGACCTGCACGACGGCGACGTCGCGCTCTTGGAGAACCTGCGTTTCAACGCCGGTGAGACGTCGAAGAACGACGAAGAGCGTGCGGCATTCGCCCAGCGCCTCGCGGCGTTCGGCGACGCCTTCGTCTCAGACGGATTCGGCGTGGTTCATCGCAAGCAGGCGAGCGTCTTCGAGCTCGCCCAGGCGCTTCCGAGCGCCGCGGGTCTCCTGATCGCCGCAGAACTCGACGTGCTCGACAGGCTGACCGAGAATCCCGCGAAACCGTACGCCGTCGTGCTCGGTGGTTCAAAGGTCTCAGACAAGCTCGGCGTCATCGGGCACCTGCTTCCTCGCGTGGACTCGCTACTGATCGGCGGCGGAATGCTCTTCACGTTCCTGGCCGCCCTCGGGCACAAGGTGGGCGCGAGCCTGCTCGAGCAGGACCAGATCGACACCGTGCGGGGCTACCTCGATGAAGCGCGCAAGCTCGGCGTCGACATCGTGCTGCCGACGGATGTCGTGGTCGCTTCGAAGTTCGGTGCGGACGCCGAGCACGAGGTACGCCCGGCGGACTCGATCGAGGACAGCCCGTGGGGCGCATCCGGAATCGGGTTGGACATCGGTCCAGACACCGCCTCGGCGTTCGCCGAGGTCGTTCGCGGTTCTCAGACGGTGTTCTGGAATGGGCCGATGGGAGTCTTCGAACTGGCGCCGTTCGCTGCAGGCACCAGGGCTGTCGCACAGGCACTCACCGAGGTGAAGGGGCTGTCGGTCGTCGGCGGAGGAGACTCCGCCGCCGCCGTGCGGGCACTCGGCTTCGATGATGGCCAGTTCGGACACATTTCGACCGGCGGCGGTGCGAGTCTCGAATTCCTCGAGGGTAAGCGCCTGCCCGGCCTGGAGGTACTTGGATGGCAATGAATTCTTCGGCACAGGGATCGTCACCGCAGCGGCGCGTTCCCCTCATCGCCGGTAACTGGAAGATGAACCTCGACCACCTTCAGTCGATCGCGTTCGTGCAGAAGCTCGCGTGGAGCCTCAAGGACGCGCACCACGACTTCGCGGCGGTGGAGGTGGCGGTCTTCCCGCCCTTCACGGATCTTCGCTCGGTGCAGACCCTGGTCTCCGCAGACCGACTGCCGCTCAAGTTCGGCGCCCAGGATGTCTCTGCGCACGAGTCCGGTGCGTTCACCGGTGAGATCTCGGCGGCGTTCCTCAGGGCGCTCGAGTGCGAGTACGTCATCATCGGTCACTCCGAGCGGCGCACCCTGCACGGTGAGTCGGACGACGTCGTGGCCGCGAAGGTCGCCGCCGCACTGTCCCACTCGCTCGTCCCCGTCATCTGCGTCGGTGAGACGGCGGAGGACCTCGAGATCCACGGTCCCAGTGCCGTGCCGGTCGCTCAGTTGCGCGCCGCACTCGATGGGGTGAAGGCGGGCTCGAACATCGTCGTCGCCTATGAGCCGGTCTGGGCCATCGGCTCCGGGCAGCCCGCGACGCCTGAACAGGCGGAACAGGTGGCGGCCCAGCTGCGCGTGGTCATCGAGGAATCGCTCGGGGCAGACGCTGCCGCCGCGACCCGCATCCTCTACGGGGGATCGGTGAAGTCCGGCAACATCGCCGGATTCATGCGGCAGCCGAACGTCGACGGCGCCCTCGTCGGGGGAGCGAGCCTGGACCAGGCCGAGTTCTCCAGCATCGCGCGCTTCCAGAAGCACGTCGGCACCTGATCACATCCCGGTTATACTGAACAGCGGCTTGTCGCAGAACCGCTCGGTGCGTCCGAATCGCGATGACGCATCCCAGAAAGGCACGTTGTGGAAATTCTCCAGGTCATCCTGCAGGTTGTGCTCGGAATCACCAGCCTCCTGCTGACCCTCCTGATCCTGCTGCACCGTGGTCACGGTGGCGGCCTCTCCGACATGTTCGGTGGTGGCGTCACGTCGAACCTGGGAGCGTCCGGCGTTGCGGAGCGCAACCTCAATCGCATTACGGTGCTGCTCGGCGTCGTATGGATCGCATGCATCATCGTGCTCGGACTCATCACGAAGTTCGACGCGGCTGGATAGGAGACACAATGGCATCGGGTGGTAGCGCTATCCGTGGGTCACGCGTTGGTGCGGGCCCCATGGGGGAGCAGGATCGTGGGTTTCACGCTGAGCGCGTGCAGGTGTTCTACTGGTGCGCCAACGGCCATGAACTGAGCCCCTACTTTCTCGCAAGCATCGAGGCCGAGGAGATTCCCGAGCAGATCGACTGCCCGAGTTGCGGTACGCCCGCCGGCCGCGACAAGGAGAATCCTCCGTCGGTCGCGAAGCTCGAGCCTTACAAGACGCACCTTGCCTACGTGAAGGAGCGCCGCACCGAAGAAGAGGCCGTCACGCTTCTCGACGAGGCTCTCAACCAGCTCCGCGCGCGCCGCGGCAAGCTGAGCGCGAAGTAGCAGCCAGCTCGGCCACAACCACGTCGCCCGCCACCTGTGTGAGTGGGCGCGATCCGGCTAGTAGTCGGTGGCGATGAGGTCCTCGGGGACCTCTGCAGCGGCATCCTGGTCGACGAAGAAGACCGTGCGCTTACGGCCCTCGGCCGCGGCCGCCGGCACCTCGAACATGCTGACTCCGGCCAGCGCCAGTCCGAGCGCCGAGGCCTTGTCCGTACCGGCCATGACAAGCCAGATTCGGTCCGCACTGTTGATCGCGCCGAGGGTCAGGCTGAGTCGTTCGGGCGGCGGCTTGGGGGAGTTGCGCACACCGACCACCGCACGATCCGTGACCTGAATGCCCTCCATGCCCGGAAAAAGTGAGGCGATGTGGCCATCCGGTCCGACACCGAGGAACAGGATGTCGAACAGCGGCAGCCCCGTCTCGCCACCGGCCGCAGCGAGTTCACGCTCGTAGGCGGCAGCCGCAGCATCGAGGTCGAGCTCCCCATCGTCGGCAGCGAAGCGGTGGATGTGCGCCTCGAGCAGCGCCACGTGATCGAGGAGCGCGATGCGCGCCTGCTCGTCGTTGCGTTCGGCATCGCCGCTGGGAAGCCAGCGCTCGTCGCCCCACCACAGGTGCACGCGAGACCAGTCGATCGTGTCCCGCGCGGGCGAGGCATTGATCGCTTCGAGAACACCGATCCCAGACGTGCCGCCGGTGAGCACGATGTTCACCTCGGGCTTCTCGTCGAGGAGGTCGACCACCTTCGTGATGAACCGTGCCGCCACGGCGCCCGTGAGCGCCTGGCGGTCCTGATGCACGATGACCCTGCGTTCGTTACTCATTTGTGTGACACCGTAGCGTCTCCGACTGTGATTTCGTCGGGTGAGATTGTCGAGGGCTGGTGCAACTGATGGAGCCCGCGCTGGATGACCTCGCCGAACAGTTCGTCGGGGTCGAGACGTCGCAGTTCTTCGGCCAGGCAGTCGCGCAGGTTGCGGCGCGGCAACGAGATGTCGTGCACGGGCTGGTTCGGCTGCACGAGAGTGACGATGTTGACGTGGGTGCGCTCGAGCTCGATCACGCCGGAGGCGCGGTGCATCTTGACGCCCTGGATGCCGCTGGATCCCGCCGACGGGGTAAGCAGTTCGTGACGAACGGGAACCTGCAGCTGCAGTTGCAACCAGGCCGCGAGCAGCGAGGTGGAGGGGGAGTCGGATGCGCCGTGTACCTCGGCCTGCGTAATCGCCTCGTACGGTGGCTGGTCGAGCACAGCGGCGAGTTGCGCGCGCCACAGCGTGAGCCTGGTCCAGGAGAAGTCCGTGTCGCCGGGCTTGTAGGTCGAGGCGAGGTGAGCGAGAAACTCGCGCGGATTGCTCTGCGCCGCAGCATCCGTGATTCTGCGCTGGGAGATGCGCCCGAGCGGCGACTCCGAGGCCACAGGCGGCGCCTCACCGGGCCACCAGGCCACGACGGGAGCATCCGGCAGCAACAGCCCGGTGACGAGCCCCTCCTCGTCGGAGGCGGTGTCTCCATAGGCCTTCAGCACGATGACCTCGCTCGCGCCGGCATCGCCGCCCACGCGGATCTGGGCATCCAGGCGCGCCGCGTCACGATCGCGCTGCCCTTCGGGCTCCGTCGAGATGACGATGACGCGCATCGGGTGCTCGCGAGAAGCGTCGTTCGCGGCCTCGATCGCCTCCTCTTCGTGACCGAGCGCGGTCGAGATGACGAGGGTGAGCACGCGGCCGAGGGCGACTGCGCCGCCCTCCTCGCGAATCTTGACGAGCGCCTTCGAGATGTGGCTGCTCGTGGTGTCAGGCAGGTCGACGATCATGGACGCCTCCAGTTTCGGCCGTCGCGGGTGAGGAGTTCGTCTGCGGACGCGGGTCCCCAGGTTCCCGGGCGGTATTGTTCCGGCTGCCCGAGAGTCGCCCAGTACTCCTCGATCGGATCAAGGATCTTCCAGCTGAGTTCGACCTCCTGGTGCCGTGGGAACAGCGGCGGATCGCCGAGCAGCACGTCGAGAATGAGCCGCTCGTACGCCTCGGGGCTGGCCTCGGTGAAAGCGTGTCCGTATCCGAAGTCCATCGTGACGTCGCGCACCTGCATGCTCGTGCCTGGCACCTTCGACCCGAAGCGAATGGTGACGCCCTCGTCGGGCTGCACCCGGATCACGAGCGCATTCTGGCCGAGCGCGGAGGTCTGGCTCTCGGCGAACAGGTACTGCGGCGCCCGTTTGAACACGACAGCGATCTCGGTGACCCTGCGACCGAGACGCTTGCCGGCACGGAGGTAGAACGGAACACCCGCCCAGCGCCTCGTGCCGATGTCGAGGCGGATGGCCGCGTAGGTCTCGGTGAGCGACTGGGGGTTCATGCCGTCTTCGTCGAGGAAGCCGACGACTCGTTCGCCGCCCTGCCACCCGCTCGAATACTGACCCCTCGCGGTTGCCGTGGAGAGATCTTTCGGAAGGCGCACGGCAGAGAGCACCTTCTCTTTCTCCGCACGCAGGTCGGCGGCGTTGAACGAGACCGGCTCTTCCATCGCGGTGAGCGCGAGCAACTGCAGGAGATGGTTTTGGATCACGTCGCGGGCCGCGCCGATGCCGTCGTAGTACCCCGCGCGACCACCGACGCCGATGTCTTCGGCCATGGTGATCTGCACGTGGTCCACGTAGTTCGCGTTCCAGATGGGCTCATACAGCTGGTTGGCGAAGCGCAGGGCGAGGATGTTCTGAACCGTCTCCTTGCCGAGATAGTGGTCGATCCGGAAGACGGAGTCCGCCGGGAACACCGACTCGACGACGGCGTTGAGCTCTCGGGCCGTCTTGAGGTCGCTGCCGAACGGCTTCTCGATGACCACGCGGCGCCACTGGCCATCCACCTGCTCGGCGAGACCCGAGCGGCGCAACTGCTCTGTCACCTGCGGGAACGACTTCGGCGGGATCGACAGGTAGAACGCGTGATTGCCCATCGTTCCGCGCGTGCGGTCGAGCTCGTCGAGCGTTGACTTCAGGTTCTCGAAAGCCGCGTCATCGTCGAACTCGCCCTGTACGAAGCGGATGCCCTGCGACAGTTGGGCCCAGACGTCCTCATCGAAGGGAGTGCGCGCGTATTGCTTCACCGCATCGTGCACGACCTGGGCGAAGTCCTGGTCTTCCCAGTCCCGTCGCGCGAAGCCGACGAGTGCGAAGCCCGGTGGCAGGAGCCCGCGGTTGGCGAGGTCGTAGACGGCCGGCATCAACTTCTTGCGTGACAGGTCGCCCGTCACGCCGAAGATGATGAGGCTGCTCGGCCCGGCGATGCGATTGAGTCGACGATCGGAGGGCAACCTGAGTGGGTTGAATTCCGGGGTGATTTCCACCGGCGACATTCGACTCCTTGGATTCTGTTAGGGGAGTGCGGTCAGCGAGAGCGGGTGCTCAGCTGAGGAGAGCTGTAAGCGCGGCGATGTTGCTCGAGGCCTCGGTGAGGGTCAGTGTCAACACCGGCCTGCCGTGCTCGGCGAGCACGCTCGCGTCGCCATTGGCCTGAGCCTCGATGAGCTGGCCGAAGCTGAATGGACGATCGGGGATCGCCACGTCGACATCCGAGGTCTCGGTGAGCTGCAGGAAGACGCCGACCGCCGGGCCGCCCTTGTGGAACTGGCCGGTCGAGTGCAGGAAGCGTGGGCCCCAACCGAAGGTGACGGGCCTGCCACAGCGCGCAGCCAGGAGATCGCGCAGCCGCGCGAGCTGTGGATGTGCGACGCGGTCCACGTAGGCCTGGATCGACACATAACCGTCGTCCCCGAGCTTCGCGAGCAGGGAGTCGAGGGCGGCGGAGAGGGTGTCTGCATCGCCGACGACGTCCGCCGTGCCACGCACCTCAATGCCGTTCTCAACGAAGGCCGGTGCTGCCGGTTCCGGGCGAGAGTCGAGCAGGCCGCGGGTGGCGGTCTTGGCGGACTCCACATCCGGCTGGTCGAATGGGTTGATCCCGAGCAGGCGCCCGGCGACCGCGATGGCGAATTCCCAGACCAGGATCTGCGCGCCGAGGGTACCGCTGATCTCGATCTCGCCGTCGGCGACGTCTTCCGTAGCCCTGGCGCTCTCGACCAGGCGCACGATCTGCAGGTCGGGAAGGTTTTCCGTCAGTTCGGGGGAGTGCGTGTCGAGCACGACCGGCAGGATGCCCTTGCCGAGCTTGCCGGTGGACTCCGCGATGAGCTGTTCGGCCCAGTCCGCGAAGCCGACGATGTAGGTGCCGTCGGAGACGATACCGAGCTTGTCCTTGAGCGGACGGGTGCCCGCAATCGCTGCGCCGAGGATCAGGCCGGGGTTGTCTGCCCGGTCGATCGCGAGTCGGCCGGAAACGACCGACGCCTCATCGAGGAGCGCGGCGATGTCGACACCGGCGAGTCCGGACGGAACGAGTCCGAACGCGGTCAGCGCTGAGTAGCGTCCACCGACGTTCGGGTCCGCGTTGAACACTCGGAACCCGCCCTCGCGAGCCGAGACGTCGAGCGGCGAGCCCGGGTCGGTCACGATGACGATGCGCTCGAGCGGATCGACGCCCGCGTCGTGGAACGCGGCCTCGAAGACTCGGCGCTGGCTGTCGGTCTCGACCGTGGATCCCGACTTCGACGAGACGACGAGCACGCTCGTCGCGAGTCGATCGCCGAGGGCCGCGAGCACCTGGCCGGGTGCGGTCGAGTCGAGCACCGTCAACTCCACACCGGCGGTGCGGGTGATGACCTCGGGTGCGAGCGACGAGCCGCCCATTCCCGCGAGCACGACGTGGTTCACACCGTCCGCATGCAACTTGTCGCGCAGCGCGATGATGTCATCGACGAGCGATTCCGAGATGACGACGGCCTCGGTCCAACCGAGCCGCTTGGCCGACTCCTCCTCGGCGTCGGCTCCCCACAGGGTGGCGTCCTGTCCGAAGATGCGGGAGGCGACGAGGTCGCTCACGAGCTGCGGTACGACCCGCTCTACGGCTTCACCGGCCGCTCCGCTGACCGTGATGTCGAAACTCATTTCTGAGCACCCGCCGCCTCGAGTGCGGCCGTGACGGTGTCGAGCAACTCGTTCCAGGAGACGATGAACTTGTCAACGCCCTCCTTCTCGAGCAACTGAGTGACCTCGTCGTAGGAGATACCCTGCGCCGCGAGCTGATCGAGCACCGCGTTCGCGTCGTCGTAGAACCCGGTCACTCGGTCACCCTGGATCACACCGTGATCGAAGGTCGCCTCGAGCGTCTTCTCGGGCATCGTGTTCACGACATCCGCTACCGCGAGTTCCGTCACGTACAGGGTGTCTGGCAGCGAGGCGTCCTTGACACCCGTGGATGCCCACAGCGGTCGTTGCTTATTGGCTCCGGCCTCGAGCAACAGCTTCGCGCGCTCGCTGGAGAATGCCTGCTCGTACACCTGGTAGGCGAGTCGGGCGTTCGCGATGCCCGCCTTGCTCTTGAGCGCCGTGGCCTCCTCGGTGCCGATCGCGTCGAGGCGCTTGTTGACCTCGGTGTCGACGCGGGAGACGAAGAACGAGGCGACGGACTCGATGGTCGAGAGGTCGATACCCGCGGCCTTGGCCTTCTCCAGGCCGCTGAGGTAGGCGTTGATGACCTCGCGGTGGCGTTCCAGGCTGAAGATGAGGGTGACGTTCACGCTGATGCCGAGAGCGGTCGCTTCGGCGATCGCCTCGAGCCCGGCCTGGGTCGCCGGGATCTTGATCATGGCGTTGGGCCGGTCGACCTTGGCCCAGAGCTGCTTGGCCTGGGCGACGGTTCCCTCGGTGTCGTAGGCGAGGCTCGGCTCGACCTCGATCGAGACGCGACCGTCGACGTGGCCGCTCGCCTCCCACACGGGGCGGAAGATGTCGCTCGCAGTAGCGACGTCGTGCGTCGTGATCTCGAAGACGGCATCCGTCACCGAAGTGCCCGCCGCGGCGAGCTCGGCGACCTGTGCGTCGTAGCTCTCGCCCTTGGCCAGGGCCGTCGCGAAGATCGTCGGGTTCGTGGTGACGCCTACGACGTGCCGCTCATCGATGAGCTTCTGGAGCCCTCCGGAGACGATTCGATCGCGAGAGAGGTCGTCGAGCCAGATGCTGACGCCGGTCGTGGTGAGCTCGTCGAGCGCTGATGTGGTGCCTGTCATGGTGTCTCTTTCCTCTTGTAGCCGGCGCCTAGAGGGCGGCCAGCGAGTCCTTGGCTGCGGCGACTGCGTGCCCCGTCGTCATTCCGAACTCCTTGAACAGCGTCTTGTAGTCGGCGGATGCGCCGAAATGCTCGATGGACACGCTTCGTCCGGCGTCGCCGAGATAGCCACGCCACGTGAGGTCGGTGCCCGCTTCGATCGAGACGCGCGCCTTGACCGCGGCGGGGAGCACGGACTCGCGATAGTCCGCATCCTGCTCCTCGAACCACTCGAGGCACGGAACCGAGACGACCCTCGCGTTCACGCCATCCGCCTTGAGCTGCTCGCGCGCGTCGAGCGCGATCTGCACCTCGGAGCCGGTGGCGAGGAAGATCACGTCCGGCGTGCCATTGGCGGCCTCGGCGAGCACGTAGGCGCCGCGCGCCACGTGTTTAGCGGACGCGAGCGTGTCGCCGCTCGCGACGTCGTCGCCGCGATCAAAGACGGGGATGTTCTGTCGAGTGAGCGCGATACCAGCCGGTCCGTTGCGGCGCTCGAGCATCGTCTTCCACGCCCAGGCGACCTCGTTCGCGTCACCCGGACGCACGACATCGAGCTGCGGGATCGCGCGAAGAGCAGCGAGCTGCTCGATCGGCTGGTGTGTCGGTCCGTCTTCGCCGAGCGCGACCGAGTCGTGGGTCCAGACGTAGATCGACGGTGCGCGCATGAGCGCGGCCAGTCGCACGGCGGGGCGCATGTAGTCGCTGAAGATCAGGAACGTTCCGCCGTAGGCGCGGGTCTTGCCGTGCAGCACGATGCCGTTGACGATCGCCGCCATCGCGTGCTCGCGGATACCGAAGTGCAGCACGCGGCCGTACGGATTGCCGTCCCACTCGTGGGTCGAGTGTGTCTGCGGCACGAAGGACTCTGCGCCCTCGATGGTCGTGTTGTTCGACTCGGCGAGGTCGGCTGAGCCGCCCCAGAGCTCGGGAACGACGGCGCCGAGAGCGGTCAGCACCTTGCCGGATGCCGCCCTCGTGGAGACATCCTTGCCCGGCTCGAAGACGGGAAGCGCGTCCTCGACGCCGTCGGGGAGCTTGCCGGACTCGATGCGGTCGAACAGCGCGCGCTTCTCGGGGTTCGCGCTCGACCACTCGTCGAAGCTCTTCTGCCATTGCGCACGCGCCGCCGTGCCACGCTCGAGTAGCTTGCGCGTGTGGTCGATGACCTCGGAGTCGACGTTGAACGACTGTTTCGGGTCGAAACCGAGCACCTCCTTGACCGCGGCGACCTCGTCGGCGCCGAGCGCCGAGCCGTGCACCTTGCCGGTGTTCTGCTTTCCGGGCGAAGGCCAGCCGATGATGGTGCGCAGGACGATCAGTGAGGGCTGGTCGGTGACCGCCTTGGCGGCCTCGATGGCCGCGTGAAGCTCGGCGACATCCTCCTTGTAGACGCCGGTCTTCTTCCAGTCGACGACCTGCGTGTGCCAGTGGTACGCCTCGTAGCGCGCCCGCACGTCCTCGGTGAAGGCGATATTGGTGTCACCCTCGATCGAGATCTGGTTGTCGTCGTAGATGACGACGAGGTTGCCGAGCTTCTGGTGACCGGCGAGGGAGGAGGCCTCGCTCGTCACGCCCTCCTCGAGGTCGCCGTCGCTGGCGATGACGTAGATGTGGTGGTCGAATGGGCTCGTGCCGGCCTCGGCCTCCGGGTCGAAGAGTCCGCGCTCGTATCGAGCGGCATAGGCGAAGCCCACGGCGGAGGAGAGCCCCTGGCCGAGCGGGCCGGTCGTGATCTCCACTCCGGCGGTGTGGCCGTACTCCGGGTGTCCTGGGGTCTTGGAACCCCAGGTGCGGTACGCCTCGAGGTCACTCAGTTCGAGACCATAGCCGCCGAGATAGAGCTGAACGTACTGCGTGAGGGAGCTGTGTCCGCAGGAGAGCACGAATCGGTCGCGACCGATCCAGTGCGGGTCGCTCGGATCGGAGCGCATGACCTTCTGGAAGAGAAGGTAGGCAGCCGGAGCGAGGCTCATCGCCGTGCCGGGATGACCGTTCCCCACCTTCTCCACGGCGTCTGCGGCGAGGACGCGTGCGGTGTCCACTGCCTTGTTATCGATGGGATCCCATTGGAGAGTTGTCACGTGCTTGATGACCCTTCGTTAACGGCGACCGCCCCGATCGGGGTCGATCACTCTGAGTGTGCACTCGCCCGGACGTCATCGGCACTGCCACAGGCAACCCGATGAACCACACCACTGGGTGAGAGGTCGGGGATAAGAAGGTCCGCGGCTGGCAAGCACTTTCAAGTATAGAGAAAACCGGGGGTCGGCCGTGGGTCTGTGTCGAAATGCCCGCGCACCTCACGGGCGTGACTACCGCCTAGAATCGATGCGGGGGGAGACCCCATAAGAGGAGTGATGGACGTAGCTGTACAGACTCGCGTCGAGCGCGAGAGCATCGGATTCTCGCGAAAGCTGCGAGCGTATGTCGCGCTGACGAAACCACGGATCATCGAGCTCCTGCTCGTGACCACGGCGCCCGTGATGATTCTGGCGCAGCGGGGCATCCCCAACCTGTGGCTCGTGCTCGCCACGCTCGTCGGTGGCGCGCTCAGTGCCGGTTCGGCCGGCGCATTCAACTGCTACATCGACCGGGACATCGACCGGGTCATGAAGCGCACGAGCAAGCGTCCGCTCGTGACGGGCGAGCTCTCGGACCGCGAGGCCCTCGTGTTCTCGTGGGTGATCGGTGCGGCATCCGTCGTCTGGCTCGGCTTTCTCGTCAACTGGCTGTCGGCGATCCTGTCGCTCGTCGCGCTGCTGTTCTACGTGCTGCTCTACACGCTCGTGCTCAAGCGCCGCACGTCCCAGAACATCATCTGGGGCGGCATCGCCGGTTGCTTCCCCGTACTGATCGGCTGGACGGCCGTGACCAACTCGCTCAGCTGGGCACCGTTCATCCTCTTCGTCGTCATCTTCCTCTGGACGCCCCCGCACTACTGGCCGCTGTCTATGAAATATCGCACCGACTACGCCACGGCCAACGTCCCGATGCTCGCCGTGGTGCGGGGCCGCACCCAGGTCGGACTGCAGGTCATCCTGTACGCCTGGGCGACCGTGGCCTGCTCGCTGCTCCTCATCCCCGTCGCGGGCATGGGCGTGCTCTACACGGCCATCGCGGCGACCGCGGGTGGTTGGTTCATCTTCGAGTCACACCGCCTGTACGCGATGGCGATCAGGCACGACGAGGTCAAGCCGATGCGCGTCTTCCACAGTTCGATCAGCTACCTGACCGTGCTGTTCGTGGCCGTGGGCATCGACCCGCTTCTCCACTTCACGCTGTTCGCGCTCTGATCACCATGCGCACACCCTTCGACCTGGTGGCCGATCGCTTCACGCTGTCGCCACGCGCCCTGCGCTGGGCATCGACCTCCGCACTCATCGTCAGCATCCTGATCATCCTCACCGGGGGAGTTGTTCGCGTCACGGGTTCCGGTCTCGGCTGTCCGACCTGGCCGAACTGCAATCCAGACTCGCTGGCACCCACAGGCGAAATGGGCATCCACGGCGTCATCGAGTTCGCCAACCGACTGTTCAGCGCCTTCATCGCTGTGCCGGTCGCCTGGGTGATCATCGCGGCGAGGTTGCAGAAGCCGCGGCAACGTTCGCTGACCCGACTCGCCTGGTCACAGTTCTGGCTCGTCGTCGCGAACGCCGTCGCCGGAGGGTTCACGGTGCTCGCCGGGCTCAACCCCTGGATCGTCGCGATGCACTTCGTGCTCGCGATCGCCTTGCTGACGACCACGACCCTCACCTGGCACCGCGTGCACGAGACGGTGCCCGCGACGCCGGTGCCCACGGTTCCCGGCACCCGTGGCCTGAGCTGGGCCCTCGTGATCGCCACGCTCGTGCTCATCGTCGTGGGTACGCTCGTGACCGGCTCTGGACCGCACTCGGGAGACTCCGCCGAGGTGAAACGCATCCCGCTCGACTGGACGGCGATCACGATCGTCCACGGCATCCTCGGCCTCGGCGTGCTCGTGCTCGCCGTCGCACTGTGGATCATGCTCCGCCGGGAATCGCGTGCAGTCCTCGCCAGACTCAGGACGATTGTCTTCATCGCCGTCGTCATCGCACAGGGGGCGATCGGCGTCACCCAGGCGCTCGATGCTCTTCCCGCGCTGCTCGTGGCGCTCCACCTGCTTGGCGCCGCCCTCGTCTGGGTCGGCGCACTGCGGGTGCTGCTGGAGGTCAATCCCACGCTGTTCCGCGGCGTCGTTCGCGAGCAATTCCTGCCACAAGAGGCCCTGAGCCTGTAAGATTGGGGTACTGGTTCAGTTGCAGGGATATCACCGCGTGACTGTTGACGCCGAAGTCAGGGGTAATCCCACAGCTGGTCGGAAGTCGTTGCGATGACCCGTCCCGCTCAGAACGTCGGCGTTCATCAGATGTGTCAACGACAACTGTGTGACCGACACGACGGCGCCCATCACGGCATCAACACCCGAAACCATCGTTCGCGCTGCGCGAGGAATACTGGCGAAGCCAGCCGGGTTTGCAACAGCAGGAAAAGAGGAGAGTCATGTCAGACGTCCTGATCGACCGTCCCGAGCTTGAAAGCCTGGGAATCTATGAATTCGGATGGTCGGATTCCGACGCTGCTGGCGCATCCGCCAAACGTGGCATCTCGCCGGAGGTCGTCGCCGACATCTCCGCTCACAAGAGCGAACCGGAGTGGATGCTCAAGAACCGCCTGAAGGCGCTCTCGATCTTCTTCAAGAAGCCGATGCCCGCCTGGGGCGCCGATCTCTCCGGGATCGACTTCGACAACATCAAGTATTTCGTTCGCTCGACCGAGAAGCAGGCGATGAGCTGGGAGGACCTCCCGGACGACATCAAGACCACGTACGAGCGCATCGGGATCCCCGAGGCCGAGCGCCAGCAGCTCGTGAGCGGCGTTGCCGCCCAGTACGAGTCCGAGGTCGTCTATCAGACCATCAACGAGGACCTGAAGGCTCAGGGCGTCATCTTCCTTGACACCGACACGGCGCTGCGCGAGCACCCGGAGTTCTTCACCGAGTACTTCGGAACGGCCATTCCCGCCGGCGACAACAAGTTCGCGGCGCTGAACACCGCGGTGTGGTCGGGCGGGTCCTTCGTCTACGTGCCACCGGGCGTGCACGTCAAGATTCCACTGCAGGCCTACTTCCGCATCAACACCGAGAACATGGGGCAGTTCGAGCGCACCCTGATCATCGCGGACGAGGGCAGTTACGTGCATTACATCGAGGGCTGCACGGCCCCGGTGTACTCGTCCGATTCGCTGCACTCCGCGGTCGTCGAGATCATCGTGAAGAAGAACGCTCGCGTTCGCTACACGACGATTCAGAACTGGTCGAACAACGTGTACAACCTGGTCACGAAGCGGGCCATGGCCTACGAGGGCGCGACCATGGAATGGGTCGATGGCAACATCGGGTCCAAGGTCACCATGAAGTACCCGTCGATCTACCTGATGGGTGAGCACGCCAAGGGCGAGACCCTGTCCGTGGCATTCGCCGGTCCGGGCCAGCATCAGGATGCCGGGGCCAAGATGATCCACATGGCGCCGTACACGCAGTCCTCGATCGTCTCCAAGTCGATCGCGCGAGGCGGCGGACGCTCCGGCTATCGCGGCGAAGTGCGCATCGCCAAGGGCGCGCACCATTCGGCGAATACGGTGCGCTGCGACGCGCTCCTGGTCGACACGATCTCGCGCTCCGACACCTATCCCACGGTCGACATCCGTGAGGATGACGTGCAGATGGGCCACGAGGCCACGGTGTCGAGGGTGAGCGCCGAGCAGCTCTTCTACCTGCAGTCGCGAGGCATGCCGGAGGACGAGGCCATGGCGATGATCGTTCGAGGTTTCATCGAACCGATCGCGCGCGAGCTTCCGATGGAGTACGCACTCGAACTGAACAAGCTCATCGAAATGGGCATGGAAGGATCCGTCGGCTAGATGTCAGCCACAGCCTCACCCACGACCTTGCCCACAGATTCAGCCCAGATCGATCACTCCCGCCTCGGTTCCAAACAGCACACCGATGGCGGCTGGGGCCTGATTCCCGTACAGACCCGCTCCGCGCGGTTCAGCTCCTTCGACGTCTCGGACTTCGAAGCGGTGACCGGACTCGAAGCCGAGTGGAAGCACACCCCGGTGGCGTTGCTCCGCACGCTCCTCACGGAGACGCCCGCAGGCGGCGAGTACGACTTCGACCTCACCACGACGGGCACGGTGTCTGTCGACTGGGTCGACCGTGACGACGCGCGCATCGGCACCGTCGGCACGCCGGAAGAACGTGCATCCGCAGGCGCGTGGAGTAATTTCGACCGGGCACTCACGGTGACCATCGAGGGCGAGGAGCCATCGAGGGTCACGATCGCTCGCAGCGCCTTCGGCCCGGCCGCCCGTGCCGCCCACCTCGTGATCACGGCCAAGCGACACAGCAACGGTCTTGTCATCATCGACAACAGCGGTTCGGCGCAGCTCAGTGAGAACGTCGAGATTCTGGTGGAGGAGGGCGCGAACCTCACCGTCGTCTCGGTGCAGGAATGGGACTCGGATGCAATACACCTCGCGAGCCACTTCGCCGAGGTACAGCGCGACGGCCATCTCAAGCACGTGCTCGTCTCGCTCGGCGGCAAGGTGCTGCGCATCAACCCCTCCGTGCACCTTGGCGGCGAGGGCGGAGACGCCGAACTCTATGGCGTGTACTTTGCCGACGGCGGCCAGCACCTCGAGCAGCAGGTGTTTGTTAACCACGATGCTCCGAATACGAAGTCCAGGGTGAGCTACAAGGGCGCGCTCCAGGGCGACGGCGCAAGGACAGTGTGGGTCGGCGACGTCCTGATCCGTCCCACCGCCTCCGGCACCGACAGCTACGAGCAGAACCGTAACCTGCTGCTCACCGAGGGCGCGCGCGCCGACTCGATTCCGAACCTCGAGATCGAGACCGGCGACATCTTCGGCGCGGGCCATGCGAGCGCGTCGGGACGCTTCGATGACGAGCAGCTCTTCTACCTTCAGGCTCGCGGCATCCCGGAGGACGAGGCACGCCGTCTCGTCGTTCGCGGCTTCCTCTCGGAGATCGTTCAGAAGATCGGCTTCCCGGAACTCGAGTCCCGGCTGCAGGACGCCATCGAGGCGGAACTGCTGAACAGCACGGCGGTCTGATCGAATGCCCGTCAAGATCTGTGCCGAAGCCGACATCGAGGTGGGTGCCGCTGTGCGCGTCGTCATCGACGACGTGCCCATCGCGGTCGTGCGAGACTCCGCGGGCGTCGTGCACGCCATCGGTGACACCTGCACGCACGGTGACATCTCTCTCGCGGAGGGCTTCGTCGAAGACGAGACCATCGAGTGCTGGGCTCACGGCTCCAAATTCTCGCTCGTGACGGGCAAGGCATTGACCCTGCCCGCCTTCGAACCCGTACCGGTCTTCTCCGTATCCATCGTGGATGGGGACGTCTATATCGACCCGACGCCCGTCCTCAACAACTAACCCAAGGAAAGCAGCCAGATCATGTCTGTACTCGACATCAAAGACCTGCACGTCAGCGTTGAGACCGAGCAGGGAGCGAAGCAGATCCTGAAGGGCGTCGACCTCACCGTGCGTGACGGCGAGACACACGCCGTGATGGGCCCCAACGGTTCCGGCAAGTCGACCCTCGCCTACACGATCGCTGGACACCCCAAGTATCACGTCGAGAGCGGCAGCGTCACCCTCGACGGCGTTGACCTGCTCTCACTCACCGTCGACGCCCGCGCGCGCGCCGGCCTCTTCCTCGCGATGCAGTACCCGGTGGAGATCCCCGGCGTCGCCGTGTCGAACTTCCTCCGCACCGCCAAGACCGCCCTCGACGGCGAGGCGCCGGCCATCCGCGGTTGGATGAAGGAGATCAAAGAGTCGATGAAGAACCTGCGGATGGACCCGTCCTTCGCAGACCGCAGCGTGAACGAGGGATTCTCCGGTGGTGAGAAGAAGCGCCACGAGATCCTGCAGCTCGAGGTGCTGAAGCCGCGCTTCGCGATCCTCGATGAGACCGACTCCGGCCTCGACGTCGATGCTCTCAAGATCGTGTCGGAGGGCGTGAACCGCGCGAAGGCGAACACCGATCTCGGCGTGCTGCTCATCACCCACTACACGCGCATCCTGCGCTACATCAAGCCCGACTTCGTGCACGTCTTCGTCGACGGCCGCGTCGCCGAGCGTGGTGGTCCCGAGCTGGCGGATACCCTTGAAAACGAGGGCTACGATCGCTATCTCGCCGAGTCGAAAGTAGGCTAGTTCCATGGCTGTCGCATTGGCTCCGGCGCTCTTCGACCAGGTCGAGGAGGCGCTGAAGGACGTAATGGACCCCGAGCTCGGGGTGAACATCGTGGACCTCGGTCTGATCTACGACCTCAGCTGGGACGACGAGAATGACGCGCTCATCATCAGCATGACGCTGACCTCGGCGGGCTGCCCACTTACCGACGTGATCGAGGAGCAGACTGCCGAGTCGCTGCACGGTGTCGTCGACCAGTTCAGAATCAACTGGGTCTGGATGCCGCCGTGGGGACCAGACAAGATCACCGACGACGGCCGCGACATGATGCGCGCCCTCGGCTTCGCGATGTGAACTCGCGCAACCTGTACAAGGAGAACGGCCCGGTAGCTCAGCTGCCGGGCCGTTCTTGCTGCGAAGTGATGCTCTAGAAGCCGTCTCGCTCGTCACGGTTGTCGGCCGCAGCGATCTGGTGCCAGGAGAAGCGGATGACCGCGGCGCCCAGCAGCGCCTTCACAGCGCCGCCCAGCAGGAAGGGGTACAGGCCCGCCTGAAGCGTCTGCTCGAGATTGAGGTGAAGTGCGATCGCGAGCCAGGGGAGACCGACGACGAACGTGACGACGCTTCCCGCGACGAAGGAGAGGATGGCACCGACAATGCGGTGGTCCCAGGCGCGCTGGGCGAGCCATCCGGTGAACGCCGCAGCGAAGATGAAGCCGACGATGTAACCGCCGGTCGGGCCGAGGATGACGCCGACGCCGTGCGAGGCGTCGCTGAAGACGGGGAGCCCGACGATACCGAGAACCGCATAGAGCACCATCGAGAGCGTGCCGCGCAGAGCGCCGAGGGTGCTTCCGACGAGCAGAACGGCGAGAGTCTGACCCGTGATCGGCACCGGCCAGATCGGAATACTCACCTGAGCCGCAATGGCCGTGAGCCCCGCGCCTGCGGCGATCAGGGCGATATCCATGGGAAGGCCGCGTGCAAAGACACGGTCCGCGATGGTCGGACGGCCGACGGCAAGGGTGAGGTTGGACATTCGATCTCCTTCGGGTGCGGGCATTCACGCGCCGCTCACGAAATATACTAGGTGCCTACCCCCTTGGCTTCCGTTGTCGCGGCAACACAAAGAAATGGACTTTGCCTGTGCTCAGCGTGCACGACGTCGAACTGCGGGTTGGTGCCCGGGTGCTCATGGAGGACGTCACTTTTCGCGTCGAACGCGGCGACAAGATCGGCCTCGTCGGCCGTAACGGCGCGGGCAAGACCACGCTGACTAAGATCCTGGCAGGCGAAGGCCAGCCGACCGACGGCACCATCGATCGCGTCGGCGAGGTGGGTTATCTTCCGCAGGATCCCCGCAGCGGTAACCCGGCGGATCTGGCCAGAACGCGCATCCTCGATGCGCGCGGCCTCGGCCAGATCGTGCTCGGAATGCAGGAAGCGCAGCAGGACATGGGCAGCGCGGACGCCGCGGTGAGCTCCGCAGCGATGGACCGCTACGGCAAGCTCGAAGACCGCTTCCTTGCGCTCGGCGGATACGCGGCCGAGGCCGAGGCGGCCTCGATCGCGAGCAACCTCAGCCTGCCCGACCGCATCCTCGACCAACCCCTCTCGACGCTGTCGGGTGGTCAGCGGCGTCGCATCGAACTCGCCCGCATTCTGTTCTCCGGCGCCGAAACGATGCTGCTCGACGAACCGACGAACCACCTCGACGCCGACTCCGTGGTCTGGCTGCGGGAGTTCCTCAAGGCGTTCCAGGGCGGACTCATCGTGATCAGCCACGACATCGCGTTGGTCGAAGAGACCGTGAATCGCGTGTTCTACCTCGACGCGAACCGCCAGGTGATCGACATCTACAACATGGGCTGGAAGCACTACCAGCGCCAGCGCGCCGCAGACGAGGAACGCCGCAAGAAGGAGCGCGCCAACGTCGAGAAGAAGGCCTCCGTTCTGCAGCTGCAGGCCGCCAAGTTCGGCGCGAAGGCGTCGAAGGCCGCCGCGGCACACCAGATGGTGAGGCGAGCGGAGAAGATGCTATCGGGCCTCGACGACGTGCGCGTGGCCGATCGAGTGGCGAAGCTGCGCTTCCCGGAGCCGGCACCGTGCGGTCGTACCCCGCTCATGGCGAGCAATCTGAGCAAGAGCTATGGTTCACTCGAGATCTTCGCCGCCGTCGACCTCGCGATCGATCGCGGATCCAAGGTGGTCGTGCTCGGATTCAACGGTGCAGGCAAGACGACGCTCCTGCGCATCCTCGCCGGAGTGGATGAGCCAGACACGGGCCAGGTAGAGCCCGGGCACGGCCTGCGCATCGGCTACTACGCGCAGGAACACGAGACGATCGACGTGAAGCGCACCGTGCTGCAGAACATGGTCTCGTCGTCGCCGAACATCACGGAGACCGAGGCGAGGCGAGTACTCGGCTCGTTCCTGTTCACCGGCGACGACTCGCATAAGCCCGCAGGCGTGCTCTCGGGAGGCGAGAAGACGCGGCTGGCGCTGGCGATGATCGTGGTCTCCGGTGCCAACGTGCTCCTGCTCGACGAACCGACCAACAACCTCGACCCGGCGTCGAGGACCGAGATCCTGGATGCCCTCGCCAATTATGCGGGCGCCGTCGTCCTGGTGAGCCACGACGAGGGTGCCGTCGAGGCGCTCAATCCCGAGCGGGTGCTGATCCTGCCCGACGGGGTCGAGGACATGTGGAACCGCGACTACGCGGACCTGGTGACGCTCGCCTGACCGGGCAGTGTCGCTCTGCTCAGCGCAGCGCTCCGTCGAGGATCTCGTCCTCGACATCGGCATCGCTCTTTCTGGCGGCGCGTCTGCGGGCGCGTTCCTCGGCGCGCTCGCGCTCGGCCGGATCGTCGGCGTTGCGCAGTCGGTATTCCTGCCGCACGGCGTAGCCAAGGCCGAAGAAGCCGATGAGAGCGAAGATGACCCACTGGATCATGTACGACCAGTGCAGTCCCTCGTCCTGCACCGGCGCCGTGGCCTGCACGGGTGTGATCGGGCTGCCGGAGGGCGTCTGCGAGTCGAGCAGCCCGTACGCGCCCGTGTAGACCGGGCCGCCGAGCCTCGCACTGACCTGCTTGAGATCGATGGTGGCGATCTGGTTTCCACTGGCGCCGCGCGACTGGAGCCTCGGCTCTGCGGGCTTGAGGCGCGCGATCACCGTGACCTCGCCATCCGGTGCCGGCGGCACGGAGTCGGGCGCATCCTGGCGATCGCCGGTCGGTACCCAGCCGCGATCGACGATGAAGATCGAGCCATTGGCGAGACGGAGGGGAGTGAGCACTTCGAAGCCCGGACCGGCGTTCGTCGGCCGGTTGCGCACGAGGAGCTGCTCATCGCGCAGGTAGTGGCCCGTCGCCCGCACCCGGAGCCACTCCTGCTTGGCGCGGAACGAGGTGAGCTCGGGCAGTGCCTCGTCGAGCGCCACCGGTGTCGCATCGAAATTCGCCGTGATGACGGCGTTGGCCGCCACAGCCTCCTTGCCCCTCGACAGCTGCCACGACGAGAGGAACGCACAGGCGATCGCGAAGGCGATCGCGAAGGCGAGGTAGCCAAGCCAGCGCCGGGTGAGGAGGATGCGCCAACCGCTCACGACGAATTCACCTGGGTGTCCGGCACACGATCGATGTGCTGGTCGAGCGGGGTCAGCACGACCGGGAACGACCGCGTCGCAAGATAGTCGAACAGGAACTCGCGATGCTCGTCACAGGCGAGCCACACCTTCACCCGGTCGGGCGTGTGAATCTTCGGATTGCGCCAATTGACGTTCCATCTCGCCGGCATGGTGCATCCGGCACGAGAGCAGACCTGCTCGACGACCGATTCCGCGCTGGTCACGGCGTCACTGCTCGGGTGCGTCGGTGGGGCGCACCGGCACCACGGTGCCCGGCCGCAGCACGGGCGTGGTTGAAGGCCGGCTCACACTGTTCGCGAGAACGACGGCGATGTAGGGCAGAACGATGGCACCGGCGGCACAGACGAGCAGCCACCACCCCTGCACGAACAGGCACAGCACAATGCACACCAGACGGATGCCCATGGTCAGGGAGTACCTGAGCATGCGGCTGTGGCGGTCGTCTTCTGGAGACCGCGGGAGCGAGGTGATCGACTGTTGCTTGGCCATGGGTTCACCCCAAGCCTAAGACTAAGATTGTGGAAGTTCGCCGGTAGTGCCAGGACTGGTCATCGCTCGGTGCCACAATCCCATCCCCCGCGAAAGTGAGAGCACATGACCACGCCCAGGACCGTACTGATCACCGGCGGCAATCGCGGCATCGGATTCGCCATCGCCGAGGAGTTCATCGCCCTCGGTCACCGCGTCGCCGTGACGGCGCGCTCGGGCAGCGGCCCAGCCGGCGCTCTCACTGTTCGGGCGGATGTCACAGACGCGGCCTCGATCGACGAGGCCTTCACCCAGGTGGAAGCCGAGCTCGGCCCCGTAGAGGTGCTCGTCGCCAACGCGGGCATCACGAGGGACACGCTCCTCCTCCGCATGAGCGAAGACGACTTCACCTCGGTGATCGACACCAACCTCTCGGGAGCCTTCCGCGTGGTCAAGCGCGCTTCCAAGGCCATGCTCAAGGCGCGTTTCGGCCGCATCGTGCTCGTCTCGAGCGTCGTGGGAATGCTGGGCTCGGCCGGCCAGGTGAACTATTCGGCGTCGAAGAGTGCGCTCGTCGGAATGGCGAGATCGCTGACGAGGGAGCTCGGCTCTCGCAACATCACGACGAACGTCGTGGCGCCCGGATTCATCGAGACCGACATGACGGCGGAGCTGCCGGAAGCGCAGCAGGCCGAGTACCTGAAGTCGATTCCCGCCGGCAGGTTCGCGACGCCAGCCGAGGTGGCCAAGGTCATCGCCTGGCTCGCGGGCGACGACGCGGGCTACATCTCCGGCGCGGTCATCCCGGTCGATGGCGGTCTCGGGATGGGGCACTAGCTCCGCAGGGCGAGTAGCGGAAGCAGCTGGCTGAGGTCGCGCCGATCCATGACGAGGTCGGCCTCGTCGCGCACGGGTGCTTTGGCATCGAATCCGACCGAGAGGCCGGCAGCGGCCATCATGGGCAGGTCGTTTGCGCCGTCGCCCACGGCGATAGTCTGGCGCATCGGTACGCCGGCATCCGAGGCCCATTCGCGCAGGGTTGCCGCCTTGGCCGCGGCATCGATGATGGGTCCCGTGAGCCTTCCGCTCAGGCGGCCATCGAGTACCTCGAGCCGGTTCGCACGCCAGTAGTCGAGCCCCAGCTCCCGAGCCAGATCATCGACGAGTTCGTGGAACCCGCCGGAGACGACGGCGACCTTGCCGCCCGCCGCGTGGACGCCCTCGATCATCTCCCTGACGCCCGTGGTCACACGGATGTCGGCGGCGACGCGCGCGAACACCGCCTCGTCGAGGCCGACAAGGGTCGCGACCCGTTCCCGGAGTGAGCGTTCGAAGTCGAGTTCGCCGTTCATGGCACGGAAGGTGATCTCCGCGACCTCGGTAAGTGAGCCGGCGGCCGAGGCGAGAAGTTCGATGACCTCGTTCTCGATGAGCGTGGAGTCGACGTCGAGGACGACGAGGAATCCGGGCAGCGGAGTCTGCGCCATGTATTCGTGTGGCCATTCCTGTGCGGTCGCGCACCAGGGAATGGTCAGCGCGAAGCGGATCTAAACAACATGGACACCCTTGCCGACAATCGTGATGCCGGAGTCCGTGACGGTGAACCCACGCGCCTTGTCGGCTTCCGGATCGACACCGACAGTCGCGCCTTCGTTAACCACGACCTCCTTGTCCAGAATAGCCCTCCGCACGCTGGCGTTCGGTCCGATGCGCACGCGGTCGAAAACGATCGAGTCCGTGACGCGAGCACCGGATTCGACGGTCGCCCAGGGGCCGAGCACGCTCCGCTCGATGTGCGCGCCCGAGAGCAGCGAACCGAGGGAGACGATCGAGTCGATTGTCGTACCGACGTTGCCATGCGCATCCCGCACGAACTTCGCGGGCGGCGAGTTCAACTGCTGGCTGTGGATGGGCCACTCGGTGTTGTACAGGTTGAAGATCGGCAGCGCCGAGATGAGGTCCTGATGGGCATCGAAGAACGAGTCGATCGTTCCGACGTCGCGCCAGTAGTAGCGGTCACGATCGGTCGCCCCCGGTACCTCGTTGCGATTGAGGTCATAGACGGCGGCGTCGCCACGCGCCACGAAGTCCGGCACGATGTCGCCGCCCATGTCGTGATTCGACTCCGGTGACTCCCCGTCGCGCAGCACCGCGTCGATCAGCACCTTCGCGTCGAAGACGTAGTTGCCCATGGAGGCGAGGACCTCGTCGGGGGAGTCCGCAAGACCCACCGGATGCTTCGGCTTCTCGTGGAACGCCGCGATCCTGGTCGGGTCATCCGCACTCGTCTCGATGACACCGAACTGGTCGGCGAGGGCGATCGGTTGCCGAATCGCCGCCACTGTGACGCCCGCGCCGGACTCGATGTGAGCGTCGATCATCTGGCTGAAGTCCATGCGGTACACGTGATCCGCGCCGACCACGACGACGATGTCGGGCTTCTCGTCTCGCAGGAGGTTGAGGCTCTGCAGGATGGCATCCGCGGATCCCGCGAACCAGCGCTTGCCGAGGCGCTGCTGCGCGGGAACGGATGCGACATACGAGTTTGTGAGACCCGACAGACGCCAGGTCTGCGACACGTGGCGGTCGAGGCTGTGCGACTTGTACTGCGTAAGCACGACGATCTGCCGGAGCCCCGAGTTGATCAGGTTGGAGAGCGCGAAGTCGATCAAACGGTAGTTGCCGCCGAAAGGCACCCCCGGTTTCGCCCGGTCGGCCGTGAGCGGCATGAGCCGCTTGCCTTCGCCGCCTGCCAGCACTATCCCGAATATCTTCTTGGACGCCATGCTCCCAGAGTAAGGGTGAGGCGCGTCGTGTAC
Organism: Lacisediminihabitans sp.; assembly: GCA_035571875.1. Classification (GTDB taxonomy): domain Bacteria; phylum Actinomycetota; class Actinomycetes; order Actinomycetales; family Microbacteriaceae; genus Parafrigoribacterium_A. The sequence continues at coordinate 103,383 of DATNBR010000090.1, read as the reverse complement.
TAGCGTTCCAGTTGTGAGAGTCGACGTAGTAACCCGTGAATATCCACCGGAGGTATACGGGGGAGCAGGCGTGCATGTCGCCGAGCTCGTGCGGTCACTGAGGGCAGACCTCGAGGTCGTCGTGCGCTGCTTCGGCCTGCCGCGCGACGAACCCGGCGTGCAGAACTACCTCGTGCCCGCCGAATTGACCGGCGCAAACCCCTCGATCGCCACCCTCGGCGTCGACCTGCAGATGGCGCAGGACGCGGCGGGAGCGGACCTCGTGCACTCGCACACCTGGTACGCGAACGGCGCGGGCCACCTCGCGAAGCTCTTGCACGGCATCCCGCACGTGGTCACCGCACACAGTCTTGAGCCGCTTCGCCCCTGGAAGGCCGAGCAGCTGGGCGGCGGATACCGCGTCTCGAGTTGGCTTGAGCGCAGCGCCTTCACCGAGGCCGACGCGATCATCGCGGTGAGTCACGGGATGCGCGCGGACATCCTCCGCTCGTACCCCGGTCTCGACGAGCAGCGGGTGCACGTGGTGCACAACGGCATCGACCTGGAGCGCTGGCATCCTGTGGTGGATGACGAATTGCTCGGGTCCCTCGGCATCGATCCCTCGCGCCCGTCCGTCGTCTTCGTCGGCCGCATCACGCGGCAGAAGGGGTTGCCGTACCTCTTGCGGGCGGCGGCGATGCTCCCACCCGAAGTGCAGCTCGTTCTGTGTGCTGGCGCGCCGGATACGGCCGAGATTCTCGACGAGGTGCGCTCGGGCGTCGCCGCGCTGCAGGAGGACCGCAGCGGCGTCATCTGGATCGAGCGGCTGCTGAGCCAGCACGAGCTCTCTGCCGTGCTCACCGGCGCGACGGCTTTCGTGTGCCCCTCCGTCTACGAACCGCTCGGCATCGTGAACCTCGAGGCGATGGCATGTGGCGCGCCCGTCGTGGGCACGGCCACCGGGGGAATTCCCGAGGTCGTCGAAGACGGAATCACGGGACGGCTGGTGCCGATCGAGCAGCTTCAGGACGGCACCGGAACGCCGGTCGACCCCGATCGCTTCGTCGAGGACCTGGCGAGGACACTCATCGAGGTCGTCTCCGATCCGCAGACCGCTGCCCGGATGGGTCGTGCGGGTCGTGAGCGCGCCGAACGCGAGTTCGGTTGGGATCGGATCAGCCGCAGGACCCAGGAGATCTACCGCCTGCTCGCGTGAGCGGCGCGGCGAAGACGGTCCCGCCACGGCGTCGGCTCACGGCGGTCTCGCGTTAGGGTTGAGGCATGGCCAGCGTTCTCGAGCTCTCCGACGTGTCCATCGTTCGCGGTGGCAATCCGATCCTCAATTCCGTCTCCCTGACGATCGATGGGGATGAGCGCTGGGTCGTGCTCGGATCCAACGGTGCGGGCAAGACGACGCTGCTTCAGGTGGCCGCCGCGATGATGCACCCGACCTCGGGTACGGCGCACATCCTCGACGACCGGCTCGGCGCGATCGACGTCTTCGAGCTGCGGCCGCGCATCGGCTTCGCCTCCACCGCCCTCGCCCGCAGGATCCCGCCCACCGAGACCGTTCTGAACGTGGTGCTCACCGCCGCCTACTCCGTCACCGGCCGGTGGAACGAGGCGTACGAAGAGATCGACGTGCGCAGGGCACAGCGCGTACTCGCCGAATGGAAGCTCGACGCTCTCGAGGATCGCCGCTTCGGCGACCTCAGCGACGGCGAACAGAAGCGCGTGCAGATCGCCCGTTCGGTGATGACGGATCCCGAGCTGTTGCTGCTCGACGAGCCAGCGGCGAGCCTCGACCTGGGCGCCCGAGAGGAACTCCTGCAGTTGCTCGGCGGCTATGCGAGCGCACCCCAGGCGCCAGCGATCATCATGGTCACCCACCACGTCGAGGAGATTCCACGCGGTTTCGGACATGCCCTGCTGCTAAGAAACGGCTCCGTGCAGGCTGCCGGCGCGATCGACGAGGTGCTGACCTCGGAGAACCTCAGCGCGACCTTCGGCCTGGAGCTCTCCGTCGAGCGCAGGGACGGTCGCTTCACCGCGAGGGCCGCGTAGTTCTGATATTGTAGGTAGCTGGCCTGCTCTGCCAAGTCTTTTTGCAGCTTGTGCGCGGCGAGTATGCGCGCATCCACATCGACGTCAATCCAAGGAACAACCATGAAGTCTGACATCCACCCCACTTACGCCCCGATCGTCTTTCGCGATCTCGCGTCGGGTGCGACCTTCCTGACCCGCTCGACCGCGAGCAGCGACAAGACGATCGAGTGGGAAGACGGCAATAGCTACCCGGTCATCGACGTCGAGATCTCGTCGGCCTCGCACCCGTTCTACACGGGTAAGCAGCGCATCCTCGACAGCGCGGGACGCGTGGAGAAGTTCAACTCCCGCTACAAGGGCTTCGGCGCCTGAGCTTGCTCACGGCAGCCACCAAGGCTTGAACGACGAAGGCGACCCGCGTGCGGGTCGCCTTCGTCGTTTAAGCCCTAGGTCTGAGCCCTAGGTCTGAGCCCTAGCGCTCCGGCCAGCCACCCGAGGTCGTGAACTCGGGCTTCGTGCGCCGCATGAACTCCTGGAAGCTCGCGGCCTGGTCGGCGCACCAGCCGATCTGAAGGCCGTGGAGCTCTGTGACGTCGGCACCGATGCCGTCGGGATAAGCGCGAGCGATCGCCTGGGCGACCCTGCCCGCGGCGATCGCATCCGCACCTGCATCGTGGGCATCGAGCAGTTCGACGCCATAGAGCAGTGCCGCGGCTTCGAGCGTTCGCTTGCCCTTGCGGTACCGGTCAAGCGCCTTGTCGATCACGAGAGGGTCGATGATGGGCGAGGGGGAGACGAGGGGAGCCACGCCATGCCTGATCGCCTCGCGATTGAGCAGGGTGAGATCGTATGGCGCGTTGTAGATGGTGAGCGCAAGGCCGCGATCGAGGACCGCGCGCAGGGCATCGACGATCTCCGCGACCACCTCGGCGGCGATCCGACCCTCAGCTCGCGCGCGCTCGGTCGTGATGCCGTGCACAGCGCTCGCCTGCACGGGGATCTCGATGCCGGGGTCGGCGATCCAGTCGAATCGCTCGATGCACTCACCGTCGGCGTCGATCACCCCGACGTGAGCCGAGACGATGCGACTCGTCTCGACGTCGATTCCCGTTGTCTCCAGATCGAAGACCGCCAGTTCGTTCCACCATGTCGTCATCACGGTGCAAGCTTAGGGTCGACCACCGACAGTCCCTGGCGTTCCGATGTGCAGCCAGTAGAAGCTCTGAGTGCCGAGAGTCAGCGTGAGCGAACCGTCCTCACCGAAGGAGGGGAATTCGCTGCCGCCGAAGAGGTCGAAGAGCGCTGAGCCCGCGAACTGCTCCGCGTGAATAGTGGCCGAGACCGGATTGTGGGCGAAGCTGAACACGCAGAGCACGTCTTCGCTCGAGTCACCGAACTGGGTTCCGGACCCCGCGTAGGAGCGCACGAAGGCGAGCACCGACTCGTTGTCGGTCTCGAGCACCGTGAGGCTGCCGAGCCCGAATGTGGGGTGCGCCTTGCGCACGTGGATCACGTTGCGCACCCAGTGCAGGAGTGAACGCGACTGCGCCAGCTGGGACTCGACGTTGATGAGCGTGTAGTTGTAGACGAGGGACTGCACGACGGGCAGGTAGAGCTTGCCGGGGTCTGCGGAGGAGAAACCGGCGTTGCGGTCGGGCGTCCACTGCATCGGCGTGCGGGAACTGTCGCGGTCGGGCAGCCAGATGTTGTCGCCCATACCGATCTCGTCGCCGTAGTACAGGAACGGGCTGCCGGGGAGCGAGAACAGCAGGGCGTGGGCGAGTTCGAGCTCTGCCCGCGAGTTGTCGAGGAGGGGCGCGAGCCGGCGCCTGATGCCGATGTTGGAGCGCATCCGTGGGTCGTAGGCGTACCAGCCGTACATCGCCTGTCGGTACTCCTCGGAGACCATTTCGAGCGTCAGCTCGTCGTGATTGCGCAGGAAGACACCCCAGCCCGCGCCCTCAGGAATGTCCGTCGTCTCCGACAGCACGCGCACGAGTTCGCCGGCCTGCTGCGATCGCAGCGAGTAGAAGATGCGCGGCATGACCGGGAAGTCGAAGGCCATGTGGCACTCCGGCTCCTCCTCGGTGCCGAAGAACGCTGCGACCTCGCGCGGCCACTGGTTCGCCTCGGCGACCAGGATGCGTCCGGGGTAGTCGCGGTCCACCATCTCGCGCAGCCCCTTGATGAAGTCGTGCGTGGGCGGCTCACCCTCGCCGTTGCCGTCCTCCGACTCGAACAGGTAGGGGATCGCGTCGAGCCGCATCCCGTCGACGCCCAGATCCATCCAATAGCGGATGACCTCGGCCACGGCGTCCCGCACCGCCGGGTTCTCGAAGTTCAGGTCTGGCTGGTGCGAGAAGAAGCGGTGGAAGTAGAACTGACGACGCACCGAATCGAACGCCCAGTTCGACTCCTCGGTGTCGACGAAGATGATGCGGATGTTCGGATACTTCTCGTCGGTGTCGCTCCACACGTAGAAGTCGCCGTACGGGCCCTCGGGGTCGGTGCGGGACTGCTGGAACCACTCGTGCTGGTCGGAGGTGTGGTTGAGCGGGTAGTCGATGATGATGCGCATGTTGCGCTCGTGCGCCTTGGTGACGAGGTCCTTGAACTCATCGAGCGTGCCGAACTCCGGCAGGATCGAGTGGAAGTCGGAGACGTCGTAACCACCGTCTCGCAGCGGCGATTGGAAGAACGGGGGGAGCCAGAGGGCGTCGACACCGAGCCACTGCAGGTAGTCGAGCCGGGAGATGAGGCCCTGCAGGTCGCCGGCGCCGTCGCCGTTGCTGTCGACGAAGGAGCGCACCATGACCTCGTAGAACACCGAACGCCTGTACCACTGGGGATCCAGCGTGAGACCGGGCAGTTGAATGGGTGCGGTGAAGCTCACGGCACTCCTCTCGGGGTGTTTGCTGGGTCGCAATCGGACTTCTTCGAGTCTAGATGGGCTCTGCAAGCGCTTGTTGTGTGCGACATCCGTAGACTTGGCACAAATGATCGTCGAATCCCCCTTCGCAGCCCTACTCGCCGACATCCCGGTCGAACGCCACGAGGTGTCCGTGCTCGGCAGCACCACGCGATACTGGGTCTACGGCGACCCCCACGCGGCAACGACGGTCGTGGTCTCGCACGGCTACCGCGGCGAACACCACGGACTCGAACCAGTCATCGCCCAGTTGCCCGGTGTGCGCTGGATCAGCCCCGACCTTCCCGGCTTTGGCGAATCGACGCCGCTCGTCGACGTGCCGCACAGTATCGAGGGGTACGCGCGCTGGCTCATCGCCTTCTTCGAGGCACTCGGCCTCACCGGAACGGCCGTCGCGCTCGGCCACTCCTTCGGTTCGATCATCTCCTCGCAGGCCATCGCGCTGGGGCTGCAGACTCCGCGGCTCATTCTGATCAATCCGATCGCGATCTCGGGACTCGAGGGCCCGAAACCGCTCGCCACCAAGCTCACGGTGCTCTACTATCGCCTCGCCGGAAGGCTTCCGGAAAGGGTCGGCAGCTTCCTGCTCAAGCGCTGGTTGATCGTGCACTTCATGAGCGTGACCCTTGCCAAGACGAAGGACAAGGCACTCCGCCGCTGGATTCACGCGGAGCACCACAACTACTTCAACCGCTTCGCGAGCCGGGATGTCGTGGTGGAAGCCTTCGAGGCATCGATCAGCGCCGACGTGAGCGACTTCGCGGCGGCCATCGACGTGCCGACGCTGCTGGTCGCCGCCGAACTCGACGACATTACGCCGGTCTCGGCACAGTACGACCTCGAGAAGCTGTTCCCGCACGCGAGTCTCACGGTGCTGGACGGGGTCGGCCACCTCATCCACTATGAGGTTCCCGCTCGTGCCGCGGCGGCCATCCGCGAGTTCCTGACGGAGCCCAGCGACACGTGAAGGTCATCTTCGACTGCCGCTACACCCGGTTCGAGCGGCACGACGGAATAAGTCGCTACACCGCGGGGCTGGTCGAGGCGTTCTCGAAGCTGCATCCGGTGACGATGCTGATCAGCGACACGCGGCAGTTGAACCTGCTGCCCGACCTGCCGTGGATCATGGCGCGACCGGGGACGAGCCTGCTCGAACCCTGGATTCCGCTGCTGTCGCTCAACCGCGAACATCCGGATGTCGTCTTCAGCCCCATGCAGACCATCGGCTCGATCGGCCGCCGCTTCAAGCTCGTGCTGACCCTGCACGACATGGTGTTCTACCGCACCCGCACGCCGCCCAGGGAGTTCAACTGGGCCATCCGGGCCGGCTGGTGGGCGTACCACCTGTTCTACTGGCCGCAGCGCATCACGCTCAATCGCGGCGATGCCGTGGTCACCGGCTCGTACAACTGCGAACGCGAGATGGCCGAGGCGAGGCTCACGAAGCGTCCGATCACGGTGATCCGGCCCGGCGTAGACGACATCGGGGCGCCAGCGCGCAGCCATCCGAATTCCAGAAAACTCGTCTACATGGGCACCTTCATGCCCAATAAGAACGTCGAGACCCTCGCGCGGGGCATGCACTTTCTGCCCGGCTACACGCTGCACCTGCTCAGTCGCATCAGCGACGAGGCGCGGGAACGGCTGAGCGCGCTCGCACCGGAGGGCTCGATCGTCTTCGAGAACGGCGTCACAGACGAGGAGTACCAGGAGCGACTGCGCGATGCCGTCGCCATGGTCTCCGCATGTCGCGACGAGGGCTTCGGCATTCCGCTGATCGAGGCGATGATCGCGGGCACCCCGCTCGTCATCAGCGACATCCCGGTCTTTCGCGAGGTCGGCGGGGACGCCGCGACCTTCTTCGATCAGGAGGATCCGCGCGCCTTCGCCGACGCCGTGCTCACGATCGACAACGCAGACCATTGGAACCGGCTGACTGTGCTCGCGCGCGAACAGGGCGCGGTGTTCAACTGGGAGGTGGGTGCCCGCACGCTGCTCTCCCTGCTCACCTCGCTCACGAGCGGGCAGGCGCAGCCTTCCACGGCAGACCCCCGAGAGGCGATCGGCGGCTAGCGCTCCGCAGACTCCCGCTGTTCGAGCGCGTTCTGCTCGGAGAGGTCGGCGGAGCCGGGTTCGATCGACGCTTCCTCGATCGGGTCATCGAAGGCGACGAGCTCCAGTTCACCGTCACGCAGCCGGAAGCTGTGGATGGAGCCGTTGCTGATCGGCACGCCGCGATGCGTGGGCGAGCCCGGCGCGATCGTGTTGAGCACGCTGCGGATCACACCCCCGTGGGTCGTGACGATGAGGTGCTGGTGGGGGCGCTCCTCGGCCAGGCGCACGAGAGCCGGCACCACGCGGGAGGCCACGTCCTCCCTGCTCTCCCGTCCGGGCACGGAGGAGCCCGGAGGATAGAGGCGGGAGAGTTCGACGTCGGTCATTCCCTCGGCGTTGCCGTACGCCCGCTCGACTATCTCGTCGAATCGAGTCGGTTCACCGAGCCCGACCGCGTCGGCGATGATCTCGGCGGTCTCGTAGGCGCGCGAAAGCGGGCTGGTCAGGATGCCGTCCCAGCGGCGACGCGAGAGAAGCCTGCCCGTGCGTGCGGCCTGCAGCCGTCCCGTCTCATTGAGTGGGATATCCGTGCTGCCCTGAATGCGCCGCTCACGATTCCAGTCGGTTTCGCCGTGCCGAACGAGGTAGAGAAATGTCATCGCTGCCGTCCTTCGCGCTGGTGGCCATGGGCGGCCCACGCGGCGGCGATCGTCAGTTCAGTGAACGAGCCGCTCGACCATCGCGGTGAGGACCTCGGAGGTACCCGCGTCCAGCTTAACGTCGGCCCGCGCATCACCCTTGGTGGCGCCGCGGTTCACGATCACGATGGGAATGCGTCGCTTCGCCGCACGATCGAGCAGTCGGATGCCCGAGTTGACCGCGAGAGACGAGCCAGCGATGAGCAGGGCGTCCGCTGCCTGCACGAGCGAGAGCGCCTCGTGAAACTTCTCGGTCGGCACGAATTCGCCGAAGAACACCACATTCGGCTTGAGAATGCCACCGCACACTGAGCACTCCGGCACGACGAAGTCTGCCGTGCGCGCGATCGCGACGTCGCCGTCGGGACCGAGTTCGACCGACTCGGGCTCGTCGAGCCAGGGATTCGCCTCCGAGATGCGGTTCGCGATATCGGCGCGAGCAAATCCCTGCCCGCAATTGAGACAGTGCACCAGGTCCATCGTGCCGTGCAGGTCGACGACGTGCTGCGAGCCCGCCCGCAGGTGTAGGCCATCGACGTTCTGGGTGACCACGCCGTTCGTCACGCCCGCCCGTTCGAGGGTGGCCAGAGCGTGGTGGCCGGCGTTCGGCTCGGCGCCATCGAAGCGCTTCCACCCCAGATGGCTGCCCGCCCAGTAGCGCTTTCGGAACTCCGGGCCGGAGAGAAACTGCGCGAATGTCATCGGCGTGCGCACCGGCGCACCCTCGCCGCGATAGTCGGGGATGCCGGAATCCGTGCTGACTCCCGCGCCGGTCAGGACCGCGACGGCGTGGCCGTCGAGCAGTTCGATCGCGGCATCAAGGGCCGCGGACTCGGATGCGGGCAGCGCGGAAACGACGTCAGGGGCGAAATCCATCGTCACCATCCGCCCCTTCCTTGACCGCGGTCTGACTCACAGACTAGACACTCCAGTTTTCCGATATGTTTCCGAATGCTGGCAGCGTGAATCGCGGCCGAGACCGACAGGGGAGTGTTCGTGCAGGTAATCCGCATCAGTGATCTGAACGATGAGGGCCTGGCCGACTATTCCCGGTTGACCGACGTGGCCCTTCGGCGACTCTCGGAACCGGCTGGCGGCCTGTACATCGCGGAGTCCAGCAAGGTGATCGCCCGCGCCCTCGCCGCCGGGCACCGGCCGCGCTCTGTGCTCGTACTCGAACAGTGGCTGCCCGACATGGAACGGCTGTTCGCCGACTACGACGTGCCGGTCTACGTCGGACCGCCGGAGCTGCTCGAGACCCTCACCGGCTTCAATCTGCACCGCGGCGCGCTGGCCGCCATGCACCGCCCAGAGCTCGCCACCGTGGCGAGCCTCATCGCGGGTGCGAGGCGCGTCGTGGTGCTCGAAGACATCGTCGACCACACCAACGTTGGCGCGATCTTCCGCGCCGTCGCTGGGTTAGGGGCGGACGCCGTGCTCATCACCCCGCGATGCGCCGACCCGCTCTACCGACGCAGCGTTCGCGTGAGCATGGGCACCGTGCTTCAGGTGCCGTGGACGAGGCTCCCGGGCTGGCCCGCTGGAGCGGACCTTCTCAAGGCAGAAGGCTTCCATCTCGCGGCGCTCGCACTCTCGGACGACGCCGTGGACCTCGAGGAATTCGCGGAGCACCCGCCGGAGAAGCTCGCGATCCTCTTCGGCACCGAGGGCGACGGACTGACGAGGCGCGCCCTCGCCGGTGCGGACACCGTGGTCACGATTCCGATGCTGCACGGGGTCGATTCGCTCAACGTCGCCTCGGCCAGTGCTGTGACCCTCTGGGCGTTGCGGGTGCGCTGAGCCGTTCTACCCCCGATTATCATGGGCTGGTGAATCCGCGACCGAAGTATGCGCTGAGACGACTCGCGGTCGCCACGGGCGCCGCGGTCGTGCTCGCGACGGGTCTGTACCTGCCGCTGACCCTTCTCGCACCGATCACACCGGTGGCGGCCCAGGTGCAGCCGGCGGTCTCCGAGACGCAACCCGCTGCGCAGTTGAGCTGGCCGGGATTCGGTGCGAGCGCGATCGGCGCCGTGGGTTTCTCCGGCACACTCGCGACGAGTGGCAGCGACGAGCCGCGGTCGATCGCGAGCATCACGAAGGTCATCACGAGCCTCGTCGTGTTGGGCGCCAAACCGCTCGCAGAGGGCCAACCCGGACCGGCCATCACCTTCAGCGCTCAGGATGCCGCGCTTGTGAAGGCGTACCGCGACAGAAACGGCACGACGAAGCCGGTGCGCGCCGGAATGGTACTCAGTCAGTTGCAGGTGAACCAGGTCATGCTCATCGCCTCGGCGAACAACTATGCCGAGTCGTATTCGACCTGGGCCTTCGGATCGCAGAAGAACTTCCTCACTGCAGCAGCGACCTGGCTCGCCGCTCACGACATGAGGCACACCACGTTGCTCGACAGCACCGGCATGAACCCGGGCAACCAGAGCACAGCGAGCGACCTCGTGGCTCTCGGCAAGCTCGCACTCGCGAACCCGGTCGTCGCGGACATCGTCTCCACCCGGGAGATATCGATCCCCGGCGTCGGCGACATCAAGAACTCCAATAAGCTCCTGGGCCACGGCGGGGTCGACGGTATCAAGACGGGCACGCTCGACGAGGCCGGCGCGTGCCTGCTCTTCTCGACCGAGTTCACCGTCGGTTCGCACACCGTCACCATGGTGGGCGTCGCACTCGGCGGCGTCGACCATCCGACGCTCGACATCGCCGTGCGCTCCCTGATCGCCACGGCGAAGAGGGGATTCCACGACGTGACGCTGACGAGGAAGGGCCAGAGCTTCGCTTCGTATTCGACGCCGTGGAAGTCGACGTCGAAAGCCGTCGCCACCGCCGACCGCTCGGTGTTGGTGTGGGGGAGTACCCCGATCGCGAGAACCGTCACCACCACCCCGGTCACGCTCACGCGGGCTGGCACGAGGGTCGGTTCGGTCGCCTTCACCGTGGGCCAGGAGACGATCTCGGTGCCGCTGACGCTCGAGAAACCCATCGCTGACCCGGGTGCCCTCTGGCGTCTCACCAACCCGGCGCTGCTGCTCGGCTGATCCGTTCCTGGCGTTGTCGCCCGTGTTCATTCCCCTGCGGGAATGTACGACGGAACGTATAACCTTCACGTCATTCACAGCGAAGCTCGCTAGAGTCGGCAGTATCCGGAGCGCAGGTCTCACCACACGCTTCACTCGTTTGGCTGGGAAGTCATCCCGTCGAATAGAGGTATCGTGGCCGATTCTGCCGCTCCTGTTGTCACACTGACCCGCACCCGTCCGGGGGGAAGCTCGGTCAATCCGACCACCGAGTATTCGGCGCTGCTGCGCACCGTGCGCGACGCCGGACTGCTTCGACGTCGCACCGGCTTCTACCTGACGATGTTCAGCATCCTCACCCTGGCTCTGGGTGGGGCGATCGCCGGTTTCGTGCTGCTCGGTGACAGCTGGTACCAGTTGCTCATCGCGGGCGCGCTCGGCATCATCCTCACCCAGTACGCCTTCCTCGCGCACGAGGCAGCGCATCGCCAGGTGTTTACCTCCGGCAAGGCCAATGACCTCGCAGGCCGGACGCTCGCCAATCTCTTCGTGGGCATCAGCTACTCGTGGTGGATGACGAAGCACTCCAGGCACCACGCCAACCCGAACATCCTCGGCAAGGACCCCGACATCGAGCGCGACTTCGTCTCGTTCACGCCGGAGGACGCCGCGAAGGCGCGTGGACTCTATGCCTGGGCCACCAAACGCCAGGGCTACCTGTTCTTTCCCGCGCTCATGCTCGAGGGCATCAACCTGCACATCCTCGGATTCAAGACGGTCTTCGGTCACGGCCGGGTCGACAAGCGCTGGCTCGAGATCACCATGCTCGTCACCCGCATCAGCGCGTACCTCGCCGTGATCTTCCTCTTCCTGCCGCTCGGCATGGCCTTCGCCTTCGTGGGCGTTCAGGTCGCCGTCTTCGGCGTCTACATGGGCGCGACCTTCGCTCCCAACCACAAGGGGATGCCGATCCTCGCCCACGACAGCAAGGTCGACTTCCTGCGCCGTCAGGTGCTCACCTCGCGCAACATCAAGGGCAACTGGCTGATGGACACCTTCATGGGTGGACTCAACTACCAGATCGAGCACCACCTCTTCCCGAACATGCCAAGGCCGCATCTCGCGAAGGCGCAGGAGATCGCGAAAGAATACTGCGCCACGCACAAGGTGCTCTACACCGAGACGACGCTCACCGAGTCATACGGGCTCGTCGTGAAGTACCTCAACCGCGTGGGACTGGCTGCCGGCGGCGATCCCTTCGATTGCCCCGCCGCGACCCAGTTCGGTCGCTGAGCGCTGTTCCGTCGCTGAGCGCTACTCGGTCGCGAAGCGCTGCTCGGTCGGGAAGCGCTGCTCGGTCGCGAATCTGGGCGCTCAGTCCCTACCGGTCCATGGCGCGCCCTCACCCGGGCGCTTCGGGCTGATTCCGTCGCCGGAAGACTGGTGGCGGATGCGCCTGATCACCCACGGCACAAGGTACTCCCGCGCCCAGCCGATATCTTCGACCCGTGCCTGACGCCACGGGCGTGGCGGCAGCGGCTCGGGCGAGTAGGGTTCGAGGTCATTCTCGACGCCCAGCGCGTCGAGAACCATGCGTGCGATCGTGTTGTGGCCAATGGGGGAGAAGTGCAGCCGGTCCGGCGCCCACATCCGCGGGTCTTTGAGCTCCCGCAGCGCCCACATGTCCGCGACGACGAGGTCGTGGCGCGCGGCGATCGCGCGCAGATTCTCGTTGTAGATCGCGACCTTGCCGCGCACCCTGCCGAGCACGGGCGTCATGCCGATGTCTGGACCGTTGAACAACACCACGGTCGCGCCGTCAGAGCGGAGCCGCGCCACGCCCGTCTCGAGTCGCTCTGCCACGTCATCCGGATCGGTGTTCGGCCGGATGATGTCGTTGCCACCGGCGGAGATCGTGACGAGGTCTGGTCGCAACCGAAGCGCCGGCTCGATCTGCTCGTCGAGAATCTGCTGCAGCAGACGACCCCGGATGGCGAGATTCGCGTAGGCGAAATCGTCCGTTGCCTCGCCCAGCACCTCGGCGACACGGTCGGCCCAGCCGCGGAACCCGCCCGGACTCTTCGGCTCAGGGTCACCGATGCCCTCGGTGAAGGAGTCGCCGATCGCCACGTAGCGCGACCACGGGTGTTGCTGAGTCATGCGATCAACGATGCATCACTCTGCGCCGGCGCGCAAAACTGAGGGAGCCGAGTCGACCATTCGCACATCCACCGCGTTCGAGTCGGGTGCGAGGAACCTCGCCAGCGCGGCGCCCTCCTCCGACAGCTGCTGCCGGTGTGCCGCGGACACGGGCCCGAGCAGGCTCACGTCGATGGTCGCGGAATCTTCGGTGCGCGACAGCGCCCAGGCCGCGCTGACCGTCCCATCGACGAGAACGAGGTTCGGCAGGATGCCGTTCTTCGCCGAGCCGAGCACGGCGGTGTCGTACCCGGTCATCCTGCTGCGGTTCGCGTAGGAGAGCAGGACATTGTCGTAGTCGTAGAGGAAGCGTACGGGTGCCGGTGTGTCTGCGTGCGGCCGGGCCGCGTCCGGGAGGTCGAAGAGCTCTGTGCCGTCCTCATCGCGAAACGCGCTCAGTCTCGCACGGAGTCGTTCGACCACTTCCCTGAGTCGCGTGAGTCCGCACCACGCCTGCAGATCGTGCACCGACGCCGGACCGAAGGCGCCGAAGTAGCGAAGCACCATCTCGTCGACGGCCTCCGTGCCGCGCGGAATCCGCTCGGCATCCGCGAGCTCGGGCAGCCAGGATTCGATCGTGGTGTGCCGAGCGAGACCGCTCTTGCCCCACACCCCGCGCGGTGGCGTCTGCACGAGGGCGAGCTTCATTCTCGCCACCTGGCCGAGAGCCTGCACGTCGTGGTCTGGCCAAGTCTTGTGGAGCTCGGAACCGAGTTCGGCGAAGCTGAGCGGGCGCCGCTCGAGCAGTTCTCGCGAGGCCTCGGCGACCGTGTCGAGATCGAGGCCCTGCCAGCGCGAACCGAAGGCATGGCGCGCGCGATCGGTGACGGCCTGCACCACCGGCCTCATCATCACGGCGTCGCGGGCGGAGACGAGGTGGATGGTCGAGCGCATCACGGCGATTCGAACGAGCCGATGCGACTCGAGCGCGCGGCCGACGACCAGCGGGTCGAAATCGACCAGCCGCGACCACAGGCCGACATACCAGCTGTGCGGCGTCTGCGCCTGCAACCCCAGAAGGTGTTCCACTGCCGCGAGGGTGTCGAGACCGGAGCGCTCGAGCAGCAGTTGCCTGGCCAGGGTCGCTCGATTCAAGCTGCGGCGGGAGAGGACCGGCTGGGGCATGCCGCCAGACTAGCGAGGGCAGACGACACCGCGGCGCAGTCCCGCGGTGTCAGAGGGGGCGGGTAATGTCTTCTCAAGTGAGTACTCCGCTTCCCTTCGGCCACCAGGTCGGCACCTCCGCAGCGGAGCATCTCTCTCCGGCCTTTCCGGAGCGCGCGGCGCGGGGCACCGCAGATAAGCTTCGGGCCTGGCAGGAGGAGGCGCTCGACGCCTACTTCGAGCGCGAGCCGCGCGACTTCCTCGCCGCAGCTACACCGGGTGCAGGCAAGACCACCTTCGCGCTGAGGCTCGCGGCGGAACTCCTCGCGCGGAAGACGATCGATCGCATCACGGTGGTCGCGCCGACCGAACATCTCAAGCGGCAGTGGGCGGATGCGGCGCATCGGGTGGGCATCCGATTGGACCCCGGCTTCAAGAACAGTCACGGCAGGCAGGCCAGGCACTACCACGGAGTCGCGGTGAGCTACGCGCAGGTCGCGACCCGGCCCGCCGTGCACCGCAAGCTGACCGAGGGTGCGCGCACCCTCGTGATCCTCGACGAGGTGCACCACGGTGGGGATGCGCTGAGCTGGGGCGATGCGATTCGCGAGTCCTTCGAACCCGCCACGAGGCGACTGTCGCTGACGGGCACGCCGTTCCGCTCCGATACCTCGCCCATTCCCTTCGTCACCTACTACCCGGATGAGCACGGCATCCGCACCTCGCGCGCCGACTATTCCTATGGCTACGGCAGGGCGCTCAAGGACGGCGTCGTGCGACCGGTCATGTTCATGGCTTATGCGGGCAAGGTGCGCTGGCGCACCCGCACCGGAGACGAGATGGAGGCGAGACTCGGCGAGGGAGACACCAAAGACGTCACCGCGCAGGCCTGGCGCACCGCGCTCGATCCCGAGGGCGAATGGATGCCGTCGGTGCTGCGGGCAGCGGATCGGCGCCTGACCGAGGTGCGCGCCGCCATTCCCGACGCCGGCGGACTCGTCATCGCCACCGACCATTTCGCCGCGCGAGCCTACGCCGGCATCCTGCACTCGATCACCGGGCGGGAGCCCACCGTCGTGCTCTCCGACGAGAAGGCAGCGAGCGACCGGATCGCCGCATTCTCGAAGTCGAGCGATCGCTGGATCGTCGCGGTTCGAATGGTCTCGGAGGGCGTCGACATCCCGCGGCTCGGCGTCGGCGTATACGCGACGTCTGCGTCGACGCCGCTCTACTTCGCGCAGGCCATCGGTCGCTTCGTGCGCACGAGGCGGCGCGGGGAGACCGCGTCGATCTTCGTGCCGAGCGTGCCGAGCATTCTCGCCCTCGCCAGCCAGATGGAACTCGAGCGGGACCACGCGCTCGATCGCGATAGCGGCGACCTGCTGCTTGCGCTCGACGACGAACTCGTCGCAGAAGCGAACAGCGCGGAGTCCGCCTCGGCAGACAACCTCTACGAGTTCGATTTCAAAGCACTCGAATCGCAGGCGAACTTCGACCGGGTGCTCTACGAGGGGACCGAGTTCGGCTTCAGCGCCGAGCCGGGAAGCCTCGAGGAGGAAGACTTCATCGGTATCCCGGGCCTGCTCGAGCCGGAGCAGGTCAGGGAGGTCCTGCGGGCGCGACAGGCGAGGCAGTCACGCCGCGGCGAGGAGCGCAGGCGGCAGCGCGTTGCCGCGGGCGAGGAACCGCCACCGCCGCTGTACCGCACCCTGAAGGAGCAGCGCACGCTGCTCAACAGTCTCGTGGGGATGCGCTCCAAGATCAGCGGTGAACCGCACGCTCTCATCCACGCCGAACTGCGGCGCATCTGCGGCGGACCGGCGGTCGCTCAGGCGAGCGTCACCCAGCTGCAGGCGAGGATCGATCTGCTGCGCAAACGAGCGGGCTCCGGCCGGTAACGTTAAGCGCGTGACCGACACCGCGCTCGAGCAGAGCTACCGAGAACTCCAGGCCAAGAAGCTGACCCTCGACCTCACGCGCGGCAAGCCGTCGCCCGAGCAACTCGACCTGTCGAACGCGCTGCTGTCACTACCGGGCGAGGGCGACTACCGCGATGCCTCCGGCACCGACGTGCGCAACTACGGTGGTCTCGACGGCCTGCCCGAGTTGCGCGCGATCTTCGGCGAGCTGCTCGGTATCACGGTGGACCAGCTCATCGCCCCGAACACGACGAGCCTGCCGATCATGTACGACGTGCTGGCCAACGCGACGCTGCACGGCGTTCCCGACGGGGACGGTCCGTGGCGTGACGTCGCCTTCCTGTGCCCGGTCCCGGGCTACGACCGCCACTTCACCATCTGCGAGGCGCTCGGGATCCGGATGATTCCGGTGCCCTTCGTGGATGGACGTCTCGACCTCAAGACCATCGCCGAACGTGCCGGCTCAGACCCGAGCATCCGGGGTATGTGGTGCGTTCCGATGTACTCGAACCCGACCGGGGTGACCTACAGCGAAGAGGAGGTGCGCGAGCTCGTCTCGATGCGCACTGCAGCACCCGACTTCAGGCTGATGTGGGACAACGCGTACGCGGTGCATCACCTGAGCGACGACGAGGCTCCCGTGATCGACGTGCTCGGTTTCGCCGAGCAGGCGGGCAACGCGAACCGTCCGCTCGTCTTCGCCTCCACGTCGAAGATCACCTTCCCCGGGGGCGGGGTCGGCTTCTTCGGCGCGTCCCCGGCGAACATCTCCTGGCTGCGCGGGCACCTCTCGGCCCAGACGATCGGTCCGGACAAGGTCAACCAGCTGCGCCACCTGCGTTTTCTGAGGGACGCGGATGGGGTGCGTGCGCTCATGCAGAAGCACCGCGCCATCCTCGCGCCCAGGTTCGACGCGGTGCAGCAGATCCTCTCTGAACGGCTGGGGGACGCGCGCCTCGGCAACTCGGTGGAGTGGTCGGTTCCCACCGGCGGATACTTCGTGAGTCTCGAAGCGGGCGAGGGTTGCGCGAGTCGCGCCGTCGAACTCGCCAGGGAGGCGGGCATCGCGGTGACCGCCGCGGGCGCCACCTTCCCGTACCACGACGATCCGCGCGATTCGAACATCCGCATCGCACCGAGCTTCGCGTCGCTCGAGGTCGTGCGCGAGGCCATCGATGGGCTGTGCACCTGTGTGCTGCTGGCTCGGGCGGAGCGCGGTCTCGCCTAGCGGAAGTCTCGTGAGGTGCTGCTGAGCGGCACCGAGAGCGGTTCGAAACGGTCGGCGAGGATGTTCGTGACGCCCTCAGGGGAGCGCTCGAGCATGCCGCGCACGATGAGCGCCGCGGAATCACGGGCGACGCGCCGGTAGCGTGACCACACGCCGACGCTGCAGATCACGTTCACGAGGCCCGTCTCATCCTCGAGGTTCATGAACGTGATCCCGCTCGCCGTCTGCGGGCGCTGCCGATGGGTGACCACGCCGCCGACCTCGACCCTCCTGCCCGAATCCGCCCCCGCGAGTGCCGCGGCGCTGAGCACCCCGCGAGTGTCGAGGCCGGCACGGAGGTGCCGCAGCGGATGATCGCCGGGGGAGATGCCGGTCGCCCAGAGATCCGAGTAGAGCCGTTCGACCTCGGAGGGCATCGAGAACAGCGGAGGCTGCACGGAGACCATGCTGTCGGCCAGGTATTCCGCTCGATCCTGGGCCGCGTCGCCCGCCGCCCACATGGCCTCCCGCATCGACAGCCCGAGCGATTCGAAGGCTCCGGCTGTGGCGAGGGCCTCCAGTTGCGTCGTCTGCAAGCCCACGCGCCTCACCAGTTCGCCCATGCTCGCGTAATCGCCGTTCGCCTCGCGCTCGACGACGATGCGCTCCGCGAGGTCCTCACCGATGCCGTTGACCTCGGCGAGCCCCAGCCGCACCGCGAAAGCGCCGTCACGCCTGTGCCCGTTCGGGTCGAAGTGCGCCCCGCCGTCGAACGGCCCGATTGGCGGCTGCTCGCGGTGGAGGCATCCGTCGTCTCCCGTCGGCATCGTGACGCCGGATGAGAGCGGCTCGAGCCCGGCCTTCACCCCGGAGCGAAGGATGTCGGGTCGCAGTACCTCGACCCCGTGCCTGCGAGCATCGGCCACGAGGGTCTGCGGCGAGTAGAACCCCATCGGCTGGGCTCGCAACAGCGCGGCGAGGAACGCGGCCGGGTAGTGCAGCTTCAGCCAGGCGCTCGCATAGACGATGAGGGCGAAGCTCAGGGCGTGGCTCTCGGCGAAGCCGAAGCTCGCGAAGGACTGGATTCTCGCATAGATGTCGTCGGCATCCTGGCCCACGATGCCGTTGCTCGCCATGCCCTCGTAGAGCCGTACCCTCAGCGACTCGATCTTCTCCTGACCACGCTTGGAGCCCATGGCGCGGCGCAACAGGTCGGCGTCTTCGAGGGAGCAGCCGCCCACCGCCACGGCGATCTGCATGAGCTGCTCCTGGAACAGGGGAACGCCGAGCGTGCGTTCGAGCACGTCTTCGAGCAGCGGATGCGGGTAGCTGATGGGCTCGTCGCCGCGCTTGCGCCGCACATAGGGATGCACGGCACCGCCCTGGATCGGCCCGGGACGCACGACGGCGATCTCCACGACCAGGTGGTAGAACTCGCGCGGCTGCAGCCGGGGAAGTATCCCCATCTGGGCGCGGCTCTCCACCTGGAACACCCCGATCGCGTCGGCCAGGCAGAGCTGGTCGTAGACCCCCTGTTCCTCCTTGGGGATGCGGTCGAGGGTCAGCTCCTCGCCGAGACTGTGCCGCACGAGATCAAAGCAGTGCTGCACGGCGGAGAGCATGCCGAGGCCGAGCAGGTCGAATTTGACCAGCCCCATCCAGGCGCAGTCGTCCTTGTCCCACTGCAGCACGGTGCGATCCTTCATGCGGCCGTGCTCGATCGGGCAGACCTCGCCGATCGGCCGGTCGGTCAGCACCATGCCGCCGGAATGGATGCCGAGGTGTCTGGGAGCCTTGATGACCTGGGTGGCGAGGGCCACGACATCCGCGGGGATGTCGTGATCGTCGCTCGAGACGGCGCCGCCCCAGCGCTCCACCTGCTTCGACCAGGCATCCTGCTGGCCGGGGCTGTAGCCAAGCGCCTTGGCCATGTCGCGCACCGCGAACTTGGGACGGTACTGGATGACGTTGGCCACCTGGGCCGCGTTCTCGCGCCCGTACTTCGCGTAGACGTACTGAATGACCTCTTCCCGGCGATCCGAGTCGAAGTCGACGTCGATGTCGGGCTCCTCGTCACGAGTGCTGGAGAGGAATCGTTCGAAGGGCAATCGGTAGAAGAGCGGATCGACCGCCGTGATGTCGAGCAGGTAGCAGACGACGGAGTTCGCGGCGGAACCGCGACCCTGGCAGAGGATGCCGCGGCCGCGGGCGAACCTGACGATGTCATGCACGATGAGGAAGTAACCGGGAAAATCTTTCTGCTCGATGACGGCGAGCTCGCGCTCGATGCGATCCCTGCCCGCATCGTCGAGGTTCGGCAACCGGACGGGGGCGGCCTCGGTGACGAGTGCCCGCAGCCAGCTCATCGGTGTGTGCCCGACGGGCACCTCCTGCTTCGGCAGGCCTGGCCTCGCCGTGCGCAGCCTTAAGCTCAATTCGTCTGCCAGTTCGACAGTGGTCTCGATCGCCCCCGGATACCTGGCGAAGCGCGCCGCCATCTCCGTTCCGGAGCGCAGGTGCGCCACTCCGGATGCCGGCAGCCAGCCGTCGAGTTCCTCGAGGCTCCTGCGGGCCCGCACCGCCGCCAGCGCGGAGGCCAGGTGACGGCGCTCGGGTGTCGCGAAGTGGACATTGCCCGTCGCGACGACGCGGAGTTCCCGAGACGCCGCAAGCCCCGCGAGCACGTCGTTATAGGCGCTGTCGAGCGGGCCACCGTGGTCGATGAGTTCCACCACGACGTTGTCCCGGCCGAATCGCTCGATGAGCTCGTCGAGCTGTCGTGCTGCTGCCGTGCCGCCATCGTGCCTGCCGCCCTCGATCAGGGCCTGGCGCACCCGGCCCTTTCGGCATCCGGTGAGAATGACCCAGTGACCGTCCGCACGCCGGGAGAGTTCGTCGAGGTCGTAGACCGGTCGGCCCTTCTCACCGCCGGCCAGCTGCGCGGAGGTGATGGCTCCCGCGAGCCGGTGGTAGCCCTCCTCCTGTCTCGCCAGCACGAGGAGGTGGCTGCCCTCCGGGTCGGGCATTCCGTTCTGCGGCGCGCCGAGGCCCAGGGAGAGTTCTGCTCCGAAGATCGTGCCGACCCGCTCATAGCTCGCCGCGGCCTCGGCCAGTCGCACCGCTCCGTAGAAGCCGTCGTGATCGGTGAGGGCGAGGGCGTGCAGGCCGAGCCTGGCCGCCTCTTCGAGCAGTTCCTCGGGAGAGCTCGCGCCATCCAGAAAGCTGAAGTTCGAGTGGGCGTGCAACTCCGCATAGGGCACGCCCGCCGGAGGATCAGGCAGCGGGAGCGGCTCGTAGGCCGTGCGTTTGCGCGACCACGGGCCCTCGTTCTCGCTCTCAGGAGAAGTGGCCGAAGGAGGTCTACCGGAAAGCCCGCGCTCGAGTTCTGACCAGGGGATCGGCGGATTGTTCCAGCCCATCAGCAGCGGCCCATCAGTCGTACCTGGCTTCTGCCCACCAGCGCTCATCCTGCAGCACGAGGAGCCAGGCGATGCCGTCGGCATCCACCAGCTGGAATCGGTTGATCGTGCCGCGGCCCGCGCGTTTCGAGTCCCACCACCGCTCCTCGAGCGGCCAGGGGCCAGCCCAGGCGGTGAGCGGTCGCAGGTCTCTCGTGGAATTGGTGGGGGAGAACCGCACCGGCTCGCCCGTGAGCGTGCCGCGGGCGTCCACCCCGAGTTGCTCTCCCGTGATCGTCAGCACCGAGACCAGCCGCGGCAGGGGAAACACCGTCGAGGGAAAGGGTGCAGGAAGCGAGCCCGGCCAGGGCCTGGCCTGCGGTCGGGTGGCGAGCAGCGGGTCGGCAAGCAGCGGGTCACCCCAGGCGGCCGCCCGCTGCCGGTCGACGAGGAGGCGCCCCCCACCGACCGCCGAGGTGAGCACCGCACCGTGACCTAGCATGCTCTGCACCCGGGAGAGTCCGTGGTGGATGCGTTCGTCCTGTCCGGTTCCCCACAGTCCCTCCTCGTGGTTGCCGATCGCATCGACGCTCTCCGGCGCCACCCGAACCCGGGTTACTCCGGAGGCGAGTCCGCTGTCGCCGCCGCTGCCCTGGAGCTGCCAGCGCACCCGATCGACGACATCCGCCGCGGTGAAGGACCTCGGATGCAGCCAGCCGCGCTCCGAGATCTCACCGGCCTCCGACTCCACCTCCACGCGCAGTGCGGTGCACACCAGCTTCGCCTCGACGAGCCCCTGAATGAAACGGTCGGCGGAGGCACGAAACCCGAAGGCGACCTGGTCGATGCGATCGAGCGGTGGCCAGAACTCGATCGTGCTGTCCAGCTGCTCCGGCGGGCGCCGCGGCACGATCGCCCTGCTGTCCCGACCGCCGGCCAGGGCGTGTAAGCGAGCGCCGGGCTCCCCGAAACGATCACGCACCGACACGGCGTCCAGGGCGGCGAAGTCACCGAGAGTGCGGATGCCGAGCCGACGCACGAGGGCCACCAGCGAGGCATCGTCCAGGTGCTCGATCGGCAATGGGGAGAGAAAGGCTGCGGACTCACCCTCCGGCACGATCTGAATTCGCTGGCGCTTCTGCTGGCGAGCCGCCAGCTCCGCGGTGAACGGGCCGTCGGCGATGCCCACCCGCGCACCGTGCACCTGGATGCCGTCGAGCCGGTCGAGCAGCCAGAGCGCGGCCTCCTCCTCACCGCCGTAGTAGCGCGCGGGCCCTCTGGCGCGCAGCACGCAACTGCCGGGACGCACGAGGTGCACACCGGGCATGGTCTCTTCGATGGCATCGAGCACGGGTTCGAACGCCCGACTGTCGAGGGCCGGGTCATAGGTGAAGACGAGGAGGCTCGTACAGCGCGACTGGGCCTCCCGCACACGCAGCCCTCGGCGAACTCCCTCGCGCCGAGCCGTGGCCGAGCAGGCGAAGACCAGACCCCGATCGACGAGCGCGATCGGAGCATCCGCGGGCAGTGCGTGGTACTGCAGTGCGGCGGTGACGGGCCAGTCCGGGCACCACAGCACCATGGCGCGATTCATCCGGCGACCCGGACAAGTGGGGGCTGGTGATGCAGCGGCCGCGGCTCCGCGCGGAACTGCTGTCGGGCATCCGGCAACCAGAGTCTTCCGCTGCGCGGGCGAGCGCCCGCCCGACTCGTCACGGTCACCGTGGCCTGTCGCTCGGAGAGATAGCCGTGGCCGGAACCTATGCCGTTCCAGCGGCTCTCGGAGAGGCTCAGCATGGCCTCGCTCTGTGGCCAGGCACCCAGCACGATCAGGGTCGCCCCGCGCTGGCGGATGCGCGCGGCCAACCGGGCGATGGCACCGTCGCTCGCGTGTTTCGATGGCCTCGCGACGACAACGGTGAGCACGTCGGCCAGTGCCGCCGCAACGGTGAGCCAGTGCTCACCCGGATGCGGTACGAGCGCCAGTCGGTCGAGGTCGATCCCAAAGCTTGCCGCGGCCTCGATGCCGAACTCGGGGATGCCGACCACCCCGCACCACGCCCCGGCGGCCGAGGGACCGGCCAGGAGTGCCATGAGCAGGGTCAGCGAGTTCTCGACGGAATAGCTGGAGCCCGCCATGAGCGAACCACCGGGCAGCAACTCGGCGAGCGCCGGATGGGTGGGGATGCTGCGGGTGTCGAGCTTCGTCGCCTGCATGCTGCGGATGCGCTCCTGCAGTTCGCGCACCCGATCACCCGTGGAGGGCGGGACTGTGGCGGTGGCGGCGGGAGACATCTCCCCATGTTCGAACATATGTTCGAGTATGTCAATTGCCCCCGACAACCAACCCGTTCGTGCGAAACGCCCCGAAGACCCACCAGCGATAGAGCGAGAATCGGAACGCCGTGCCGAGGGCGAGACCGACCACGTTGGTCGCGATGTTGTCGGCCAGCAGGGAGGTGTAGCCGAGCAGATAGTGGGAGACCCACAGGCAGCCCACGGCGATCGCCATGCCCGCGCCACTGACCACAGCGAACTCGATTCCCTCTCGGAGCACGTCACTGCGCCTGCGGTCCCGATAGGTCCAGAAGCGGTTGCCCACCCAGTTGCAGGCGATGGCGAGCGAGGTCGAGATGACCTTGGCCAGCACGGGTCCGCCGTGCAGGGAGGTGGGGGAGAGCACGGTGGTTCTCAGGATGTTGAACACCGCGATGTCGACCACGAGGCCGACTCCGCCGACCAGGCCGAAGCTGATCAGTTCCCGCAGGAAGGCGAGCTTAGACTCTCGCGACATGCGCGACCTCCTGCGCAGCGCCCTCTTTCACGAGCACCGGCCGTTCCGGTCGTCCCACCGGGTGCAGCAACCTTGCCGGGAGCCCTGCGAGCCCCCATAGCGTCACCCTCAGGATGGCCTCGCGCACGATTCCGGAACCCATCTTGGAGACACCGAAGCGACGTTCGACGAAGGTGATGGGCACCTCGACGACACGCTGCCCCATCCGGTAGGCGTGCCACAGCATGTCGATCTGGAAGCAGTAGCCCTGGCTGGAGACGTCGGCGAGGTCGAGCGCCCTGAGCGTCGACGCGCGAAAGGCGCGATAGCCACCGGTGATGTCTCGGAACGGAAGCCCGAGCGCGATACGCGCGTAGAGGCTGCCCGCCCGCGACAGCAGCATCCTGCGCCATGGCCAGTTCTCCACCCGTCCGCCGTCGACCCAGCGCGAACCGATGGCCAGGTCTGCGTCATCGAGGGCAGCGAGCAGGCGGTGCAGTTGCTCTGGCTGGTGGGAACCATCCCCGTCCATCTCCACGAGCACCTCGAAGTCGCGGTCGAGTCCCCAGCGAAAGCCGTGCTGGTAGGCGGCACCGAGCCCCTGCTTACCGGGGCGGTGCAGCACGTGAACTCGAGGTTCGCGGGCGGCGAGGTCTTCCGCGAGCGCGCCCGTGCCATCCGGAGAATTGTCATCCACGACGAGCAGTTCGATGCCGGATGCGCTGCGCAGCACCCGCTCCGTCATCGATTCCAGATTCTCCCGTTCGTTGTACGTCGGGATGATGACGAGAGTGCTTTTCATGGTGTCTCCCTGCTGAGTTCGTACACGGTGGTTCTGTGCACCGGGTATTCGTGCCGCACCTCGAATCCGAGGTCTTCGAGTGCGATGACATCCGCGGGAACGGTTGTTCCCCGCTTCATTTCCATCGCCCATACCGTGGTCGCGCCTGCGAGTCGCCCCGAGACCTGCTCGATCGGGGCGACTCTGTCCCAGAGCGAGGTCGTGTGGTCGAACGGGGAGTCGAGTTCGACGTCGTCGAGTCCCACATAGTCATCGGGGTACAGGCGCATCGCCAGTCGCGGACGCTGCGACGGCTTGGTCGCGGCATCGAAGACGATCGCCTCGCCCGGATGAGCGTGCAGTGCGAGAACGGCGGATGCCTGGCGCCAGTCGCTGCCGCCGTTCTTGGCGAAGGGTCCGCGCTGAGCGAGATAGCTCGGCGCTGCCAGGGCGACGAGCAGCGCGACGGCCGCGACCCGCATCCAGTTGCGGCCGAGCACGGTGACTCCCACGGCGATCAGGATGGCGACGGCGGGCGTGCAGAACGAGAGGTAGCGCGTCGTGTACATGGGGGCGATGAAACCGTTGCCGAGTTCGAGCAGGAGCGTCGGCAGCACGAGCCACGCCACCGCGAGCACCATGCCGAGCGGGAGCCGTCGCGGCGCTCCCCTCCACGGCGTTCCCCTCCACCAGGAACGCGCGGCCACGACGATTGCGGCGGCGATGAGCGCCCAGCACGCGAGCGCGAGCCAGCCGTTGCCGAACCATTGGCTGACGAAGACGAGGTTTGGGCTGAACTTGGGCCGTTTGCCGAGGAAGGAGATCTGGCCGTGCTCGCCGAGTGCGAAGACGACGAGGGGCAGCGCGAGCAGCACGCCGAGGGCGGCCCAAGCGAACCAGCGGCGCAGCAACTCTCGCGATCGCGTCATCGACACGAGCGCCACCGCGTGCACGAGCACGAGCAGCACCATGTAGAGAAACGCGTACACGGCGAGAGTGAGCCCCAGGGCATAGAGCAACCACGGCAGCCGGCGAGTGCTGCCGCGTCGCAACAGCACGACGAACCACACGGTGAGCCACACCGCGATCGCCGTGCCGAGGGCGTAGGAGCGCGCTTCCGCTCCCATGTAGGTGACCCTCGGCAGCACGGCGAAGACGAGACCGGCGATGACCGCGATCCTGCGGTCGAAGAGCATGGCGGCGAGCACGACGGTTCCCGCGGCGGCCAGGCCGACGCCGATCGCGCTCGGCAGTCGAACCGACAGTTCGGATGTCCCGAACAGGTTGATCCAGCCGTGCAGGAACAGGTAGTAGAGACCGTGCACCGCGTCGACCCGACCGAGCATGGGAAACAGCGTGCCGAGCGGGCGTTCGGCAGACATGATGCTCGCGGCCTCGTCACCCCAGAACGACGGGACCCAGGATGCCGCGAACGACACGATGGCCGCGAGCGCGCCGAGAGCGACGGCGATGCGTCGAATACCTGGGCGAGGCGACGCGCCGGGTGCGAGATCCGACGGTCTGGCGGGAGCACTCGTCGCTGTCATGGATTCGCCTCCCGAGCGTCAGAATCACGGCGAGGCGTATCGCGCGCCGTGTTCTTCCATGCTCGTCAGCGTCGCCTGAGATAGCCCCCGAATCGGGCGTCTCGGCGATGAGAGTTCATACAGGAAGCGAGGCGGAGTCCCGGATGACGGCGGGTACGTTCGCGGTAACGCGCAGCCCGCCGCTCGCGCGGTTCTCGAGGATCACGGTGCCCCCCGCCGCGGTGACGATGGTGTGCACGATCGCGAGGCCGAGGCCACCGCCGGCCTCCGCATTGCGTGACTCGTCTGGGCGAGAGAAGCGGTCGAATGCCACGGGGAGAAAGTCGGCGGGCATGCCCGGCCCATCGTCGCTCACGGTGAGAACGAGGGTCATACCGCTCTGTGCAAGCGCGATGCGCACCGATCCTGAGCCGGCGAGGGCCGTGATCGCGTTCGCGGTGAGGTTGCGCACCAGCCGGGCGAAGTTCTCCGGGGCGAGCGGATAGTCGAGTGCCAGGGGTTCGCCCTCGATCTCGAAGTCGATCCTGATGTCCGTGGATGCGGCGAGCAGTCGCGCGCGATCCACCGAACCCGCGAGCTCCGTGGCGAGTGTCTCGAACGAACTCATCGCATCCGGACTGCCTGCCTGCACCTGGGAGAGCTCGAGCAGTCCGTTCGCGAGGCTGGCGAGGCGCTCCACGGAGTGCTCCGCGGCCGCGATCTCGGCCTCCAGTGCCGCTGCGTCGCCGCTGGCGAGGTGGGCGAGTTCGAGTTGAGTCTTCAGGATGGCGATGGGCGTGCGCAGTTCATGGCTCGCATCCGACACCATCTGGCGTTCGCGCTCGGCGGCGAGGCGCAACTGTAGGATGAACTCGTTGAGTGTGGTCGCGAGGGCGGCGAGTTCGTCCCTGGCCGGCCCGATCGCGAGAGGCTCGGTCGAACCCCGGGCACTCAGCACCTCCGCCTGTCTGCGCATCCTCGTCACGGGCCTGAGGGCGGCCCTCGTCAGCAGCCAGGACGCGCCTCCGAAGCCCAGAAGCAGCAAGCCGGTCGCGATGAAGAGCGCGATGGTGAGCTGATCGAGCAGGATGGTGAAGGTCTCCTGGTTGCGAGCGGTCACCACGTGCCAGGTACCGGCCGCCGTCTTCACCGCCTCGTTGCGCACGAGGTAGCTGTCGTCCTTCGCGACGATCGTGTGAACGGTCGAGTCGCCCGCGAGCAGCGAATGCAGTCGTTTCGCGAGTGCGTGGGGCAGTGTGTCCACCTTGACGGTGCCGGTGGGACTGACCACGGCAACGAGTTGACCGCGCCCCGGCTGGTCCACCGTCGAGCCGCCGCTCGCGACGAGCGAGGTCTCGAACTGCTCGGCGTCGTTGGCGAGGAGCGTCGACGCGGTGCGGTGCAGCATGGAGTCCACCTGCAGCCGAAAGACCACGGCCGCGCCCCCGAAGAAGACCGCGGCGATCAGCAGGCTGCCGAGGGTGATCCGCCAGCGGATCGACAGTCTGGAGAGAAAGGTCATTCCGCCAGCTCCAGCTTGTAGCCGGCACCGCGCACCGTCGTGATGCGCACCCCCGACGGCAGCGGATCCAGTTTGCGCCTGAGGTAGCTCACGTACTGTTCCACGATGTTGGGATCGATGTTCTCGGCGGAACCCCAGACCTCCTCGAGGATCGCGACTCGGCCGACCGTCGTGTTCAGCCTGGAGGCGAGCAACCGGAGCAGCGCGAACTCCTTCGGGCTCATGGCCACCTGCCGTTCACCCACGGTCACCCGCAGCGACGCCGAGTCGAGAACAAGCTGGCCGACGGAGAGGCTGAGCTTTCCGCCGTTCGCGTCCCTGCGCAGCAGCGCGCGTATTCTCGCCGCGAGCTCGACGAAGGCAAAGGGCTTGGTGAGGTAGTCATCCGCGCCCGAGTCGAGGCCGAACACGCGGTCCTCGACCGCGTTGCGCGCGGTGAGCAGCAGCACGGGCATGGTGCTGCCGGAGTCACGGATGCGCCTGCAGACCTCGAATCCTGACATGTGGGGGAGCCCGACGTCGATCGCGGCCAGCGCGAACTCCTCCTTGTCGACGGCGATCAGCGCGTCGACGCCATTCGCCACGGCGACGACCTCGTAACCCTCTGCCACGAGTCCGCGTTCCAGCAGTCGACCCATTTCGGGGTCGTCCTCGACGATCAGAATCCGCATCCGTACGCTCCCGCCCCGATGGTCAGGGCCGCAGCCCGAGCGTGTCGACCCAGTGCTCGAGGAATGCCGCGCCGGCAGCATCGTTGATCGCGTCGCCCTCGGTCACGATCCGGTACGGGCGGTCCAGGATCCCCTCGGAGGGGCGCACGTCGACGTGAGCGACGTCGAAGCCGCTCGCGTGGAGGTGGTCGGCCATGAGGTAGTCGCTGCGCGAGTCGCCGACCGTGCGCCAGAGTCGGGGGAGGGCTCCGTGCTGTGAGAAGTAGTCGAGGGCGCGCTCCGCGCCGATGTCCTTGTTGAGGGTCACCGACTCGATATCGGTGGAGATGATGGTGGGGTCGACCCGGAACGGCACGCGGCCCTCGGCATCCGGAGTCTCTCGGTCGCCGAGTCTCGCGCCGAGACCGTGCCGCACGAGCGCGTCGAAGGCCGCCTCATTCATGCGCTGCTGCGCCTCGCGGTACCGCTCGCTCGAGACGTCCCGGTTCTGCTCGAGAGTGATCATGGCGCGCTTGGTCTCGTCGAAGAACATCGTGTCGGCGAAGTCCCGCTGCACGATCCCACGGATGTCGTCGGCGAAATCCTCGGGCAGGGCGACCTCGCGATCGACGGTCAGGTCTCCCATGCCGTCCGCGGTGATGGGCGCCCAGACCGCGCCCTTCTCGCACACGGCGAACATGCGCGCGTCGGGCGAGAGCCCGTCGGCGTGCAGCGGTTCGATGATCTCCTCGCGCACAAAGGTGTCGGAGCGGCCCGTGATGAACGCGATCGGCACCCCGGCGCCGGCGAGCAGCACGAGATTGCTACGGATGCTCGGAATGGCGATCCTGCGCTCCTCGGGGCTCGAGATCGGCCCGTCCAGATCGAGCATCAGGCCGAGGGGCGGAACTGTCTCGCTCATGGCCGTCTCACTCATGAACTGTGCACCTTTCGCAACCATGCCAGCTTCTCCCTGTCCTGGTCGAGTTGTCCACCCTCGTGGTTGTTGAACGGGTAGACCCTGATCTCCTTGGGTCCTGCGTAGTTGTTGTACGCGGCGTAGACCGTCGAGGCCGGGCAGGTGGTGTCCATGAGCGCCACAGAGAACAGCGCGGGTGCGCTCGATCGGCGCACGAGCCCGGCGACGTCGAAGTGAGAGAGCGTCGCCAGCACCTGCTCGATCCGGTCGCGATGGATCGAGAGGTACCGCGCGATCTCGGCGTAGGGGTTGTTGTCGGTGATGACGATCGCGCGCTCGAAGTGCGAAAGGAAGGGAACGTCGGCCATGACGCCCGCGAGCCCGGGTACGAGCGAGGAGACGGCGAGCGCAAGACCGCCGCCCTGGCTCGCGCCGCTCACGACGATGCGCTCTCGGTCGACGGACGGATGCGCGGCGGCCGCCTCGACGGCCCGAACCGCATCGGTCATGAGCCTGCGGTAGTAGTACGTCTCGGGCGAGAGAATGCCGCGGGTCATGAAGCCGGGCTGTTCGGGGTTCGAGCCGGGTTCGGCATCCGGGGTCGCGCCGACCTTCCACACGGAACCCTGCCCCCTGGTGTCCATGAGCAGGTGCGCGTAGCCCGCGAGCGGCCAGAGTACCGGCTCGTGCGCGAGCCCTCGACCGCCGCCGTAGCCCAGGTATTCGACGACGGTGGGCAGCGCGGCCTGGGCTCCCGCAGGCACCCGCAGCCATCCGCGCACCGGATGACCGCCGTAACCCGCGAAGGTCACGTCATAGGTATCGACGAGGGTGAGACCGGTGTCGACGCGTTCGAACCGCGGGTTCAGGTCGTGTGCGCGCGTCTCGGCGAGGGTGCGTTCCCAGAACTCGGAGAGGCCGGGCGGTTCGGCGATCTCGGGTCGGTACTGCTGCAGTTGATCGAGTGGCCAGTCATTCAGCACGCCGCAAATCTCCTTCTGCGCTGTCTAGAGCTGCTCCTTGGGGGTGTGCCGCAAGTCTGGCAGCTATCGCTTGATGCAGTGTCCAGACGCGACCGGCGTCGACAGCGCCGCGGCACCGCTCGCGACGGGGGAGAGCTCCTTCATGGTGAGCGCATAGCCGACGGATGCCGAGGTCGTCGACTTCGCAAAGACCACGCCCACGATCTGCCCCGCTTCGTTGAGCAGCGGACCGCCCGAGTTGCCCTCCTGCACGGTGGCGGACAGGTAATAGAGCTCGACCGGCTGCGGGTTGTCGCCGTAGATGTCGCGCATCTCCACAGTGGGAACGCTCTGTACGGTGGCAGCGCCGGACTGGAACGGACCGCCGAGCGGGTAGCCGTCGAAGACCCCCGTGTTTCCGGGCGCAAGGTTGCTGCCGAGCGCGATCGGATCGGTGGCGAGCCCCTTGACCGCGATCACCGCGAGGTCGTGTGCCGGGTCGAAGTAGACCACTCGACCCTCGTAGGCGCCGCCGCCGCGAGGCTCGACCACGGGCGACGACACGCCCGCCACCACGTGGGCGTTCGTGACGATGCGGCCGGGGGAGACCACGAAGCCCGAACCGGACTGGTTCTGTCCGCACTGGTAGGCGTTGCCTGTGATCTTGACGACGGAGTCCGCAGCGGCCGCGAGTGCCTTGCTGTCTGGCACCACCTTCGGCGCGGGCGCCGTGCCGTGTGGCGCAAGCGCGTCGACGATGACCGGCAGACCGTCCTGCACGGCGAGCGAACGCAATTGGGCGAGCCAGGCCTTCGCCGGATCGGGCGTCAGCGCGTTGACCGTCGTGATGACCCGGGAGGAACCGATCGCCTGCGACAGGAAGGGAACACCCAGCGCACTGATGCTGAACGCGAGCATCGACATGAGGAGGGCGGCGGCGATGAGGTCGAGAGCCGCTCCGAGCAGCCGGTCGACGATCTTGAGCGGCGTGCGATCGAGTGCGCGGCGGATCACGCGCCCCACCGCGAGACCGAGCACCTGACCGAGCGCGAGCAGCACGAGCACCGAGATCAACACGGCGGGAACCCGCCACACGTTGTCGTTGACCCAGGCCGCAACGAGGGGAATGGCGATGAACGCGGCGATGGCGCCCACCGCAATACCCAGGATGCCGCCGAGGCTCACCACGAGCCCGACCCGATAGCCGTAGATCGCGTATCCGACGAGCGCGAGCAGGAGCAATAGGTCGAGGATCAGCGACGCAGTAATGTGATCACCTCTGTTCGACTCGGCAGCGTACCGCTCTTGACGCGTACCGCTCGATGAATCGTAGCCCAGCCGCCCTCACTGACCCCTCAACGCGGCTCCGCGATTGCCCCTATCCTCGAAAGAGACAGTTCAAGGAGAACCGCACCCGTGGCAGACATGAGCCTCCGCTTGCCGAACCGCACCTTCGGCGCCGTGCTGAAACTCGGCGACAAGCCAGCGTCGAAGCTTGCCCTGCCTGCGCGATTCGCGCATCCGGAACTCGACCTCGATTGGGATGACGACGAACGCGAGACCGCACTCTACATCGCGTGTCGCGGCGGCGAGCTGCACCTGTCGACCTCGGGCGACGGCGTACAGCACCACTTCCACGGCGAGGATGGTGAGCACAGGGACAGGAGCCCGTGGCCCGGCCGCGACACGGCGGCACTCGTCGAGTGGGGATCTGCGCTCGTCGCCGGTGCGCACGCGGTGATGCCCGATCTCCTCGAGGACATCGAGGAGGCCGTCGCCTGGCTCGAGGCCGGCTTCACCCTGTACGCCTGCTCGACCGAACCCGCCCAGCTCGACCTTCTCGAGGTGGAGATCGAGGGCGAGATCCTCACCCTGCCGTGGCTCGGCGCCGGCGAGGTGAGCCAGGAGCACGTCGAGGGCGACAATCATCCCGTCGCCCTGTTCTGGAGCGAGTCCGGCGAGGAGGCGAAGCCGATCGCCCGAGCCTGGCTTGGCCCGACGGGCGAGCCGATGACCATGGCGATTCCCGGCATCGACTGGCAGGCCGTCGGGCTTCCCGAAGACGAGGTGCTGTCGTGGCTCGAAGGCACCTACCTCAACGAGCACGTCATCCCGGATGCCGCTACCGCGCTCGTGCAGGCGGCACTGGAACGCATGGGTGGCCTCGATGCGCCACACCCTCGCCCCTGATCGAAGCTAGCGTGGTGTCATGTGCGGACGATTCGTTTCCAGCCTCGGCAACGAGGAGCTCGGTGAGATCTTCGACACCACGGTGATCGGGGATCCGATTCCCGTGCCGTCGTGGCACGTGCATCCCACCGATCGGGTGCAGTTCGTGCGGCAGTCGTCGAATGACGGGGTGCGCCACCTCGATAGCGCCGTGTGGAACCTCGCACGGCCGAGGCAGGACTCGCTCGCCGGCCGCCCGTTGATCAACATTCGCGCCGAGTCAGCGGCGCAGAAGTTCGGATACGCGATGAAGACGCACCGGGGAATCATGCCCGCGAGCGGCTACTTCGAGTGGCAGGTTCGCGCGGGCAAGAAGGTGCCCTACTTCATCCACTCGGAGGGTCGGGCCCTGGCGTTCGCGAGCCTCTACTGGTGGTGGCGTGACCTTGCGGTGCCCCAGGACCATCCGGGCGCATGGGTGCTCACCGCCGCGCACATCACCACCGATGCGGCTCCGCACCTGCACTCCATCCACGATCGCAACCCCGTGGTGCTGCCCGAAGAGTTCTGGGGGGAGTGGCTCGATCCCCACCAGGCGGGCGACCAATCGCTCATGGACGCCGCGGTGGCTGCATCCGTTCCGGTGGCCGAGTCGCTCGATTTTCGTGAGGTACGCCCGTTCGGTTCGAAAGACGACGGTCCGCAGCTGACGGATGCCGCCTAGCCTCGAACTCCCGTTCCAGTTCCCGAACCTCCCGCAGCACCGTCGCCCGCAGCACCGTCATGTCGTAGTTGCCGATCACGAGTCGCAGCGCCGCCGTTCCCGAGAGGAAGGTGCCGAGCACTGCGGACTGATCGAGCGTCTGGGCGTCACCGTGCGCGCGAAAGCGCGGACCGAGCGTCGTGATCCAGCCGAGCTGGCGCCCGCCGCGATCCCGCACCTGGAACGTGCCAGGGCTCACCTCCTGGAGCTGATGGTCGAGTCGCGTCCAGGAGCGAGGCGTGAAGGCGCCGGTCGGATCGGAGGTCGGTTTCGGCATCTCGCCCCCTCTCGTCTCGCATCCCGGCGTATTCGAACATAGATTCGAATCTGTCGAGAGTCAAGAATGAGCGTTGGCGCGCTCGGTGTCGGCGTGCTCGATCTGCAGCGGTGGCAGCGGGCTCAGCCTGTCTTCGAAGAAGAACCGCGACAGCCGCACCCGGAATCGCTGCACGGCCGTCACAGCGCCGCGTTCGTCGGGGTGCAGTGCGAGCGGCGTGGCGTCGGGCACCTGCGTCAGTCGCCAGCGCTCGTCTTCACCGAGCGACCGGTGAACCTCGACATACTCGCCGCCGGGAAGCCGCACGATGCGCCCCGTCTCATAACCGTGGAGCACGAGTTCGCGATCCTTGCGCTGCAGGCCGAGGCAGAGCCTGCGGGTGAGCTCGAAGGCGAGCAGCGGCCCCGCGACAACCAGTCCCCGCAGCAGTCCGATGACCACGTCGAGACTCACGTGGAACTGGGTCGAGACCAGGTCTGCACTTCCCGCCGCCCAGAGCGTGCCGTAGAACACGATCCCGGCAACACCGATGCCGGTTCTCGTCGGAGTGTTGCGCGGGCGATCCAGGAGGTGGTGCTCGCGGCTGTCGCCCGTGCCCCACTCCTCGATGAACGGATAGACCGCGACCAGGAGGAGAAAGAGCGAGACCACGGCGAGCGGCACCAGCACCGCAAGAGTCCAGGTGTGTCCGAGCCAGACGACCTCCCACCCCGGCGGCACCAGCCTGAGCGCACCGTCGAGAAACCCTGTGTACCAGTCGGGCTGGCTGCCCGCGGATGCATCGCCGGGGGAGGAGGGGCCGTACAGCCAGATCGGATTCACCGTCACCGTCGCCGCGATCAGGAACACGATGCCCGTGACGATGCTGAACAAGCCGCCCGCTCTCGCCGCCGCGTTCGGAAACAGCGGCATTCCCACCACGTTGTGCTCCGTGCGCCCGGCCGCAGCGAATTGCGCGGGCTTCGTGCTGTAGATGGAGGCAACTCGAAGTGCGATGAGCACGACCAGCAGCACGGGAACGATCGCGACGTGGACGGGGTAGAGGTGGGCGATGATTGCACCGGGGAACTCACCGCCGAACAGCAGCGCGGAGAGCCAGGTGCCGACCACCGGTATTCCGAGCGCGATTCCCTCGACGATGCGCAGTCCCGTGCCGGAGAGCATGTCGTCCGGAAGTGCGTAGCCGCTCCATCCGCCGACGAGCGCGACAACGAAGATCAGGAACAGCAGTAGCCACTGGCCGCGTCGCGGGCGACGGAATCCACCGGTGAAGAAGGTGCTCAGCAGCTGCATGATCACAGCCGCGGGGAGCAGAAGCGCGGCCCAGTGATGCGCCTGCCGCAGCAGAAGGCCACCGGGAACTCCGAAGGTGAGGTGCATGGTCGAGTCGAAGGCTCGCGAGACCTCGGCGCCACGGAGTGCCGGATAGCCGCCGGAGTATTCGACGAGAGTGCTGGAGGGTGTGTAGAAGAACATCAACAGCAGCCCGGTGCCGAACACCACGACCAGCGACGCGATGGAGACGATGCCGAACGCGTTGGACCAGTGATTCGGCACCGCGCGGTGCCGCAGTTGATCGAGACGATCGGCCAGCGGGCGGCCGAATACGCTGCGCTCCGCGAGGCTCGCGGCGGCCCGGTCGGTCACGCTCGGACGCGGCCGCCGGTCAACGGGCACGAGGAGCACCGCCGGTCACAAAGGCGTCACGCGGATGCTGCACAGCGAGCAGCGAGACGATGTCTCGCCCCGGCAGCAGGGCCGTGACCCACACCGCGAGCACGCGGACCTTGCGCTCCCAGGTCGGAATGGCGAGCACGTGGTAGCCGCGGTGCATGACCCAGGCGACGAAGCCTGTGATGACGAGCCGCTTGTACTGGAAGATGCCCCGACCTAGTCCCAGGGTCGCGACGACGCCGAGGCTCTTGTGCCTGTAGTCCCTCGTGTTCTCGCCGTGCAGGGTGGCGGCGATGTTCGCGGCGAGCCGTTTGCCCTGGCGCACCGCGTGCTGAGCATTCGGAACCGTGCGGGCACCCGAAATGGAGGACTCGAGATCGGGCACGGCCGCGTCATCGCCCGCCGCCCAGGCATCCTCGACCAGTGCGTCGTCTGTGCCGACCCGCAGGTCGGGCCTCACGACGATCAGGCCACGGGCGTCCGTCGGAAGGTCGGTGTGCTTGGCGATCACGGGGTTCGCGCCGTTGCCCGCCGTCCAGACGATGAGACCGGAGTCGAATTCTTCGCCAGTCGAGAGCACCACATGACCCCCCTCGGCCGAGACCAGCTGGGTGTTCAGATGAACCCGGCCGCCGCGATCCTGCAGCGAGCGCACTACCCAGCGACCCGGCGCATCCGAAACCTCGGGCAGGATGCGAGGACTCGCCTCCACGAGGTGAAAGTTCAGTTCCGCAAAGCGCAGTTCCGGATACGACTTGAGCAGCGCCGTTGCGAGCGAGAGCAGCTCACCGAAGCCCTCGACCCCCGAGAAGCCGCCACCCACGAACGTCACGGTCAGCAGCCGCGCTCGTTCCGGACCGGCGGGCAGCACGGAGGCACGGTCGAACGAGGTGAGCAGGCGATCGCGGATGGCGACGGCTTCCTCGACGTGCTTCATGCCGATGGCCTCCTCGGCGATGCCCGGGATGGGAAAGGTGCGGGTCACAGCGCCCGCGGTCACCACGATGATGTCGTAGCTGAGCTCGAAGTCGTCCCCCTCCACCGGGCGAACCGACACGGTGTGGTGGGAATGGTCGATCGCTATCGCGGAGCCGGCGATGATGCGTGTGCGACGAAGGTGGCTTCGCAGGGAGATAGCGGCGTGCCGCGCCTCGATGGAACCGGCGCTGACTTCGGGCAGGAACGGCTGATAGGTCATATACGGCCTCGGATCCACGATCGTGAGCTCTGCTTCGGCCGCGGAGAGCCTCTTCTCGAGCTTCCAGGCGGTGTAGAAGCCGGCGTAGCCGCCGCCCACGATGAGTATTCTGCGCTTGCCGCTCGTCGTTGTCTTCATACTCACTAAGACAGGATTGGTCCCGGTTTTGTGACACTCGATGCCGCAGTCCCCTACCCTTGAGGCGGAAAGGGAACGCCGCCCATGACCGCTACACCACCGGTGTCTGACTCCGGGGACGCCCCACCGCTCGGCGACCTCGCGGCCGCTACAGCAGTATTCTCCGCCGTTCGTCCGCGCCTGTTCGGTATCGCCTATCGGATGCTCGGCACGGTGAGCGACGCGGAAGACATCGTGCAAGAGACCTGGCTGCGCTGGCAGGGATACGACCGCACCACCGTGCAGGATCCGGCCGCATTTCTCGCCACCACCACCACCCGACTCGCCATCAACCTGATGCAGTCCGCGCGAGTGCGGCGCGAGAGCTACGTCGGCCCGTGGCTTCCCGAACCCGTTGACACGAGCGCCGATCCGGCACTCGGTGCCGAACGCGGCGAGGCTCTCAGTTTCGCCATGCTCGTTCTGCTCGAGAAGCTCACGCCCACCGAGCGAGCCGCCTATGTGCTGCGAGCGGCCTTCGACTACAGCTACGCACAGATCGCGGAGGTCGTGCAGTCGAGCGAGGTGAGCGCCCGCAAGCTGTTCAGCCGAGCGAAGCAGCACCTCGCCGCCGCCCAGCACGAACCCGTGGCTCCGAAAGAGCAGCGACGACTTCTGGATGCCTTCATCGCGGCAGCGCAGACCGGCGACCTCGACAGCCTTGAACGCCTGCTCACCGAGGATGTCGTGAGCTATTCGGATGGCGGCGGCGTGGTGCGTGCATCCCGCATCCCGGTCATCGGCAGGGATCACGTCTCCAAGTTCGTGCACGCCTTCGCGGAGCGGTTCTGGCAGGGAGTCACCGTGGCCGCGGTCGAGGCGAACGGTCAGCCATCCGCAGCACTGTCGCGAGACGGCTCGCTCGTGGCCGTCGTCTCCGTCGTGGCGACCCCGAGCGGCATCGATCAGGTGCTGTGGATGATGAACCCGGAGAAGCTCGCAGGCCTCACCCGCTGACGGGCGTCACAGTTCGCACGCCTGTTCGGTCATAGCTGGCGACAGCCATCGGCTGGCGAGTGAGCATGAGAAGAGTGAGCAACGGTGAAGGTCGTCGTGGGTGCGGGTTGTTGAGCTCTGCGCGCTCCGCAGCCGGATGGCTCGCCGCAGCCACGACAGGGTGGTGCGCAGGTTCCTCCTCGCCTTCGAGCCTTCTGTCCGGGAGGGCACCGCAGCGCATCCTGAACTGAGTATCGAAGAGAGATCGATCAACGGTCAGACCGCCCTGGTGCTCCGTCGGCGCGGTGTCGAGGTGGGCGTGCTCGGGTTCGAGGTGAGATGGGGGCGTGTGCGACGGCTGTGGATCGTGCCGAATCTGAAAAATCTGCGGTAGCCGTCACACATCGGCTCGCATCCGGTCATAGCTGGTGACCGGAAGGCATTCGACGCCTCCGTAACTACGAAAGGCACACCATGAAGATCGTCGTCATCGGCGGAACCGGACTCATCGGCACCAAGGTAATCGCGAGGCTCAGCCAGCACGGGCACGAGGCCGTCGCCGCCTCGCCGAACACGGGAGTGAACACGCTCACGGGAGAGGGACTCGCCGAGGCGCTGGTCGGCGCGGACGTCGTCATCGATGTGTCGAACTCGCCGTCCTTCGCCGACGACGAGGTGATGCACTTCTTCCAGACCTCCACGGCCAACCTCACCGCGGCCGAAGCGGCAGCGGGCGTCGGGCACCACGTCGCGCTCTCGATCGTCGGCAACGACAAGCTCTCCGCGAGCGGTTACATGCGGGCGAAGACGGCGCAGGAGAAGCTCATCCGCGAATCCGGCGTGCCGTATTCGATCGTTCACGCGACCCAGTTCTTCGAGTTCGTCGGCAGCATTGCCGACGAAGCCACCGTGGGGGACACCGTGCGCGTGTCTGCATCGCCCATCCAGCCGATCGCGGCCGATGACGTAGCGACGGAGGTCGCACGAGTGGCCGTGGGCCAGCCGCTCAACGGCATCGTCGAGGTCGCGGGACCCGAGCGCTTCGGCATGGACGAGCTCGTGCGCATCGGCCTCGGTTTTCGCGGGGATCCGCGCGCCGTCGTCACCGACCCCTCCGCGAAGTACTTCAACAGCTTGCCGAGCGAGGGCGAGCTTCTGCCCGGCGAGGGCGCCACGATCTTCGAGACACGGTTCGAGGACTGGCTTCCGCTGAATCCGCCGCGCTGAGACGGAACCTCCGAGTCGACAAAGGGGAAGCATCCATGGTGCTCGCAGCCGAGGAGAAGGTGCGCTGGCGTGCGCGGCCGGCCCACCACAGGATCGTGCACGAGTTGCGCAGGGCGTGCGAGCGGGCAGACACCGCCCGGCTGACGTCGTTGCTGCAGCGGGATATCGCCGTGGTGGTCGATGCGGGCGATGACTCGCATCCGACGATCAGGATGGTGAGAGGCATGAGCGATGCGGTACCCCTGCTCCTGCACGGAATGGGGCCGGGCGCGCACATCGATATCGAGGAGCGCACGGTGAACGGCCAAGCCGGGCTCCTGCTGCACCGCGGCGATGTCACCATCGCCGTGGTCGGCATCGACGTGACCTCAAGGCTCATCAGTGCCGTCTGGATTCTGCTCAACCCCGAACCGCTGCGGCGCGGGAACCACACCTAGGGTCCCGCCTGGGCGCTAGTGCCGCGGCTTGCGCGGCGCGCGGTCGGGACGGATCTCGATGAGCTTTCCGCTGATGCGGGTGTCGCGCAGTCTGCCGAGCACATCGCGAGGCAGATCGGCCGGCAGCTCGACGATGGAGAAGTCCGGGCGAATCTGGATGTGGCCGAAGTCATCGCGGCTCAGGCCACCCTCGTTGGCCAGTGCGCCGACGATCTGGCGGGGTTCGACCCGCTGCCGCTTGCCGACCTCGATGCGGTACGGCGCCATCGGCTTGGTTGACCGAACGCGCCGCTCCTCGCGATGATCCCGCTCGGGTCGCGCATCCGCCTCACCGCGGCCGTAACGCTCGTCGCGTCTGGCCCGGGGATCCTCCGGGGTGAGCAGCAGGGGAGTGTCGCCCTGCGCGACGACGGCGAGGGCGGCCGCGACGTCCTCCTCTGGCACGTCGTGGTGGGCGACGTAGTGCCCCACGATGTCGCGAAAGGCCGCGATCCGTTCCTGCTGCCCGAGGGCCTCCGTGATCGCGTCGTCGAAGCGCGCGAGGCGGGTCACGTTGACGTCGTCTACCGAGGGCAACTGCATCTGCGTCAACGGCTGCCTGGTGGCCTTTTCGATCGCGCCGAGCAGCCTGCGCTCGCGCGGTGTCACGAAGCTGATCGCGGCTCCGCTGCGGCCGGCGCGACCGGTGCGGCCGATGCGATGCACGTACGATTCCGTGTCGATCGGAATGTCGTAGTTGATGACGTGGCTGATGCGGTCGACGTCGAGGCCGCGTGCCGCGACATCCGTGGCCACGAGGATGTCGAGCTTGCCCGACTTCAACTGGCCCACGGTGCGTTCGCGCTGGGCCTGAGCCACGTCGCCGCTGATCGCCGCGGCAGAGTAGCCGCGGGCGCGCAGCTTCTCGGCGAGCGTCTCGGTCTCGTTCTTCGTGCGAACGAAGACGATCATTCCCTCGAAGTTCTCGACCTCGAGAATGCGGGTGAGGGCATCCACCTTCTGCGGGTACGAGACCATGAGGTAGCGCTGGGTGGTGTTGGCCGAGGTCGTGGTCTTGTTCTTGACCGTGATCTCTTCCGCGTCGCGCAGATACTTCTTCGAGATGCGCCGGATCTGTGCCGGCATGGTGGCCGAGAACAGCGCGACCTGCTTGTCGTCGGGCGTCTCGGCGAGGATCGTCTCGACGTCTTCGGCGAAGCCCATCTTGAGCATCTCGTCTGCCTCGTCGAGCACGAGGTACTTGAGCTCCGACAGGTCGAGCGTGCCCTTGGCCAGGTGATCCATGATGCGGCCGGGCGTGCCGACGACGACGTGCACTCCGCGCCGCAGGGCCGAGAGCTGCACGCCATAGGCCTGCCCGCCGTAGACCGGCAGCACGTGCACACCGCGCAGGTGCGCCGCGTACTGTTCGAACGCCTCACAGACCTGCAGGGCGAGCTCTCGCGTGGGGGAGAGCACGAGTGCCTGCGGGTTCTTCTGGGTCACATCGAGGCGAGACAGGATGGGCAGGGCGAACGCCGCGGTCTTGCCCGTTCCGGTCTGGGCGAGCCCCACCACGTCACGACCGGCGAGCAGATGGGGGATGGTGGCGGCCTGGATGGCAGAGGGCGTCTCGTACCCGACGTCACCGACCGCCTTGAGCACCGCGTCACTCAGCCCGAGTTCGGTGAAGGTGGTCGCGGTCTCTTCGGTTGAGGTCATGCGGTCAACGCTACCCGTCGCATCCGGCCACAACGCCCGCAGGATCGTTTCAAGCACCGTGACACGTCGCGTTCAGTCCCGGTCGCGGCCTGACCTTCCGGCCAGGAGCGAATAGACGAGCGGAACCACGGATGCCCACATCAGCACGCTGCCGAGCACGGGATCGCTCTGCTTGAGCAGAATCCCGCCGAGAAGCAGCGCCGTGAAGATGACCGAGGCGCCCGCGCGGCGAACGAGCAGTTCGAGTGCCTTCAGGCGACGATCGACTCCCGGAGTCTCGATGGAGAGCTGACCGCGCCGGATCAGCGTCACCATGTCGTCTAACTGCCGGGGTAGTCGCGCGACGACGGCCGCGGTCTCGAGGGCCTGCTGCGCGAGGTTCCGCACCGTGCGCCCACCCTCGTCGCGAGTGAGGCGCTTGGCGTAGGGTTCGATCGCCGTCCAGACGTTGAAAGCCGGGTTGAGCGCGGTGCAGACGCCCGACGTCACCGAGACCGCCCGGATGATGAGCAGAAAATTCTCGGGCAGCTGGAACGGCATCGTGCGCATGACCCTGCCGAACTTCTCGGCGAAGTCCCTGAACTCATCCGGATCAACCCGCTGCAGCTCGGCGAATCCCATGCCGCCGAAGCGATCGAACAGCTCACTCATCGCGCGCTCGAGCGGGGCGCTCTCCGCGGCGGGCAACAGCACTCCCATGTCGCGGATGCTCGCGACGAGCGCCTTCGGATCTCGAGAGGCGACGGCGACGATGAGGCGCTGCAGCCCGTTCCTCAGCACGTCGGGGACCTCGCCCATCATCCCGAAGTCGACGAAGGTGAGCGCCCAGTCGGCGGCGGATCCACCCGCGGGCGTCACGAAGATGTTCCCGGGGTGCGGATCGGCGTGAAAGAAGCTGTGCACGAACAGTTGGTCGAACATCGCGCTCGCGAGTTCGTCGGCGACGGCGACCGGGTCGATTCCGGCCGCCATGAGCGCCTCTCGATCGCTGATCTTGATCGCGGTGACGTCAGAGAGGGTCAGCACCCGACGGGTCGTCCGCTCCCACACAACGACGGGGGTGCGAACGCGCGGATGCCCGAGGAAGTTCTCTGCAAAACGCTCGGCACTCGCACCCTCACGCAGGTAGTCGATCTCCTGCAGGCTCGTGGCGGCGAACTCCGCCAGAAGCGCGGGCAGGTCGACCCGCCGCGAGATGAAGCTGACGCGATTGAGCCAGCCGGCGATCTTGCGCAGGGCCGCGATATCGATCCGGACGATCGCGTCGATTCCGGGGCGCTGCACCTTGACGACGACGCGCTCGAAGCCGACCTCGGCGGCGTCGGCGGCCACGAGTCGTGCGCGATGCACCTGCCCGAGGGACGCGGCCGCAACCGGCGTCGGATCGATGTATGAATACGCCCGCTCCAGCGGCATGCCCAGTTCGATTTCGGCGAGTTCACGCAGGAGAGCGAAGTCGACGGGCGGCACCTCGTCCTGCAGCCCCTCGAGCTCGCTCGTGATCTCCGGAGGCAGTACGTCGAGCCTCGACGACATGAACTGGCCGACCTTGATCATGAGACCACCGAGTTCGATCGCGAGCGCGTGAAAGTGACGCGCGATCCCGCGCGCTCGTTCGATCCTTCCGCGGCGACCGACGCGCGCGAGTCCGATCCGAGGCAGGAACAGTTCGAACCACCACTCGCGCACGATGTAGCGCGCGGCGAAGCGCAGGATGCGGCGGTACCGAGCGCGCGGATGCCGCTGCCCCGTCAACGCGGGTTCCTGCGGGCGTCGCTGCGGCGGCATCCGTTGAGGCTGCGCCCGCTCAGGTGGCATCCGTTCAATCCTGGGCGAGGATCGAATACAGCTTGCGTCTTGCCTCGTCGATCACAGCGACCGCCTCGTGCACCTGTTCGGCGCTGCCGGCCCGAGCGACCTGCACCGCGGCGTGCGCCAGTTTCGCTCCCGCCTTCGGCAGCAGCGCTGCATCGTGCACCGAGGGCGCATCCCACGGGGCGGGACCCGCGGCCGCGGCCTCCGCCTTGCCGCTCTCGGTGAGCGAGTAGCTCTTCTTGCCGTCCGCCTCCTGAGCGGTGACGAGGCCTTCGTCGGCGAGCAGCTGGAGGGTGGGGTAGATGACCCCGGGGGTCGGCTTCCATGCGCCATCGCTGCGCTTCTCGATCTCGCGAATGAGCTGGTAACCGTGCATCGGCTCCTCCGTGAGCAGCGTCAGAATCGCGGCCCGCACGTCACCGCGACCGAACTTTGGCGCTACATGCCGCTCGAAGCGATCCTCGAACGCCGAGCGCATCCTCTCTGCCGCATCCCACAGGTCGAAACCCGGTCGGTCGAATCCGAATCCGGGGTGCTGTCGACTCGAATCGTTGCGCGCA
Source organism: Lacisediminihabitans sp. (assembly GCA_035571875.1). Classification (GTDB taxonomy): domain Bacteria; phylum Actinomycetota; class Actinomycetes; order Actinomycetales; family Microbacteriaceae; genus Parafrigoribacterium_A. The sequence goes on along the minus strand of DATNBR010000090.1, from coordinate 60,750 downwards.
TTGCTCGTTGAGTTGCTCATGCTGGTCCTCCTCTTGGGGAAAGGGCCTCTGAGACCCTCGACACTGTCACACGGTACATCTCCCAGTTGATCGTCGGATGTGTCGCAGTTCATGGCCTCGGACCGATCTAGGGAAGAATGGCTCCATGGAAACAGTTGTCATCGTCAGCATGATCGTCACCGGCGTGATCGTCGTGGTCCTCACGATCATGGCGTTCACCGCCATGCTTCGCTCGCACTAGCACCCGGCGCTAGGAGTCGATCAGCTTCAGAAGGTTCTTCGTCGACGTCGCGATGTCGTCGTGATCGTTCTGGGCGGCGCGTGATTCGAGCGAGATGACCGCGCAGCGGTGCACCTTGGAGAAGTCGCCGTACGGAAAGCTGTACCGGGCCTTCGTCTCCTCGTTCTCGTCGGTATCGATACCGAGGTGCCACAGTCCGTACTCGTGCCAGCCTTCGCGCTCGATGAAGTCATTCTGTTCGTCGGTGGACGGCGCGTCGTCGCTCCAGTCATCCCGCTCGTCGTGCACGACGCTGCCCTTCTTGACCAGGTCACGAGCGTGGGTGAGTGCTTCTTCATTGAGTTTCACTGCCATCGTGTCTCCTTTGCGTGAGTCTGTAGTGTTGGCGTGTCTCTTCAAGTCAACGCTTCTCGCCGCGGAGGTTCAAGGGCTGTCAGCAGCTCAAAAGGGGTCGCGCAGCGTGCCGAGGAAACTCTCACGCGGGAGCCCTAGAGTGAGGCAATGAAATTTCGTTACCTCGGCAACTCCGGCCTCAAAATCTCCGAAATCACCTACGGCAACTGGCTGACTCACGGCTCACAGGTCGAGAACGACACGGCCACCCAGTGCGTGAAAGCCGCGATCGAGAACGGGATCACCACGTTCGACACCGCCGACGTCTACGCGAATACGGCCGCCGAAACCGTGCTCGGCGAAGCCCTCAAGGGCGAGCGCCGTCAGTCGCTCGAGATCTTCACCAAGGTGTTTGGCCCGACGGGTCCGAAGGGCCACAACGATGTCGGCCTGTCGCGCAAGCACATTCTCGAGTCGATCGACGGATCCCTAAGGCGCCTGCAGACCGACTATGTCGATCTCTACCAGGCGCACCGCTTCGACTACGAGACACCGCTCGAAGAGACCTTCCAGGCATTCGCCGATGTCGTTCGCTCGGGCAAGGCGCTGTACATCGGAGTCAGCGAGTGGACCGCCGACCAGCTCCGGGCGGGCGCCGCGCTGGCGAAGGAACTGAACGTGCAGCTCATCTCCAACCAGCCGCAGTACTCGGCGCTGTACCGGGTGATCGAGGCGGAGGTCGTTCCGACATCGAGGGAGCTGGGCATTTCGCAGATCGTCTGGTCGCCCATCGCGCAGGGTGTGCTCACCGGCAAATACAAGCCGGGTGCCGCGAGGCCCGAGGGTTCGCGCGCCACGGATGACAAGGGTGGCGCCCAGATGATCTCTCGCTGGATGCAGGACGATATCTTGACTCGCGTGCAGGACCTCGCACCGATCGCTGCCGAACTGGACCTCAGCTCCGCGCAGCTCGCAGTCGCGTGGGTGCTGCAGAACGAGAACGTCGCTTCGGCCATCATCGGTGCTTCGCGACCGGAGCAGGTCAAAGAGAATGTCGTCGCCTCGGATGTGACGATTCCCGCCGAGCTTATGGCGCGGATCGACGACGCCCTCGGCGATGTCGTGCTGCGCGACCCGGCGCTCACTCTGCAGTCCTCACCGAAGACCCGGGAGGCTTAGACAGGGACCATCGGCCCTATCCCGCCTGTGCGCGCCGCGCTTGACTGAAATCAGCGGCATATCGGTTGTCGCACCAACGGCGAATGGACAGGTCATGAAAGCGCTCGTGTACAAGGGCCCGGGACAGAAGAGCTGGGAAGACGTTCCCGACCCTGTCATCCAACAGTCCACCGATGTGATCGTGAAGATGGTCGCGACCACGATCTGTGGCACGGATCTCCACATCCTCAAAGGAGACGTGCCGGAGGTCGAGGTCGGCCGCATCCTCGGACACGAAGGCATCGGAGTCATCACTGAGGTGGGTTCCGGCGTCACCCGGCTCCACGTCGGCGATCGGGTCATCCTGGCCTGCGTGAGCTCGTGCGGGCGCTGCCCCAACTGTCGCAAGGGGCTCTACAGCCACTGCTTGGACCCGGAGGGGATCGCGGGAATCGGCTGGATCTTCGGGTACATGATCGACGGAACCCAGGCCGAATACGTTAGGGTGCCCTTCGCCGAGAACTCGGTCTATCCGGTTCCCGAAGGCGTCACCGATTCCGAAGGCATCCTGCTCTCAGACATCCTTCCCACGGGATTCGAGATCGGCGTGCAGTACGGTCACGTCGCGCCAGGAGACGTCGTCGCCGTCATCGGCTCCGGGCCCGTCGGACTCTCCGCAGTCATGACGTCCGGCCTGTACGGTCCTTCCAGAGTCATAGCGATCGACCTCGATGACGCCCGCCTGGCACGCGCTCGAGACTTCGGCGCGACCGACACCGTCAATTCCGGGGCCGCGGACTGGAAAGACCAGGTCATGGCTCTGACCGATGGCCAGGGCGTGGATGTCGCCATCGAGGCCGTGGGGGTTCCGCAGACGTTCACCATGGCCACAGAGATCGTTCGCCCCGGCGGTCACGTCGCGAACATCGGAGTACATGGCAAGGCCGCTGAACTCGCCCTCAATGAGCTCTGGATCAAGAACATCGACATCGCCATGGGCCTGGTCAACACCAACACCCTGGGGATGCTGTTGAAGCTGGTCGCCCAGCACAAGCTGCCGGCAGAGAAGTTCGTCACCCACGAGTTCTCCTTCGACCAGATCCTCGAGGCGTACGACGTCTTCGGCAACGCGGCCGAACACAACGCCCTCAAGGTTCTCATCCACTGAGGGGAGGACCCACCATGGTTCAGGAAGACCTCCCGGTCGAGGTCCTGTCCGAAGCGGAATGCTGGGAGTTGTTGCGCGCCAACCCTTTCGGCCGAATCGCCACGAGCGCCGGTGGCGTGGTCGACATCTTCCCTGTCAACTACTACGTCGACGGCTCGAGCATCCTCTTTCGCACGGCACCGGGCGACAAGCTCGTCGAATTGACGGTGAACAATAATGTGACGTTCGAACTCGACGGGTACACGGCAGAAGAGGCCTGGAGCGTGATCGCGAAGGGACAAGCGATTGCGCTTGATCGGGACTCAGAGATCGAGGCAGCTGAGGCACTCCCGCTGACGTCGTGGCTTCCAACGCTGAAGACCACCTACGTTCGCATAAGACCGCACAGCCTGACCGGGCGGCGATTCCGACGCGGACCCGAACCGCAATGGATGTGATGACCAGGCTGTGATGATGCACGCCGCGACCAATGACCGACGTCACGAGGCGAGCGGCGGACCTGCCGCGCGAACGGAAGCGGTGGATACCGCGACGCGCGAGTTGAGCGATACCGAATGCTGGGAGGTTCTCGGGGCCTCCGGTATCGGCCACCTCGCGTTCCAGACTCAGCCGATCGGTGTCGACATCGTGCCCATCAACTATCTGATCACCGACCGTCAACTCTTCTTCCGCAGCGCCTCGGGTACCAAACTGAGCAATATCGCGCACCATCCGCAGGTGGCGGTGCAGGTCGAACGGCTCGTGGGCGGCAGGTGGCTGAGCGTGGTTCTCAAGGGGCAGGCCGTGCGCCTCGCCCTCGACGAGGAGATCGAACGCTCACGGGTTCTCGAGCTCGCACCGGCGCAGCCCGGCGAAAAGTTCAACTACGTCCGAATTGCGCCGGACGCCATTACCGGCCGCACCTTCGCGGCCACCTAGTGCGCGTGCGGAATCTATGAAGAAGCTCGTTCGGGCGGCTCTGCACTATCCACTCGTGACGCTGACCGCGCTCGTGGGCCTCACTGGCGGATTCCTGTGGGCCGCCTCGCAGTCTCTCGCCATTCAGGTCCTGTTCAGCACGTTCGCGCTGGCCGTCGGGGCGGTGATGGCCTGGCGGATGGTGCGCGAGCTCAGGCGCGGTCACTTCGGGGTCGACGCGCTGGCCGTGATCGCGATCGTGGCTACCGTCCTGGTCGGTGAATATGTCGCCAGCATCGTGATCGTTCTGATGATCGCCGGAGGGAGGGCGCTCGAAGACTTCGCCGAGTCGCGCGCTCAGCACGAACTGAGTGCGCTCCTCACGCGAGAGCCGCAGGTGGCACACAGAGTGGACCCGATGACAGGGGCGATCTCAGACATCGCGGCGAGTGACGTTGTGCCGGGCGACGTGATCCTCGTGCGAGCGGGCGAGGTCGTCCCGGTCGATGGCAGAGTTCTTTCCGCGAGCGCGAGCTTCGATGAATCCTCCCTCACGGGTGAGAGCATGCCGGTGAGAAAGCTCACGGGAGACGCCGTTCTCAGCGGTTCCCTCAACGGACTGAATGCTGCGACTATGACGGCCACAGCTACCGCGGCCAACAGCGAGTTCCAGGGAATCATCGCGCTGGTTCGACAGGCCCAACAGAATCGGGCACCGGTGGTGCGGCTTGCAGACAGGTACGCGATCCCGTTCACCGTGACCTCACTTGTCATCGCCGTGGTCGCATGGATCGTCGCAGGCGACCCGCGCCGATTCGCCGAGGTGCTCGTGTTGGCGACGCCCTGCCCGCTGCTGCTTGCAGCGCCCATCGCCTTCATGGGCGGAATGAGCCGCGCCGCGAGAAACGGCGTGATTGTGAAGGGCGGGAGCGTGCTCGAATCCCTCGCGCGCATCCGGACGGCCGTATTCGACAAGACCGGCACGCTGACCCACGGCGTGCCCGCGATCACCCGCATAGACCCACGCGCACCGTTCGATGAGGATGCCCTGCTCACGCTCGTCGCCTCGGCGGAGCAGTTCTCCTCCCACGTTCTCGCCACCTCGATAGTGACCGAGGCTCGCACCCGCGGCTTGTCCCTCCTCGAGGTTGCGGGTTCGTCGGAGGACGCCGCACAGGGGATCAGCGCGAGCGTGAACGGACGACGAGTCAGTCTGGGCACCCTCGCCTTTGCCAGGGAACACACCTCCGAGTTCCCGCGAGCGCAGACCAGCGGCGGGGAACTCGCGATCTACGTGGTCGTGGACGGCAGTTACGCGGGGAGCATCACCGCATCCGACCCGGTCAGAGAGAACGCCGCTGAAACCGTCACCGCGCTCCGGCGACGTGGCGTCGAAGAGGTGCTCATGCTCACCGGCGACGCGCGCACCACCGCCGAGCACGTCGCCGAGGCTGTGGGCATCACATCCGTGCGCGCGGACTGCCTCCCGGCAGACAAAGTCCGCTCGGTACAGGAACAGTCCAGACGTCCCGTACTCATGGTGGGGGACGGTGTCAACGATGCCCCGGTGCTGGCTGCGGCCGAGGTGGGGATCGCCATGGGAGCGAAAGGCGCGACAGCCGCCAGCGAATCGGCGGCGGCCGTCATCCTGGTCGACGATCTCTCGCGCACCGTGCGTGCCCTGGACATCGGCGGCGACACGATGCGCGTCGCCCTCCAGAGCATCTGGTTGGGAATAGCACTCAGTCTCGTCCTCATGGTGATCGCGGCTTTCGGCGTCATTCCTGCCACGCTCGGCGCCCTCATCCAGGAAGTCGTAGACCTGTTCACGATTCTGAACGCACTCCGCGCGATCGGCACGAGAAAGCGGGACCTTCGGCTCTACGGACGGCCTGGGAAGGTCGCGAGCATGGTGGGGAGCGGCTCGATGCAGTAACCCGCACGCGGTCGTCGCAATCAGCGAGGAGGAAGTGTCGTGGACGGAACACTAGTGGTCGGGATCGATGGCACCGAGTCCAGTCGCGCCGCATTGCGGTGGGCGGCCAGCCGAGCGAATGCAACCAGGGGTGCGGTAGAGCTCGTTCACGTCATCGATGACGAGTGGACGACGATCAGCGCCCGGATGATAGAAGAACTCGGTAACGATTCGCGACGCCTTCTGGAGGGCGAGGCCGCGTACGCGCGTTCGCTCGCACCTGATCTCGTGATCCGCACACGGTCGACGCGCGGTGAGCCGATGCAGACGCTCATCGCCGCATCGAGCGCGGCGGAGATGGTCGTGGTCGGAACGCACAAGACGGGGTTCATCAACGGCAAGATCTTCGGCTCGAGAAGTCTGAGACTGGCCGCGTCGGCGCGCACGCCGGTGGCGATAATTCCGCAGGGCATGCCTCGCGCGGGTCGCGGAATCGTGGTCGGGGTGGACGACTCACCGGCCGGACGGCAGGCGATACGCTTCGCTGCGCACGAAGCCGAGCGCACGCGGGAGACGCTGACGCTTCTCAGAGCCTTCACGATTCCGGAATCGGTCGCGGCGAGTGAGGATGTGCGACGTGAGTTGCTGCAGCACGGTGAAGAACTCGCAGGAGCCGCGCTGTCCGACGCGGTGACGCTTGCCACGGCGACGGCTCCCGGCGTCGACCTCAAGGCTCGCAGCGTTCGGCGTCCCACCGCGGAAGCACTGGTCGAAGCCGCAGCGACTGCCACCCTCCTGGTCGTGGGCAGCTCCCGGCAGGAAGAAGGCGACAACGCCATGGTCGGCTCCGTCAGTCACGATGTGCTCATCAACCTGACCGGACCGGCTGTCGTCGTGCATGCGCGCGACTCGCAGGAATGACCGAGACGCATCCGGTATCGATGTGACTTTCGACCCTAGGCGGGTCGAACACCACGGAGGATGCTGTTCCCATGTCCGAATCAAGCATCCCCAGCCCTACGACCGCGCCGAAGACGAGTCGGCAACCCGAACGGCATGGCCGCATCGTGGTGGGGGTTGACGGGTCTGAATCCTCTCTCGATGCACTCCGTCTCGCCGTGCGCACAGCTGAGGCGTTCGGAACCTCATTGGAAGCGATAACCGCATGGTCATATCCCGCGGGTGCGGAAGTGGCGCTGCTTGCAGGGTGGTCGCCAGAAGAAGATGCGCGCCAGATCCTCGAAGCCGCCGCGCACGAGGTCTTCGGAGACAAGCGACCATCGTGGTTCAGCGTGACGACGATACCCGGGTCGGCCGCGCGAGCGCTCATCGAAGAAAGCAATAGCGCAGAGATGATCGTTCTGGGTTCCCGCGGTCACGGCGGCTTCGCAGGTCTCCTGCTCGGCTCCGTGAGCGCAACCTGCGCCGAGCACGCCCACTGCCCGGTGCTCATCTTCCGGCCCACAGCGTAGGTCAGGAACATCCGTCACGAGGGAGCGCGCGAGGCCGGCGGCGCCGAGGCTACACTCGCGCTTTAGGGTTTCATACACCGCGCACGTCGCCGCCTTGGTGGTAGAAGCAGAGGAACAGGTATGAGCGAGGATGGGATGCTCACGTTCCCGGATGCGCCACGCGCGGATCTGGACGAGGCGCTCAGCACCCTCGTCGAACTCGCGCAGCACGTGACTGCCACGCAGGGGCGCTTGCGCGCGCTGCTCCGCGCGAATCAGGCCGTCGTAGAGCACCTCGATCTGTCGACACTGCTGCGCACGATCGTCGAGACCGCCGTGGACCTCGTCGATGCGAAGTACGGCGCACTCGGCGTCCTGGCCGCCGACGGCAGTCTCGAACAACTGGTGCAGGTCGGGATGTCGGCGAGCGAGGTCGAGGCGATCGGACACCTCCCCAAAGGAATCGGCCTCGTCGGCGCCCTGACGGATGAGCAACGCCCGATTCGCCTGCGACACCTCACCGACGATCCACGGTCGCGAGGCTTTCCCGCGGGCCATCCGCCGATGGACAGTTTCCTCGGAATTCCCGTGCGGGTGCGCGGCCGGGTATACGGAAACCTGTATCTGACGAACAAGTCGACCGGCGAGTTCAGCGCCGAAGACGAACAACTCGTCACCTCCCTCGCCAGCACCGCGGGCTTCGCGATCGAGAACGCAAGGCTCTTCGCGGACTCGCAGCAGAAGCAGGCTTGGGCGGCAGCGTCGGCCGAAATCACCGCGGCACTGCTGTCGAGCGAGCAGGAAGACTTCGTCGAACTGCTCACCTCACGCACCCTCAGCCTCGCGAACGCAGACCTCGTCTGCATCGTTCGGCCGGCCGATGACGCGCGGCACCTGGTCATCGAGACGGCCCGCAGCCGAGGTGACAACGACCTCGCTGGAACGGTGTTCAGGGCCGCCGGGTCGATTGCCGCGAGTGTGATCGAGGGCGGGCAGCCCCGACTTCTCGACGAGGTGGAAGCGCTTGAGGCCGCGCAGACACCGGGCCGCCGCCGGGGTCCGACCATGGCGATTCCCCTGGTGTCAACCGGAATCGTCCACGGCGCCCTGGTGGTCTCGAGAACCCCCGGAGCCGGCCGATTCACGGCCGCGGACCTCGAGATGGCCGCCGACTTCGCCGGCAGAATCAGCGTCGCGATGCAACTGGCCAGCGCCCGGGCAGATCAACAACGGATGGCGCTGTTCGAGGATCGAGGACGGATCGCGAGAGACCTGCACGACCACGTCATCCAGCAGCTGTTCGCGGCCGGTCTCGAACTGCAGAGCGTGGCCGCAGCGCTGCCGCCGGGCGCAACCGCCGACCGCGTCGGTCGGTCGATCGACACGCTCGACTCCACCATCGCCCGCATCCGCACCGTCATCTTCGCCATCTCCAGGCCGCTCGGCGAAAGCCTCGGCGTTCGGCACCGCCTCATCGACCTCGTCAGCGAGCTGACCGACGCGCTGCCGCAGGAACGCCAGATCGAATTCGCGGGACCGGTCGACCTGGTCATCACGGATGCGCTCGCCGACGACGTCGTCGCGGTCGCGCGCGAAGCACTCACCAACGTGGTGAAACACGCCGCTGCACAGGAGGTGTCGCTGGTGCTCGCCGTCACCGACGATCTCGTGACAGTGGAGGTCATCGACGACGGTCGAGGAGTGGGGGAGGCACAGCGTCGCAGCGGGCTCGCGAACCTTCGCGAGCGTGCGGTCCGCCGCGGGGGCAGTCTCGTCGTCGATTCAGCGGAGGGGCACACCCGGCTGCTGTGGTCGGTCCCCATCGATGCGCCTTCAGAACAAGTGAGCGAGGGGGAGCGACCGTGAGAGTGTTTGTCGTCGATGATCAGGAGATCGTCAGGCGCGGGGTCATCGACCTGTGCAGCGCAGAGCCAGACATGGAGGTCGTCGGCGAAGCCGGCACCGCCGCTCAGGCGAGGGCGCGCATCACCGCCACCCGCCCGGACGTCGTCCTCATGGACATGCGGTTGCCCGATGGCGACGGCATCGACGTCTGCCGCGACGTGCGCTCCGCAGACCCGGGCATCCGCTGCATCATCCTCACCGCGTATGACGATGACGAGGCGATCAATGCCGCCGTCCTGGCCGGCGCATCCGGCTATGTGCTCAAGGAGGTGCGCGCAAACCGCCTGATCGAAAACATGCGCACGGTGGCCGCGGGACGCTCGCTGCTCGGCACGTCGCTGAGCCAGCGGGTCGTCGAACGGATCCGCACCGACCACGCGGGAGACCGTCGCCTGGAGGCGCTGAGCGCGAGGGAGAACGAGGTGCTCACGCTCATCGCCGAAGGACTCACGAATCGCGAGATCGGCGAGCGCATGGCCCTGGCTGAGAAGACAGTGAAGAACTACGTTTCGAGCCTGCTGAGCAAGCTGGGACTTCAGCGCCGCACCCAGGCGGCCGTGCTCCGCATGGAGTCGAGAAGCCCCCTCGGATGACCGCTGCCAGCGCGATCTCCGTTGCCGCACAGCATTCGCCAGGGGAGGTCTTGACCAGCCTCGAGTCGAGTCGGTCCGGCTTGAGCGCCGTCGAGGCCGCCCATCGCCTCGCGAGTACCGGGCCGAACGCGCTGCGAACGCACAGGGCAAGTGCGTGGTCCGTTCTGGCACGACAACTCAAGAGTCCGATCCTCGCCCTGTTGATCGTCACGGCCGTCGCATCTCTCTTTCTCGGCGACGAGGCGAATTCCATCGTGATCGCCGTCATCCTCGTGGTCAGCATCGCACTGGGTTTCATCAATGAATACCGGGCGGAGCGGGCGTCAGAGGCGCTGCACTCTCGAGTCAGCCATCGCGTGGTCGTCGTGAGGGACGACGCGCTCGTGGAGATCGATGTGCTCGAGCTGGTGCCAGGCGACATCGTGCACCTCGCCCTCGGCTCGGTTGTTCCCGCCGACATCCGCCTGCTGAATTGCAACAATCTCCTCTGCGACGAGAGCATCCTCACCGGTGAATCCATGCCCGCGGAGAAAGACGCCGCGGCGGTGCGTCCAGACGCGTCGCTGGCAGAGACGGCGTCGTGCGCGTTCATGGGCACCATCGTGCAGAGCGGCGCAGGGGTCGGGGTGGTCGTCGCGACCGGAAGTCAGGCCGAATTCGGCAAGATCGCGCTGGGGTTGGGGGAGCGGCAGCCCGAGACCGAGTTCCAGAACGGGCTCAAGCGGTTCTCCTTCCTGCTCCTGGAAATCGCTATCGCACTCACCACGGTGATCTTCGTGGCGAACCTGCTGCTCCACCGCCCGCCGCTGGATGCCTTCCTGTTCTCCCTCGCGATCGCCGTGGGCATCACCCCGCAGTTACTCCCCGCCGTCGTCAGCACCTGCCTTGCGGCGGGAACGAGACAGCTCGCCAGGCGCCGGGTGCTCGTGAAGCGACTCGTCTGCATCGAAGACCTCGGTGACATGGATGTGCTGGTCACCGACAAGACCGGCACGCTCACGGCCGGCACCATCAGTTTTTCGGAGAGCGTGCCCGTCGACGCGGCGCTCACCGCAGACGCGCTGGTCACGCTCGGTCTCCTGGCCACCGAAGTCGACTTGGGAGCGCACGCGACGGCCGTGGGGCAGAACGCGCTCGACGCGGCGCTGTGGGACTCGCCGATCGCGAGCGAATTCCGAGCCGAGCGCTATGAGCGCCTGGGCCTCATCCCGTTCGACCACCAGCGGCGGATGACGACGACGCTCGTCAGCACCGACGGAGCAGCACCGATGCTCGTCACCAAGGGCGCGCCGGAGGATGTGCTGCGGCTGTGCACAGCGATTCCCGGGTCGGCCCAGCAGCTTCTCGACGCTCAGTTCGACGCGGGAGGCCGCGTCGTAGCCGTCGCGACGCGCGCCACACCCGATGAGTCGACGCTCACCGTCGCCGACGAGCGCGACCTCACTCTCGCCGGCTTCCTGGTGTTTCTCGATCGCCCCAAAGACGACGCCAAACAGTCTCTCGATCGTCTCGCGGCTCTCGGCATCGCCGTCAAGATTGCGACGGGAGACAACGCCAGAGTGGCCGAAAAAGTGTGCTCCGATCTGGGTGTCACGAGCGGCCAGACCCTCACGGGGACACAGATCGATGCCCTCTCGGATGACGAGTTGCGCGAAGCGGCACGCGAGGCAAGCATCTTCGCCCGGGTGTCACCGGAGCAGAAGGGCAGGCTGATCTCAGCCCTGCGCACGAGCGGACACGCCGTCGGCTTTCTCGGAGACGGCGTCAACGACGCGCTGGCGCTGCACAAGGCCGATCTCGGCATCTCTGTCGAAAGCGCGACGGATGTGGCAAAAGACGCAGCAGACATCGTGCTGATGGACAAGGACCTCGGGGTCCTCGCCGACGGTGTGGTCGAGGGCCGCCGCATCTTCGCCAACACCATGAAATATGTGCTCATGGGCACCTCGAGTAATTTCGGCAACATGTTCAGTGCCGCGGCGGCATCCGTGGTTCTCAGCTTTCTGCCGATGCTGCCGGGCCAGATCCTGCTCAACAATCTGCTCTACGACACTGGGCAACTGGCGATACCGGGCGACCGGGTGGATGAAGAGCAGATACTTGCCCCGTCTCACTGGGACATCGCCTTCATCCGCCGCTTCATGCTGCTCTTCGGCCCGATCAGTTCGCTCTTCGATTTCGCAACCTTTGCACTCATGATCTACGTCTTCCAGGCCGCGCCCGGGGAGTTTCGCGCCGGATGGTTCGTCGAGTCGATCGCCACTCAGACGCTGATCATCTTCGCCATCAGAACGCGTAAGGTTCCGTTCCTGCGCAGCAGGCCGTCGGCCGGTCTGTTCTGGGCGTCGCTCGGAGTCGTGGCCGCCGGCATCTACCTTCCGCTGTCTCCGCTCGCGACAGTGCTGGGGTTCGACCCGCTGCCCGCGCCGTTCTTCCTCACGCTGCTGGCGTTGGCGCTCGTGTATCTCGTCCTCGTGGAGGTGGCGAAGAAGTGGTTCTTCTCACGCCTGGCCGAGCGCCCTACTCGGCCCAGACAGCGGGGAAGCGCACACCATCTCAACCGCAGGGCCGCGCGCTTCAGCAGTCCGACCCGGGTTGGTTCGCGCTAGCGCGGCTTGCTCGTGGCTCGGCTCGCGCTAGATGCGCGCGGCGCGGAGCCGCTCCGGCGCACCCTGCACCACTGCGGGAGACTGCACGATGATCGGGATGCCCGCCTTGTGCACCATGCCGGAGGTCACGCTGCCGAGCACCGCGGCCTTGACCGCGTTCTGCTGGCGCGTCGCCATGACGGCGAGCACGTCGTCCCGGCCGTCGATATAGCTCTCGAGTGCGTCGACCGGGTCGCCGTGGAGCACCTCCCAGTTCACGGCAACGCCATACTGGCGTTCGATATCGTGCGCGTGCGATGAGACATACGAACTATCGAGCACGTCGTAGGAAGCGAGTCGGCGATCCATCTTGTCGATCTTCGGAAGCACCTGCACGACGGTCAGAGTGGCCCCGAGTGCGCGCGCCAACTCGGCGGCCTGCGCCGTCACACTCTCCGAACGGCTGGTCCCGTCCAGCGGCAGGAGGACCGTCGCGATGCGCACGGATGCGCGCTCACCGGCCTCGTCGTCCGGACGGTACACGAGCACCGGGTTATGACTGGCCTGCACGATCTCGCGAGCGACGCTGCCGAGCACGGCGACGAGAACGCCACCACGCCCGTGAGAGGTGACCACCACGAGCGTGCCGGGCACGGCGTTCGCCTCTTCGAGGATGTCCACCGATGCGGTGACGCGCCCTGTAATCACCCGGGTCTCAGCGCCGCTCCCTGCGGCGAGCGCGCGAAGGTATTCCTCCGCTTCGGCCGTGGCGCCCGACTCTGCGATCCGCAGAAGGGTCAGCTTCGCGCCGGTTGCCTCGGCAATGGCGCGCGCGTAGGGGATCACCTGCTCAGAAAATGGTGAGCCATCGACCGCTACCAGGATGCGCGTGTACATGTGTGCCCTCTCCTCAGGAATCGTGCATGATCACGCTAGGTCTGCCGAGGCTCACCTCAGTAGAGCCTTAAGACCCTGTCGCGTGGGTGTCGCTGTCAGAGCGCATCCACCTCGCTTGACCGGCGGCACGCTTCCGCTCATGCTTGATGCCGAGGACAGGAGCGAGTGCGGTGGGTTCGGAGACGGGTGTGCGCGGCTCTACAGCGGAGACCACCTACGTCGCGTGGACCTTCCCGAACGCTTCGAGTGTCCCCGCCAGCGATGGCGGGCGGGCAGCAGCCTGAACGTGGCCTCAGTAGACCGACCGCGCGCATCCGCACTGCCCAGGCCCCTTGATCGAATCCTGTCCGTGTTCGGCCGCAGGAACGCTCCGCTGCACGTCACGATCGATGAGGGAACCGGCCCCGCCGTAGTGCTCCTCCATGGGATCGCGTCCTCGTCCACGACCTTCGCCGCGCTGATTCCCCTCCTCCTGCCCGAACACAGGGTCGTCGCCATCGATCTCCTCGGTTTCGGGCAGTCAGCCGCGGATGCCGCGGTCGACTTCAGCCTCGACGATCACGTGCGCGCGCTCACGCGTACGCTCAAGCACCTGCACGTCCGCGGCCCCGTCGTGCTCGTCGGACACTCGATGGGAGCACTCATCGCCGCGCGGTACGCCGCCACTCGCCATCCCGCGATCGCGCGCCTTATCCTCGTGAGCCCACCAATCTATCCGGCTGCGGAACTGCTCACCAAACGCACCGATCGCGCCATTCAATCGCTTCGCCTGCGCATGTACCGCGCGCTGCGCACGAACCGGCGCCGCACGCTCGAATGGGCGCGCGAACTCGAACGCCTGCCTCAACTGCGAGACGTGCTCGATCTGAGTGACAAGAACTGGAACGCATTCGAGAAGTCCCTCGCCCATGCCATCGAGGTCCAGTCGACGATCGACGACATCGCCGCAACGGATGTGCCGATCGACATCGTGTTCGGCACCGCCGACCCGTTCATCCTGCCCGCCGGGATCCGACTCGCGGAGGCGCATCCGAATGTCACCGTGCATCGCATCATCGGCGGCGATCACCTCATTCGCCCGCGCACGGCCAGAGTGATCTTCGACGCGATCGACAGGGCGACCGCGGGCGCGAACACCTGATCGCGGCCGCACGTGCCGTTCTGTCGCCCCCATGAAAACAAAGAACCGCTGGACCCGTGGGCCCAGCGGTTCTCCATGTCCGGAGGTATGGACATCAGTGCGCGAAGGGGGACTTGAACCCCCACGCCCTATACGGGCACTAGCACCTCAAGCTAGCGCGTCTGCCATTTCCGCCATCCGCGCGCAGTGGCCATCCGGAGAGGACGACCGCGTACGAGAATAGCATGAGCGAGGCGCCCGGGCGCACCGACCGGTACCGTGGAGCAATGTCCTCCAGCGCAGAAAATCCGGAACTCGACGCCCCCGCGCAGATCGCGCGCGATCTCATCCGTTTCGACACAACGAACTACGGCGAGGGCAAGTCGAACGGCGAGACGGATGCCGCAGAATACCTGGCAGCGCACCTCACGAAAATGGGTCTGAAGCCTCAGCTCTTCGACTCGGAACCCGGCCGCACGAGCGTCATCGCGCGAGTGGAGGGGGTTTCGACAGGCTCAACCAGCGAACGCAAGCCTGCACTGGTCGTCCACGGCCACACAGACGTCGTGCCCGCCCAGCCCGACAACTGGTCTGTCGATCCCTTTGAGGGTGTCGTGAAAGACGGCATGCTGTGGGGTCGCGGCGCGGTCGACATGAAAAACATGGACGCCATGATGGTCACGGCGCTGCAGGACATCCTGGGCTCAGGACGCCAGCCCGCCCGGGATCTCGTCATCGCCTTCTTCGCCGACGAGGAGGCCGGGGGAGTGCTCGGCTCCCACTACCTCGTCGATACCCACCCCGAGCTCTTCGCCGGCGCGACCGAGGCGATCAGCGAGGTCGGCGGTTACTCGATCACCTTCAACGACCAGCGCGCGTATCTGCTGCAGACGGGGGAGAAGTCCCTCGTCTGGGCGAAGCTCATCGCCCGCGGCCAGGCCGCCCACGGCTCCCGCCTCATCCACGACAACGCCGTCACCCGCCTCGCCGAGGCCGTCGCCAAGGTGGGGCGCAGGCAGTGGCCCATCCGCCTCACCGACACCACCACCGAACTGCTCGGCGAAATCGCACGCATCCTCGGAGTGGACCCGCAGAAGGTCGGGCCGGATGAGCTGGCCATTGCCACGGGAACCGCCGCTGGCTTCATCCAGGCCACACTGCGCACCACGACCAATCCCACCGGACTCAACGCCGGGTATAAGCACAATGTCATCCCCGACGCCGCGGAAGCCCTCATCGACATCCGCACCCTGCCTGGCGAAGAGGATGCCGTGCTCGCCGAGCTAGCAGAGTTGGTCGGCCCCGAGATCGAGATCGTCACCATGCACCGCGATATAGGACTCGAGACCTCCTTCGACGGACCGCTCGTCGACGCCATCACCGCGACGCTCAACGCGCATGACCCTGGCGCGCCCGTACTGCCGTACCTGCTCAGCGGAGGGACGGACAACAAGGCGCTCAGCAAGCTCGGCATCCGGGGATACGGCTTCGCCCCCCTCAAGCTGCCGCCGGAGCTGGACTTTCCCGCGATGTTCCACGGCGTTGACGAGCGCGTGCCTCTGGACGCATTAGTCTTTGGCAGGCAAGTGCTCACCGAGTTGCTGCTCACCTACTAGCTCGTAGAACGGACCGCCGTGGACCTCATCAACGCCATCATCCTCGGCCTCGTCCAGGGACTCACCGAGTTCGTGCCGATCTCCTCGAGCGCGCACATCCGCATCGTCGGCGAACTGCTCGGCACCGGAGCAGACCCCGGCGCGGCCTTCACGGCGATCATCCAGATCGGCACCGAGGCGGCCGTGGTCGTCTACTTCTGGCATGACATCGTGCGCATCATCTCGACCTGGTTCAAGTCACTCTTCGGCCGGGTGCCGCGCAACGACCCGAACGCGAAGCTCGGCTGGTTCATCATCTTCGGCAGCATCCCCATTGTGGTGCTCGGACTGCTGTTCCAGACGCAGATCGAAACCGTGCTGCGGTCCCTCTGGGTGATCGCGGCGACCATGATCATCTTCGGCATCCTTCTCTGGATCGCCGACCACGTCGGGGCCAAGAAGCGCAGGCTCAAGGAACTCACGATCCCGCACGCGACCGTGTACGGCTTCGCGCAGGCGCTCGCCCTGATCCCCGGAGTGTCCCGTTCCGGTGGCACCATCACCGCCGGCCTCTTCATGGGCTACGAGCGCAAGGCCGCGGCGCGCTACTCGTTCCTCCTGGCGATCCCCGCCGTCTTCGGCAGCGGCTTCTACCAGCTCTACAAGTCCATCAAGGAGCCGTGCGTTTCGGCCGCCGCGCACTGTACCCCGGAGGTCTTCAACGGTGTCGAGACCGCCGTCGCCACCGCAGTAGCGTTCGTCGTCGGCCTTGTGGTCATCGCCTTCTTCATGAGCTACATCTCGAAGCGATCGTTCCTGCCGTTCGTTATCTATCGCCTGGTACTGGGCGTTGTGCTCGCCGTGCTGCTGCTCACCGGAGTGCTGCAGGCGTATTAGGCGAAACCCGCCGTCAGTGCTCCTGTAGCGCCTCGGCGAGCATGACGAGGATGCCGCTCGGGCCGCGCAGGTAGGTGAGCTTGTAGATGTCCTGATAGTTCGCCACCCCGCGCAGCGGGTAACAGCCGTGCTTCGCCGCGATTCGCAGCGCTTCGTCGATGTCGTCGACCGAGAACGCGACCCGGTGCATGCCGATCTCATTCGGAAGGGTGGGCGCCGTCTCTATCGCCTCCGGATGGATGTACTCGAAGAGCTCGAGACGACCATGCCCGTCGGGTGTCTCGAGCATCGCGATTCTCGCGTGGTTGCCGTCGAGGCCGACGGCGATGTCGGTCCATTCCCCGCTGACCGTGTCGCGACCGATCACCCTCAGACCGAGGTCCGTGAAGAACGAGATCGTCGCTTCGAGGTCGCGAACGGCGATTCCGACATTCTCAAGCTTGATGGGCATGCTGCATGCTACCGAGCCCAAGCCACGCTTCCAAGGAGCGGGTCAGCGGCGGCACGGGCGGTCAATTAGGCTCGGGATGTGAAGTCCTGGAGCGCGCCCGTCATCCCGGCGCTGCCCGCAACGGGACCGGTGCCGCGCATCTACGACAGCGCGAGCCGCTCGCTCAAGCCTGCCGAGGCATCCGCGGTGCTGGACGACCAGCACGTCGCATCGCTCTACGTGTGCGGCATCACGCCCTACGACGCCACCCATCTCGGCCATGCGGCCACCTACCTTGCCTTCGACACGCTCGTGCGGCTCTGGCTCGACGCGGGCTACGAGGTGCGCTACGCGCAGAACGTGACGGATGTCGACGACCCGCTTCTCGAGCGGGCGGCGGCCACCGGTGTCGACTGGCGCGAGCTGGCGACGAGCCAGATCGACCTTTTCCGCTCCGACATGCAGCAGCTCTCGATCGTTCCGCCACAGCACTACCTCGGCGTCACCGAGGTGATCCCGCAGATCGCGAACGCGGTGCAGACTCTCGCCGACGCTGGCATGGCCTACCCGGTCGACAGCGTGAATGCCGCACCAGACCTCTACTTCTACAACGCCGCGGCGAGCGACGCCTCGCCCTGGCACCTCGGCGAGGAGAGCAACCTCGACCGCGAGACGATGCTGCGTCTCTCGGCCGAGCGCGGGGGAGACCCCGAGCGCCCGGGCAAGTACGACGCGCTCGATCCCTTGCTCTGGCGAGCCGAGCGGATGGGCGAGCCGGCCTGGGATTCCGTCGTCGGCCGCGGCCGCCCCGGCTGGCACATCGAATGTGCCGTCATCGCCCTCGAATTCCTTCCCACGCCGCTGACCGTCAACGGAGGCGGCTCCGACCTGCTCTTTCCGCACCACGAGTTCAGTGCGGCTCACGCAGCGGCCCTCAGCGGGCACCCGCTCGCCGACAGCTACCTGCACACGGGCATGGTCGGCTACCAGGGCGAGAAAATGAGCAAGTCGCTCGGCAACCTCGTGCTCGTCTCGCAGCTCACCGCGCGCGGCGTCGACCCACGCGCCATCCGCCTCGCCCTGCTCGCCGAGCACTACCGCAGCGACTGGGAGTGGACCGACGCCAAGCTCGCCCACGCCGAGGAGCGGCTCGAACGCTGGGAGGCCTGGTCGACATCCGCTGTCGCCAGCGACGACCCGACCCTGCTCTCCATCCTGCGCGAGACCCTCGCGAACGACCTCGACACGCCAGGCGCACTCGGCGCGATCGACGATCACATCGCCGGCGGTGTCGCTCCGACGATCACCGATCTCGCCGCCATCGAAGCGCTGCTCGGGATAGCCCTCCCACACGCTCAGCCAACGAGAAACGCACGCTGAGCCCGTCGAAGCGCGATACCGTGTCGGCATGTCAGAGAAGACGACCCTCCAGCACTTTCTCGATGAGCAGCGCGGCAGCGTGCTCGCCATCCTCGACGGGCTTGACGAGACCCAGCTGCGCACTCCCGTGCTGCCCTCCGGCTGGACTCCCATCGGCATGATCGAGCACCTGGGCGGCGCCGAGCAGCACTGGTTCCAGGACGTCGCGCTCGGCACGGTCTTCGAGTACGTCTGGCCGGATGCCGTCGACGAGCCGTACGATCCTGATGCCCCATTCGCGACGAGTCACAGCACCGCGGCCGTCTTCGAGTTCTATCGACGACAGTGCGAGATCTCCAACGAGGTGCTCGCGGGCACGCCGCTCGATGCCGCTCCGAAGGGTCGACACAACCGGGAGTGGCCGGGCGAAGACATCGCCGACCTCCGGTGGATCGTGCTGCACCTTATCGAGGAGACGGCGAGGCACGCGGGCCACCTCGATGCGGCGCGCGAACTGCTCGATGGCACGACTGGTCTCGGGCCGCGCTGAGTCGCCCTCCGGCTGGTTCGGGGCGCCTTCGACAGGTTCAGGGACCGAGGGGGCGCCAGGGCTCGTCGGGCTTGCCGTCGCCGCGGCCATCCGCCCTGCCGTCGCCCTTGCCGCCGTCACGCTTACGCAGGTAGCGTTCGAACTCCTGCGCGATGGCCTCGCCGCTCGCCTCGGGGGAGTCGACGGTGTCCCTCGCGGCCTCCAGTTGCGCGATGTACGCCGCCATGTCCTCGTCCTCGCTCGCGAGTGCGTCGATGCCGCTCTGCCACGCCGCCGACTCGTTGACGAGGTCACCGCGCGGAATCACCACGTCGATGATCTCCTCGAGCTTGTCGATGATCGCGAGCGTCGCCTTCGGCGAGGGGGCGTTGTGCACGTAGTGCGGCACTGACGCCCAGATCGACACCGTCGGAATCCCCGCCGCCTCCGCCGCCTCACCGAGCACCGAGAGGATGCCCACCGGGCCCTCGTAGCTGCTCCGCTCGACGCCGAGCTGCCCCCGCACCGCCGCGTTCTCACTCGTCACGAAGACGGAGATCGGTCTGGTGTGCGGCACGTCGGCGAGCATCGCACCGAGGAAGACGATGCCGCTGATGCGCGTGTCGTGGACGGTGGCCATGATCTCGGCGGTGAACGTGCGCCAGCCCCGCGACGGTTCGCTGCCGAGCAAGAGGTAGATGTTCGAACCGTTGTCGGCGCTCATGTCGAGTTGGGCGTCCTCGGCCAGCCTGCGCACCTTCTTTCGACGCTGCTGGGTGGGCCCATACATCGTCACCCCGGGCCAGACGAGCATACGGTTGCCGTCTTCATCCTGAGTGCTCGTCGGGCGATTGAACTGGAAGTCGAAGTACTCCTCGGCGTCGACCTCGGCGATCGGATAGAGGTCGAGCTGATCCTTGAGACTGCGCACGACACCGCTGGCGGCTTCGCCCGCGTCGTTCCAGCCTTCGAACGCGACGACGAGCAGCCGCCCGCTCAAGATTCCCGCGCTATCGCTCACCGCACACCCTCACTGGCCCAAGCCGCAGCGGCTCGGCCCTCCCGTCAAGAATAGAACCTGCGGCCCGTCCAACTAGAATCAGGCGGTGACCCAACAGCTTCCCGCCGCCGTCCTGTGGGACATGGACGGCACACTCATCGACACCGAGCCGTACTGGCTGAGCGCCGAACGGGAGCTCGTGCTGTCCTTCGGCGGCACCTGGACCCACGAAGACGGCCTCCAACTCGTCGGCAACGGCCTCTGGGAGTCCGCCGCGATCTTCCAGGGGCGCGGTGTCGCTCTCAGCGCCGACGAGATCGTCTCGCGGCTCACCGATCGCGTGCTCGAACAGATTCGGCAGGAGGTTCCCTGGCGCCCAGGATCGCGAGAGCTCCTCTCCGCCGTGCGCGAGGCGGGCATCCCCACCGCACTCGTCACCATGTCGGTTCGCCGCATGGCCGAGTACGTCGTCGCCGCCGTCGGGTTCGAAGCCTTTGACGCGGTCGTCGCGGGCGACACCGTGACGCACAGCAAACCGCATCCGGAGCCGTATCTTCGGGCGGCCGAGCTGCTGGGGGTCGATCCGACGCGGTGCGTCGCGCTCGAAGACTCGACGCCCGGACTCGCCTCCGCTGTTGCCGCCGGTGCGACGGTCATCGGCGTGCCGCTGCACGTGGCGCTCGAGGAGGGACCGGGGCACACGATCTGGCACACGCTCGAGGGCAGCACACTCGACGACCTCCTCGACGTTTACCGCGATTCGCTCGGAGTGAGCGCGTGAGCGCTGGTGCCCAGCGCAGGCAGAGTGGGCCGTTCCGCCTCGGCGACAAGGTGCAGCTGACCGGCCCCAAGGGCAGGCTCAACACCATCACGCTCGAGGCGGGCAAGGTTTTTCACACCCACCGCGGCATGATCGAACACGACGCGCTGGTCGGGCTGCCAGACGGTTCCGTCGTCACCAGCACCACGGATGACGAATACCTCGCGCTCCGCCCGCTACTGAACGATTTCGTCATGTCGATGCCGCGCGGGGCGGCCATCATCTACCCGAAGGATGCCGCGCAGATCCTCGCCCTCGGCGACATCTTCCCCGGAGCGACCGTGGTCGAAGCCGGTGTCGGGTCCGGTGCCCTGTCGCTCTGGCTGCTGCGCGCGATCGGCGACGAGGGTTCGCTCCTCTCCTTCGAGCGTCGGGAGGAGTTCGCCGCCGTCGCCAAGGGCAACGTCGCGAGTTTCCTCGGCGCGGAACCGCAGAACTGGTCGGTCGTCGTCGGCGATCTCGTCGAGTCGCTGCCGACATCCGTCACCTCCGGCTCGGTAGACCGCATCCTGCTCGACATGCTCGCACCGTGGGAGTGCATCGATGCCTGCGCCGACGCGCTCACCCCCGGCGGCGTGCTGGTCTGCTACATCGCCACGGTGACCCAACTCTCGAGAGTGGCCGAAGCCATCCGGCACAGCGGGCTCTTCACCGAGCCGGACTCGTCGGAGACGATGGTGCGCGGCTGGCACGTGGAGGGGCTCGCCGTGCGGCCCGACCACCGCATGGTCGCCCACACCGGCTTTCTGCTCACGGCCAGGAGGCTCGCTCCTGGCGTGATCCTGCCGCAGCTCAAGCGACGCGCCTCGAAGAGCGATTTCAGCGATGCGGATGTCGAGGCCTGGACGCCGGGAGCCCTCGGCGAGCGCACCGCGTCACCCAAGCGCGTGCGCAAGGCCGCGCGAGAGGCCCAGTCTGCGGCGGACCACGCCATGCGTGCTGAGACCGGCGAGGCCGCGCCGTCCGCCTAGAATTGGAAAACTTCACGACCTGACTGAAAGAAGGATTCGTGCGCAAGACACTCGCGCTGATCGCAACCATCGGTGTTCTGTCCGCTCTCACCGCCTGCTCCGGCGGGGGAGCGCACGGCTGCGACAACCCCATGGTCTCCGGTGACGCCTCGTCGGTCGTGAAGGCAACGGGGGCGTTCGGCTCAGAACCGAAGATCGACATGCCGACCCCGATCATCTCCAAGACCACGCAGAAGACCGAGCTCATCAAGGGCAAGGGCGCCGAACTGCAGCCTGGTCAGCCGATCCTGTTCGAGGCCACCCTGCTCAACGGCTCCGACGGCACCGTGATCGACAAGACCGGGTACACCAAGGGCGCCAAGAATCTGCTCACGCTCGGCCAGCCCGACCTCTCCGCACTCAGCCACGGCCTCGAGTGTTCTCGCGTCGGCTCGCGCGTGGTGATCGCCACGTCCGCCAAGGCGGGCGGCAAAACGGGTGGCACCGACGCTGACGGCAAGCCCGGCTCCGTCGTCTTCGTCGCCGACATCACGGGGGCGTTCCTTCCCAAGGCCGACGGCACCACGCAGGCCTCGCAGCCAGGTATGCCCGCCGTGGTTCTCGCGCCGAACGGCCGCCCCGGCATCACGGTGCCGCAGCAGAAGGCGCCGAAGAAGCTCAAGGTCAACGTGCTGAAGGCCGGCGACGGCAAGAAGGTCGCCGAGGGCGACACCGTCGTCATGAAGTACACCGGGGTGGTCTGGGACGAGGCGAGCAGTGTCTTCGACTCCACCTGGACCAAGAACCAGGCCGTCATGATCAAGGTGGCGAAAGACACCGTCGTCTCCGGCTTCGTCAAGGGGCTCGTCGGCCAGAAGGTCGGCTCTCAGGTTCTGCTCGTCATCCCGCCGGACGAGGGATACGGCGCTCAGGGCCAGGGCGAGGTGCCCGCGAATGCCACGATCATCTTCGTCGTCGACATTCTGGGAATCTCCAACTAACTAGGATCTTTTCGTGGCTCAGTCCAGTTCTCCCAGGGTCCCGGTCGAGGAGCGTCTCTTCAGCCTCGTCCTGGCGTTGCTGGCGACCGAAACCGGTCTGAGCAAGAACGAGATCCTCTCGACGGTGCAGGGTTACCGGCAGCGGTATTCGGCTTCGGGCGACAATGCCAACCTCGAGCGACAGTTCGAGCGCGACAAGGATGACATCCGCGAGCTCGGCGTTCCGCTCGAGACGCTGGATGCGCCCGGGCAGGCCGGTAACAACCAGAACCTTCGCTATCGCATTCCGCGCGGCGCCTACGAACTGCCGAGCGACATCTCCTTCTCCGCGGAGGAGACGGCGCTGCTCGGCCTCGCCGCCATGGTCTGGCGTGAGGGGTCGCTCTCCGCCGAGTCGCGGCGGGCGATCGTGAAGCTGCGCTCACTCGGCGGCGGCACGGGGGAGCCCGTGCTCGGCTACGTGCCGAGCCTTCGAGTGCGCGACGCCGCCTTCGAACCTGCGCGCTCGGCGCTCGAGAAGCATCAGATCGTGCGATTCTCCTACCTCAAGCCCGGCGAGGCGGATGCGCGAGTGCGCACGGTCGCGCCCCTCGCGCTCGTGCAGCACCAGGGTCGCTGGCATCTGCATGCGCTCGAACCCGACACCGGTGTCACCAAGACCTTCCTGCTCCGGCGCATCGTGAGCCAGGTGACCACGACCGGCAAGACCTTCGTTCCCGACGAGACCGATCAGACGAGCGCGGCCCTGGCGGAGCTCGAGCAGGTGTGGAATTCACATACCGCCGAGGTCGAGGTCACTCCCGACTCGGATGCGGCGTCGAGGCTGCGCAAGCGACGCGGCACCCGAACCACGGCATCCGGCACCCTGCTCCTTCACTACTCAGACGCGAACATCGTGGCCGACGAGCTGACCGGCTACGGGCCCGAGGTGCTCGTGCTCTCGCCGCCGGAGCTTCGCCTCGCCGTGAGCGCGCGCCTTCGTCTCGTGGCCGAGGAGCACGCGACACCGACGGAGGGCGACGACCATGGCTGAGCGGCGGGGTCCTCTGCAGGCGCAGGACAAGCTCGCCTTCCTGCTCTCACTCGTTCCCTTCCTCATGGATCACGAGCGCATCGGCGTGGGCGAGGTTGCTGCCCACTTCTCGGTTCCGGAGGAGGAGGTGCGCGACGCCGTGCGGCTCATCGCGGTCTCCGGGGTCCCTGGCGAGACGGGGCAATACCAGCACGGCGATCTCTTCGATCTCGCCTGGGACGACTTCGAAGACAACGACCAGATCGTGCTCACCCACATGGTCGCGATCGATGACTCACCGCGCTTCTCCGGCCGTGAGGCCGCCGCGCTCATCGCCGGTCTGCAGTACCTCTCGGCCCTGCCCGAGCACGCCGACCGCGCGGCGATCGCCTCGCTCATGGCCAAGCTCTCCCGCGGGGCATCGGCGCCGCCCAGTCAGGTCGCCGTCGAAGACTCCGAGACGGATGCGACCCTCGCGATCATCCGAGAGTCCGTCGCGGCGGGCGTGCAGCTCGAATTCGACTACCTCGACTCGCGCGGCGAGCACGAGCACCGCAGGGTCGATCCGCTGCGCATCGAGTCGCTGGATGCCGACTGGTACCTGCGCGCGTGGTGCCACCTGCGCGAGGCTGTGCGAACCTTCCGTCTCGACCGCATCAGCAACCCGCAGACCACGAGCGAACCGATCAGCTATCACGCCGACGAGGTGAAGCTCTCCGAAAAGCTCTTCGAGGGCTCGGCAGACGACCGGATGGTGACCATCGATGTCGCGCCGGCCGCACTTCCCCTGCTCGCCGACTACATTCCCGAGGAGGCGAGCTCGGCAGAGCGAGACGGCCGCCTGCGCACCACCATCCGCGTCTCGCACTACCACGGCCTCAAGCGACTCGTCGCGGGGCTGCCCGGGCTCGTCACCGTGGTCGAACCGAGCGAAGCACGACGGATGGTGGCCGACTGGGCCGCAGCGGGAGCGGCCCGCTACGACGCCTAGTTTCACTGCCTGCAAACGTTCCTCGTTCGTGACACCTGCGTCGTGAAAAGCACGGTAAACTGATCCGAATTGTTGTTCCCGATTCCTAAGGACGTAGCACCGTGGCTGGTTTGACCGGATGGCACTTTCTGATCATTGCGCTGATTATCCTGTTGCTTTTCGGTGCAACGAGACTTCCCGCGCTCGCCAAGGGTGTTGGCCAGTCCATGAAGGTCTTCAAGAACGAGATGAAGACCGACGAGAACGGCAAGAAGATCCCCGCTGACGCCGAGGCGAGCACGGCGAGCACCGACGCGGCACAGTCGGACTCCGCAGAGTCCAAGCCCAAGTCATAGTCTCCGTGGCTGCGCGCAGCAAGCGAGGCGCACAAAGCGAAGGCCGCATGTCGCTCCGCCAGCATCTGGTGGAGCTTCGCAAGAGACTCTTTCGCTCTGCGGCCGCGATCCTCCTCTTTTCCGTCGGCGGTTTCTTCGTGGGCGACTTCGTGCTGAACGCCCTTCGCCAGCCGATCATTGCCGCGAGCAAGGAACACGGCGTCAAGACGCTCCTGAACTACTCCGGTGCGACCGCGGCGTTCGACCTGCACCTCCAGATCGCATTCTTCGTGGGTATCATCGCGGCGAGCCCGGTCTGGCTGTACCAGATCTTCGCGTTCCTCGTGCCCGGGCTCACCAAGCGCGAGAAGAAGTACACCTTCGGGTTCTTCTTCTCGACGGTTCCGCTGTTTCTCGCCGGGTGCACCGCGGGCTGGCTCGTACTGCCGCACATGTTCCTGCTGCTCAACTCCTTCGTCTCCAGCCAGGACGCGAACTTCCTCGACGCCAAGGACTACTTCGGCTTCGCCGTCAAGCTCATCCTTGCAGTCGGTCTCGCGTTCATCCTTCCGGTGTTCCTCGTCCTCCTGAACTTCATGAGCATCCTGTCGGCCAAGGCGATCCTCAAGGCGTGGCGTTGGGCCATCCTCGTGATCATCATCTTCTGCGCGATCGCGACGCCATCGGCAGACGTGATCTCGATGTTCCTGCTCGCGATCCCGATCATCATGCTGTACTTCGTTGCGGTCGGCATCGCGTTCATGCACGATCGGGCGGCGGCCAAGCGCGCGGCCGCGCTCGAGAATGAGCTCGACACAGCCGCAGCATGACGCCGCAGCTCTCGCCCGCCGAGCGCTACGCAGCGTCCCGCAATCGCAGGTCCTTGCCGCAACTTGAGGATTTCCGCAGCAGGCTCGCGTTCGACCTCGACTCGTTCCAGCTGAGTGCCTGCGGCTCGCTCGAAGAGGGTAAGAGCGTGCTCGTCGCAGCTCCGACGGGCGCGGGCAAGACCATCGTCGCGGAGTTCGCCGTGTACCTCGCGATGCAACAGCCGCGCGCGAAGGTCTTCTATACCGCTCCGATGAAGGCACTCAGCAACCAGAAGTACCAGGAGTTCCTCGCCGAGTACGGGCCGGATGAGGTCGGCCTGCTCACCGGCGACACGAACATCAATTCGCAGGCCCGCATCGTGGTGATGACCACCGAGGTGTTGCGCAACATGCTGTACGCCGACTCCGACCTCCTGAGCGAGCTCGCCTTCGTCGTGATGGACGAGGTGCACTACCTCGCCGACCGCTTCCGGGGCGCCGTGTGGGAGGAGGTCATCATCCATCTCCCGCAGCACGTGCGACTCGTGTCGCTCAGCGCGACCGTCTCGAACGCCGAGGAGTTCGGCGACTGGCTGCAGGCCGTGCGCGGCGAGACGGCCGTGGTCGTCTCCGAAGAGCGTCCGGTGCCGCTCGAGCAGCACGTGCTCGTACGCAGCAAGCTCCTCGACCTGTTCGATGCTTCGACCGAACTCGGCAGAAGCGCGTCGGCGGCACCCGGCGAGACCGGCACAGCACCGTCGGCACTGTCCCGGGTCAACCCAGAACTCGTTCGACTGGCGGCCTCGAATGGGCGGTCGATGGGCGGGAGGCGGCAGAGCGAGCTCGGCCGCTATCACGCGAGACAGGCACGTGAGAGCGGGCGGATGGATCGCGCCGGGCTCGTGGAACTCCTGGATTCCAAGAATCTCCTGCCCGCGGTCTTCTTCATCTTCAGCCGCGCGGGCTGCGACGGCGCCGTCAACCAGGTGCTGAGGGCCGGAGTGCGACTCACCACCACCACGGAGCGAGACGAGATTCGCGAGATCGTCGAGGAGCGCTGTCGCACCCTGCGCGACGAGGACCTCGCGGTGCTCGGCTACTGGGAGTGGCTCGGCGGCCTCGAACGCGGGGTCGCGGCCCATCACGCCGGCATGCTGCCCGCCTTCAAAGAGGTCGTCGAGGAGCTGTTCCAGCGCAAGCTCGTCAAGGTGGTCTTCGCCACCGAGACGCTTTCGCTCGGCATGAACATGCCCGCGCGCACCGTCGTGCTCGAGAAGCTCGAGAAGTTCAATGGCGAGGCAAGGGTGCCGATCACGCCGGGGGAGTACACCCAGCTCACCGGTCGTGCCGGCCGCCGCGGCATCGACGTGGAAGGACACTCGGTCATCCAGTGGCAGGAGGGCCTCGACCCGCAGGCCGTCGCATCTCTGGCCTCGCGGCGCACCTATCCGCTCAATTCGAGTTTCAGCCCGACCTACAACATGGCGGTCAACCTGATCGAGCAGTTCGGTCGTGACCGCACGCGGGAGGTGCTGGAGTCGTCCTTCGCCCAGTTCCAGGCAGACCGCGCCGTGGTCGACCTCGCCCGCAAGGTGCGCAGCCAGGAGGAGTCGCTCGCCGGGTATGCGAAGTCGATGCAGTGCCACCTGGGCGACTTCGCCGAGTACTCCGGCATCCGGCGGGAGCTCACCGACCTCGAACGCAAGGGTGCGCTCCGCTCCGACCAGCAGTCGAGGGCGGCACGCGACAAGCGGCAGCGCAAGCTCGCCGAGTTGCGCAGGCGTCTCAAACAGCACCCGTGCAACAGTTGCCGAGATCGCGAGACGCACGCCCGGTGGGCGGAGCGCTGGTGGAAGCTCAAGAAACAGACGGATGACCTCACCCGGCAGATCAGAACCCGCACCGGCGCCGTCGCCAGGGTCTTCGATCGCGTCACCGAGGTGCTGCTCGTGCTCGGCTATCTCGTGCAGGACTCACACGGCACCGTAACCGTTGGCCCGCATGGCAAGATGCTGCGCCGCATCTACGGCGAGCGCGACCTGCTCGTCGCCGAGTGCCTGCGCCGCAACGTCTGGAACGATCTCGACCCGGCCGGCCTCGCCGCGATGGCGGCAACGCTCGTCTATGAGCCGCGACGCGACGAGGGGCAGCCCTCCGATCGCTACCTGCCGAAGGGTGCGTTCCGGCCCGCCCTGGAGAAGACGACGGAACTGTGGAGCAGGCTCGACGATCTCGAACAGCAGCACAGACTCCCGGGCAGCAATCCGCTCTCCACGGGGCTCGCCCTCGCGATGAACCGCTGGGCGCAGGGGGCACACCTCGATTCGGTTCTGAGCGACGCCGACCTCGCGGCCGGCGACTTCGTGCGCATGTGCAAGCAGACGATCGACCTGCTCGACCAGATCTCGCTCGTCGGGAGCGCCACGGTCGCGAGCAACGCCCGCACGGCACTCGAGGCCATCAGGCGCGGCATCGTGGCGTACTCGAGCGTCGCATAGAGCACATCGGTGCGAGAGTTCCCCCAGCCCGGACAATCTAGGCTGTCCTAGTGCACCCGAGTCCGAGACCACCGCTGTCACTGGCGTGGGCCGCAGGTGCAGCCGCTCTCGGCGGGGCTCTGAACGCGGCGGCTTTCCCCGCGCTGGGCTGGTGGCCGCTCATCTTCGTCGGCACCGGGATGATCCTGTGGTCGCTGCGCGGTCGCAGTGTCGCCGGCTCCCTGCTCATCGGGTTCATCGGCGGCTTCTCCTTCTTCGGCCACCACATCTTCTGGCTCACCGTCTACCTCGGGCCGATTCCCTGGCTCGCCCTGGCCGGCCTCGAGTCGATCTTCTTTGCGCTCGGCGCGATGCTCATCGCGCTCGCCTGGCGCTGGGTGCCGCTCATCTGGACCACCCGGACCACACGCATCGCCGGCATTCCGCTCGTGCTCGCCGGCCTCTGGACACTGCGCGAGGGGGTGGCGAGCGTCTGGCCTTACGGCGGCTTCTCCTGGGGCAGGCTCGCGTTCTCGCAGTCAGACAGTCCGTTCTCGTCGCTCGTCACCTGGGTCGGGGTCTCCGGCCTCACCTTCCTTCTGGCCTGGCTGAGTGCCATCGCGCTGCAACTACTGCTCGAGATCGGGTTCGACTGGTCCGTGCGCGGCATCATCGCGACGGCCGCGGTGCTCGTGCTCGTCGCGATACCGGCGTGGCCCGTGCAGTCCTCCGGCACGATGCGCGTGGCCGCGGTGCAGGGAAATGCAGATGCCGGACTGTTTGCCCAGCATCCGCCCGGCACAACGCTCGATGATCACCTGCAGGCCACCGTTCCGCTCTTCGGCAAACGGGCGGATGTCGTGGTCTGGCCGGAGAACGCCGCCGACGTCGATCCGCTCCGCAGCCCGCAGTCGGCCCAGGTGCTGGACTTCGTCTCCGAGCGCATGCACGCGCCGCTGGTCACCGG
Organism: Lacisediminihabitans sp.; assembly: GCA_035571875.1. Lineage (GTDB taxonomy): Bacteria > Actinomycetota > Actinomycetes > Actinomycetales > Microbacteriaceae > Parafrigoribacterium_A. The sequence goes on along the minus strand of DATNBR010000090.1, from coordinate 31,333 downwards.
CACGATCACACAGGACAGCAAGGGTCGGATGTTCAACAGCCTGCTGCTCTGGGAGGCGGGCAAGGGCGCGGTGCAGCAGTACGACAAGATCCACCCCGTGCCGTTCGCCGAATACCTGCCCGACCGCGCGTTCTGGTATCCGCTCGCGCCGGACCTGCTCGACATGGTGCCGCGCGACTATTCCTTTGGCCAGCGCTCGAACGTGTTCGACATCGAGGGCATCAAGGCCGGTGTCGCGATCTGCTTCGACATCGTGGACGACTCGCTCGTGCGCCGGATGATCGACGGGGGAGCGCAGCTCATCCTCGCACCCACGAACAATGCCGACTTCGGCCACAGCGACGAGTCGCGACAGCAGATCGCGATCGCGAGGCTGCGCGCGATCGAGACGGGGCGCAGCGTCGTCAACATCTCGACCGTGGGGATGAGCGGCATGTTCGCCCCCGACGGGAGCGTCATCGCCCAGTTGCCCGACTACAAGGCCGGGGCGATGCTCGAGAACGTGCCGCTCTCCTCGGCCGTCACGCCCGCGATGGTGATCGGCCCGGTCGTCGAGTGGTTGGCCGGCGGCATCGGCCTCGCCGGCCTCATCCTCGGGCTGCTGCTGACGCTCGCACGAGGGAGGCGCCGTGGCTGACGTCCTCGTGATCGTGCCGACGTATAACGAGGCAGAGAGCCTCCCGGCCCTCATCGGCAGATTGCGTCAGGCTGTGCCCGATGCCGACGTGCTCGTCGTCGACGACGCGAGTCCCGACGGCACCGGCGCGCTGGCCGATGACCTCGCCGCGGCTGATCCCGCGATCTCGGTGCTGCACCGGCGCGGCAAGGAGGGGCTCGGAGCGGCCTATCGCGCCGGTTTCGCACGCGCCGAGCAGGCAGGGTACCGGTTCATCGTGGAGATGGACGCCGACGGTTCGCACGACCCTACGGAACTGGTGCCGATGCTCACGTCGGCTCGCGACGGCGCAGATCTCGTGATCGGCTCGCGCTGGATGCCAGGCGGGCGAGTGCTGCACTGGCCGTGGCTCAGGCAGACGATCTCCCGGGTCGGCAACGGGTACGCCCGGCGCATGCTGCGGTCACGCCTGCGCGACCTCACCTCGGGCTACCGGGTGTTCCGAGCGGATGCCCTGCGCTCGCTCGAGCTTTCGACGGTCTCGTCCCAGGGGTACTGCTTCCAGGTCGAACTCGCCTGGCGTATGGAACGGTCCGGCCGCTCGGTGGTCGAGTATCCGATCGTCTTCACCGAGCGTGCCGCAGGGCGCTCCAAAATGCACCTCGGCATTGTCGCCGAGGCGCTCTTCAGGGTCACCCTGTGGGGGATGAGCGCCAGGACCCGCAGGTCTTAGACCCGCTCAGGCGCCGATCTTGTGCTGGCCGCGACGCGCGCGGAGGAAGTCGAGTCGCTCCTGGAGCAATTCTTCCAGCTCGGGGCGCGTACGGCGCTCGAGAAGCATGTCCCAGTGGCTGCGCGGGACCTTGACGTCAGCCTCGTCGAATTCGACCTGACGACCGTTGTCATCGAGGAGCCGCCCCGACTGACCGCTCTTCGGCGACTCCCACTCGGTGGGCACTTCTGCATCGGCAGAGAACATCACCTCGAAGGTCGAGCCGTCTGCGGCCTGGTAGGTACTCTTCTTCCGCGGGGAAAAGGTGACGCCCTCTTCACTCTGGAGGCTCTGGGATCCGAGCCTCATTCCGCGCAAACTGCGATCCGCCATTGTGTGGTCCCTTCTCGCGATGCATTCAAAGTTATAAACCCCAAAGCTGGGTAGAACCTTTCCGCCCCGCGCCATTCCCAGCCCCTTCACAGACTGAATGCCCGGTCAGACGCGGGATTTCATCAGTTCCATCGCAAGATCCGCGCGGTCGGTGACGAGACCATCGACGCCCAGGTCGAGCAGTCGGGTCATTGTCGGGACGTCGTTGACGGTCCACACGTGCACTTCGATGCCTGCGGCGTGCAGGAGCCGTAGCTGACGGGGAGTGACGGTGTTCATTCCCGCCGCCCGCTCGGGAATCTGCACGGCATCCACGTTGCTGAGCGCGAGGCGCAGCAGGGGAGCGAGACCGAGCTTTCCGGCGAGGAGTGCCGCGCCGAACAGGGGGGCGGATGCCGAGCTGGCGACCCCGGGCAGCCGGCGTACCGCTGCGGCCCGCCTCCGTTCGCTGAACGAGGTGACGAGAACGCGGGACGTGGCATTCGCGGCGCGGATCGCGCGCACCGTCGGTTCCACCGCATCCGGCGACTTCACATCGATGTTGAATCGCGTCTCGGGAAAGCCGTCGAGCGCTTCGGCGAGGCTCGAGAAGCCCTGCCCGTCACCCAGTTCGAGACGACCGAGTTCGAGCATCGACAGCTCGTTGACGCGAGTGTCGCGCCCGATCAGCCGCGTGAGGTCGGGATCGTGGCTGATCACGGCGATGCCATCGCTGCTCGCGTGCACATCCGTCTCGATGTGGGTCACTCCGATGGTGATCGCCTTCGCGAACGCGAGCAGCGTGTTCTCGGGCGCGCCGATCGCCAGACCCCGGTGCGCGAGGACGCGCGGGGGAGCGGAGGCGAAATAGCCGGAGCTACGCGGTGGGCGGCGCGGCACCCTTATTACCCAGGAATCCCGCACCGATGCTCTGCATCGCGTCGGTGAACTCCGACGGGATGATCCACAGCTTGTTCGACTCACCCTCGGCGAGCTTGGGCAGGGTCAGGAGGTATTGGTACGCGAGCAGCTTCGGGTCGGCATCGCCGTCGTGAATCGCCTTGAAGACGGTCGTGATCGCCTGCCCCTCGCCCTCCGCGCGCAGCACGGTGGCCTTGGCGTCACCCTCAGCCTCGAGAATCGCGGCCTGCCGCGCACCCTCGGCCTGCAGGATAGCCGCCTGCTTCGTTCCCTCGGCGGTGAGGATGGCCGCGCGCTTGTCGCGCTCGGCGCGCATCTGCTTCTCCATCGAGTCCTGGATCGACAGCGGTGGGTCGATCGCCTTGAGCTCGACGCGACCGACGCGAATGCCCCACTTGCCCGTCGCCTCATCGAGCACGATGCGCAGTTGGCCGTTGATGTTGTCGCGGCTGGTGAGCGCCTGCTCGAGGTTCAGCCCACCGACCACGTTACGCAGGGTGGTGGTGGTCAGCTGTTCGACCGCGCCGAGATAGTTGGCGATCTCGTAGGTCGCGGCGCGGGCATCCGTCACCTGAAAGTAGACGACGGTGTCGATAGACACGACGAGGTTGTCCTCGGTGATGACGGGCTGCGGGGGAAAGGAGACGACCTGCTCGCGCATGTCGATGAGCGGGCGCAAGCGATCGATGAACGGAATGAGGATGTTGAGCCCAGGCGCGAGCGTCTTGTGGTACTTACCGAGACGTTCGACCACGCCCGCCGTGGCCTGCGGCACGATGCGGATCGAGCGAAACAGGATCACCAGCACGAAAATCGCGACGATGATGAGCAGGATCACAAGGATCACCTGCCCGAAGATCTGGCCCTCGTTCATTGTGCGATCCTTTCGGTCGGAACGACCATGGCGGTCGCCCCCTCGATTGCGGTGACTATGACGTTCTCTCCGACCTCGACGGCGCGGTGACCGCTGCTCTGGGACAGCCGCGCGGTCCACACCTCACCGTTGGCGAGCTTGGCGTGCCCCTGGCCGTCGACGAACTCGGTCGTGACGACGCCGGTGAGGCCGAGCAGTGCATCCACGTTGCTCGGTGTGCGGTCACTGCCGCGCTCGAGCACCCGTTTGAGCCACGGTCGCACGAGGAACAGCAGCAGCACGGACAGCACGGCGGCCACGATGACCTGTGCCCACACGGGAAGACCGAGAAGACCGGATGCGAGACCGCCGAGGCTGCCGATCGCGAGCATGAGGAAGGTGAAGTCGACGGTGCTCACCTCGATGATCACGAAGACCAACACGAGCACGAGCCACAACAGCCAGGAATAACTGACGATGAAATCGACCATGATGGGCTCCTCTTGAGTCACACCGAAACTATCATCACCGGCCGATCGGCAGGGGCCTTATTGCTATTCTCGGGGTGGAGCACGCCGCCGCCTGCCCTTCGCACGACACACAGGAGCTGAATCACGTGACCAATCCTCTTGCCTCAGGCTCACTCGACGGCAAGCGCGCGCTCGTCACGGGATCCTCGCGAGGCATCGGCGCCGACACCGCGATGTACCTGGCGGGTGCGGGTGCGAGCGTCGTCATCAACTACCGCAACAAGGAGAAACGAGCCCTCCAACTGGTCGAGAAGATCGAGGCGGCAGGCGGCACGGCCATGGCGATCGGAGCGGACCTGACCGACCCGGAATCCGTGGCCGGGATGTTCGATGCGGTTGCACAGGCCTGGGGCGGCCTCGACATCCTCGTCTTGAATGCCTCCGGCGGCATGGAATCCGGCATGGCCGAGGACTACGCCATGCAGCTCAACCGCGACGCGCAGGTGAACCTGCTCGAGACGGCCATTCCGCTGCTCGCACCAGGCGCTCGCGTCGTGTTCGTCACGAGTCACCAGGCGCACTTCATCAAGACCGTGGAGACGATGCCCGAGTATCTGCCCGTGGCGCTCAGCAAACGCGCCGGTGAGGATGCGCTGCGCGACCGGATTCCTCGCCTCGACGAAGCCGGGATCGACTTCGTCGTCGTGTCCGGCGACATGATCGAGGGCACGATCACGGCAACCCTGCTGGAGCGCGCGAACCCCGGCGCCATCGACGCTCGCAAGGAGGCGGCAGGCCGGTTGTACAACGTGGGGGAGTTCGCTGCCGAGGTCGCCCTTGCCGCTGTGGAGCCGGTGCCGGCCGATCACACGCGCTATGTCGGAGACGTCAGCGACTTCGCCTGAGAGCTCACGGCCATCCGATGAATGCTTATCCCGCCGCCCCAGACACAGAGTGGAGAACGACGAAGTGAACGAGGATGCCGAGGCGCTGATGGCAGAGATCGAAGCGCAGGAGAAGCGGCTGGTGTTCAGCCGCTTTCGCCACGAGGACGCGTGGGCGCTCGGCAGCATCCTCGTGGGCTTCGGAACGGAGCGAGGACTGCCGATCACCATCGACATCACGCGCGGCGACCAGCAGCTGTTCCACGCCGCCCTCGCCGGAACCGCGGCGAACAACGATGACTGGGTGGCGCGCAAGACCCGAACGGTGCGCAAGTACGGAGTCAGCTCCTTCCTCGTCGGGCTCCGCCACCGTGCCTCCGGAACGCCGTTCGAGACCAGGCCCTGGGCCGAGAACACGCTCTATGCGGCCCACGGCGGGTGCTTTCCCATCGCCATTCGAGACAGCGGCGTGATCGGCACGGTCACCGTCTCGGGTCTCGCGCAGGCGGAGGATCACGCTCTCGTCGTCGAGGCGATCGAGCTGTTCCTCGCGCGCGAGGCGAAGGCACCATGACTGCGGACGCGCGGCACCCCGCCGACAGCCACGACCTCATCCGGGTTCAGGGTGCACGCGAGAACAATCTCAAAGACGTCGACCTCGAGCTGCCGAAACGTCGGCTGACGGTCTTCACCGGCGTCTCCGGCTCCGGCAAGAGTTCGCTGGTCTTCGGCACGATCGCCGCGGAATCGCAGCGCATGATCAACGAGACCTACAGTTCCTTCGTGCAGGGGTTCATGCCCACCCTGGCCCGCCCGGACGTCGATCTACTCGAGGGACTGACCACGGCGATCATCGTCGACCAGGACCGGATGGGCGCCAACGTGCGCTCCACGGTCGGCACGGCCACCGACGCGAACGCGCTGCTGCGCATCCTGTTCAGCAGGCTCGGACAGCCGCACATCGGCTCGCCTCAGGCCTTCTCGTTCAACGTCGCGTCGGTGAGCGGGGCGGGCGCGATAAAGTTCGAGCGCGGCGGCGAGACGATCAAGGAACGGCGTGACTTCAGCATCACCGGCGGAATGTGTCCGCGCTGCGAGGGCATGGGCACGGTCAACGACTTCGACCTGAACGAGCTGTATGACGCCAGCAAGTCACTGAGCGAGGGCGCACTCACGGTGCCCGGTTACAGCATGGACGGCTGGTACGGCCGAATCTTCGGCGGCATGTTCGACCTGGACAAGCCGATCAACAAGTTCAGCAAGAAGGAACTCGACGATCTCCTCTATAAGGAGGCGACCAAGATCAAGGTCGAGGGCATCAACCTCACCTACGAGGGACTGATCCCGAGAATCCAGAAGTCCTACCTGTCCAAGGACAGGGAGGCGATGCAGCCGCACATCCGGGCCTTCGTCGACCGCGTGATCACCTTCACGACCTGCCCGGAGTGCGGCGGCAGCCGCCTCAACGAGGGAGCTCGCTCCTCGAAGATCAACGGCGTCAGCATTGCGGATGCCTGTGCCATGCAGATCAGCGATCTCGCCGAGTGGGTGCGCGGCCTCAGCGATCGCTCGGTCGCACCTCTGCTCACGTCGCTGGGGGAGACTCTCGACTCCTTCGTGAAGATCGGCCTCGGCTACCTGAGCCTCGACCGGCCGGCCGGCACGCTCTCGGGCGGCGAGGCGCAGCGCACCAAGATGATCCGGCACCTCGGCTCGTCGCTCACCGACGTGACCTACGTCTTCGACGAGCCGACGGTGGGCCTGCACCCGCACGACATCCAGCAGATGAACGACCTCCTGCTGCAGTTGCGCGACAAGGGCAACACGGTGCTCGTCGTGGAGCACAAACCCGAGACGATCGCGATCGCCGACCACGTGGTCGACCTCGGTCCCGGCGCCGGAACCGGCGGGGGAGAGGTCGTGTTCGAGGGCACCGTTGCGGGCCTGCGCTCGAGCGGCACCCTCACCGGGCGCCATCTCGACGACCGCGTCACGGTGAAGCCCGCCGTGCGCTCGGCATCCGGAGTTCTCGAGGTTCGGGGTGCGAATGCGCACAATCTGAAGGATGTCGACGTCGACATCCCCCTCGGCGTGCTCACCGTGGTCACCGGCGTTGCGGGCTCGGGCAAGAGCTCGCTCATCCGCGGCTCGGTGTCGGGACGGGACGGAGTCGTCTCGATCGACCAGGGCGCCATCCGTGGTTCCCGTCGCAGCAATCCCGCGACGTACACCGGACTGCTTGAGCCGATTCGCAAGGCCTTCGCCAAGGCGAACGGCGTCAAGCCGGCCCTCTTCAGCGCCAATTCGGAGGGCGCGTGCCCGAACTGCAACGGTGCCGGCGTCATCTACACCGACCTGGGCGTCATGGCCGGCGTCGCCACGACCTGCGAGGTGTGCGAGGGCAAGCGGTTCCAGGCCGCAGTGCTCGACTACACCTTCGGTGGCCGCACCATCGCGGAGGTGCTGGCCATGCCGGTCACCGAAGCCGAGGAATTCTTTGGGGCGGGGGAGTCGCGCATTCCGGCTGCGCACGCCATCCTGGAGCGTCTCGCCGATGTCGGTCTCGGCTACCTGAGTCTGGGGCAGCCGCTGACGACCCTGTCGGGCGGCGAACGACAGCGTCTCAAGCTCGCCACGCACATGGGCGAGAAGGGAAATGTCTACGTTCTGGACGAACCGACGACGGGCCTGCACCTCGCGGATGTCGAAAACCTGCTCGGTCTGCTCGATCGACTCGTCGATTCCGGCAAGTCGGTCATCGTCATCGAGCATCACCAGGCAGTCATGGCTCACGCCGACTGGATCATCGACCTCGGGCCCGGCGCCGGCCATGACGGTGGACGGATCGTGTTCGAAGGAACGCCCGCCGATCTTGTCGCGGATGGCACCACACTCACGGGCAAACACCTCGCGGCGTACGTCGGCGGCTGACATGGACTCGGCGCTGGCGGTAAGCGCTGATAATGCACATTATGTCAACTCACTTTGGACGGACGAGATTGTCCCGTTGCCGGGCGTGTGCCTCTCCCACCCATTCCCACCCGGGCCGTGCTGCGGAACCTATTCGTGGGTCGGCGGTTTCCGAGCCGTCGCGCAGCGCGTACACATAGGTGCGGTCCAGCTCGATGCGTTCCCGGAACTCGTCGGCTCCCGCCACCGATCCATGGCCCGGGATGACGATGTCGACGAGGTCTGCAACGCCCTCGAGCCGATCGAGCGCGGTGAGGTAGTCACCGATCGGATCCTCGGCCATGGGGTTGAGCATCGGGATTAGGACATCGGAGAGCATGTCCCCGGCGACGAGCACGCCGCGCTCCTCGATCAGCAGCGCCGCGTGACCGGGAGCATGCGCCTCGTGCTCAATGACTCGGATGCCGGGGCCCTCCCACGGGATCCGTTCGACACCGAGATCCAGTCCCGTAATGCGGCCGAACAGTGCGTCCACCGGGATCTCCCCCGCGATGTCTGGTGGAAGCATCCCCGCAACCATCGCCTCCCAGTCCGGCGTGGAGAGCCGCGCATGAATCGCCGCCGCGCACCGAGCTGTGCCGTAGCGAGGCACGTCACCCAGGTCAGGATGCCACAGGAGGTGATCCCAGTGCGGATGCGTCGAGAAGCCGGCAACGACGGAATCGCCCGCCTCGCGAAGATTGCTCGCTATGCTCGCGAGCTCGTCGCGGGTGACCCCTGCGTCAATCAGCATTACTCCCGAGGTGCCGCGAACGGCCACGGCGTTGCTCTTCAGAAAGCTGCTCTCGTGCACGAAGACACCCTCGGCAACCGGGTTCAGCATTGGCGCTCCCTTCAGCGGCGAATCGCGTAACGATGCAGCGTGACGCCCTGGTCGAAGGTCGCCTGCTCGAGCAGTTCGAGGTCGATCGGCCGGTCGTAGTCGTCGAACAACGGCCTACCGAAGCCGAGGATCGACGGGTGCGTGAACAGCATCAGTTCGTCGAGCAGACCGGCTCGCAGCAACTGGGTGGCGATGGTCGCGCCTCCGACGCCGATGCGACCATCGGTCTGGGCGCGGAACTGCCCCAGTTGCTCGATCGCGTCGTCTCCCCCGAAGATCCGTGTGTTGTGGTCGGCGCTGGCTCTCGTGCGTGACACCAGCACCTTTGGCGCGGCGGTCCAGATCTCTCCGTACTCGCGGAGAAACTGAGGCAGGGAGTCATCCGTGCGCGCCCGCGGCCAGTACTCCTCCATCGTTTCGTAGATGACCCTGCCCTGCACCATGGCTGCCAGCTCCCGCGCCCGCGCGTTGAATTCGAGGTGGAGCGACTCCCCAATGTGCAGCCACTCCCCTGCGCCGTTGTCGCCCGGCACCTGCTCGATGCGCAGGTCGACGGAAACGTTCATCCAGTACACGAAACGGCCCATGAGCTCCTCCTCTCGAGAGTGGTTGCGCTTTGCAACTACTATATTGAGGTGTCAAGGCTTGTCAAGGAGGAACCGTGCACACCCTGCCCGAAGATGCGATCAGAGCGGCCGCCGACGTACTCGCGGACCGGTGGTCGCTTCTCATCCTGCGCGATGTGATCCTCTCCGACCGTCGCCACTTCCGCGCACTGCTCACCGGGTCTGACGCTGGAATCGCGTCGAACATCCTCGCCGACCGCCTCGTGCGGCTTGTGGACGCAGGCCTCCTCAGCCGCGGCACCGCCGCCAGGGGGCAGCGTGCCCGCTACAGCCTCACCGAGGCCGGCATCCAGACCGTGCCCATCCTCCACGCGCTGGGCACCTGGGGTCTCACCTGGCGCGGCGACGACGCCGTGAGCCACCCGAAGCTCCCCTGTGATGAGGAGCAGGCACAGCTCGAGCGGTTCATGGACGACCTCCGTGACCGCCATCTGCGCAGCGAGAGCACCGGAACGGATGTCGCGTCGCCGGCATCGACCTAGGCCACGAGCGATCGCAACTGTTCAACAGACTCACGGATGTATGCGGTCAGACTCTTCTCGACCACGGGCTGCTCCACCCAGGCGGTGACCGCGCTCTGCAGAAGCACACTCGCGAGGCCGGCGAGCACCGTTGCCGTCTGCTCATCGAGACCGCGTTCACGCAGCGCAGTTTTCGCCGTCTCGGTCGAGAGCTCCTGCTTGCGCAGCGCCCGCTCACGCAACCCCTCATCGCTCGCGACAACGGCACGCCAGCTGCGCAGGTCAGCGAAGCGCGGTTCGAAGATCGCTGCCGCACCCTGTTCGAGCGCGTACTGCACGAGGTCCAGCCCACTCAGCTCCGGCGGCGCTCCCTCGATGATGGCGGTGAACTGCGACCGCATCCCCTCCTCCCCCGAAAACAGCACCTCGCGCTTATCGGAGAAATAGCGGAAGAAGGTGCGCGTGGTCAGCCCCGCACGTTCGGTGATCTGTGGAACCGTCGTCGCCGCGAAGCCCTGCTCCGCAAACAGCTCCAGTGCCGCTCGCTCGAGGCGCTCGCGCGCATTCGGATCCCATCGTCCCATGGCGCAAGACTATCTCATGACACGTCGTGTCATCTGTGATAGCGTCGGCATGACATTGCGTGTCATCATGCGCGCATCGGAAGGAAAAGAAATGTCAGAGGAGATCTGGGTGCTCGGCGCCACGGGCCGAGCGGGTATGGCGATCGCGCAGAAGCTGGCGGCCCGAGACACGATTCCGGTTCTGGTGGGCCGGGATGCTGCGAGGCTGAACAGTGTCGCGTCGCCGCTCGGAGCACGGACCGTGGTCGCCGACTCTCCCGCAGGGATGGCCCGCGCGATTCTGCAGGAGCGACCCGCTGTCGTGGTCAACACGGTCGGTCCGTTCCAGTCGACCGCTGCTGTCATCGCCGATGCGACGCTGGTGTCAGGTCACTACGTGGACATCGCCAACGACATCTCGACGTTCACCCAGCTGTTCGCTCGAGACGAGGCCGCCCGAGCCTCAGGCGCGACCATCGTCACGGGGGCGGGCTTCGGCGTCACGGCAACCGAGAGCGTCCTGACCAGGCTCCTCGAGCAACACGCAGGCGCCAAGCGGGTGCGAGTGAACATGATCCCCTCGATGGCGCTCACCGAAGGGATCGTCGGTGAGGCGCTGGCGGCATCCATAGTCGAAGGCCTGCCCGGAATATCCGGAGGGGGACGCTTTCAAGGGCGGAGGATTACGGATGGCCGGCTTGCGAAGGCCACGCTCGGCGGCCTGCCCATGAAGCTCACCACACCGGACGGCGATGAGGTCGTGACCGCCGTCATGCCGCTCGGTGAGCTTATTGCGGCCGAGCGCGCCTCGCATGCGCCGTTTATCGTGACTGCGTCGAGCGAAGCGCCATCTGGATCGCTGCTCCGTGCACTCTTGCCCGGCCTTCTCCCGCTCCTGCACATCGCGCCCCTGCGGCGCTTCGTCACGAGACGGTTGGCCGCGGTGAAGACGCCCGCTCGGCCACAACCAAGACAGCACTCCTGGGGTCATGCGGAGGTCGAGTGGCACGACGGTAGCCAGCGCGAAGGCTGGCTGAAGCTGCCGAACGCAAGCGAGTTCACCACCACGGTGGCTGCAGAGGCGGCAGTTCGCCTGCTGGCCGGCCAGGGCCGCCCGGGCGCCTACACGCCGGCCGCGCTCTTCGGTTCGTCACTCGCCGAGGCCTGCGGCGGTGAATACCTTCTCGCGGAAGTGGTGAGGTGATGCCGGGCAACGCTGCACTCCGGCCGTCTCCGATGCGCCGCGGCAGCAACGGCGCTCCGCCGCCGAGCGCAACGGGTGCGATCGAGAGAGCCACCTCGTCGAGCGCTCCAGCATCGAAGAACTGCCCCACGAGTTCCCCGCCACCGACGAGCCAGACATCACCGTCTCCAGCAGCATCCTGAATCACGGCGAGGGTATCCCCGACGAGACCGCGCACGAATCGCACATCCGCGCCCTCCGGCACGGGCAGTTCACGAGTGGTGAAGACGAAGGTGGGTCGACCCTGCGAGAAGGTCGTCCACTTCTCCGGTCGCTGAATCAAGTCCAGCTCTGCGAGCATCCATTCGTAGGTGGTCGATCCCTCCACCATGACTGTGGCCGACTGCGGCACCAGTTCGGGGTCTGGTTCGGTGCCTCCCGGGACGGCGAACAGCCAAGCCAAGGAGTTCTGTTCGTCGCCGATCCACCCGTTGATCGTCGTGGTGGCGTCGAAGATGAATCTGGTCATGCGATGACCGTAGCGAAGACCGCAGAGCCCGAGGTCCGGTCAGCCTAGGCCTGCTCGAGCGGATTCTCCCGAAGCTTGCGAGCCACGCCGCCGTCAACGAGTCGGCGCGCTGCCGTATCGGGCTTGCGAGAGGCCTGATCCGTGACGCACGCCGCGAACTCGGAGGCGAGGTCAAGTCGTGGATAGCGATCGAGAACCTCGCGCAGGAAGGGCGCTGGCAGCTCATTCGGCCGAGCGCCCGAGATGTCGAGCGCCGTCGCAATCTCGAGCAGGTGCCCCTCGACGTCGAGAGCAGGATCGACCTCCGGCCAGTTGTGCCGCACGATCACCTCGTGAACGCGTACGCGGCGCTCCCCCGGCCACCCGGCGCCAGCCGTGAGCGCGACCGCGACGTGGCCGCCGGCGTCCTCATAGGCGAGCGTGGCGTTGTCGAACTCCGGCACGAGTCCCACATCGTGAAGCAGCGCGGCGACATAGAGCAGTTCCCGGTCGGCATCGAGGCCGCGCAGTCGCGAAAACGCCTCCGCCCACAACCACGAGCGCTGCACGTGATTCAGCAGCGATGGCGTGTGATATTCGGTCGCGATGTCGAGCGCGCCTCGCGCTGCCCGCGTGTCAGGAACGGCGATCTCACTGAGCTTCATGACACCATCATGACGGATGCGGTGCACCCGAACGGCACCTCCCCGATCCCCCTTCCCTGTCCATCACTATCAGCGGATGATTGAGAGGCGCACTGCACACAGAAGCGACCAGCGCGGCACGACGACGAGGATGATGACGATGCGAGCAATCACGGTCACCGATCAGGCAGCCGGCATCGGAGGCGCGGAAGTGTCGGAACTCCAATATCCGCACGCCGCAGAGAACGATGTCATCCTGGCGGTCCACGCGGCGGGTTTCACACCGGGCGAACTGACCTGGCCCGCCACGTGGAAGGACAGGTCCGGGCGCGACCGGACGCCGAGCGTGCCCGGCCACGAGGTCGCTGGAGTCGTCGCCGAATTGGGGTACGGCACGACGGGTCTCACGGTCGGTCAGCGAGTCTTCGGCCTGACGGATTGGGCACGCAACGGATCGCTCGCGGAGTACGTCGCGGTTGAGGCGCGAAACCTCGCCGCACTGCCCGTGCAAGTGGATTTCACGACCGCAGCGGCCCTCCCGATCTCGGGTCTCACGTCGTGGCAAGGCCTTTTTGACCACGGTCAGCTTCGAGCGGGCCAGACGGTGCTGATCCATGGAGCAGCCGGGGGCGTCGGCTCCATCGCGACGCAACTTGCTCACGAGTCTGGCGCTCGAGTGATCGGCACCGGCCGGGCCGCCGACAGAGACACGGTGTTGAGCCTGGGCGCCCAGCTCTTCGTCGATCTCGAGAACGATCACTGGGACGACATCGGTCAACTCGACCTCGTCTTCGATGTCCTCGGTGGTGAGGTCTACATGCGGTCCCTGCCGCTCGTGCGGCCTGGCGGCCGCATCGTCACCATCGCGGCTCCGCCGCCCGTGCAGCCTGAGAACGGCCAGGCCATCTTCTTCGTCGTCGAGCCCGATCGCACGATTCTGGCTCACATCGCGCAGCGAGTGGCCGCGAATTCGCTCAGGCCTATCATCGGCGCAATCTATCCCTTGGAAGAGGCTCGGTCGGCGTTTGCGCCGACGACCCGCGTGCACGGCAGAACCATCATCACGGTAAGGCAGCACGATTAGCCCGTCGAGCTGCCCGTGCCTGAGCGGCCTTCCCTACGTCGAGTGCTGCGGTTCCCTCCATCGGGGCGAGACTCGTGCGGCAACCGCGGAACGGTTGATGCGGTCGCGGTACTCGGCCTTCGTGGTGGGCGACGTTGCCTACCTGCTCGCCAGCTGGCATCCGGAATCGAGGCCAGCGGAATTGACACTCGATTCTTCGTTGCGCTGGTACCGACTCGACATCCTCGCGACATCAGGCGGGGGAATGCTCGATTCCCTGGGCACTGTGGAGTTCCGTGCCCACTACCGCTCCCCCGACGGCGGCGGCACGCAGCACGAGCTCAGCCGCTTTGTGAAGGAAGAGGGACGCTGGCTCTATGTCGGCGCGGCCTAGGCCCACTCGGGTCAGCGCATTCCGCGCGCCTCGAGCCACTCCTGATGGTCACGCAGCGCCTTGCGCACCGCAGACCGGATGATCGCCCACAGTATCCACAGGGCGATCACCGCCGCGACGAGATAGATGAGGATGGGAAGAAAGAAGAAGGTGCTCATCCGCTCAGGCTACAAGTGAGAGATGCCCAGCGATAGCCCCACAACCGCCCTGCCTACAGCCCGCTGCGGGTCGCGGTGATCCAGGCGTCGAGCTTCGCTGCGGCCGCACCGGAGTCGATCGCCTGCGCTGCCGTGGCCATCGCGCTCGCGAACCGCTCGACGATGCCCTCCTGCACATGGCTGGGGTTCAGCGCCAGGTCGTAGGCGACGAGGCCGGCGGCCGCGTTGAGCAGCACGATGTCACGCACGGCCCCCTGCTCCCCCGCGAGCGTGGAGCGCACGATGGAGGCATTATGAGCGGGGTCCCCGCCGAGCAGGGCCGAGACGTCAACCCTCTTGATGCCGAGGTCGAGCGGGTCGAGGTCGTGCTCTGTGACCGCACCGCGTGAGACCTCCCAGATGTGACTGTGACCCGTCGTCGTGAGTTCGTCGAGGCCGTCGTCACCACGGAAGACAAGGGCGGTCGCTCCCCTGGTCTGGAAGACACCGACGATGAGGGGCACCTTGTCGAGACTGCTCACACCGACGGCGCTCGCCTCGGGCCTCGCCGGGTTGACCAGCGGACCCAGGAAGTTGAACACGGTGGGGATGCCGAGCTCGCCGCGCGTCGGACCCGCGTGCCTGAACCCCGGGTGGAACAGCGCAGCGAAGGCGAAGGTGATGCCCACCTCACCGAGCACTGCGGCCACGCGCTCGGGAGGCAGCTCGAGGTTGACCCCGAGGGCCGCGAGCACATCAGACGCGCCGGACTTGGAACTCGCCGCACGATTGCCGTGCTTCACGACGGGAACCCCGGATGCGGCAACCACGATCGAGGCCATGGTCGACACGTTCACGGTGCCGAATCGATCGCCGCCGGTGCCGACGATGTCGAGGGCCATCGGATCCACCGCGAGCGGAAGCGCGTGCTCGAGCACGGCGTCGCGGAACCCGACGATCTCATCGACAGTCTCGCCCTTCGCGCTCAGGGCGACCAGGAATCCCGCCAATTGCGCCTGACTGGCTTCGCCGAGCATGACGCTGCGCATAGCCCACGAGGCCTCACTGATGCTGAGGTCCTCTCCCCTGAGGAGAGAACTGAGCAGGGCAGGCCAGGTGAATTCCGAGGGCATAGCTGCGATCCTATCGACTCCGCAGACGCCGGCTCAGTGTGGCGAACCGCCAGACAGGCCGAACCAATGAGAAATGTCGTCCCCGATATCGACCATAATGGGAAGCGTGACCAGCACCTCTCTTTCTCCTTCAGTCGGGGCTCCCGCCGTCAACAGACCGAACCCGGTAGCCGTGGGCACGATCGTGTGGCTCGGTAGCGAGGTGATGTTCTTCGCGGGCCTGTTCGCGATCTACTTCACCCTGCGATCCACGTCGCCGCAGCTGTGGGCGGCGCAGACCGAACACCTCAACGTGCCGTACGCGCTCGTCAACACGCTCATCCTGGTGCTGTCATCGGTGACCTGCCAGTTCGGAGTATTCGCGGCAGAGCGACTGCAGCCGCGCTCCACCGGGTGGAAGTTCAGCGAATGGGGCCTGACGCGCTGGTTCTTCGTGTCCTACGCTCTCGGCGCCGTGTTCGTCACGGGCCAGATCTTCGAGTACGCCACTCTCGTCTCCGAACATGTGACGCTCTCCTCAGACTCGTACGGCTCCGCTTTCTACCTCACGACCGGCTTCCACGCGATCCACGTCACCTGCGGGCTCATCGCCTTCCTGTTGATCATCGGGCGCGCGTACAGCGTGAAGAACTTCGGCCACAGGGAGGCGACGAGCGCAATCGTGGTCTCCTACTACTGGCACTTCGTCGATGTCGTCTGGATCGGGCTGTTCCTCGTCATCTACGTTCTGAAATAGTCACTCCACCGATGGGAATCAGGAAAGTCACGCGCATGGCGAATTCAGCACTCAAGGCTCGCAAGGGTCGACCGGCCAACCGACGGCACCCTCTTGCCACTGTTGCCCTGATGATGATCGGGCTCGTCGCCACCGGTGGCGCCTACGCGCTGTTCACCACCGCGGCCTCCGCCCAGACGCCCACCGCGGCCTCACAGTCCTCGGTGCAGGAGGGGCAGAAGCTCTTCGCCGCGAACTGTGCGACCTGCCACGGGATGAACGCCCAGGGCACCAAGGACGGCCCGAGCCTCTACGGCGTCGGCGCGGCGTCCGTCAGCTTCCAGGTCGGCACCGGGCGCATGCCGCTCGCCCAGCAGGGACCGCAGGCCGAGCAGAAGCCACCGCAGTTCACCGAGGAGCAGATCGCCGATCTCGCCGCCTACGTCGCGTCTCTCGCACCGGGCCCCGGCATCCCGGACTCCAAGTACCTGCAGGGTGATGGCAATGCCGCCACGGGCGCGCAGCTCTTCCGCATCAACTGCGCCATGTGCCACAACGTGGCCGGTGCCGGTGGCGCGTTGACCGAAGGCAAGTTCGCTCCGGCGCTCGCCGGCGTCAGCGCGGAGCACGTCTACGAGGCGATGGTGACGGGGCCGCAGAACATGCCCGTGTTCAACGACGCCAACCTGACGCCGAAGCAGAAGGCCGACATCATCACCTACCTGAAGTACCTCGATCAGCACCCGTCCCCGGGCGGATTCGATCTCGGCAGCCTCGGCCCCGTCTCTGAGGGCCTCTTCATCTGGATCTTCGGCCTCGGTGCTGTCGTCGGTGTGACGATCTGGATCGCTGCCAAGGCGAACTAGCCCGCTGCCCGCAGCGCTACACGCAATTACCTGCACCAAACGAAGGGATGAGAATGGCACACGACGACGACGGTGGCACGAACGCCGCTGTTGGCTCGGCCATCGAGAAGAGCGAGCCGCCACTGGCTTCGCCAGGGACCGCGGTCGTCACGGCTGACGGCTTCACAAACCCCGGCCTACCGCCGGAGCGCCCGCGGGTGACCGATCTCGATCCCGCCAAAGAGAAGCAGGCCGAGCGTCGCGTCTACACGCTGTTCGCGGTCTCGATCGTGGGCAGCATCTTCGCCATCGTTGCGTACATCGCGTTCCCGATCATCCCGGGCAACACGGAGTCGGTCCGGCTCAACACCATGTTCCTCGGCATCGGCATCACGCTCGGCATGCTGGGCATCGGAGTCGGCGCCATCTACTGGGCGAAGAACCTCATGAGCGGGCACGACCTCACGGAGTCCCGTCATCTCACCCGCGGCTCGGAGCCCACTCGTGAGCGCGCCGTGGAGATCTTCAAACAGGCCAACGAGGAGTCCGGATTCGGACGACGCACGCTCATCCGCAACACCCTCATCGGTGCGCTGGTGGCCACCCCACTGCCCGCGGTCGTGCTCTTCCGCGACCTCGGCCCCGCCGAAGATCCGGTCAAACTGCTTGACGAGACCATGTGGAAGACCGGTACCAGGCTCACGCAGGATCCGTCCGGCACGCCGATCAAGGCCTCCGAGGTCACCCTCGGCTCGGTCTTCCACGTCATCCCCGAGGGACTCAATGACGTCGAGGACAAGCTCGAGGAGAAGGCGAAGGCAGCCGTTCTGCTGATGCGTCTGAGGCCCGAAGACCTGCACGAGATGCCGTCCCGCAAGGGCTGGTCATACGACGGCATCGTCGCCTACTCCAAGATCTGTACTCACGTCGGATGCCCGGTGGCACTCTACGAACAGCAGACGCACCACCTGCTGTGCCCGTGCCACCAGTCGACCTTCGACGTCACCAACCACTGCGAGGTCATCTTCGGACCGGCCAAGCGGCCTCTCCCCCAGCTGCCCATTGCGGTGGACTCCGAGGGATACCTCA
The DNA here is from genome assembly GCA_035571875.1 of Lacisediminihabitans sp. Classification (GTDB taxonomy): domain Bacteria; phylum Actinomycetota; class Actinomycetes; order Actinomycetales; family Microbacteriaceae; genus Parafrigoribacterium_A. The sequence continues at coordinate 13,351 of DATNBR010000090.1, read as the reverse complement.
TCGCACAGAGTGGCTTCCACGAGCCAGTCGGACCGAGCTTCTGGGAGCGTTCATGAGCACCGTCACCTCGCCACCCACTCAAGGCTCCCGTTTCACGACGGCCGCAGCGAACTACATCGACGAGCGCACGAGCATCTCCGGAATCGTCAAGGAACTCGGGCGCAAGATCTTCCCCGACCACTGGTCGTTCATGCTCGGTGAGGTCGCGCTCTACAGCTTTGTCGTCATCCTGCTGTCGGGCACCTTCCTGACGTTCTTCTTCCAGCCCGCGATGACCGAGGTCGTCTACCACGGCTCGTATGTGCCGCTCAAGGGCATGGACATGTCTGCGGCCTACGCCTCGTCGCTCAACCTGTCATTCGACATCCGCGGCGGGCTGCTCTTCCGCCAGATCCACCACTGGGCGGCGCTGCTCTTCATCGCCGCGATCGGCCTGCACATGGTTCGGGTGTTCTTCACCGGTGCGTTCCGCAAGCCGCGCGAGATCAACTGGGTCATCGGCTTCGTGCTCTTCATCCTGGCGCTCGCAGAGGGCTTCACGGGCTACTCGCTGCCGGATGACCTGCTCTCGGGCAACGGCCTGCGCATCATCGACGGCATGGTCAAGGGTCTGCCGGTGGTGGGTACCTGGATCTCGTACCTGCTCTTCGGTGGCGAGTTCCCGGGCACAGACATCGTCGGCCGATTGTTCAGCCTCCACATCCTGCTGCTTCCGGCGATCCTCGTGGCGGCGCTCGGACTGCACCTGCTGCTGATGGTCATCAACAAGCACACCCAGTTCGCCGGGCCCGGCCGCACCAACGACAACGTCGTCGGTGTACCGATCCTGCCGGTCTTCGCCGCCAAGGCCGGAGGCTTCTTCTTCGTGATCTTCGGCGTGATCGTGCTGATCGCCTCGTTCTTCACGATCAACCCGATCTGGAACTACGGGCCGTACGACCCGTCGCCCGTCTCCGCCGGAACGCAACCCGACTGGTACATCGGATTCGCGGACGGTGCTCTGCGCCTGGTTCCGCCGGGCTTGGAGTTCGTCTGGCTGGATCACACCTGGTCGTTCAACATCATCATTCCTGTGCTGGTTCTCGGCCTGTTCATCGTCACGGTGGCGATCTACCCCTTCATCGAAGCGTGGATCACCGGCGACAAGCGCGAGCACCACATCGCCGAGCGTCCGCGTAACGCGCCGGTTCGCACGGCGATCGGAGCTGCGGGCGTCACCTTCTACTGTGTGCTCTGGGCGGCGGCAGGGTCCGACCTGATCGCCACCCACTTCAAGCTCACGATCGAGGGCGTCACCCACACGCTGCAGGCGCTGCTGTTCGTGGGACCGTTCGTCGCCTATCACCTGACCAAGCGCATCGCGCTCGGTCTGCAGAAGAAGGACCGGGAGATCGCGCTTCACGGCTTCGAGTCCGGTCGCATCGTTCGACTGCCCGGTGGCGAATACATCGAGGTGCACGAGCAGCTCAGCGAGTACGAGCGCTGGAAGCTCGTGAGCTTCCTCGACTACAAGCCGCTGATGATCCGCCCGGATGCGCGTGGGCGCATCACCCTCGGTCAGCGCCTGCGTGCCGGCCTCTCACGCTGGTTCTTCGAGGACCGCATCGCCCCCGCTACCCGTCGGGAACTGGAGTCAGGCGAGCACCACTAACCTCACCAACAGAACGAAGAGGTGGGCCCGATCGGAAGCGATCGGGCCCACCTCTTCTTCGTTGTCACGGTGTTCTTCGTCGTCATGGTGCTCATCGAAGCTCAAGCCCGGAGCACTACCGCAACTGCCGTATTCGCGCGCAGAAGGAGCGCACGCACCGCTCGTCAGTCGCTCAGAACCTTCTTCAGGAAGTCAGCGGTGGAGCGGTAGTCGAGCCGCTCGTAGAACGCCGCACCACGGCTGCTGGCCACGGTGAGCTGACGCGCTCCCCTGCGACGGCACTCCGCCTCGACAGCTGTGACCAGTTGGCTGCCGATGCCGCGACTGCGAGCCTCGACATCGACCACGAGCTCCTGGAGCTCAGCGGAGAGGCCGTCGGTGTAGAGCGGCCTCACGACCGTGGTCAGCGCGTAGCCGACGACAACGGCACCCGACTCCGCAACGTAGAGAAAGCGGTCGTCCTGGTCGCGTACGACATCGCCGAAGGCCTCGTCGAACGAAGCCCTCGGCGGATTGTAGCTGGACGGCAACTGCTCGAGCAGCCCAAAGATCGCGTCCGCGTCGGCTGACGACGCGAGACGGATGATCGTTCTGTCAGTGCGCGAAGTTTCCGCGGTAGTACTCATAGATCCATCCGACGAGTGCGATGACGGTCAGGACGGCACCGATGAAGGCGATCCAGAATCCCGCGGCGATACCGAGGAACACGAGACCGGCCCCGAATGCCAGGCTCACCGGCCACCAGCTCCACGGGCTGAAGAATCCCTGCTCGGGGTCGCCGTCGTCGACATTGGCGTCGACGGCATCCTCAGGAAGGACCTGACCTTCGAGCGTGTTCCGAAGGCGTGTCAGGTAGAACGCGATGAGCGCGAACAGTGCAGAGCAGAGTCCGAGCGCGATCGTGCCGACCCACTCCACGCGCTGGTGGAAGGGGTCTAGCAGGCCCCACACGGTGTACTCGACGGTGGCCGCCGCGAAGAACGCACACAGCACCCAGAAAACCCTGACATTGATTGTCATTGTGCTACTTGACCTTTCCGTCGTTACGGTCATACACGTCGGCGTCGGGCGCATCCTTGATCGGCCCGACTCCGAGCGGCACGCCGGCCTCCGGGTGGTTCAGGTCGAATGCGGGCGACTCGGAGCGGATGCGCGGAATCGAGGTGAAGTTGTGGCGAGGCGGCGGGCATGAAGTCGCCCACTCGAGCGAACGGCCGTAGCCCCAAGGGTCATTGACCGTGACGCGCGGCGCCTTGCGAGCGGTGATGTAGACGTTGTACAGGAACGGGATCATCGAGATCCCGAGGATCATCGCGCCAACCGTGGACACCTGGTTGAGCCAGGTGTAGTTGTCTTCGGGCTGGTACGTCGCGTAGCGACGCGGGAAGCCGATGACGCCCAGCCAGTGCTGCACGAGGAACGTCGTGTGGAACCCGATGAACAGGAGCCAGAAGTGAATCTTGCCTAGACGCTCGTTGAGCATCTTGCCCGTCCACTTCGGCCACCAGAAGTAGAAGCCGCTGAACATTGCGAAGACGACGGTTCCGAAGACCACGTAGTGGAAGTGGGCGACGACGAAGTAGGTGTCAGACACGTGGAAGTCGAGCGGCGGCGACGCGAGGATCACGCCGGTGAGACCACCGAACGTGAAGGTCACGAGGAACCCGATTGCCCACAGCATTGCGGCCTCGAAGGTCACTGACCCTCGCCACATCGTTCCCAGCCAGTTGAAGATCTTGAGACCGGTGGGCACGGCGATGAGCATCGTCATGAGCGAGAAGAACGGCAGCAGCACGGCACCGGTGACATACATGTGGTGCGCCCAGACGGTCACCGACAGGGCGGCGATACTGATCGTGGCGTAGACGAGCGTCTTGTATCCGAAGATCGGCTTCCTGCTGAAGACAGGGAACACCTCTGAGACTATGCCGAAGAATGGCAGAGCAATGATGTAGACCTCTGGATGCCCGAAGAACCAGAAGAGGTGTTGCCAGAGGATCGCACCACCGGCTTGCACGTTATAGAGCTGGGAACCGAATACCCTGTCGGACCCGAGGGCGAGCATGGCGGCGGCGAGCACCGGGAAGGCCATCAGGACGAGGATCGACGTGACCATCGCGTTCCACGTGAAGATCGGCATCCGGAACATCGTCATGCCGGGAGCGCGCATGGTGATGATCGTGGTGATGAAGTTGACCGCGCCGAGGATGGTGCCGAAACCGCTCATACCCAGGCCGAAGACCCAGAGGTTTCCGCCTAGAGATGGTGTGAAGGTTGTTGTCGACAGCGGGACGTAGGCGAACCATCCGAAGGACGCGGCACCCTGCGGGGTGAGGAATCCGCCGACGGCGATGAGGCTACCAAAGCTGTACAGCCAGTAGGCGAAGGCGTTCAGTCGCGGGAAGGCCACGTCTGGTGCGCCGATCTGAAGCGGCATGATCACGTTCACGAAGCCCGCGAACAGCGGGGTGGCGAACATGAGCAGCATGATCGTGCCGTGCATCGTGAAGAGCTGGTTGTACTGCTCTTTCGTCTGCAGCAGGTGCAGACCGGGCTCGAACAGCTGCGCACGCATGACGAGCGCCATGACGCCGCCGAGCATGAAGTAGACGAACGACGTGATCAGGTACAGGTACCCGATCGTCTTGTGGTCGGTGGAGGTGATCCAACTGACCAGGACGTTGCCCTTGCGACCGACCTTGGAGGCTCCGAAATCCTGACCGGAGCTGGTTCCGCCTACTGTGGGGCGGGTTGTTGTTGCAGTACTCATGGCGACCTACTCGTTGCTCTTCGGAGCTTTGTTGTCAGGCTGGTTCGAATTCGTGTCGTACTTCTCATCAAGTGCGCCGGTGAAGCCCTTGTCGGCCTGGCTCTGGATGTACGCGTCGTACTCGTCCTGCGGCACGACCTTCACCTCGAAGAGCATGAGCGAGTGGTAGTCACCACACAGCTCGGCGCACTTACCGGCGTACGTTCCGACCTTCGTCGGAGTGAAGTACATGTAGTTGTCCTTGCCGGGGATGTTGTCTTTCTTGTACAGGAAGTCGACGACCCAGAACGAGTGCGCGACATCGCGGCTCTCGAGCTTGATCTCGACCGTCTTGTTGACCGGCAGGTAGAGGGTGTTGAGCTGGGAGTAGTCGATCGACTTCTCCTTCTCGAGCTCCTGCGCCTGGATTCCCGCGGAGTAGACGCCCTCCTTCTTCGGACCCACGTTGAGATAGTTGAAGTCCCAGGCCCAGCGCTTGGCGTAGACCTCGATCTGAACATCCGGGTTCTTGGTCGGTGTCTCGATGGACGCCTGCTCCTTCGCGGTGAACGCGAAGAAACCGATGATGAGGATGAGCGGCACAACCGTGTAGAAGATCTCGATCGGCATGTTGTAGCGCAGCTGCACCGGAAGGCCTGTCTGGCCCTTGCGGCGGCGGTAGACAACGATCGCCCAGATGATGAGGCCCCAGGTGAGCACACCGACGATCAGCAGCACAAGCCACGACGTGACCCAGAGACCGGTGATGCCATCGGTGTGGTTGGTGATGCCGGGTGTGCCCGGCAGAAAGCCTCTAAGTTGCTCCTGTGTGCAGCCTGCCATTGTCGCAACCAGTAGAGCGGCAATGGGGACGGCGGCCCATCGAAGACGGCGGTAAGAACGCACCTGTGACCTCTCGGATGACACGGACTGTTACGAAGCACAGTCTATTTGTTGCTCCCAGCCTAGCCGCAGGACGCGCTACCGCAGACCGAAAAACGGCTCCGTCACCAAAAAAGGGGAACCGCCTCGGCGATTCCCCTTTCGTCGCAGCCCCGTGCGACCGACTCCTAGTGGAAGGAGTCTCCGCAGGCGCAGCTGCCGCTGGCATTGGGGTTGTCGATCGTGAACCCCTGCTTCTGAATGGTGTCTTCGAAGTCGATGGTCGCACCGTCGAGGTACGGAACGCTCATCTTGTCGACGACGACCTCGACGCCGTCGAAGTCGACGGTCGCGTCCCCTTCGAGCAGTCGCTCGTCGAAGTAGAGCTGGTAAATGAGGCCGGAGCAGCCACCGGGCTGCACGGCCACGCGCAGGCGCAGGTCGTCGCGGCCCTCGAGCTCGTACAGGCTGCGCACCTTGCTCGCTGCAGCATCACTCAGCGAGACGCCGTGTGCGGCGGTCGCGGTCTCAAGTGTCGTCGTGTCAGTCATGGCCACTCCTTCTGATGTCATCGTCGGCCCCGCGGCGAAAGTCTCTGCCCCAGTCTAAACAGGCTCGGGCGAAATTGCTGCGTGCAGAATGCGCGCGCTCAGGAGACATCGTCTCCGCGTTCGGTCAGGCGCGTTCGGTCAGGCGCGTTCGGTCAGGCGCGCGAGGAGCACGGCTTCGGTGAGAATCGCCCGGTGGAACACGCCGAGGTGCAGCGACTCGTTGGGGCTGTGCGCCCGGGAATCCGGATCCTCGACCCCGGTGACGAGGATCTGTGCCTCGGGAAACAGCTGCACCAGATCGGCAATGAAGGGGATGGACCCGCCAATGCCCATTTCGACCGGGGCAACGCCCCAGGCATCCGCCATGGCCGTCTCGACCTCGGCGACAGCCCAGCCGCTCGTGTCGACCGAGAAGCCGTTGCCCTGATTGACATCGCTGATCTCCACCTGGGCACCGAAGGGGGCGTGAGCCCTCAGGTGCCGCTCGATCGCGACAAAGGCCTCATCGGCATCCTGCCCGGGCGCGATGCGGGCGCTGATGCGCACCGAGACAGCGGGTATCAGCGTGTTCGAAGCGTTCGCCACGCTCGGCGCGTCGATGCCGGTGACCGTGATCGCCGGCTTCGACCAGATTCGGCCGAGGATGCTGCCGCTGCCGATGGAGGTGACGCCGTCGACGAGCGCCGCCTCCTCCCGCAGTCGCGACTCGTCGTAGTCGGGCGTCTCGACCTCGGCGGAGGTCAGTCCGGCGACGGCGACCGAGCCGTCCTCGGCGTGCAGGGTCGCGAGCAGCCTCACCGTCGCGAGCATGGCATCCGGCACCGCTCCCCCGAACATGCCGGAGTGCGACGCGTGGGCGAGCGTGCGCACGGTGAGCTTGAATGTCACGTTGCCGCGGAGTCCCACGGTGAGCGCGGGCGTCTCGGTGTCCCAATTGTCGGAGTCGGCGACGACGATCACGTCGGCGGCGAGTTGTTCCCGGTGCTCCGACAGGAAGTTCGTGAACGAGTTCGAGCCGAACTCTTCCTCTCCCTCGATGAACAGGGCGAGGCCGAGCTCGAAGTCCTCGCCGACGGTCTCGATGAAGGCGCGAATGGCCGCGATGTGCGCCACGACCCCCGCCTTGTCATCCGCGGCACCGCGCCCGTACAGACGGTCGCCGCGCGCCGTCGGCTCGAACGGCAGGGAGTCCCAGTCCTCGTCCGCACCGGGCGGCTGCACGTCGTGGTGGGCGTAGAGCAGGATGGTGGGCTTGCCGCCCCGAGCACGTCGCGTGGCTAGCACGGCCGGCTGGCCGAGCTGGTCGGAGTCCCCGATCGCGGCGCGAGAGACGGCGACCTCCTCGAAGACGCCCAGCTCGCGCACGAGGCCGGCCACGGCATCCGCGCTCTCGGCGACGTGTCGCGGGTCGAACGCATCCCAGGAGACCGAGGGGATGCGCACGAGGCGCGACAGGTCTGCTACCGCCGCGGGGAACCCGGCCTGCACCGCGTCGCGCAGCGCCTGAAGCAGATCCGAGCGTGTGGATTGCGTTGAAGTCATGGAGGTAATCTTAAGCAGACATCTACTGCAAGGGACCATTGTGGCCAAGCCAACGCCGAGCAAGCGCGACGACGCCGTCGAGTACGAACTCAATACCGACAGCATCAGCGCGGGAAAGGGTCGACCCACCCCGACCCGCAAGGAACGTGAGGCCGCGAACCAGCGTCCGCTCGTGTCAGGAGACCGCCGCGCCGGCAACAAGGCGGCGAGGGCTCGGATGGCCGAGGCGCGCGAGAGGGCACGCGTCGGCATGGCCAACGGCGAGGAGAAGTATCTCGCCGTGCGCGACAAAGGTCCGCAACGGCGCTACATCCGTGACTACGTAGACGCGAGGTTCAGCGTCGGCGAGGTGATGATTCCGATTCTGTTCGTCATCATCATCCTGAGCTTCGTCGACAGCGCGCTGTTCCAGCTCGTGTCATTCTTCGCGCTGTGGGGCTTCTTCCTCATCGCCGTCGCGGACTGCCTCTTCGTGGGCTTCATGGTCAATCGCAAGTTGCGCGCAAAGTTCGGCGAGGACCGCATTCAGCGCGGCAATCGCTGGTATGCGGCCATGCGCGCGATGCAGATGCGACTCATGCGGCTGCCGAAGCCGCAGGTGAAGCGCGGCCACTTCCCCGCCTGAGGGGTCTGCTCCGCTCGGGCGCGTTCAGCCTGCTCGGCGTGCCCGCGTGCGTAGCCCGCGGTTGATGTTCCACGCCCAGAACGGCCCGCGGTACAGGAACGCGGTGTAGCCCTGCACGAGAGTAGCCCCGCTGTCGAGTCGCTCGATGACGTCGTCGCTCGAGTCCACTCCCCCGACCGAGATCACACAGAACTCGGGTGGCACGACGCCGCGAACGAGCCGCAGCACGTCGAGCGATCGCTTCGCCAGCGGGGCGCCGGAGAGCCCGCCCTCGCCGAGGGCAAGCACCGAGTCGGCGGATGCGGTCAGCCCTTCGCGAGAGATCGTCGTGTTGGTCGCGATGATGCCGGCGAGCCCGAGGCCCACCGCGAGCCGGGCGATGGCCACGATCTCGCCGTCATCGAGATCCGGCGCGATCTTGACGAGAACCGGCGTCGCGCCCGCGGCGTCGCGCACGGCGGTCAACAGCGGAGTGAGCCGCTCGGTGGCTTGGAGTCCGCGGAGTCCCGGAGTGTTGGGTGAACTCACGTTGACCGCGAGGTAGTCGGCCGAGGCGGCGAGAAGTGCCGTGCTCTGCAGGTAGTCGTCCACCGCATCCGCGACATCGACGACCCGGCTCTTGCCGATGTTGACGCCGATGACCGGCCTTCTGGACCGCGCGGCGAGGGCGCGCAGTCTCGGTGCCGCGTCGTGCGCGCCTCGGTTGTTGAAACCCATCCGGTTGATGACGGCACGATCGCCGATCAGTCTGAACAGCCGCGGACGCGGGTTGCCGGGTTGAGCCCGCGCCGTGATCGTGCCGACCTCGACGTGGCCGAAGCCGAGCTGCCAGAGGCCGCGCACCGCGTCTCCGTCCTTGTCGAAGCCTGCAGCGACGCCGAACGGCGAGTCGAAGTGCAGGCCGAGCGCATCGACACCCAGGGAGGCGTGTGGGCGGGTCATGAGCCGCGCGAGCGCGCCCACGCCGAGCCGCGGGAGCCACCTGATCACCACGAAGGCGAGATGATGCGCCGTCTCTGGGTCGAGCCTGGACAGGAAGAGTGAGAAGAGGATGCGATACATGCCGTAGCCAGAGTAGCGGCAGTCGAGGGGCGCTTAGCCTTCGGTCTCGCCGGTCTCCGCTTCGTGCTCGATGCGCAGCTGCGAGATCGCGGACTCGAAGTCCTCGAGTGAATCGAATCCCTGGTAGACGCTGGCGAATCTCAGGTACGCCACCTCATCGAGTTCGCGCAGTGGCGCGAGGATCGCGAGGCCGATGTCGTTCGCGTCCACCTGCGACGCACCCGTCGCCCGAATCGTCTCCTCCACGCGCTGTGCGAGCACGGCGAGGTCGGCATCGGTCACCGGCCTGCCCTGGCATGCCTTGCGCACGCCGGAGACGATCTTCTCGCGACTGAAGGGCTCGAGCACGCCGTTGCGCTTGACCACGTTCAGGCTCGCGGTCTCGGTGGTGCTGAATCGCCGTCCGCACTCCGGACATTGCCTGCGTCGACGGATGGACAACCCGTCGTCACTCGTGCGCGAGTCGATGACGCGGGAATCCGGGTGCCGGCAGAAAGGGCAGAACATAGTGGCTCAACGATACGACACGGCGACGGGAAAGCCCGACGCGCTCGTTACCGCTCGGTGAACCGCGCCGTGATGGCGGCCGCGTGGGCGGGAAGATCCTCGGCGGTGGCCAGTGCGACGATCCGGGCCTCGACCTCGGCCAGGGCGCCGCGGTCGTAACGGATGACCTGCTGGGAACGCAGGAAGGTGTACGCTCCGAGGCCCGCGGAGAAGCGCGCCTGCCCGCCGGTCGGCAACACGTGGTTTGACCCTGCGAGGTAGTCACCGAGGCTCACCGGCGAATTGTCTCCGAGAAAAATGGCACCGGCGTTCTCGATACGTTCGAGCACGGCATCCGGGTCGGTCGTCTGGATTTCGAGGTGCTCCGCTCCGTAGGCATTGCTGAAGGCGATTGCGGCATCCAGGTCGTCGACGAGAACGATCGCGGACTGCTGACCAGAGAGCGCCTCCCCCACGCGCTCGCGGTGACTGGCCTCGGGCGCGATCCGGTCGAGTTCGGCGCGAACGCCGGCCGCGAGGTCGGCAGAATCGGTGACGAGGACCGCGGACGCCAGCTCGTCGTGCTCCGCTTGGCTGATGAGGTCGCTCGCGACGAGAAACGGGTCGGCGGTCGAGTCGGCGATCACCAGGATCTCGGTCGGCCCGGCCTCGGCGTCGATGCCCACCTGCCCGCGCACGAGCCGCTTCGCCGCCGCAACGAAGACGTTGCCCGGCCCCGTGATGACCTGCACGGGATCGAGCTCGATCGACGGAACGCCGTAGGCGAACGCGCCGATCGCGCCGGCGCCGCCCATGGCGTACACCTCGTCGATGCCGAGAAGCCCGGCCGCGCCGAGAATGGTCGGATGGATCGAGCCACCGAAGTGCTTCTGGGCGGGCGAGGCGAGTGCGATGGATGCCACGCCGGCGACCTGCGCCGGGACAACATTCATGACCACGCTCGAGGGATACACGGCCTTGCCGCCCGGGACGTAGAAGCCGACCCGGCGCACGGGACTCCAGCGCTGGATGACCTCGGCGCCCGTGCCGAGCGTCGTGACCGAACCCACCGGCAGCTGCGCGCTCGTGGCTTGACGCACCCGGTCGATCGCCTCTTCGAGGGCTGAACGCACCTCGGGCAGGAGCGCGTCGACCGCCGCGGCGATCTCGGAGGCGGCGACCCGGATGTGCGGGGGGCGCACGCCATCGAGGCGAACCGCCTGCTCGACGAGCGCGGCCTCTCCGCGGCTGCGGACATCCGCGATCAGGCCGGAGGCGATCTCGGTGGCGGCAGCAACATCCGTCTGCGCCCGTGGAACGAGGGCGAGCAGTTCCGCGCGAGTAGGCTTGAGGCCTCGAAGGTCAATGGTCTGCATCATGGCGATTCCACCTTAGTTGTTGCCGCGGCCTTCGCTCCGCGGCGGTACCACGTGGTGCGTCGATGCGGCACCGGGGAATCTTCGGCTTCATCAGAGAGTTATGCGCGACATGCAGAGTTCAGCATTCCTGCCACCCGAAGAGCCGGATGACATCTCGGCCTTCAAACACGTCTTCCGCCGCCACGCCGCCGGCGTCGTTGCCATCACGGCCCTCACTCCCGAGGGCACACCGGTGGGGTTCACGGCGACATCGCTCGCCTCGCTCGCAGCGGTGCCACCGCTCGCGACCTTCAACATGGCGAGGATCGCCAGCGCCTGGCCGGCGATCGAAGGTACCGACTACGTGGCGATCCAGACCCTGGGGGCGCGCAACCGCGACCTCGCCGACAAGCTCTCGGGCGATCACGAGCTTCGCTTTGTGGGAGACCACTGGATCGCCGGCCCGCACGGCCTGCCGATGCTGAAGGGCGTCACCGCCTGGATGATCGGCCGCATCGTGGAGCGGCTGCCGGTCGCGAACAACGCCGTCATCGTCGTGCAGATCGAAGAGGGCGGGGTCGGCGAGCCCGACGAGGCTCTGCTCTACCACGAGCGCACCTACCGTCGGCCGGGCGAGCCGGTCTGACCACCCGCATCGGCACGCGGCTCAGCCCAGACAGGCCGGTCCGAGTAGGGACTTCAGCTCGCCGTAGAGATCGGCGCTCACCTTGACCGGGTACGGGATCTCGAACATCCGCGCCGACTCCCCCTTGACCAGTTTGAGGCGTACCTCCGTATCACCGGAGTGGCGGATCAGCACGTCGTTGAGCGAGGTGACCACCTCGGTCGTCGCCCGAAGCTCCGGCATGGAGATCATCAGCGGACCCGATCCGAGACTCTGTCCGAGATCCGGCGTGAACATGCTGACCGCGTGCAGGTTCATGCCGTCGTCGCGCACACTCACTCGCCCACGCACGACCACGACCGAGTCATTGGTCAGCGCGGGTGAGAATTCCTGGTACGTCTTGCCCATGAACATCACCGTCACCTCGGCGCCGAAGTCCTCGACGGTGATCATGCCGTACTGATTGCCGGAGCTGCGGGCGGTGCGGTGCTGCACACCCGTGATGAGGCCCGCGATCGTCACGGTGTCGCCATCTTGAGCCACCTCCCCGGCGAGCACGTCTGAGATGGTGGCGCTCGCGTGTTTCGCGAGTTGCGTCTCGAGCCCGGCGAGCGGATGGTCGGAGACGTAGAGTCCCAGCATCTCGCGCTCAAACGCGAGTTTGTCTCGCTTCGCCCACTCCGGGCGCTCGGGGATCTTCTCCCCCTCCTCTTCGAACTCGAAGATTCCGCCGAAGAGATCGACCTGGCCGTTGGCCTCGTTGCGTTTGAGGCTCACCGCAGACTCGACCGCGTCTTCGTGGATCTCCAGCAGCGCGCGCCGCGTGCCCTCCATCTGGTCGAATGCTCCGGCCTTGATGAGCGACTCCACGGTGCGCTTATTCGCGACCTGGATCGGCACCTTACGCAGGAAGTCGTGGAAGGAGGTGAACCGTCCCTTTTCCTCGCGGCTCAGTCGAATCGCCTCGACGACGTTCGCACCGACGTTGCGCACCGCCCCGAGACCGAATCGGATGTCGCCGCCGACCGCCGTGAAGTCTCCGCTCGACTCGTTGACATCCGGGGGCAACACGTGGATGCCCATTCGCCTGCACTCGCTGAGGTAGAGGGCCAGTTTGTCCTTCGAATCGCCGACACTCGTCAGGAGCGCCGCCATGTACTCGGCCGGATGATTCGCCTTGAGGTACGCAGTCCAGTAGCTCAGCACGCCGTAGCCGGCGCTGTGTGCCTTGTTGAACGCGTAGTCGGCGAACGGCATGAGGGTGTCCCACAGCACCTTGACGGCCTGCGCGCTGTAGCCGTTCGCCTTCATGCCGGCCTCGAAGCCTTCGTACTGCTTATCCAGCTCAGACTTCTTCTTCTTGCCCATGGCGCGCCGTAGCACGTCGGCCTGCCCGAGCGTGAATCCGGCAACCTTCTGGGCGACCGACATCACCTGCTCCTGGTAGACGATGAGGCCATAGGTGATGCCGAGGCTCTCTCGCAGTGGTTCTTCGAGTTCCGGATGGATCGCCTCGATCTTCTGCAGGCCGTTCTTGCGCAGTGCGTAGTTGGTGTGTGAGTTCATGCCCATCGGGCCGGGCCGGTACAGCGCGATGACGGCGATGATGTCTTCGAACCCGGTCGGCTGCATGCGGCGCAGCAGGTCGCGCATCGGACCGCCGTCGAGCTGGAAGACGCCGAGCGTCTCACCGCGGCCCAACAGCTCGTAGGTGGCCTGGTCGTCGAGCGGCAGCGCCTCGAGGTCGACGTCAATTCCCCTGTTGGCCTTGATGTTGTCGATCGCGTCGCCGATGATCGTCAGGTTTCGCAGCCCGAGGA
>DATNBR010000089.1:0-37815 GCA_035571875.1 Lacisediminihabitans sp. | reverse complement strand
TCCGCGCTGCTGGTCGTGCCGCAGTTCACACTCTCGACGTTCGGGCTGGTGTGGCTCGTGACCGAGCAGCGCTGGCAACCGCTCGCCGCCGGGGTGCTCCTCGGCGTCGCGCAGTTCATCGGAGCGCTCGGTCGCATCGCCGTCGGGGTGCTCAGCGACCGGCTTGGAACGCGCCTGCGTCCACTGCGCTGGGTCGCGGCGGCGGCGGCGGTGACGATGGCGATCGTGGGAGTGCTCGGCGCACCCGCGTTCGCTCCCCTCGTAGCGGTGGCGTTCTTACTCGCGAGCTGCGCGAGCGTGGCCGACAACGGACTCGCCTATACCGCGGTGGCGGAGCTCGCAGGGCACGATTGGTCGGGCCGCGCCCTCGGCGCCCAGAACACGGGGCAGTACCTGGCCGCCTCGGCGGTGGGCCCCGGCGTCGGCGCGCTCATCGGTCTCGTCGGATATCCGCTGGCGTTCTTCGCGGTCGCTGCTGCCCCGCTGCTCGCGATTTTTATCGTTCCCCCGTGGGGCGTCGAGCGCGAGTAACCGGGTCAGCTGGACCGCGGCGTCAGCTGGAGCGCGGCGAGGCCTCGAACCAGGTGCCGACGGGTGCGCCGGTGAGGGCGGCAGCGACATCCGCGGTCGATGCCAGCAGCACCGCGGTGCCGGAGCGCGAGGCGAGCTTCGCCGCGGCGACCTTCGTGGCCGCTCCCCCGGTGCCGACGCCGGTGTTGCCGATGCCGCCGAATTCGATTCCGGGCAGGTCGTCGTCCGCGGCCACCCGATCGATGCGCTCGGCCCCCGGCTGGCCAGGCGGCCTCGTATAGAGGGCGTCGACATCCGAGAGCAGCACGAGCAGTTCCGCGTGCACGAGTTGCGAGACGAGCGCCGCCAGCCGGTCGTTGTCGCCGAAGCGGATCTCGTGGGTCGCGACCGTGTCGTTCTCATTCACGATCGGCAGGATGCGCAGCCCCAGCAGCCGCTCCATCGCCCGACGCGCGTTGCTGCGGTGCGTGGGGTTCTCGAGGTCGCCGGCCGTGAGCAGCACCTGGCCCGCGACGATCTTGTAGCGGTCGAGGCTCTCCTGGTAGCGGTAGATGAGCACGTTCTGTCCCACGGCCGCCGCCGCCTGCTGGGTCGCGAGATCGGTGGGGCGCGCCTCGAGCTTCAGATACGGGATGCCCGTGGCGATAGCACCGGACGACACCAGGATGACCTCGACGCCACGCCCGTGCGCGGCAGAGAGGGCGTCGATGAGTGGGCCGATCTGGGCTGTGTTGAGTCCGCTGACCGAGGAGGAACCGACCTTGACGACCACGCGTCGCGCCTGCGGGACCTCGTCGCGCGAGGCGATCGTGCGCACGATGGTCAGCGCGCCGGTGTCGGTCGGCTGGCCCGCCTGAGCGGCGTGACCTGTGTCAGTGGGCATCGGTCGGCGAATCATCCTCGTGCTGGGTATCGGAGTCGGCCTCGGCGGTGCGAGTGATCGCGAAGCCCTCATCATCATTCCAGATGCCGGCCTCGCGCTCGCGAATGAGCTCGGCGCGCGCCGCAGCCTTCGCGTCCATGCGCTCGAGGTAGTTCTGTCTGCGCGCCTTGCTCGTCGCCCGATCGTTCGGAGCGAGGCGCGGGTCGGTGCCGCGAGGAGCGGTGAGCAACTCGGCCGTGGAGGTCAGGGTCGGCTCCCAGTCGAAGACCACGCCGTGGCCCGGGCCGATGATGACGGTGGATCCCGCGATCGCGCCGGCCTTGAACAGGGCGTTCTCGACGCCCGCCTTCGCGAGGCGGTCGGCGAGGAAGCCGATCGCCTCCTCGTTGGTGAAGTTCGTCTGTGCCACCCAGCGCTCCGGCTTGCCGCCGATGATGCGGTAGACGTTGCCGCCAGAGCCTCCCTCCACCTTCACGGTGAAGCCGGCATCATCTGCGGCCTTCGGGCGCAGCACGATTCGCGGTGCGACCGGACGAGCGGCAGCCGCTGCGCGATCGGCCTGCACGAGCTCGCCGAGCGCATAGGACAGTTCGCGAAGACCGTCGCGGCTCACCGCCGAGACCTCGAAGACGCGATAACCGCGGGACTCGAGCTCGGGTCTGACCAGGTCGGCCAGATCGCGGCCCTCGGGCACGTCGACCTTGTTGAGCGCGATGAGTTGCGGCCGCTCGACGAGGGGCAGCTGGCCCTCCGGGACCGGATAGGCGGCAAGTTCGCCGAGGATGACATCGAGGTCGCTGATGGGGTCACGGCCCGGATCGAGCGTTGCGCAGTCCAGCACGTGGAGCAGCGCGCTGCAGCGCTCGACGTGGCGCAGGAATTCGAGGCCGAGGCCCTTGCCCTCGCTGGCTCCCTCGATGAGGCCTGGGACATCCGCCACCGTGTAGCGGGTTTCGCCCGCCTGTACCACGCCCAGGTTCGGATGCAGCGTGGTGAAGGGGTAGTCGGCGATCTTGGGCTTGGCGGCGGAGATTGCGGCGACGAGGCTCGACTTGCCCGCCGAGGGGTAGCCGACGAAGGCCACGTCCGCGACGACCTTCAACTCGAGGAGGACATCACCTTCCCAGCCCGGAGTGCCAAGCAGTGCGAATCCCGGCGCCTTGCGCTTGGTGGAGGCGAGGGCCGCGTTGCCGAGTCCGCCCTGGCCGCCCGGTGCGACGACGAAGCGCATCCCCGGTTCGCTGAGGTCGATGAGCTGCTTGCCGTCGGAATCCTTGACGACCGTGCCGACGGGAACCGAGAGCACGAGTTCCGCGCCGTCGCCGCCGTTGCGGTGGTCACCCATGCCGGGCCCGCCCTTGTCTGACTTGCGGTGCGGCGCGCGATGGAACCCGAGCAGCGTCGTGGTCTGCGGGTCGCTCTCGAGCACGATATCGCCACCGTCACCGCCGTTGCCACCGTCGGGGCCGGCGAGCGGCTTGAACTTCTCGCGCTTCACCGAGACGCACCCGTCGCCGCCGTCGCCCGCGTTGAGGTGAAGCGTGACCTGGTCGACGAAGGTAGCCACGATCGCGTCCCTTCTGCCGAATCCCGGCTGCTCACAGTCCTGGACTGTGTGCGTTACAAGTGTGTGCTGCTCGAGTCGCCGCTGGGCCGCGTCACGATGGTCGGCCGCTTAAAGAGTTCAGGCGAGCCGAAGCTCGCCAGAACCCGAACAACGACGAATCTCAGGCGGGCACATCCACGATGTTGACGACCTTGCGGCCACCCTTCGCGCCGAACTCCACCGCGCCGGCGGCAAGAGCGAACAGCGTGTCGTCTCCGCCACGGCCGACGTTGACGCCGGGGTGGAAGTGGGTGCCGCGCTGGCGAACGATGATCTCGCCCGCGCCGACGACCTGGCCGCCGAAGCGCTTCACGCCGAGGCGCTGAGCGTTGGAGTCGCGACCGTTACGAGTGGAGCTTGCGCCCTTTTTGTGTGCCATTTCGAAAGTCCCTAAACGTGTGAGAGCTACTTGATGCTGGTGATCTTGACGCGGGTGAGCTCCTGGCGGTGGCCCTGGCGCTTCTTGTACCCGGTCTTGTTCTTGAACTTCTGGATGACGATCTTCGGGCCGCGCTCGTCACCGACGACCTGAGCCGTCACGGTGACCTTCGCGAGAGCCTTGGCGTCATGCGTGATGCTGCTGCCGTCGACGAGCAGCACGGGTGCCAGCTCGATATTTCCATCCTTGTCGGCCTTGATGCGGTCGAGCACGACGACCGTGCCAACCTCAACCTTTTCCTGCCGACCGCCGGCGCGCACAACTGCGTAAACCACTTGGTAACCCTAACTATGTGAGAGAAGTCTCTTGGCGCAGAACAGCGGGCTCAGCCCAGCACACACCAAGGGTCAATACTACTCGAAGATTCTCGGACCGGTCAAACCTCGGCCGAGGGGGCCGATTCGCGCCGGGACACGGGGTGCCGAACGCGCCAACTCCAGGTCAAGACTACGGCCAGAACGGTCAGGGGCAGTGCATTGACAGCCAGCTGGATGCTGGAGGAGACCGCTAACCCAAAGGCGTTGCCACCGTCGCGGGCGAAAGATTCGGTGGCCTGCCCAAGGCTGTTCGCGAAGAACTGTGCTCCCGCCAACCAAGCCTGCATCTGGATGGCGAAGGTGACGATAAAGGTGACGACCGCGCCCGCAAGGACAGCGAGAAGCGATCGTGCGATCACGCTGCCCAAGCGAAGTTCGGCCGACAGCGGCGCGAAGAGCCACAACAGGGCGAATACTCCAACGCTGAAGGCCAGTGTCACCAGCAGAAACTGGGGCGACAGGAGCGCGCCAAACACGTTGGACTGGTAGCCGGACCCCTGCAGAAGGGCCGTGCCGAAATAGGTAGCAGACATGAAGATCTGGGCCGCGACCGTGAACGCAAAGATGGCGGCGGACGCAACCACTGCGGGCAGGACTCTGCTCCGTTCAGACAGACCATCAAAGCGTGACATGGTGTGGCTCCCGTCTCGGATGTGTGGCCAAGTCTAGACTTTTGATCATGACCGTGTTGATCGACCAGCCTATCTGGCCAGCACACGGCACCCTCTGGTCCCATGTGGTGAGCGACACCTCGCTCGACGAGCTGCACGCCTTCGCCGCGGCGGCGGGACTGCCGAGGCGCAGCTTTGACCTCGACCACTACGACGTGCCCGAGCACCGCTACGACGAGCTCGTCGCGGCCGGTGCCGAGCCCGTGAGCGTTCGCGGACTGGTGACTCGGCTGCAGGCCAGCGGACTGCGCGTCTCCCAGCGCGAGCGCCGGCACCTCGACGGCACTTAAACGAGTCGCGGCCGACCTTTCGGCCGGCCGCGATCACGCGTGAATCAGCTCGCGGAGTCGCTGCTCCCCGGCGTCACCGTGCCGGCGCTGGAGGCGCGGCGGGAAACTCTGGAGCGGCCCTGACCGGGCTGCTTGGGCTCGGGAAGCGCGTCGAGGACGGAATCCAGTATCTGCTCGGCGTCGTGCGGACTGATCTTGCGACCGCCGCGCGCGCCCTTCTTCACCGGGATGTCGAGGATCGCGATCGCGGCCTCCGCTGCGGCGACCGAGGCTGACTCTGCCTGGTTCGGCTCGGCATCCGCTGACTCTGCGCGGCTCTGGTCTGCAGACGACGGTGCCGTCGTCTCGACTGCGTCCGTGCTGGCGGGCTGCCCCGCATCCATAGCGCCCTCGGCCGACTGCTCCGAGGCGTGCGGAATCGTGCTCGCGGCGATCTGGGCGAGCGCGTTCTTCACGTCGTCGGTGATCGCGTGGGTTCCACCGTTGCCGTTCTTCGGCTGCGAGCCGGACGAACCGCCGCGGCCGGAGTCCGCGCCGTTGCCTCCCTTGCCGCGCCCACGGCGCTGCTCGGGCTGCGCCGTCTGGCGATGCTTGGTGACCGGGTCGTGGCGCACGATGACGCCCCGACCGGCGCAGACCTCACAGGGCTCGCTGAAGGACTCGAGGAGGCCGAGACCGAGCTTCTTGCGCGTCATCTGCACGAGGCCGAGCGAGGTGACCTCGGCCACCTGGTGCTTGGTGCGGTCACGGCTGAGGCACTCGACCAGGCGCCGAAGCACGAGGTCGCGGTTGGACTCGAGCACCATGTCGATGAAGTCGACCACGATGATGCCGCCGATGTCGCGCAGCCGGAGCTGGCGCACGATCTCCTCAGCGGCCTCGAGGTTGTTCTTCGTGACGGTCTCTTCGAGGTTGCCGCCGGAGCCGACGAACTTGCCGGTGTTCACGTCGACGACCGTCATCGCCTCGGTGCGGTCGATGACGAGCGAACCACCGGAGGGCAGCCAGACCTTACGGTCCAGCGCCTTCTCGATCTGCTCGGAGATGCGGTACTCGTCGAAGGAGTCCGCGGTGCCCTCGTACTTCTGGATGCGATCGATGAGGTCTGGTGCAACCTGCTTGAGGTAGCTCGAGATGGTGCTCTCGGCATCCTCACCATCGATCACGAGCTTGTGGAAGTCCTCGTTGAAGACGTCGCGCACGATCTTGACCAGCAGGTCGGGCTCGCTGTGCAGCAGGGCCGGCGCCTGAACCGTCTCGAGCGCGGCACTGATCTCGGCCCACTGGCTCGTCAGCCTGCTGACGTCGAGGGTGAGCTGCTCCTCGGTGGCGCCCTCGGCCGCCGTGCGCACGATGACGCCCGCGTTCTCGGGAAGCACCTCCTTGAGGATCTTCTTGAGACGGGCACGCTCGGTGTCCGGCAGCTTGCGCGAGATGCCGTTCATCGAGCCGTTCGGCACGTAGACGAGGTACCGCCCGGGAAGGGAGACCTGGCTCGTGAGCCTCGCGCCCTTGTGGCCCACCGGATCCTTCGTGACCTGCACGAGCACCTTGTCGCCCGGCTTCAGCGCGAGCTCGATGCGACGCGCCTGGCTCTTGCCCTCGCTCGAATTCTCGGCGGCGGCATCCCAGTCGACCTCGCCGGAGTAGAGCACGGCGTTACGCCCGCGACCGATGTCGACGAAGGCTGCCTCCATGCTCGGGAGCACGTTCTGCACGCGCCCGAGGTACACATTCCCGATGAGGGATGCGTCCTGCGACTTGGCGACGTAGTGCTCGACGAGCACGCCGTCTTCGAGCACACCGATCTGGATGCGGTTGTGCTTCGAGCGCACGACCATCGCCCGGTCGACGCTCTCGCGCCTGGCGAGGAACTCGGCCTCGCTGATCACGGGGCGACGGCGGCCGGCATCCCTGCCGTCACGGCGGCGCTGCTTCTTGGCTTCGAGCCTGGTCGAGCCGCGCACGCGCTGGGGTTCGTTGCTCGGCTCGGCCTGCTTGCGCGGGGTGCGAACCTTGACCACCGTGTTCGGCGGGGTGCTCTCGTCGTCTCCGCGATCCTCTTCGCCGCTGCGGCGGCGTGCCCGGCGACGAACCGTGGGCGAGTCACCGTCGTCGTGACGATCGGGCGAGTCAGTGCCGCCGCGCGACGGGCGCTGCGGCAGTTCGGGGAGGTCTGGAGCCTGGAACAGCAGCGAGGTCGTCGCGACGGCCGGCGCAGCACCGGCAGCGGCGTTCGCTGCGCTCTTCGGCGCGCGACCGCGAGCCGGCTTCTCGACCGGGTCGATCGCGGGCTCATTGCCGATGGCCGGCTCGTCGCTCAGGAGGGTCACCTCGGATGTCGCGGCAGCGGCACGCCTGACCGGCGCCTTGCGCTTGGGCGAGGCTGTTGGCGCTGTCTGGGTGACTTCTGGTGCGGCGGCTTCTGGTGCGACCTCCTCGGCCGCGTTCGGAGCCGGGGTGGCGTCGACTGCTGGTTGCGCCGGAGCCGCAACCGCGGCATCCGTGGCCTTCTTGCGAGAGCCGAACAGGCGGCCACGCTTTCTTCCGGTTTCGCTGGTGCCTGAGCTGTTTTCTTCGTTTTTATCCACCATCGCTGGTGCACTCCTAGCCCGGTGCGGGAATCCGCGCCACCCGCCGGGTACTCTCTCGTGCGGCTCTTCGCCTGGGCGAATCCCCGCTAATCCTTGACGTTCCAGAACCGGCCGCGCACTGTTCCGCTGCTCGTGGCTGCGCTGCTCGTGATCATCACTGCTCGTGACAGCCGCTGCTTGCGGTGTGCGTTCCCTCTGGTTCTGCTCGTCTTCATCGGTGCTGTCCGGAACTGGCTATCCGACGCGTTTCTATGATTCGACACTCGCTCTGCGGCGCACGCTGCGCCCACGATGCTGCTCTTACAGCACCCTGTCTGAACCATGTGTCGCATCCTCGCGGCCCGGTTTTATACCCGGTAAGCATTCTTGGTGTCGCTCCGAGCGCGGCTCGGGCAACTGAGTCGATTATCGCACGCATTGCCAGCATCCCGGCATTGACACCATGCAATAATCCGAGTGTGCCTCCGATTCTCACGCAGACCCACGCGAAACGGCCCGCGATCATCCTGGCCGTTGTCACGGCCCTCGGCGTGCTCGTCTCCTTCGTCGCGACGATTGTTGCGTTCCGCGGCATAGAAGCCGCGGGCGAGGGCGCTTCACTGATCGGCGCGGATAACGAACTCGGGTATCCGGCAGCCGGCTTCGCGCTCATCCTGTTCGCCCTGATGTTCGCCGTTGCCACGGCCGAGCTGGCTGGCGCTGTCCTCAGCGCTGGCTGGCGCATAGCCGTACTGCTGGTGTCATCAGTCGGTGTGCTGTTCGAGGTGTGGACCCTCTACCTTGCTCTGGTGGGCTCGGCGCTGAACGTCTTCCTCATTCTGCAGTTCCTGCTCATGCTCGCCGCGCTCGTGCGGGCGTTCCTGTCGAGACCCGCTGGCCGCTCCGACCTCGGTTTCGGTCTCTTTCTCACGGTCGCGGGCGCTGCGGGATTCTTCGCGGCACTGCGTCTCACCGTTGAGAAGGTGGGCACCTTCATCGACCCCGCGACCGCGCCCACCTGCAACGTCAGCGTGCTCGTCCAATGCGGCAAGAATCTCGGGTCTTGGCAGGGGTCGCTCTTCGGATTTCCGAACCCGCTTCTCGGCATAGGGGGTTGGCTCGCGGTCATCGCGGTCGGCATCATGGTGCTGGGCGGGCTTCGGTTCGCGCGATGGTTCTGGATCACCTTCAACGTCGGCGTGGCAGGCGCGCTCGCTCTCGTGTGCTGGCTCATCTACCAGAGCATTTTCTCGCTCGCCACACTGTGCCCATGGTGCATGGCGACCTGGGCGGTGACCATCCCGACGTTCTGGCTCGTCACGCTGTACAACCTGAAGATGGGCCATCTCCCCGCGCCCGGTCGCAGTCGAGCCTTTTTTGCGGCGGCATACGGCTGGGTCGGTCTCCTGACCTTTACCAGCTACGTCGTCGTCTTCATGCTTGCCCAGTTGCAGCTGGATGTCATTCATCGCTGGTAGCGCGACGCGCCCTAAGCTGGCTCACGGGCAACCTTCAGCGCGCGCCTGACATTATTTGCTTGTTTACCCCGTGCACAGCGCCACAGAAAGTGATGGACACGCCAGATGGCAACACCCGGCAGCAACAGCAACATTGGCAAGAAGGATCGCCGCGAGGCGGCACGCGAGAAGGCCCGCCTGGACCGCGAAGCCGAACGCAAGCGCACGAGGCGCAACAAGATCTTCCTGCAGAGCGGGGTCGGTCTCGCCGTCATCGCCATCGCCGCGATTGTGATGCTCGTCATCGTGAACCAGCCGAAGCCGGTGGAGCTCTCCAACAATGAGGCCGGGCCGGCGAACATGATCAGCGACGGCATCCTGCTGACAGGCAGCACCACTACGGCCGTGAAGACACCGGGGATCAAGAAGGGTGCGGACCCCGTGCCCACGGACCCGTCGAAGTATTCCGACACCGTGAACATCGTGAGCTACATCGATTTCCAGTGCCCGGTCTGCAAGGCCTTCGAAGCGACCAACGGCGAACAGATCAAGTCCTGGGTAGACAGCGGCAAGGCGTCGATCGAGATCCACCCCATTTCCTTCCTCGACGCGAATTCGCTGGGGAACAAGTACTCGACACGTGCCGCGAACGCGTCCGCGTGCGTCGCGCAGGAGGAGCCGTCGAAGTTCTACGCCGTCATGCAGGCGCTCTTCAACGATCAGCCAGCCGAATCCACTCCTGGCCGCACCGATGCGCAGATTCTCAAGACGCTGAAGAGCGCCGGCGCCAGCAGCGATGCCATCACCAACTGTGTCAAGACACAGAAGTTCAGCAACTGGGTCACCGCGGAGACGGCACGGGTGCAGGGCGCGCCCTTCCCGAACACGATCTCTCCTGCCACGTTCCGCGGCACGCCGACGGTGTTCGTCGATGGGCAGCAGTACACGGGCGCCATCGACAACGCCGCGACATTCAAGGCGTTCGTGGACGGAATCGCGAAGGCCAAGAAGTAGTCAGGGCGTGCGGGCTCAGCGCCCGCGCACCGCTGTATCAGGCGAACCAGAGAGCAAGCTCGCGCGCGGCGGACTCTAGCGAATCCGAGCCGTGCACGAGGTTCTGCTGCACCTTCTCGCCCCAGTCGCGGCCCAGATCACCGCGGATGGTACCGGGAGCCGCTGTGGTCGGATCCGTCGTGCCCGCGAGGGAACGGAAGCCCTCGATGACGCGGTTTCCCGCGATGCGGAGCGCGACGATGGGACCGGACTCCATGAACTCGATCAGCGGCTCGTAGAACGGTTTGCCCTCGTGCTCGGCGTAGTGCGCTCCGAGCAGGTCACGGTCGGCCTGGACCAGACGCACGTCGACGAGCTGGTAGCCCTTCGCTTCGATGCGGCGCAGGATCTCGCCGGTCAGGTTGCGGGCGACGCCATCCGGCTTCACCAGCACCAGGGTCTCTTCAACGGTGGTGGACATTATTGCTCCTCAGCATGGCTCGTGGACGGGAGAGTGGACGATTCGGAATCTGCGGCGGCACGCAGAGTTGCGTTGCGACGGTCGAGTCGCACGCCGGTGACGAAACAGTAGATCCAGATGGCGGCAAAGCCCGCGCCGATGAAGAACATGAGCGGCAGGAGGAAGCCCAGCGCGATGAGCCCCAACTGCAACGCCCAGCCGAGCCAGACGCCCGAACGATAGCGAAGCAGGCGGCTCACGACGAGCAGGACGACAATGACCGCCGCTCCCCCACCGAACGCGACGGCGGGCGGCACCACATCCAAGCGAAACGCGGCGAGCGCGACGAAGAACATGAGCACGGCCTCGAGACCGAGCACGATCGACAGGAGCGACTCGGTGGCCGATCGTTCTCGACGCACGCGCGGTGCCTTTCGGGCTTCGCTCACCGCTTCCAGCCCTGCTCCTCGGCCAGCACGAGCGCGTCACCGATCATCGTGATCGAGCCCGTGACCAGCACCGCGCGCCGGGGAGCCGCCGAAGCCCACGTCCTGGCCTCGTCGATCGCGGACTCCAGGTCACCGAACTCGTGGCTCACGCCGCTCTCGGTGAGCTCAGCGACGAGCTCTTCCAGCCGCTCCGCCGGGATCGCACGCTCGGAGCTCGACTGGGTCACCTGGAACTTGGTGGCGATAGGGGCGAGGGCACGGATGATGCCGCGCGCATCCTTGTCGGCGAGAACCCCGAGCACGACGGTGACGTCGTCGAAGGTGAAATAGCTGCCGATCGCCTTCGCCAGTGCCTCGGCGCCGTGCGGGTTGTGCGCAGCGTCGATGATGACGGTGGGTTCGATGCCGATCACCTGGAGGCGGCCCGGCGACGTCGCCGTGGCGAGACCCTCCTCGACGACGTCCTGCGCGAGGGCCTGGGTTCCCCCGCCGAGGAACGCCTCGACGGCCGCGATCGCAACCGCGGCGTTCTGCGCCTGGTGGTCGCCAAACAGCGGCAGGAAGAGGTCGGAATAGGTGCCGGCGAGGCCCTTCACCGCTATGACCTGTCCGCCGACCGCGACGGAGTTGCTGAGGAGCGAGAAGGCCGTGCCCTGCACGGAAAGCGTGGACTCGGTGAGTTCTGCCGCCCGCTCCAGCTCCGCCAGGGCATCCGCGGTCTGAAGGGCCGAGACGACGGATGCCGCGGGCTTGATGATGCCGGACTTGGTTCTCGCGATCGCGGAGATCGTGCTGCCGAGGCGAGCGGTGTGATCGAGCGAGATCGGGGTGAACACCGCGACCTGGCCGTCGCCGACATTCGTGGAATCCCACTCGCCACCCATGCCCACCTCGATCACCGCGACGTCGACCGGGGCATCCGCAAAGCTCGCGAAGGCGAGGGCGGTGAAGGCCTCGAAGAAGGTCAGCCGGGCCTCGCCGGCAGCATCGAGCTCGGCATCCACCATGGCGACATAGGTCTGGATGTCCTGCCAATTGTTCACGAGGCTCTCGTTCGAGATCGGCTCGCCGTCGATCACGATGCGCTCGTTGACGCGCACGAGGTGCGGGCTCGTCAGCAGTCCCGTGCGCAGGCCGTGGGCGCGCAGGATGCTCTCGATCATGCGGCTCGTGCTCGTCTTGCCGTTCGTGCCCGTGATGTGCACGATCGGGTACGCGCGCTGCGGGTCGCCGAGCAACTCGACGACGCGCCTGGTCGGAGCGAGCCTCGGCTGAAGGCCGAGCTCGCCCACCCGGTCGAGCAGATCCTGGTAGACGCGATCCGCATCGTTCTGGAACAGAGCGTCGTCGCTCAGCTCTGGGTCGTGTGCATCGTGATTCTTAGACATTCGTGACCGATCCCATGATCTTCAGCTCGACGACCACGTCGTGCGAGTTCGCGTATTGTGCCGCTTTCACCACTGAACGATACGCGTCAACGGTTCCGTTCAGTGCGGCGACAGCCTCGGCATCCCCCTCGTCACCCTGCACGGAGACGATGGCGAACTCCTCCGCGAGCGTCTCTTCGGCAATCACGTCTGCGAACGGCTCTACCGCCGCCGCCTCGGCGCTCGAGCCGAAGTACAGGGTGAGGGCGATCCGGTCGCTCACGTCGAGCTTCGCGCCCTTGCGGCTGTCTTGCACCGCGCGCACGAGGTCACGAGCGAGACCCTCCGCCTCGAGCTCCGGTGTCGTGACCGTGTCGAGCAGCACGAAGCCGCCACCGGGAAGGAATGCGATGGCGCGAGCGTCGCCCGCGGCCTGCGGTTCGAGTTCGTACTCCTCCGGCAGCAGCTCGAAGCCGCCCACCGTCACCGCTCCGTCGCGCTCGAACCAGTCCCCTGACTTCGCCGCGCCGATGACGCGCTGCACGTCCTTGCCGATACGCGGGCCGAGCGCTCGAGCGTTCACCGTGAGCTTGTTGCTGATGCCGAACTCACCGAGACTCTCGGCGGTGAGCGAGCGAAGTTCCACGCTCTTCACGTTCAGTTCGTCGCTCAGGATGTCGCCGAAGGCCTCGAGGGAGCCCGCTTCTTCGACCACGACGGTCAGGCTCGCGAGCGGGAGTCGCACCCGCAGTCCCCTGGCCTTCCGCAGGGCGAGACCGGAGGACGCGATCTGGCGCACGCGGTCCATCGCCTCGACGAGGTCGTCGGCCTGCGGAAAGAGCGTCGGGTCAGGCCAGTCGAGCAGGTGCACGCTGCGGCCGCCGGTGAGTCCCTTCCAGATCTCCTCGGTGACGAGGGGCAGCAGCGGTGCGGCGACCCTCACGACCGTCTCGAGCACGGTGTACAGGGTGTCGAAGGCATCGGCGCTGTCACCGGCCCAGAAGCGATCTCGGCTCCTTCGCACGTACCAATTGGTGAGCACGTCGCCGAAGTCGCGCAGCTTCACCGCGGCCAACGGTGAGTCCAGCGCATCGAGGTCTGCCGTGACCTCCTCGATGAGCCTGCGGGTCTTCGCGAGCAGGTAGCGGTCGAGCACGTCGGTGGAGTCGGTGCGCCACTGCGCGTCATAGCCCTCCGCCGATGCGGCGTTCGCATAGAGACTGAAGAAGTAGTAGCTGTTCCAGAGCGGTAGCAGCAGCTGGCGCACTCCCTCGCGGATTCCCTCCTCCGTCACGACGAGGTTTCCGCCACGGATCACGGAGGATGACATGAGGAACCAGCGCATCGCATCCGCGCCGTCCCGGTCGAAGACCTCGGAGACATCCGGGTAATTGCGCAACGACTTCGACATCTTCTGGCCGTCGCTGCCGAGCACGATGCCGTGACTGATCACGTTGGTGAACGCCGGGCGGTCGAACAGCGCGGTGGAGAGCACGTGCAGCAGGTAGAACCAGCCGCGCGTCTGGCCGATGTATTCGACGATGAAGTCCGCCGGGTTGTGGGTGTCGAACCACTCCTCGTTCTCGAAGGGGTAGTGCACCTGGGCAAACGGCATCGAACCGGAGTCGAACCAGACGTCGAAGACATCCTCGATGCGCCGCATGGTGGATGCGCCGCTCGGGTCGTCGGGGTTCGGCCGCGTCAGTTCGTCGATGAAGGGGCGGTGCAGGTCGGGTTCGCCGTCCGCGTTGGTCGGCAGCGTGCCGAAGTCGCGCTCAAGTTCCGCGAGCGAGCCGTAGACGTCGACGCGCGGGAATCGCGGGTCGTCGCTCTTCCAGATCGGGATCGGCGAGCCCCAGTAGCGATTGCGCGAGATCGACCAGTCGCGAGCGCCACCGATCCACTTGCCGAACTGGCCGTCCTTGACGTTCTCGGGCACCCAGGTGATCTCCTGGTTGAGCTCTCCCATGCGGTCGCGGAACTCCGTGACCCGGATGAACCAGCTCGACACCGCCTTGTAGATGAGCGGGTTGCGGCAGCGCCAGCAGTGCGGGTAGCTGTGCTCGTAGCTGGCGACTCGCAGGAGACGGCCCTCGGCGCGCAGTCGCTGGGTGATCGGCTTGTTCGCGTCGAAGACCTGCAGGCCCGCGATGTCGCCGAACATGGGCAGGAATTTGCCTCCGTCGTCGACCGAGACGAGCACCGGGATGTCCGCCGCGGCGCACGTGAGCTGGTCGTCTTCACCGTAGGCGGGCGCCTGGTGCACGATGCCGGTTCCCTCGCCCGTGGCCACGTAGTCCGCGACCAGGATCTGCCAGGCATTGTGCGTGCCCCAGGTGTCGACATCCGCGTAGTAGTCCCAGAGCGGCTCGTAGCGCACACCGCCGAGCTCGCTGCCGGTGAGCGACCTCGTGACGGCTGCGAGGGCATCGTCCGCCGTGGCGTAGCCGAGCTCTTTCGCGTAGGCCCCGATCGTGTCATTGGCGAGCAGGTACTGGGTGTCAGTCGCACCGTCGCCTGCACCGAGCGCACCGACGGGCACGACTGAATAGCGGATGTCGGGCCCGACGGCGAGCGCGAGGTTGGTCGGCAGTGTCCACGGCGTCGTCGTCCAGGCGAGAGCTCGTACGCCGGCCAGACCGAGATCCTCGGCCTTCGATCCCGTCAGCGGGAAGGTGACGGTGACCGTCTGGTCCTGACGCATCTTGTAGACGTCGTCGTCCATCCGAAGTTCGTGGTTCGACAGAGGCGTCTCGTCGTGCCAGCAGTACGGCAGCACGCGGAAACCCTCGTAGGCGAGACCCTTGTCGTAGAGGCGCTTGAACGCCCACAGCACCGACTCCATGAACGTGACGTCGAGCGTCTTGTAGTCGTTCTCGAAGTCGACCCAGCGCGCCATGCGGGTGACGTACTCCTCCCACTCCTTCGTGTAGGCGAGCACGGAGCCGCGCGCGGCGTGGTTGAACGCCTCGATGCCCATCTCCTCGATCTGCGACTTCTCGGTGATGCCGAGCTGGCGCATGGCCTCGAGTTCGGCCGGTAGCCCGTGGGTGTCCCAGCCGAAACGACGGTGCACCTGCTTACCTCGCATGGTCTGATAGCGCGGGAAGAGGTCCTTCGCATAACCGGTGAGCAGGTGACCGTAGTGGGGCAGGCCATTGGCGAAGGGCGGACCGTCGTAGAAGACCCACTCCTCGCAGCCCTCACGCTGGTCGACTGAAGCCTTGAACGTCTCGTCACGCTTCCAGAAGGCCAGAACGCCCTTCTCGATCGCGGGGAAGCTCGGAGAGGGGCTGAGGGGCTCTGCTGCAGCGCCGTCGGCGGATCCGCGTGGGTAGGTCATATCGCTCCTCGTGGGTCAATCCTGACGAGGACGGCAGTTGCTCGTGCGTGTCTGCCGCGGTACCACCCCGCTTGCCGACCGTCACGCTCACGCAGTGCAGGCCGACCGCTTGTTCTTTGGCTGTGACGGGCCAGACCCGTTCGGTTCTACGGGCACCGATCGCATCTGCAGCAGACGCGCGGAGCCTTTCTTCCGAAGGCTCCCCGGTGATGGCCGGATCGATGCCTGTGCCACGATTCTACTCGATCCGATGGCGCGACCGGCGACCCACCCGCACCCCGCCGCCTGTGACCCGCCAGCGATCCCGGGTAGTCTGGCGCTGAGATGTCGTTCACTCGTCGCAACTTCCTGATCGGGGCAGGTTCAGGCTTGTCCCTGCTGGTGCTGTCGGCGTGCGTCGACGAGAAACCGGCACCCAAGCCGACGCCAAAGCCCACGAAGACGCCGCTCGGCCTTCCCGCACCCGCGGCTTTCGCGCGGAGCTCCTGGGCGAACGATCCGTATTCGCTCGGCTCGCACAGTTTCATGAAGGTCGGTGCGACGCCCGAGCACCGGGATGCGCTGCGCCAGCCCGTTCTCGACCGCGTGTTCTTCGCGGGCGAGGCGACATCGAGCGACGCACCGGGTACCGTGCTCGGAGCATTGCACTCCGGCTCTCGCGCGGCGAGCGACCTGTCGATCGTGGCGAAGCACGGCGAACGCGTCGCGGTGATCGGCGCGGGCATCGCCGGTGCGGAAGCCGCACGAAAGCTCGCCGAAGACGACTACGAGGTCATCGTCGTCGAGGCCCGCAAGCGGGTCGGTGGACGCATCCAGACCTCGGAGTCCAAGGACTGGCCGGTGCCCGTGGAACTCGGCTCCTGGCGCGTGGGCACGCAGGACGATGACGTGCTGTCGAGGCTGCGCGAACTCGCCGTCACGACCGAACCGATCAAACCGACGACGTTCGTCTCGCCCACCTCGACGGCGAAGAGCTATCCGGCCGGTGCCGAGGCGCTCACCTCCGCACTCGCCTGGGCCACCGAGCAACCACAGGATGTCTCGGTGCACGACGCGCTCGACCAGTCCGGTGCCGCGAAGACGGCCGAGGGAGCCGCGCCAAAGGGCTTCGACGGCCAGGCGATGCTCGAGCAATACCTCGAGTCACTCGCCACGGTGACCGGAGCCGACCCCGCACAGTTGTCGAGCTGGTACGGCACAGACCAGGCCGCAAGCATCCTGGTGGCGAGCAACCAGGTCGTCACCGGTGGCTACGACCTCGTGGTGAAAGACGCCCTGAAAGACGTCAAGACGTTCCTGTCGACCGTGGTGGCCGAAATCAACTACAACGACTCCGGAGTGAGCCTGAGACTCGGCACCGGCGAATCGCTGCGGGTCGATCGCGTCGTGGTGACAGTGCCGCTCGGTGTGCTCAAGAAGTCGACCATCAAGTTCTCTCCGCTTCTGCCGCTCCCGCACCGCACGGCGATCGCGTCGCTCGGAGTCGGCACCGTCGAGACCGTCTGGCTGAGGTTCGACCAGAAATTCTGGAAGACGGATGCCGCGGTGTGGAACCTTGTCGGCACAGACGACGACATCACGACCTGGATCAACCTCGAACCCGCCACCTCGGAACCGGTGCTCGTCGGCCTCGTCGGCGGGGATGCGGCCCTGCGCGTGGCGAAGCTCAGCGACGATCAGTTGAAGGCGAACGCACTACTCGCGCTTCGGCCGTTCGCCGAGCCCTGAGTCCCACGAATCGGATCGGCAGGCGCTCCAGCAGTGGCCTCGGTCTGGTCAGCACGACGACGAGCGAGGATATCGTCGCGAACGACGCGAGCGCGATGGCGCTCAGGAGCAGGAATTCGCCGACGCTGCCGACCTGCGCAGGGTCGAGGAAGAAGTACGGGTACCAGCCGACGAATGCTCCGCGGATGAGCGTGATGATGCCCCAGACCGCCGTGAAACCGGTCACGAAGTAGACGGTTCGCCAGGGCGCGCGACCACGGCCGGGCGAACCGACCCATTCCAGCAGCGCGAGCGACGGCAACCAGAAGTGCAGTACCTGGTCTGACCAGGGCACGTCGAGCGGCAGACCGCGAACCCCTGCCTGTTCGATGAGCAGCGCGAACACGGCACCGGCCGACACCGTGCAGCTCAGCACCGTCGCTCGCGCGGTCGTGAGCCAGGCCGGTTCGCGCGGGCCACGCAGCGCGACGATGCTGGCGGTCAGGGTGACGGCAACGAAGGCGATGTTGCTCTGGATGGTGAGGTAGGCGAAGAAGTTCGACGCGGTGAAGGTGACCGAACCGAGGCCCCACACGAATCTCGCGACGAGTGCGGCCGCGCACACCGCGGCGCCGAGCAGGCGCACGAGGCCCACGACCGTGTGCAGCCGAAGGACGCCCGCAGATCCACTGCTGCCAGGCACTCCCCGAGGCGGTCCGGTCTGAACTGGCACCGCGCAGTCCACCTCCGAGGCGAACGCAGGAACGGATGCGTCGCCACTGGAAGTCTACGAACCTCCCGCCGGTGCCGAGTTCAGCTTCGATCCCGTCGGCGTCACACACCCCCTCGCTATCCTTGGACTGTGCCGGATGCCACCCAGACCACGCTGATCTACCAGCGGCTGCGATTGGCGATTCTCGATCTCGACCTCACGCCCGGCATGAGGCTAACGGAGCGCTGGCTCGAGGCGGAGTTCAGCGCCTCGCGCACGCCGGTTCGTGCAGCACTCGTGCGGCTCGAGGGCGAGGGACTCGCGCAGCGCCACGGACGCGGCTGGATCGTCTCGCCGATTGATCTCGTCGAGCTCGAATCCCTTGCCGAATTCAGGGAGGCGGTAGAGACCGCCGTCGTGCGACTCGCCGTCGAGCGTGCGACCAACGACGAGCTGCGGGCGCTCGAACAGCAGGTGCGCGTTCGGGAGGCGACCTCGGCCGAGGAACAGCACGCTGTCGCACCCGACTTTCACCTCGAACTGGCGAGACTCAGCGCGAACCCCTTCCTCACGAGCGCGGTCGAGGGCATCATGACGCGGCTCGCGCGCACGCGCTGGCTCGAGGCCCGCACGGCGTCGGCCGGCGAACAGGCCGCGGCCGAGCACGCCGAGATCCTGCGGGCACTCCTGTCGCGAGATGCCGATGCCGCAGCGGCTCTCGTCGTCGAGCACATCCGCGGCACGAGGGCGCGGCTCGCCCACTCCCTCTCGGGCGACCGCAAGGGCCTCGCGGCCCGCGGGGTGTCGATCGTCGGCGCCGGCGGCGCTACGGGCGTAGCGAACGATCGAGGCCGGTGACCACGAGGTCGAAGGCCTCCGCCACGTAGTCGGCGAGCGGTCTGCGGGCGATTCCGTCGCGGGCCCACACCTCCCAGGCGGCGGAGACCGCCCCGGCGAGCGCGTTGGCGGCCGCCAGCGCGGCGAGCCCGCCCAACCCCTCGGCGAGACGGGGAGTGAGGAAGCCGGCCAGCACATCCGCTCGTCTGGCGAACCTCGCGAGACCGGAGACGGCAGCCTCGCCCTGGCTGCCCATCACCTCGGCCTGGGTGAGCGCGAGTGGTACGCGATCGGCGCCCACCTCGCTCGCCACTCGAAGCATGACCTCGCGAAGAGCGGGCAGTGGCGCCTCGTCCGCGGGGACGGCGTGCAGTGCGTCGGCGAGCCGGTCGATGCCCGCGTCGACCTCGAGCCAGAGCAGGTCGCTCTTCGCCTCGAAGTAGTTGAAGAACGTGTTGCGGCTGACCCCCGCGCGCTGGGTGATCTGCTCGATCGTCGTCGCGGTGTAGCCCTGCTCGATGAAGAGTTCGAGGGCCGCGTCTTCGAGGATGCTGCGCGAGGAGGAGCGCGGTCGACCGACCGATGCACTCGCGCTTGCTCGCGTCACAAACCCTCCGATGTTGTATAACTGTACCGAGCCCAAATATTACCCTGCTGGGGCTCTCCAACCTGAAAGGCGACCGTGACGGCCACAGAACTCGCACCAGATCCCGCACATTCCGCTCCCCCTGCGCGGTACTCCGTCGCCAAGGCGCGTAAGGCGGTGTGGGCCTCGCTCGTGGGAACCTCGCTCGAGTCCTACGATTTCTACGTCTTCGCCTATTTCTCGGCGATCTTCAGCGGTTCGCTGTTCTTCCCGGATGCCGACCCGATCACGAAGACCATCGAAGCCTTCGCGGTCTTCGCGGTCTCGTACCTCGTGCGCCCGCTCGGTGCCATCATCTTCGGTCACCTCGGCGACCGGATCGGGCGGCGCAAGACGCTGCTCCTCACCATCACCATCATGGGTGTCGCCACCGGCGCGATAGGGCTCCTGCCCGACTTCGCGACCATCGGGCTCGCCGCGCCGCTGCTGCTCACCCTGCTCCGCGTGGTGCAGGGGCTCTCCCTCGGTGGCGAGTGGGGCGGGTCGATCCTCGTCGCCGTCGAGCAGGTCGAGCCCAAGCGTCGAGGCTTCTACGCCGCCCTGCCGCAGCTCGGATCGCCCATCGGCACGATCATCACCGGGCTTCTCCTGCTCGTTCTCCCGCAGTTCATCTCCTCGGCCGACATGCTCGCCTGGGGCTGGCGGCTTCCGTTCCTGCTGGCCTTCCCACTGCTCGCGGTCTCTCTATACTTGCGCCTCGCCATTGACGAGACGCCGCTGTTCAAGACGCTGCTTGCCGGCGACAAGCGTGAGCGCGTTCCCGTGCTCGCCGTGTTCCGCCGTCACCCCTACGCCCTCGTCGTCGCGATCGCAGCGGCGCTGCTCGGCATCGGCTCGTACTCGCTCATGAACACCTACACGATCAGCTACGGCGTGACGACCCTGCACTTCCAGTACCAAGACGTCGTGTGGGCGGCGACCATAGGCAGCCTGCTTCAGCTCGTGACCATCCCGCTGTTCGGGGTGCTCGCGACCCGGATCGGCTCTGCTCGCGTCGTGATCATCGGGGCGGCGAGCACGCTCGTCATCACCTTCCCGATGTACTTCCTACTGCAGTACGCGACCTTCCCGATTCTCGTCGGCACGATGATCATCGGCGGCATCTTCCCCACCCTCGCGTGGGCGGGTCTCGGCGGTCTCATGGCCGACATCTTCGGGGGTCCAATCCGCTACAGCGCCCTGTCGATCGCCTACAGCATCGCCGCAGTGGTCTCGGGCCTGATTCCTCTCGCCACGTCTGGGCTCGCGGCGGCGACGAACTCGGCGTGGTGGCATCCGGGAATCGTGCTCGCGGCACTGTCGATCCTCACGCTCGCGGCATCCATCATCGCGGCCCGGTGGAAGGCGCCGGTGGACGGCGACCCGCTCGCCGTCGACGAAGAGCTGGAACTGGCCTCTGCCTCATAAAGACTCGTTTCCTGAGCGTGTCGAAGCGAACGCTTCGACACGCTCAGGGAACCTGGCGCTTGGGCGTGCCGGTTAAGATGGGAAGAACACCCCACACTCAGGCATCTCTTCATCGACACGGTGCCGCACACATCGAACCGGAGCGCTCCATGCCGTCAGCCATCCCCGAGAAGCCTGCCCTCGAAGGCCTCGAAGCACAGTGGGGCGCGACCTGGGAGGCGGAAGGCACCTACCGGTTCGATCGCACCACCGCCACGCGCGAGAACGTCTTCTCCATCGACACCCCGCCGCCCACGGCATCCGGTTCGCTGCACATCGGTCACGTCTTCAGCTACACCCACATGGACCTCATCGCGCGCTACCAGCGCATGCGCGGCAGGCACATCTTTTACCCGATGGGCTGGGACGACAACGGTCTGCCCACCGAGCGCCGGGTGCAGAACTACTACGGGGTGCGCTGCGACCCGAGCCTTCCCTACGTCGAGGGTTACACTCCCCCGCTCGAGGGCGGTTCGAACGCGAGCAGCAAGGCGGCCGATCAGGTTCCGATCTCCCGCCGCAACTTCATCGAGCTGTGCGAGAAGCTCACCGCAGAAGACGAGAAGCAGTTCGAAGACGTCTGGCGGATGCTCGGACTGTCCGTCGACTGGACGCAGAGCTATCGCACCATCGGCGTCGAGGCACAGACCGCTGCCCAGCGCGCCTTCCTCCGCAACCTGGCTCGCGGCGAGGCGTACCAGGCGGATGCCCCGACCCTGTGGGACGTGACCTTCCGCACGGCCGTGGCGCAGGCCGAGCTCGAAGACAAGGAGATGCCGGGGGCATACCACCGGGTGGCGTTCCACGGTCCGGACTCCGAGGTGTACATCGAGACCACGCGGCCGGAACTGCTGCCGGCCTGTGTGGCGCTCGTCGCGCATCCGGATGACGAGCGCTACCAGCACCTCTTCGGCACGACGGTGCGCACACCGCTCTTCGACGTCGAGGTGCCCGTGCTTGCCCATCACCTCGCGCAGAAGGACAAGGGATCGGGCATCGCCATGATCTGCACCTTCGGCGATGTGACCGACGTGATCTGGTGGCGCGAGCTCGACCTTCCCACCCGCAGCATCATCGGTCGCGACGGCCGTATCGTCGCCGAGGCGCCCGAGGCGATCACGAGCGACGCGGGCAGGACTGCCTACGAAGCGCTCGCCGGCAAGACCGTGTTCTCGGCCAAGCAGGTGGTCGTGGAGCTGCTGCGCGAGAGCGGCGAGCTCAGCGGTGACCCGAAGCCGATCACGCACCCCGTGAAGTTCTTCGAGAAAGGCGACAAGCCGCTCGAGATCGTCTCGACGCTGCAGTGGTACATCGCGAACGGCGCCCGCGACGAGAAGCTGCGCGCCACGATGATCGAGCGCGGGCGCGAGGTGAACTTCACCCCCGACTTCATGCGCGTGCGCTACGACAACTGGGTCGGCGGCCTCACGGGCGACTGGCTCGTCTCGCGCCAGCGCTTCTTCGGCGTGCCGCTGCCGGTCTGGTACGAGCTCGACGCGAACGGCGAGCGCGGTGCCGTGATCGTGCCGTCCGAGGACGCGCTGCCGGTCGACCCGTCATCGGATGCCGCCCCAGGCTACGACGAGAGCCAGCGAGGCGTTCCCGGCGGCTTCGAGGGCGAGGTGGACATCATGGACACCTGGGCGACCTCCAGCCTCACGCCGCAGATCGCGGGCGGCTGGGAGAGCGATCCCGAACTGTTCGACCTGGTCTTCCCGTATTCCCTCCGCTCGCAGGGGCAGGACATCATCCGCACCTGGCTGTTCTCCACGATGCTGCGCGCGCAGCTCGAGAGCGACACCATCCCGTGGAGGAACGCGGGCATCAGCGGCTTCATCGTCGACCCCGACCGCAAGAAGATGTCGAAGTCGAAGGGCAACGTCGTCACCCCGGCGTCCATGCTCGAGCAGCACGGTTCGGATGCGGTGCGCTACTGGGCGGCATCCTCGCGCCTCGGCACGGACGCGGCCTTCGATCCGCAGAACCCCACGCAGATCAAGATCGGGCGCAGGCTTGCGATCAAGGTGCTGAATGCGGCCAAGTTCGTCTACTCCTTCCCGGAGGCTGCCGAGACCGCTGGAACGGAAGCCCACCCGCTCGACGCGGATCTTCTCGCCGAGCTCGGAGCCGTGGTACGCACCGCGACCAGGGCGTTCGAGGAGTACGACCACGCGAGGGCGCTCGAGGCGACGGAGCAGTTCTTCTGGACGTTCTGCGATGACTACCTCGAGCTCGTCAAGGAGCGCGCCTACGGTGCCTCCACACCGGACGGCCAGGCCTCGGCCGCGCACACCCTGCGCACGGCCGTCGACGTGATGCTCAGGCTCTTCGCGCCGTTCCTGCCCTTCGCCACCGAAGAGGTCTGGTCGTGGACGCACACCGGCTCGGTGCACCAGGCCGCGTGGCCCGAGGCGCCGAGTGACGCCGAACCGAGCGGGCTGCTGGGCGCCGTCGGAGCCGCGCTCATCGGAATCCGCAGAGCGAAGACGGATGCGAAGGCGTCGCAGAAGACAGAGGTCGCCTCTGCCGTGCTGCAGGCACCGCGTGCGCAGCTGGACCTGATAGAACGGGCCGTGGACGACCTGAAAGCCGTGGGTAAGATCGCAGAATTGACGCTCGTCGAGGGCGCGGAGATCGCGGTCTCCGACGTGGTGTTCGAGGAACAGGTGGAATAGTGCGCAAGCCGCTCGTGCTCGTGACGATGGCAGTGCTCAGCCTCGCGCTCGTCGGGTGCGGCACGTCTGCGCCGTCGAAGGCGAAACCGAGTTCGAGTCCGACGCCGACCGCGTCGGCGACGCCCAGCGCGCCGCCACCGGCGAAACAGGCGCAACCGACGCGCACGAGGCCGTTGCCGCTGATCACCAGCGAGCGCATCCTGAAGTACTGCCCCGACATGCCGGCCGTGCACTTCGACGGCACATCGAGCGAGGTGGCGAAGGTCGACATCTGCACGTCGGTCGCGTCCGCGACCGGCACGACCGAGACGGCGAACTGGGTGAACTTCGGCCAGGAAGCGCTGCTCTCGGCCTACGCGGCACCGAACGCCACGGTGACCCAAGAGCCCTGTGTGCGCACCGCCAAGGACCCGCTCATCGTGTGGATCACCGACACCGCGGGCAAGGTCTACCCCGTCTACGCACCGGTCGATCGGTGCGGGTACCCGAGTGACGACGCCGTAGCAGCGTACAGGGCGACCGGACTGCAGATTCTCGACGAGGTCGACCTCGACGCGAACGGCAATCCGGTCGGGCCCTGAGCGACACCCCCGCCGGCCGAGAGAACAGGAGCACCACATGCAGCTGGGCACCCGATGGGGCGTCGGCACCGATGCACCGCCACGACTTCCGGATGCGGTGCGCGCGGCGGTGCGCGCGGTCGAGTCCGAGCTGCGCGCCATCCCCGGCAGCGCACAGTGGCGGTGGACCCTGACCTGGCTCGAGGGCAGGCCCGTGGTGGAACTCGACGACGGCACGATCATCCGCTTCGACCCCGCAACGGATACCGCTCGGGTCACGCCCTTCACGGACGACAACAGCCCCGATGAGGCCGACCCGAAGAGTGAATAGCCTTGCACAGGAGGTGGCGCTAGGACGCCGGGTGCTCGTTATTCGTGTGTCTCGGGCAGCTGCCTCATCGGGGCTGGCTGGGTACGCGAACGACCGCTCGCGAAGTCTCGGTGGGCGACGTGGGGCCGAAGTGGCGCCGGAGGGGTAGCGGCGACGGGCGACCAGGTGCTCGATCCGCTGGGGTGCGCAGGATCCGGCGCTGATCTACCGAAAGTATGACACGGCCCGCCGACATTGGATTCTTTGTTGCAGCCACGTGACGGGCGCTCAGCGTCGCGGTTCTAGGCTGGGGCTGTGCCCCACGTGAACTCGCTCGATCCCGCCGCGTCCAACCCGTTTTTCGAGCGCAGCACCCTGCCGTACGAGTTGCCGCCGTTCGAGCTGATCCGCGACGAGCACTACCGGCCCGCCTTCGAGCGAGGCATCGCTGAGCAGCTTCGGGAGATCGCCGCTATCACCGCTCAGGATGCCGCGCCGACCCTCGAGAACACGCTCCTGCCACTCGAACGCTCTGGCCAATTGCTCGACCGGGTCACGACGGTGTTCTTCAATCGCAGCTCCGCGGACAGCAGCGAGTTCATCGAGCAGCTCGAGGAGGAGTTCGCGCCCCTGCTCGCGGCCCACTCCGACGCGATCCTGCTCGACCCGGGGCTGTACGCTCGGGTTCGCGCCGTGCACGAGTCCCGCGACAACCTCGACGCCGAGGCGCGCTATCTCGTCGAACGCTGCTTCACCGAGTTCACCCTCGCCGGTGCGGCTCTCGGCGAGACCGACAAGGCGCGACTGCGCGAGTACAACCAGCGCCTGTCGACACTGACCACGCGATTCGAGAAGAACCTCCTGGCCGACACCAACGAACTGGCCGTCGAGGTGCACGATGTCCGCGAGCTCGACGGGCTCGGCGCGGGCGAGATCTCCGCCGCGGCGGAGGCCGCACAGCAGCGAGGCCTTGAGGGCGCGCATCTGGTGACGCTCGTGCTGCCGACCGGGCATCCGTATCTCGCTTCGCTCAGCAGTCGCGACCTGCGGGAACGGATCATGATGGCCTCGCGGTCGCGCGGCTCTCGCGGCGGTGCGCACGACAATCGAGAGCTCGTGCTCGAGATCACGCGCCTGCGGGCCGAGCGGGCGCGCCTCCTCGGCTTCGCGAGTCACGCCGAATACGTGACGAGCGACGAGACCGCGGGCACCCCTGAGGCGGTCGCCTCGATGCTCAAAAGTCTCGCTCCCATCGCGGCGCGCAACGCGCGAGTCGAGCAGGAGGAACTGCTCGCGATGGACGGCGCGCCCGAGAGCATCGAGTCGTGGGACTGGGCCTTCTTCACCGAGAAGGTGCGACTCGCCAAGTACGACGTGGACACCAGCGTGCTTCGCCCGTACTTCGAGGCGGAGCGAGTGCTGCGCGATGGTGTCTTCTTCGCCGCCGAACGACTCTACGGGGTGAACTTCACCGAACGACCTGACCTCGTCGCCTACCACCCGGATGCCCGGGTCTTCGAGGTGCGGAATGACGACGACTCCCCGGTGGGCCTGTACGTGCTCGACCTCTACACGCGCGATTCCAAGCGCGGCGGTGCCTGGATGAACCCCCTCGTGTCGCAGAGCGATCTGCTCGACTCCCCCGCCGTCGTCGTGAACAACCTCAACGTGCCGAAGCCCGCGGCGGGCGAGGCGACCCTGCTGAGCTACGACGAGGTCACCACGCTGTTCCACGAGTTCGGGCACGCGCTGCACGGTCTCTTCGCGCGGGTGCGGTATCCGCGGTTCGCGGGCACGAACGTGCACCGCGACTTCGTCGAGTTCCCCAGCCAGGTGAACGAGATGTGGATGCTGTGGCCCGAGGTCCTGGCGAACTACGCCGTGCACTTCGAGACCGGTGAGGCCCTGCCGGAGACCGTCGTCGAGAAGTTGCGGGCGTCATCCGCTTTCAACGAGGGCTTCGCGACGAGCGAGTACCTGGGCGCCGCCCTGCTCGACCAGGCGTGGCATCGCATCACGGCAGACGCCCGGGTCACCGATGTGGCGGCCTTCGAGGCGGATGCGCTGGCCTCGGCCGGTCTCGATAATCCGGCGATTCCGCCGCGCTATTCCAGCGGGTACTTCGCGCACACCTTCTCCGGCGGCTATGACGCGGGTTATTACTCCTACATCTGGAGCGAGGTGCTGGATGCCGATACCGTCGACTGGTTCAAGGAGAACGGCGGCCTCAAGCGCGAGAACGGCGACCGGTTCCGATCGCTGCTGCTGGGAGTCGGCGGCTCGAAGGATCCGCTCGAGGCGTACCGCGAGTTCCGCGGCAGGGACGCCGTGATCGAGCCGCTCCTGAAGCGGCGAGGTCTCAGCTAACCGGGGTGCGCACGGGATGGGCGTCGCGTCGTCCGCTCAGCCAAAGCATGAAGACGGCGCCGACGAGTAGCCCCCAGAACGCCGAACCGATGCCCACGATCGTGATCTCGGATGCGGTCACCAGGAAGGTCGCGATCGCCGTCACGCGGTGCCGCTCGTCTTCGAGTGCCGTGGTGATCGAGGTGATGAGCGCGCCGAGCACTGCGAGCCCGGCAACGGCCACGATGAGGATCGGCGGCGATGCCGCGACGAGCGCGGTGGCGACGCCCGCCCCCAGTCCGAGCGCGAGGTAGAGGAAGCCAGCCGTCACGGTGGCGATCCAGCGCTTCGATCGATCGGGCGAGGCCTCGGGGCTCGCCATGATCGCAGCGGTGATCGCGGCGAGGTTGATGACGTGGCCGCCGAAGAGCGCCCCGGCTCCCGAGAGCACGCCCGAGGCGACGAGCGGCGGTGCGGGCGGCGTCTCGTAGCCGTAGGTGGACATGACGACGAATCCGGGCACATTCTGTCCGGCCATCGTGACGATGAACAGCGGCAATCCGAGGCTCACGATCACGAGCGGGTCGAACACGGGCGCCACGAAGGTGAGTTGCGGTGCGACGGTGGCGCTCTGCAGCCAAGCGGTGCCCGCGGAGACGACGATCACGATCGTCGCAACGACCATGGCACCGGGCACGGCCCAGCGCGGCGCGAGCCGGTAGAGCACGAACCAGGCGACCACGATGGGGAGGCCGAGCAGCGGGTGCTGAATGGAGGCGGTGACCGGCGCGATGCAGATCGGGAGCAGTATGCCCGCGAGCATCGCGCTGGCAATCGGCTTCGGTATGCGCGTGATCGCCCGCCCGAGCGCGGGCCACAGGCCGCACAGCACGATGAGCACCGCGCAGACGAGGAACGCCCCCACCGCGGCCGCGAAGTTGGCGTGGTTGTGGCCTGCAGCCACCAGCAGCGCGGCCCCGGGTGTCGACCAGGCGAAGGAGATCGGCATCCGGTACCGCCAGGCGAGCACTATCGAGGCGATGCCGACCGTGAGGCACAGCACGAGCAACCCGGATGACGCCTCGAGTTGCGAGGCACCGACCGCCTGCAGACCGGCGATGACGAGCGCGAACGAGGTGGCGAAACCGGAGATCGCCGCGACGATCCCTGCGGTGATGGGCTGGAAGATGTGCGGAAGACCTTCGGTGCGCTACGCGGACTTCTCGTGGCGCACGGGGCGGCGCGGCACGATCGTGGGAGCGGCGTTCTCGATCACGGCCTGCTTCGTGACGATGACGCGCGCGACATCCTCGGTCGACGGCACCTCGAACATGATCGGCCCGAGCACCTCCTCCATGATCGCGCGCAGACCACGCGCACCGGTCTGGCGCAGCACGGCCAGGTCTGCGATCGCCTCCAGCGCGTCGTGCTCGAACTCGAGCTCGACATTGTCGATCTCGAACATGCGCTGGTACTGGCGCACGAGAGCGTTCTTGGGCTTGGTCAGGATTTCCATGAGAGCGACCTGGTCAAGCGGCGTCACGGTGGTGACGACGGGGAGCCGCCCGATGAACTCGGGAATGAGTCCGAACTTGTGCAGATCTTCCGGCAGCACCTCGCCGAAGAGGTTCACGTCGTCGCCCTTGCTGTGCAGCGGGGCGCCGAAGCCGATGCCCTTCTTGCCCGCGCGGTGAGAGATGATCTCCTCGAGTCCCGCGAAGGCACCCGCAACGATGAACAGCACGTTGGTCGTGTCGACCTGGATGAACTCCTGGTGCGGATGCTTGCGCCCACCCTGCGGAGGAACGGAGGCGACGGTGCCCTCCAGTATCTTCAACAGGGCCTGCTG
The DNA here is from genome assembly GCA_035571875.1 of Lacisediminihabitans sp. Taxonomy (GTDB): domain Bacteria; phylum Actinomycetota; class Actinomycetes; order Actinomycetales; family Microbacteriaceae; genus Parafrigoribacterium_A. Next base: position 9,348 of record DATNBR010000089.1, on the reverse strand, counting down.
CACACCCTCGCCCGATACGTCGCGCGTGATCGACGGGTTCTCGGCCTTGCGAGCAATCTTGTCGATCTCGTCGATGTAGATGATGCCCGTCTCCGCGCGCTTGACGTCGTAGTCGGCGGCCTGGATGAGCTTCAGCAGGATGTTCTCGACGTCTTCGCCGACGTAACCGGCCTCGGTCAGCGCCGTGGCATCCGCTACCGCGAAAGGTACATTCAGCCGCTTGGCGAGCGTCTGGGCCAGGTAGGTCTTGCCGCAACCCGTCGGCCCGATGAGCAGGATGTTCGACTTGGCGATCTCGACATCGTCGATCACCGCATCCGCAGCACCGATGGTGTTGCGTGCCCGGATGCGCTTGTAATGGTTGTAGACCGCCACCGAGAGCGCCTTCTTCGCCGCCTCCTGACCGATCACGTACTCCTCGAGGAAGCTGTAGATCTCCTTCGGCTTCGGGAGCTCGAATTCGCTCGAGGTCTCCTCGCCCGCTTCGGCCAGGCGCTCCTCGATGATCTCGTTGCACAGCTCGACGCACTCGTCGCAGATGTAGACGCCGGGGCCCGCGATGAGCTGCTGCACCTGCTTCTGGCTCTTGCCGCAGAAGGAGCACTTGAGTAGATCGGCGCTTTCGCCTATACGGGCCATGCTCGGCCTCCTCCTGGTCGGGACCCTCGCCATTGGGGATCGAAACTGTGCGGATCACAACTACGCGAACGCACGCACTCCGCGAGTGCTGTTTTACGAGCCTAACCCGAGCCGGCGACACGGATGCGCATCGTGCGCAATTGCTACGCGGCGTGCCGCGGAGGCGGGAGGGCCCCAAACCACTTCGGTTTCGGCGGCGAATATCCCTGAGAGGGTGCACTTCAGCGCCGTCATAGACTGTGGGTGCGGGATCGTTTGGATACACAGGGCGGAGCAGCGATGGCCACACGCTGGGCGCGCGTTGCCCGCGGCTGCGTGGCCGCGGCGGTCTCGCTCTTCGTCGCCGCCTTCGGCCATATCGTCTCCGGCGGGCCCGCACCGACCCTCTTCGCGCTCCTGTGCTGCTTCGTCGTGTCTGCCTTCATCTGCGTCGTACTCTCGGGCAAGGCACTCTCGCTGGCGAAACTGACCGTGTCGGTGGCGCTCAGCCAACTCCTCTTTCACACGGTGTTCAGCCTCTGGACGACGCAGCCGACAGGTATCGCACCTCTCGGGCACGTGCACGGCCAGCTCTTCGCCTTCGTGACGCCGGATTCCCCGCTCGTCCCGACGGATGCGAGCATGTGGCTCGCACACGCTCTCGCGGCGGTGGCGACCATAGCGGCACTTCGCCACGGTGAGTCCGCGTTCTGGGGTCTCTTCGGCGTCGCGCGACTCTGGCTCACCCGATTGTGGCTCGATTCGCTGTTCGCCGCGCTCGCGCTCGTCCGCGTCGGTACGGCGCCGCGCCCGCTGCCTCCGCTGGACCGCATCCTGCCACTGCGGGATCTTGTGGTCCTCCATTCCTCGCGCCACCACCGTGGTCCCCCGCCGGAACGCACTTCCGCACTCGTCGCGGCCTGAGGCCCTCCGGCGAGCTTTATCCGATCACCCCGATCGGAATCTCCACGCTCGATCATCTTTCGGCCGCTGTGACGCGGCCATCGCGACGCGGCACTGCCGCGCACGAACACACCATTAAGGACATACACCAAATGAAGAAAAGACTCATCGCAACGCTCGCCATCGCGGCCGGCAGCATCATCGCCGTCGCCGTGCCGCTCTCAGCGAGCGCTCACGTCACCATCACACCGGGCACCGCCGCCCCGGGCTCGTACGCCCTCGTCACCTTCAAGGTGCCGAATGAATCGGCGACGGCGACCACCAACCGGCTCGAGGTAGACATCCCGAGCGACACCCCGTTCTCCAGCGTCAGCTACGTGCCCGTGGCTGGATGGACCGTCGATCTCGTCAAGGAGACCCTGCCGAAGCCGGTCAAGGTGGGCGACAACGAGCTCAAGGAGGCGGTGACCAAGGTCGTCTGGACGGCGCAGCCCGGGTACGAGATCAAGGCGGGTCAACTGCAGTTGTTCCCGCTGTCGGTCGGCGCGGTGCCCGACACCGGCAAGATCGCGCTGAAGGCGCTGCAGGGCTACAGCGACGGCAGCACCGTGAGCTGGTCCGATACCACCGAGGACGCCGCGCATCCTGCGCCGACGCTGTTCGTCAACGACGCGCCGACCGGCGAACACGGCGCGGCGACGTCCCCTACGGTGACTGCCACCGAGGCTCCCGCGCCGAAGACGGCGGCATCCTCGAGTGACCCGGTCGCCCGGGGCATCGCAATCGGCGGTCTCGTGCTCGGTGCGATCGGCGTCGTCCTCGGTGTCGTCGCCTTCCGCCGCGGAGCGACCCGGTGAAGCGGGCGCTCGCGGCGTGCATAGCGCTGCTCGCGGCGTGTGGCGCGGTGCTCGTCGTGAGCGCCCCGGCACAGGCCCACAACTACCTCGTGCAGTCCACGCCGAAGGCCGGCGAGACCCTCACGGCTCTGCCGGAGAAGTTCTCGATCATCACGAACGACCTCCTGCTCAACATCGGCAAGGGGGCGGGCTTCGCGCTGCAGGTGAAGGATGCCGACGGCCTGTACTACGGCGACGGCTGCATCACCGTCGACGGGCGAGGCATCTCGACCCCGGCCGCGCTCGGCGCCCCGGGAAAGTACGAGGTGATCTGGCAGGTCATCTCCACCGACGGCCACCCGGTATCCGACGAGTTCAGCTTCACCTGGAAGCCATCCTCGACGGATGTGGTGGTCAGCACGGGATCGAAGACGGCACCCGATTGCCACGGCACTCTCAAGCCCAACGCGACGGGCGAGAGCACGACCGCTCCCGAGCCGCGCGCGGCCGTCGATGACGGCGAGGCCTCGAGCACCGTGCTGTGGATCGGCGGCGCGGTGCTCGCCGTGGGCGTCGCGGTCGGAGCAACACTGCTGCTCACCGGCAAGAAGAAGCCGGAGTAGGAGACTCGCTGGTCGAGTAGCGCGCTACTCGACCAGCGAGTCGTGCCTACTTCGTGATCGCCGGCAGGTTCTTGCGGCTGGTCAGCACCTGGTCGACCAGGCCGTATTCGAGCGCCTGCTCACCACTCAGGATGTTGTCGCGATCGATGTCTTTGTTGACCTGCTCGGGCGTGCGGTTCGAGTGACGCGAGAGCGTCTCTTCGAGCCAGGTGCGCATCCGCTGGATCTCCTTGGCCTGGATCTCGATGTCGGAGGCCTGGCTCGATCCCTCGGAGCCCGCGGCCGGCTGGTGGATGAGGATGCGAGCGTTCGGCAGCGCGAGGCGCTTGCCGGGCGTGCCGGCGGCGAGGATCACCGCGGCGGCCGAGGCGGCCTGACCGAGCACGACGGTCTGGATCTGCGGCCGCACGTACTGCATCGTGTCGTAGATCGCCGTCATCGCGGTGAACGAGCCACCGGGCGAGTTGATGTACATCACGATGTCGCGGTCGGGGTCTTGGCTCTCGAGCACGAGCAGTTGGGCCATGACGTCATCGGCCGAGGCGTCGTCGATCTGCACGCCGAGGAAGATGATGCGGTCCTCGAAGAGCTTCGCGTAGGGGTCCTGGCGCTTGTAGCCGTAGGCCGTGCGCTCCTCGAAGGTCGGCAGGATGTAGCGCGCCTCTGCCGCGGGGGCGAGACCGCCCGCTGGGCGAGTGAATCCGGTGAATTCCATGGTCAATTCCCTACTTCTTCGCCGCGTCGGCTGCGGAGATGTTGTCGTCTGTGCCGCCGCCACCGACCACGTCGGAGGCGAACTCACGAAGGTGATCCACGAAGCCGTACTCGAGAGCCTCGTGTGCGCTGAACCAGTTGTCGCGGTCGCTGTCGATCAGGATCTGCTCTACCGACTTGCCCGTCTGCTCCGCGGTGAGCTCGGCCATGCGCTTCTTCATGTCGAGGATCACCTTGGCCTGGGTCTGGATGTCGGCGGCGGTTCCACCGAAGCCACCGGAGGGCTGGTGCAGCAGCACTCGCGCGTTCGGGGTGATGTAGCGCTTGCCCTTGGTGCCGGAGGAGAGCAGGAACTGGCCCATCGAGGCGGCGAGGCCGATGCCGACGGTGACGATGTCGTTCGGCACGAACTTCATCGTGTCGTAGATCGCCATGCCTGCCGTGATCGAGCCGCCGGGTGAGTTGATGTAGAGGAAGATGTCACGCTTCGGGTCCTCCGCTGCGAGCAGAAGGATCTTTGCGCAGATCTCGTTGGCGTTGTCGTCTCGCACCTCTGAGCCAAGCCAGATGATGCGGTCCTTGAGGAGTTGGTCAAAGATACTGCTGACCAATGCCGGTTGGGCCATTGTCGCGCTCCGTTTCAGTTATCGCTTGCTTCGAATCTATCGGAGCGAGCCGAGCGGTTTTCCTCTGTTCGCCCTCGGCAGATTAGCTAGGCGAATGTCGCGTCGAGGGCGGCGGAGAGGTCGGCGATGAGGTCGGCGGGGTCTTCGAGACCGACGGAGAAGCGCAGGTGGCCGAGGGTGCGAAAACCCTCGGGGTAGTACGCCACGCGCGGACCGCTCGTTCCGACATGCACGATGAGCGACTCGTCGTGGCCGAGCGAAACCGCGGAGGTGATCACGCGCAGGTTCGAGACGAAGCGATTCTGCACATCCGAGTCTCCGTCGACGGCGAAGGCCATCATGCCGCCGGCGCCGTGCGGCAGAATGCGCTGGGCGAGTTCGTACTGCGGATGCGACGCCACACCCGGGTAGTACAGGTACGCCACGCGCGGGTCGGCCTCCAGGAACTCCGCCACCCGCTGCGCGCTCTCGACGTGCTGGCGCAGGCGCAGCGGCAGGGTCACGGAACCGCGCATGATGAGCCAGGCGTTGAACGGGCTGATCACTCCCCCGACATCGACCATGGCATCCGCCTTGATCCTGCCGATGAGCTCGGCCGAGCCGGCGACCGAGCCGCCCATGGCGTCGCCGTGGCCGTTGATGTACTTGGTGAGCGAGTGGATGACGAGGTCCGCCCCGTCGTCGAGCGGCCTGCTGATCGGCGGCGGCGTGAATGTCGAGTCGATGCTGAGCAGCGCACCGGCCGCGTGAGCGATCTCGGCGAGGGCCGCGACATCCGTGAGTCTCGTGGTGGGGTTCGCGATCACCTCGCTGTGCACGAGCACGGTGTTGGGGCGGATGGCGGCGCGCACCGCCTCGAGGTCGGAGGTGTCGACGAAGGTTGCCTCGATGCCGTACTTCTGCGGCAGCAGTTCGTTGAACAGTCGAAAACTCGCCTCGTAGGTCTGGTCGGCGATCACGACGTGGTCCCCGCTCTTCAGCAGGGTGAAGAAGACCGCGTGCAGGGCTGCGACTCCGCTGGCGAGCGCCACGGCATCCTCACCGCCATCGAGCAGCGCGAGCTTCTGCTGCAGGTGCTTCTGGTTGGTGCCGCCGTTGCGGGTGTAGATCGTGTGTTCCGACGACGACCAGCTGATCGAGCTCGGATCCTCCGGCAGCGCATAGGAGTTCGCGAGGATGAGCGGGGTGCGCACAGCACCGCTGCCGGGATCGATCTCGTTGCCAGCGTGCACCGCCTGGGTCAGCGGTCGGAGGGTGATCGGGTCGTGCTTGTCAGGGCGTGCGCTCATGGTTCAACGGTAGGCCCTGGCGCGAGCGCGTTACGACGCGGGTCCACCGACAGGCGAATTGAGTAGGCCGCCCGCGGCCGCATCGACATCACTCCGCTCGTAGCGGTTTCGATACGCTCGCTGGCGCTCGCTACTCAACCCGCGAAGCGACTAGTGGCTGTGACCCTCGTGGTCGTGGTCGTCGTGGCCGCCCGCGTCGGCCTCGACGAAGTTCTCGTCGTCTTCGAGCACACCGGCGGTGAAGGTCGACAGGTCGACCTCCTTGCCCTTGCTGTCGACGACCTTCGCCTTGCTCAGCACGACGGCGAGCGCCTTGCCACGGGCGATCTCGCCGATCATCCCGGGGATCTGGCCGTTCTGGTCGAGGACCTTGATGAACTCGCCCGGTTCCATGTTGTACTGGGCGGCGCCCTGCACGAGGTACTGGGTGAGCTCGTCCTGGCTGACCTTGATCTCCTCCTGCTCGGCGATGACATCCAGCAGGATCTGGCTGCGGAAGGTCTTCTCGCTGGCCTCCGTGACCTCGGCGCGGTGCACGTCGTCTTCGAGCCGGTTCTCGTTCTCGAGGTGACGGTGCACCTCGTCGAGCACGAGCTGCTCAGGAACGGGGATGTCGAGCGACTCGAGCAGTTTGTCGACGACCTGGTCGCGCGCCTGAGTGCCCTGCTGGAAGACCTTGGACTTGCCGAGCTGCTCGCGCAGATCTGCCTTCAGCTCGTCGATGGTGTCGAACTGGCTCGCGATCTGGGCGAAGTCATCGTCGGCGGCGGGCAGCTCGCGCTCCTTGACCGCGGTGAGCTTGACCGTGATCTGCGCCTTCTCGCCCTCGTGGTCGCCGCCGAGCAGCGCGGACTCGAAGGTCGTGGTCTCGCCGGCGGTGAGCGAGTCGAGCGCCTCGTCGATTCCCTCGAGGAGTTCGCCGGAGCCGATCTCGTAGGAGATGGCGTTCGCGGTGTCGACCTCGGTGCCCGCGATCTCGGCGACGAGGTCGAGCTGGGCGAAGTCGCCCGTCTTCGCCGGGCGGTCCACGGTGATCAGGGTGCCGAAGCGGCTGAGCAGGTTCTGCAGCTCGGTCTCTACCTCGTCATCCGTGACCTCGACGGCGTCAACGGTGAGCTTGAGACCGTCGAGCTTCGGCACGGTGAACTCCGGACGAACGTCGACCTCGACGGTGACCTCGAGGTCACCGCTGAAGTCCTTGACGTTGGGAAGCCCGACCACGTCGGCCTCTGGACGACCGAGTGGGCGCAGCTTCTGCTCGTCGACGGCCTGTCGGTAGAACTTGTCGAGCCCATCGCTCACCGCGTGGTTCAGCACCTCTTCGCGACCGACGCGCTGGTCGATGATCGGTGCGGGCACCTTGCCCTTGCGGAAGCCGGGAATGGTGATGGATTCCGCGATGTGGCTGTAGGCGTGATCAACGCTGGGCTTCAACTCCTCGGGCGTCACCGCGATGGTCAGTTTCACGCGGGTGGGGCTCAGCTTCTCGACCGTGGTCTTCACGTAGTGCTTCTCCTGATTGTTGTAGTTCTTGATGCTCCGTCGGGGCGACAGGATTCGAACCTGCGGCCTCTCGGTCCCAAACCGAGCGCTCTACCAAGCTGAGCTACGCCCCGGGATTCCGTCGTGCTGCCGTTCCGGTTGGTGCCGGGTGACGGATGAGATCCGCCGCCCAGAAATCGGCCTCCGCAAGTCTAGTCGAGTTGCGCGCGCGCGATAACGACGGGCCGATCTTGTGTATTAGGCTGGCTAGCGCACGATTCGCCCTGGGCGATCGTTGCGGGGATGTAGCTCAATGGTAGAGCCTCAGTCTTCCAAACTGATGGCGCGGGTTCGATTCCCGTCATCCCCTCCGAGTTCGCACGGCGAATATTCACTACCCCCCAATTGGGGACAGCAGACCGCCTGGTTTGTCCTCTATTCTGAGGACACCGCACCCGAAGCGGCCTCCGCGGTAGGCCAATGTCGCACCCGAATGCCCAGCGGCAGGGCACCTGCAGGATAAACATGTCCATTGCTTTCGCCCCCGAAGCAAATCGTTCATTTGTCACCGAAATCGCTCCCGAGACGGATTTCGACGCCGATGCGGCCTTCGTACACGACCTCCGGGCCGCGCTCGAGCCGCAGCCGGTCGTCGTAGCCCCCTTTGGCTGGTACCCCGACCCCGCAGGCAGCCCGATGCTTCGCTGGTGGAATGGAACCGCCTGGACCAATCGTCTCGAGCCGGCGCGTCCGGAACTGCAGCCTGCCGCTGGGTATTCGACCCACAACCTGCTGTCGCGCTAGTCACACCGGCGCCCGCCGCTCTTTTCCCCCACGGAGCGGCGAGCGCCCCTGTTCTCCACAGATCGCGTCCCGTCCCCCGGCAACACGCGAGCTCCCCGCTAGTCTGAACCCGACCAGTTCAGGGGAGATCCAGCGCCATGGCCGATAGCGACGCCGACTTCACTCACTATGCCGGGCGTGTCTCTTTTCCACGCACACCGGATGACCTGACCAACACCTCGATCTGCCCCGCCTGCCTCAGCCCTCTGACGAGCAGGGTGTGCACTGTCTGCACCCTCGACCTCAACCATCCGGCGGCGGCTGAGCTCTTCCAAACCTCGACGGATGCCGCTAACGCGCTCCGCAGACGCCTCGCGCTGATCGGGCGCATCCGCTTCGAGACCGCGCAGCTCATCGAGCAGCAGGCGGCCGCCCGTGGTGCGCAAGCGACCGCCTCTGCTTCGAGCGTGGCAGCGTCGAGCGTGGCAGCTGCGCCGCGGGTCAGCGCAGCGGTCGCGACGCCGCCCGTCGCCCCAGCGGTCATACCCCCGGTCGCGCCAGCCCCGTCCGGGAGCGGGGTCGCGCCGCTCGCAACTCCGACCACTGCGCCCGGCGCCCCACGCCGCTCGAGTGTGCAGCTCGTCATGCTCGTCGTCGGCGTCTCACTGCTCTCCATCGCGGCGATCTTCTTCCTCGTGTTTGCTTTCATCACGTACGGGCTGCTCGTTCGCAGTCTCATCATCGGCGGCATAACGATCGCGGCGATCGTGACCGCCTCGCTGCTGCGCAGCCGCAGGCTGCACTCCACCGCAGAGGGAATCGCCGTGTTCGCGGCGATACTCGTGTACCTCGACGCCTTCGCGGTGCGCGCTAACGATCTTGCGGGCCTCGGTTCCGCCGAGGGTGCGATCTATTGGGGCGCGGCGCTCGTCGCGTCTGCCATTGCCTTTGTGCTCTGGCACCGGGCGTCCGGACTCCGCGTGCCCAACGTGGTCGGTTTCACGGCACTCGCGCCGGGGGTGGGTCTGCTGGTCGGAGGGTTGGCCGACGGACTCGACACCCCGGGCCGCTACTTCGCCGCGTTCGGGGCCGCCGCCCTCGCCGGCCTCGCGCATCCGATTGCGCGGGCACGAGGGGCGGTGGTCGCCAGGCGCACAGAATCCGTCGTCCTCCTCGCGCTCTCGTCTGCGGCGCTGGTCTGTGGGTTCTTCACCGCGTTTGCCGTACAGCCGCAGAGCGAATGGGGCGGCGCGATTGCGCTCATCGTCCTCGCACTCATTGCTTTCGCACACGTCGCAGTAACGGCGCGCTTCACCGCCGACCATCGAGCAGCTGGCGTCTTTGCGGCCGTGTCAGCCGGCGTCGGCGGCGTGGCATTGGCCTCTAGCGCCGCCACGGTGACTCTGCGCAGCGGCGACCTCGAGTCCGTGCTGTTCTGGCCCATCGTTGTCGCCTCGGTCATCACGCTCGGCCT
>DATNBR010000088.1:0-27175 GCA_035571875.1 Lacisediminihabitans sp. | reverse complement strand
GCGATCTGCCGCGGCGTGGACGAGAGCAGGTCTTCGCCGCGCAGCACGTGGGTGATGCCCATGATGGCGTCGTCGACCGGGTTCACGAACGTGTAGAGCGGGATGCCGTTCGGGCGCACGACGACGAAGTCGGTGAACGAGCCGGCCGGGAAGGTGATCTCGCCGCGCACCAGGTCGTCGAAGCTCAGCTCGGTGTCAGGCACCCGCAGACGCAGCGCGGGCTCGCGGCCCTCCGCGCGAAACGCAGCCTTCTGCTCCTCGCTGAGGTCGCGCTCGAAGTTGTCGTACCCCTGCTTGGGGTCGCGACCGTTCGCCACGTTGCGAGCCTCGATCTCCTCGCCGGTCGCAAAGCTCTCGTAGAGGTGGCCGGACGCCTTGAGCTTCTCGATGAGCTCCGCGTAGATGTCGTGACGCTGCGACTGGCGGTACGGGGCGTTCGGTCCGCCGACACCCTCGCCCTCGTCCCAGGTGATGCCGAGCCAATCGAGGCCGTCGAGCAACTGCTCGTAGCTCTCTTCGCTGTCGCGGGCGGCATCCGTGTCTTCGATGCGGAAGATCAGCTTGCCGCCGGTGTGCCTCGCGTACGCCCAGTTGAACAGCGCGGTGCGGATGAGGCCGACGTGCGGAGTTCCGGTCGGCGACGGGCAGAACCGCACGCGAACGTCGGAACCGGATGCGGTGGTGAAGGTGGCAGACATTGCTTCAATTCTAGGGCGGGTACCCACCGTCGGGGCGGCGCCGCCTAGGAGACGTGCACCGCCACGAGCGCCATGCCCGCGATCGCCGCCCACGACAGCACGCCCACGACAATAGAACGAAGCCCCGAACCCACGAGTTTCTCCAGCCGGATGACGCTGCCGAGCCCGAAGAGCGCCATCGACAGCATCACGGTCTGAAGGAAGTCGGCGACATCGAGTACGGGCGCGGGAAGTGGAACAAAGGTTCGTAGCAGCACGGCGGCGACGAATCCGGCGACGAAGAGCGGCACGATGGGCGGCAGCTTCTCGCCCTCGACGGGTCCGCGCGTGCGGCGCACGATCACCGAGGCGGTGGCGACCATCGGCGCGAGCATGAGCACGCGGGTGAGCTTCACCACGACGGCGATGGCGAGCGCCGCGGCGCCGGCGGTCTGTGCTGTGGCCACGACCTGGCCGACGTCGTGCACGCTCGCCCCCACCCACTGGCCGAACTGGTGCGCGCTCAACCCGAGCGGCGCGTGCAGCAACGGCAGCACGGCAATCGCGAGCGTGCCGAACAGCGTCACGAGCGCCGCCGGGGTGGCCTGGTCCTCGTGCTTGGTGCGGGTGACGGCGCTCATCGCGCCGATCGCCGAGACGCCGCAGATCGAGAAACCGGTCGCGATCAGCAGCGGCTCATCGCCCGGCAGCCGGAACAGCTTGCCGAGCCCCCAGGTGATGCCGAAGGTCAGCAGCACGATGAGCACGGTGAGCACGATCGCGACCCAGCCGAGGTGGGCGATGTCGACGAGGCTGAGCTTCAGACCGAGCAGCACGATGCCGACCCGCATGAGCCGCTTCGCCGCGAGAGTGAGCCCCGGCTTCAGCGCGCCATCGATCTGCCTGCGCGCGGGCACGATCTGACCCACGATGATGCCGAGGGCAACGGATACCGTCAGCAGCGGCACCACGGGAAACAGCCAGTGGATGCCGAAGGCCGCTACCGTCGCAACGCCGGCCGCCAGGATTCCCGGCAACCACCGCATCCGCACCGCCGTCACCACGAGTCGCTCGCCGCGACGATGCGCCCGCCCGTCAACGATGCGGCCGCCATAACACCCGCATCGTTAACGAAATGCCGCATCGTCCCCTGCGAAGTCCCCCGCGGGGCCGCGAAGCGGCCCACTAGCGGTTGCGGGCGGGGTTGCTCAGCGTGCCGATGCCCTCGACCTCGATGTCCACGGTCTGGCCCGCGACGAAGCCGCCGAGGCCGGCGGGCGTGCCCGTGATGATGATGTCCCCCGGCAGCAGCGTCCAGACATCCGAGGCGTATTCGAAGATCTCGGCGAAGCCGTGCAGCATGTCCTTCGTGTTGCCGTGGCGGCGCGGCTCACCGTCGACGTAGGTCTGGATCTCGAGCGAGGTGGTGTCGAGTTCGGTTTCGATCCACGGGCCGATCGGGCAGAAGGTGTCATAGCCCTTGGCCCTCGCCCACTGGCCATCGATGAACATCTGGTCGCGCGCCGAGACGTCATTCGCGATCGTGTACCCGAAGACATAGTCGGCGAAGTCGGCGGCCTTCACCTGCTTGGCGATGCGGCCGACCACCATGGCGATCTCGCCCTCGTGCACGATACGGCCGTCGACCGGCGGGATGACGATCTCGTCGCCAGGGCCGACGACCGAGGTGTTGGGCTTCAGGAACAGCAGCGGCGCCTCTGGCCCCTCGGTGTGCATGTCGGCCTTGTGGTCGGCGTAGTTCAGTCCGACGCACACGACCTTCGACCGCGGGATGACCGGCGCGAGAAGTTTCGCCTCGGAGAGCGGCACGCGCTCCCCCGTGGTGTCGTACCCGCTGAACATGGGGTCGCCAGCGAGCACCACCAGTTCGTCTCCGTCCACGATTCCGTATCGTGGGTCAGCGCCGTTGCTAAATCGTGCGATCTTCACTTGTACTACCGTTCTTTGTCGAAATCCCTGCCGGACGTCACGCGTCCAGTCGCATCATCCAGCCGTGTCTGTCTTCGCCGCGACCGTACTGGATGTCGGTGAGCTCCTGCCGCAGCGACATCGTCAGCTCGCCCGCCACGGCGTCCTCCGAGCCGATGGTGAAGTCCGCCGCCTTCAGCTGCGCGATGGGGGTGACCACCGCGGCCGTGCCGCAGGCGAAGACCTCCACGATGTCTCCGGATGCGACGCCGTCGCGCCACTCGTCGATCGTCACGCGCCTGCGCTCCACCCGGTGCCCGCGGTCCTCCGCCAGCTGCAGGATCGAGTCGCGCGTGATGCCCTCGAGGATGCTGTCCGACTCCGGTGTGACGAGCGTGCCGTCTTTGTAGACGAGCACGATGTTCATGCCACCGAGCTCCTCGATGTACTTGCCCTCTGCCGAGTCGAGGAACAGCACCTGGGCGCAGCCGTGGTCGTAGGCCTCGGCCTGGGCAACGAGGGATGAGGCGTAGTTGCCGCCGGTCTTGGCCGCACCGGTGCCGCCCTTGCCCGCTCGCGCGTAGTCGGTCGAGAGCCAGATCGACACGGGTGCGACGCCGCCGCTGAAGTATGCACCAGCGGGACTGGCGATCACGTAGTAGTTGACCTTCTCCGCCGGTCGCACCCCGAGGAACGCCTCCTTGGCGAACATGAAGGGGCGCAGGTACAGGCTCGTCTCGGTCGCATCCGGAACCCAGTCGCCATCGACGGCGATGAGCTGCTTGAGCGACTCGATGAAGTATTCGGTGGGCAGTTGCGGCAGGGCGAGCCGGATCGCCGAGCGCTGCATCCTCGCCGCGTTCGCCTCCGGCCGGAACGACCAGATCGAGCCGTCGGCATGCCGGTAGGCCTTGAGTCCCTCGAAGATCTCCTGGCCGTAGTGCAGCACCGCAGCGGCAGGGTCGAGAGCGATCGGCCCATACGGCTGCACGCGGGGGCGGTGCCATCCGCCCTTCTGCGACCAGCAGATGTCGACCATGTGGTCGGTGAAGTGCTTGCCGAAGCCCGGGTTGGCCATGATGTCGGCGCGCTCCGCGGCGGAACGTGCGGCCTCGTTCACGGTGACGGCGAACTCGAAAGCGGCCGGTGCGAGCAGGTTCTTCATGGTCATCCTTCTGTGGTGCGTCGTGGGGTGTGGGTCAGGCCCGCAGCGCTCCGGCGATGGCGTCGCCCACCTGTGTGGTCGACCGGGCGGAAGTGCCGCGGGATGCCAGATCGGCCGTCACTGCCGCCGTGACCCTGGCTGCGGCATCCGCGTGCCCGAGAGAGTCGAGCAGCAGTGCCACGGAAAGGATCGCCGCGGTGGGGTCGGCCAACTGCTGGCCTGCGATGTCTGGAGCGGAACCGTGAACCGGCTCGAACATGCTGGGGAAGGCTCCGTCGGGATTGATATTGCCCGAGGCCGCCAGTCCTATTCCGCCGCTGATCGCGCCGGCAAGATCGGTGATGATGTCGCCAAAAAGGTTGTCTGTGACGATCACGTCAAATCTACTGGGTTTCGTGACCATGAAGATAGTCGCCGCATCGACGTGCAGATAGTCCACAGCGACCTGCGGATACTCGGCCGAGACCGCGTCGACCGTGCGTTGCCAGAGCGAGCCGGCATTCACGAGCACGTTGGTCTTGTGCACGAGGGTCAGCTTCTTCGCGGGGCGGGCATTGGCCGTCTCGAACGCGAAGCGCACCACGCGCTCGACGCCGAAGGCGGTGTTGATCGACACCTCGGTGGCGATCTCCTGCGGGGTGCCGACGCGAATGCCGCCGCCGTTGCCGACGTAGGGCCCCTCGGTGCCCTCCCGCACCACGACGAAGTCGACCTCTCCGGGCTCGGCGAGCGGGGACTCGACCGAGGGGAACACCTGCGTCGGACGCAGGTTTACGTAGTGGTCGAAGGCGAAGCGCAGCTTGAGCAGCAGCCCGCGCTCGATGATGCCGCCCTTGAGCCTCGGGTCACGCGGGTCGCCGCCGACCGCTCCGAGGAGGATGGCGTCGTGCCGCTTGAGCGACTCGAGGTCGGCGTCGGAGAGGATCTCGCCGGTGGCCAGGAAGTGGGTGGCGCCGAACGGGTAGTCCGTCGTGTTGACGACCACGTCATCCGCGACCGCTGCCCTCAGAACCTTCACCGCCTCGGCGATGACCTCCGGCCCGATGCCGTCTCCCGCGATGACGGCAAGGTCGATGGTGCGCGGCATAGAGGTCCTCCAGCGAGAGAGAGTGGTGCTCTCAGGATACCGCCTGCGTTCCGCGCCCTCGCCCGCTCCGGTCAGCGACCGCCGCCACCGCCGCCGCCTCCGCCGCCGCCGGAGAAGCCGCCGCCGAACGAACCACCCGAGAAGCTGCCGCCCCCGCTGCCAGACCACGATGAGGGCTGCGGGGTCGGCGTGGCCATGGAGTTGACGGTGCTCGCCATGGAGCCGAGCAGGTGTGAGAAGAGGATCGCGTCGAACGCGCCGCGCGACACGTACCAGTCGGGCGCGGTGGACACCTCGTCGTAGTGCACCGCGAGCTCCTTGGCCCACTCCTTCTCTATGCCCCACAGAACCGCGAACGGCAGCAGCTTCTCGTACAGCTTCACGACCTGCGCACTATCGCCGATGTCCACGCGCTCGGCGCCCTCGGGGCTCTGAAGCATCTGCAGCCGGTCGGCCTCGGCGAGCTTGAGGTACTCCCGGATGCCGAGCAGGTAGTCACGCTGCTCCGCCCCGGCTTCCGTGACGACCGCGGGTCGCACCGCGAGCGTGAACGCGAGGAACATGGCGACGAAGGCCACAGGGATGGCTGCGTACATCCAGCCGCTCGCGGCAGCGGTGATCGCCGTGAGCACGGTGCTACCCACCGCAACGAAGACGAGGACGAAGAGCGCGAGAGCGATCATGATTCCGCGCGCCACCGGCGGCTTGACCTTGAAGCCGCGTGCGATGACTGCGGCGTCGGCTTCGGCGACGCGAGCTTTGAGTCGCACGGCGAGCCCGTCATTCGTGATGCCGACCTCGCGCACCGTTTGCTCGCGCAGGTCGGTCTCGAAGAGCGTCTCGAGCAGCCGGTGCTCCATCGGATCGACACCATCGCTGGTGAGGAATTGCAGGGTGTACTGAGCGCCTTCGGCGGTGACCGGGTAGTCGAGGATGCGGATGTTGCCCCGCACCGCGAAGCTCACGAGCTGGGCGGCGAGCGACGTTCCCGTGCGCCCGACGAGGCATCCGGCCTCGAGCAGGTTGAGTCCCTTCGGCACGCTGTACTGAGCCACGATGATGCCGCGGCCCTTCGCGGCGCGCGGTCCGAAGAACACGCGCTGCAGCACCGCGAGCACCCCGCCGGCGAGCGCAAGCACGAGGAGCGCAATTCCGAGCCCGTTCGCCCACCAGGGAACGACTCGCTTCACGAACGGTGTCGCGTCCGGCGCACCCTGTTCGGCGGGCACCTGAACGAAGGTGCCGGCGGTGAAGCCGATTGCCACGGTGAGGTTCTCGCCCGCACCGAGCGTCTTCGCCGTTGCGGTGAAGAGGCTGCCACCGGATGCCGTGCTCGCGTCCGCCACGGGCCCCACGATGTCGCAGGTCGCCTTCGACCCCTCGGCACCGCGGTAGCACGCATTGTGACCGGTGAGCGCAGGAGCGATCGCGGGGTCGACGTGCACGCGGGCGGTGACCGAGCCGAACGGCTGCGCAAATCCGGTGCCGTTGGTGTCCCAGTAGAACTCGTCATCGTTCGTGTCGGCGAACGCTCGCGCGACGTTCTGCTGCGTGTAGCTGATCACGTAGGTCTGCCTGCCGTGCACGTAGTCGTCCGTGCCGAGAGCGAGTTCCGTGAAACCGCCGTTCACCGTGGCCTCGAAGTGCACGGGCGCACCGTTCTCGTCGGTGACCGAGGTGACAGCGGTGTGCAGGGGAACGCCATCGTAGTCGTTCGGGATCGCCCGGATCATGCCGCGGTTCTGGTCGAAGCTCGGAAACTTCGCCACGAAGGTCTCGACAGTGCGCAGCGTCGAGTGACCCGCGGCGTCCCGCGCGAGGTAGTAGTCGGCGCTGTACGAGGTGAAGCTGAAGTCCTGCACTCCGGCGGGCGCTGCGGCGGCCCGAGCGGTCACGGTGTCGGCGGATGCGGCGAGCGGAGCCGCGAGGATCAGCGCCGCCGCGAGCGGGGCGATGAGGGTCGAGACGAGGCGTCGGAATCGGATCATCGATTGAGCCTAACGCGCAAGCCCCTACCCGAAAACTCCCAGCTTCCATTCAGTTTGACCCCTGTTTAGGGGCTTCCTTGGTACCCTTGGGTCCAGGCGCTCGGCCACCGGAACACTCCTCGTGGCAGTCAGCGCCGGCACGGCAAGTGAAAGGAACACAGAGAAAATGGGTATCGGAAGCGGTATATTCCTGTTCGTCGTCGGCGCCATCCTGGCCTTCGCAGTCAACGTTTCGGTGAGCTGGGTAAACCTTGACCTCGTCGGCTACCTCCTCATGGGCGCCGGCCTCGTGGTCTTCATCATCTCCCTGGTACTGGTTCTGCGCCGTCGTTCCTCGCTCGTGACGACTCGCTCTGCGGTCGACCCGAACAGCGGTGAGCGCATCGAGCAGCACGAAACGCGCAGCGACACCATCTAAGGCTCGCGGCGCCAAGAGTCGGCGCGTCTCCCCCGTTCGGGTCGGGGCGAGGCGCGCCTCTCTTATGTCCAGCCTCGGGTACCCCCGCGGTCTGCCATGGCCGGGCCGGGCCCGGGCGCTGCGCGGCGACGCTACGCGGTGATCTCGATCTCGCGCAGGAGTTCCGCCTGGATGGCCACGCGCACGGTTTCGAGGAGGCCAGCGGGCACCGGCGAGTCGACGGTGAGCACGCTCAACGCCTGGCCCCCGGCCTCGCGGCGACTCACCTGCATTCCTGCGATGTTGATGCCGGCGTCGCCGAACTCCTTGCCATAGACGGCGACAATGCCAGGGCGGTCGGTGTAGACCATCACGATGAGGTGGTCGTTGACCGGCACCTCGACGTCGTAGCCGTTGATCTCGACGATCTTCTCGGTCTGCTTCGTGCCCGTGAGGGTGCCCGAGACCGAGATCTGCGTGCCGTCGCTCAGTGCGCCGGAGATCGTGAGCAGGTTGCGGTACTCGTCGCTCACCGGATCGGTGACGAGACGCACCTGGATGCCGCGCTGCTCGGCGAGCAGCGGTGCGTTCACGTAGGAGACGGACTCGCTCACGATGTTGGTGAAGATGCCCTTGAGCGCCGCGAGCTTCAAGACGCTCACGTCGAACTCCACGATCTCGCCGCGCACCTCGATGTCGACCGTGGTGAGCGGGGAGGTGTGCGCGAGGCCGCTGAACACCTGACCGAGCTTCTCCATCAGCGGGATGCCGGGGCGCACCGTCGGGTCGATCACTCCGCCGGCGACGTTGACCGCATCCGGAACCAGCTCGCCCGAGAGCGCGAGCCGCACCGACTTCGCGACCGAGACGCCGGCCTTCTCCTGCGCCTCGTCGGTGGAGGCACCGAGGTGCGGCGTGACCACCACGTTGTCGAGCGCGAGCAGCGGCGAACCGGTCGGCGGCTCGCTCACGAAGACGTCGAGGCCTGCACCGGCGATCGTGCGCGCGGTGAGGGCGCGGTGCAGCGCGTCCTCGTCGATGAGCCCGCCTCGGGCCACGTTGATGATGAACGCGCTGGGCTTCATGAGCGCGAGTTGTTCATCCGAGATCATCCCGGTGGTCTCGGGGGTCTTCGGCATGTGGATGGTGACGAAGTCACTCGTCGAGAGCAACTCTTCCAATGAGACGAGGGTGACTCCGAGCTGCTGGGCCCTCGCGCTCGTGACGTAGGGGTCATAGGCGATGACATTGGTGCCGAAGGCCTGCATGCGCGCCGTGATGAGCGCGCCGATGCGGCCGAGACCGATGATGCCGATCGTCTTCTCGTAGAGCTCGACGCCGGTGTACTTCGAGCGCTTCCACTGGCCGTCGGCGAGCGAGGCGTGACCCGCGGGGATGTGCCGGGCGAGGCTCAGGATGTGACCGATCGTGAGCTCGGCTGCCGAGATGATGTTCGACGTCGGCGCGTTCACGACCATGACGCCGGCGTTCGTGGCGGCCTTGATGTCGACGTTGTCGAGACCGACACCGGCACGCGCGATGACCTTGAGCGACTTCGCCGCCGCGATCGCCTCCGCGTCGACCTTGGTGGCCGATCGCACCAGGATGGCGTCGGCCTCCGGCAGAGCCGCGAGGAGTGCCGCGCGATCCGTGCCGTCGATGGAACGCACATCGAAGTCCGGGCCGAGGGCCTCGACGGTGGCGGGCGAGAGAACTTCGGCGATCAACACGATCGGTTTTGGCACGTAGAGCATCCTTTGACTGGGCAGGCGGACTGGGTTCAGCACAACGCGTGCGCCACGGTCATTGGGGCGCGGACACTCACACTTTACTGGGTGCCGCACCGCCGTTACGCCGCACGAGCATGTGACGCCGCCGGACACGACCGCGAGCGGAGGCAGCGCGCAGCGAATCGAGACAGAATGAGACGATGGGAAACGACACCACCGAACTGCTTCAGTGGTGCCTGCGCATCCTGCTCGCGCTCGTCTTCGCTGGCATGGGAATCATGCACTTCGTTCCGAGCGTCGTGCGCGGCATGGCGGCGATGATCCCGCCCGCCATCCGGATGACCGGGCCGTTTCGCCCACGCCACCTCGTCTACCTGACGGGGCTGTGCGAAATCGCGGGCGCGGCCGGCCTGCTCGTGCCCGCCCTGCACTTCGCCGCCGGAATGGCCCTCGTCGTCTTCCTCATCGCGGTCTTCCCCGCCAACGCCTATGCGGCCGAGCACCGGGAGAGATTCGGGCGAAGCGCCATCCCGTTCTGGCCGCGCTACTGGGGCCAGCTCGTGCTCATTGCGCTCTGCATTCTCGCCGCGCTCTGAGGGCAGGCTGAGCGAGCGCTCCAGGCGAGAGCGCTGAGCGAGCGGGTTGAGCGCGCGCGGCGAGCGCTCTAGGCGATGAAGTTGACGATCGTGGGCGCGATGATGAGCGAGCCGAGCACGGCGCTCACCACACAGAGTCCCGCGGCATAGATAAGCGCACGGGCGATGAGACCTCGACCGCGACCAAGGAGGAGACAGGCCACGAAGACGACGGGTGAGAGCAGCACCCCGAAGACCAGGATGACCCAGCCGATCACCGAAATTCCCAGGTGGTAGTTCTCCCAGACTCCCTGCGGCACCCCGACCGCGTTTCCGACGCCGGCCCACAGCGCGTAGCTGTACAGCACGGCGAAGAGGATCGAGACGACCCACACCGGCCACGCGGCGCCCTGCCGGGTCGCCTTCGGGTCGTTCGGGTTCGCTGCCTCGACGCTCATCGTCCTCCCCCGCTCACGAAGCCCCACGGAATGAGCACGAGTATGCCGAGCACGAGCACCGCAACGCGCAGCCAGGTTCGGCGCGTGGGCGCGAGCGCGAGCGTCGCAATGAACCACGCGGGTGCGGCCGCGACGGCCAGGAGCGTGCTGAGGTGCAACATGATGTCGTTGAGCGGCACGCCGGTCGTCTGGCTGCCACGAAGCGCGATGATGAGCCAACCCACCGTGTAGAGCAGGTAGATGCCGCCGAAGACTCCGTAGACCACGAGCATGGGAGAGCTGACCCCGGCTGCGAAGCCCGTCTCGTCTGCTGCTGCGGCATCCGGAGTCGGTGAATCGACGTGAGTCGGATCGGCCTCACCGCCCCACCTCAGTGCCTCGTCTTCCGCGTCAGCGCCCATGCCAAAACCCTATCGCGGCCGCGCTCACCGCCCGATGTTCGTAACTCCTGCAGAGCGCAGCGCGGGAGCGCGCAGTCCGCGCAATTGAGGGCCAACGGATGCCGCGAGCAGCGTTCTGCAGGAGTTACGCAGGGAATGCAGTGGAGATTTCCTGTGCCGGAACCTCGGCCGCGGCGCGGGCGCTCGGCACGCGCGCCCTTCGGAACTTCAGGACTGTGGATGCCTGCGGCCCGCGAAACGTGAGGAAAGGCGGGGCCGAAGCCCCGCCTTTCCTGAGTTTTCGACGCCGCGGGTGTTGCCGCAGCTGGCGCCCCTGCTTAGCGAGCGACCTCGCCGTCGGTGTAGTCGGAGTCCTGCTGCTTCCAGGCGAAGAGCTTGCGCAGCTCGCGACCGGTCTCCTCGATCGGGTGCTGCTCGCCCTTCTTGCGCAGCTCGAGGAACTCGGGAGCTCCGGCATCCTGGTCCGCGATGAAACGCTTGGCGAAGGTGCCGTCCTGGATGTCGGAGAGAACGGCCTTCATGTTCTCCTTGACGTGCGGGTCGATGACGCGAGGGCCCGAGACGTAGTCGCCGTACTCCGCGGTGTCCGAAACACTCCAGCGCTGCTTGGCGATTCCGCCCTCATTGATGAGGTCGACGATGAGCTTGAGCTCGTGCAGCACCTCGAAGTACGCGATCTCCGGCTGGTAGCCGGCCTCGGTAAGGGTCTCGAAACCGTACTGGATGAGCTGCGAGACACCACCGCAGAGCACTGCCTGCTCGCCGAAAAGGTCGGTCTCGGTCTCTTCGGTGAAGGTCGTCTTGATGCCGCCGGCGCGAAGGCCGCCGATGCCCTTGGCATAGGACCAGGCGAGATCCCAGGCGTGACCCGAGGCATCCTTCTCGACAGCGACGATCACGGGAACACCGCGACCCGCCTCGAATTCGCGGCGCACCGTGTGCCCCGGCCCCTTGGGCGCGACCATGATCACGTCGACACCCTCGGGCGCCTCGATGTAGCCATAGCGGATGTTGAAGCCGTGGCCGAAGAGGATCGCCTTGCCCTCGGCGAGGTTGGGCTGGATGTCGTCCTTGTAGATGTGGCGCTGGTACTGGTCGGGCGCCAGGATCACGATGAGGTCAGCCCAGGCAGACGCCTCTGCGACGGAGAGAACCTTGAAGCCGGCCTCCTCCGCCTTCGGCTTCGACTTCGAGTCGGTCTTCAGCGCGACGACGACCTCGACGCCGGAGTCGCGCAGGTTCTGCGCGTGCGCGTGACCCTGCGAACCGTAACCGACAACGGCCACCTTCTTGCCCTGGACGATGGAGAGGTCCGCATCTTTGTCATAGAAGATCTCGGTCATGCTGTTGCTCCTTGTTGTTGTGGTGGGGTTGCGAGGTTTCGATAGGGCCTGGCGGCCTACTCGACCCGCAGGACGCTAGTTCTTGAAAATGCGCTCGGTGATCGACTTCGATCCGCGCCCGATGGCGAGGAGTCCCGACTGTGCGATCTCCTTGATACCGTACGGCTCGAGCACGCGAAGCAGAGCCTGGGTCTTGGCAGTATCGCCCGTGACCTCGATGACCAGAGCGTCCGCCGTGACGTCGACGACTCGCGAGCGGAACAGGTTCGCGGCCTCGAGGATCTGGCTGCGGGTTGTGTTGTCTGCACGCACCTTGATCAGCATGTGCTCGCGCTCCACCGTCTGTGCCGGGTCGAGTTCGACGACCTTGATCACGTTGATGAGCTTATTGAGCTGCTTGGTGACCTGCTCGAGTGGCAGTTCCTCGACATCGACCACGACGGTGATGCGGGAGAGGCCGGGAATTTCGCTCTTGCCCACGGCGAGGCTCTCGATGTTGAAGCCGCGCCGGGCGAACAGGCCGGCGACGCGGGTCAGCAGGCCGGGCTTGTCTTCGACGAGAAGTGACAGTACGTGGCTCATGACTTACTCCGTCTCCCACTCAGGCGCGTGCTCCCGCGCGTACTGCACTGACGAGTTGCCGACGCCCTGGGGCACCATCGGCCAGACCATCGCGTCCCGGCTCACGACGAAGTCGATGACCACCGGTCGATCGTTCGTCTCATTTGCGAGCCTGATCGCGGCATCCACGTCTTCTTTCTTGGTGACGCGGATGGCGAGACAGCCGTAGGCCTCGGCGAGCTTGACGAAGTCGGGGATCATCACGGTGTCGGCACCCGTGTTGAGGTCGGTGAAGGAATGCCGTCCGTCGTAGAACAGCGTCTGCCACTGGCGCACCATGCCGAGCGAAGAGTTGTTGATGATCGCGACCTTGATGGGAATGTTGTTGATCGCGCAGGTGGCGAGCTCCTGATTCGTCATCTGGAAGCATCCGTCACCGTCGATCGCCCACACCGTGCGATCCGGCTGGGCGACCTTCGCACCCATCGCCGCTGGCACGCCGTAGCCCATCGTTCCGGCGCCGCCGGAGTTGAGGAAGGCGTTTGGGCGCTCGTACTTGATGAACTGCGCCGCCCACATCTGGTGCTGGCCGACGCCCGCGGCGTACACACCCTCGGGGCCGGTGAGTTCACCGATGCGCTGGATCACGTATTGCGGTGACAGCAGGCCGTCGTCGGGCTCCTCGTAACCCAGCGGGAACTCCGCCAGCAGGTACTCGAGCCTCGCCCACCACTCCGAGATGTCGGGCTTATTCCGCAGCGCGGCGTCGGCATAGGCAATGGTGAGATCGGCGATGACATCCTTGGCATCGCCGACGATCGGAACATCGGCCACACGGATCTTGGAGATCTCGGCCGGGTCGATGTCGACGTGAACGACCTTGGCGTTCGGCGCGAACTCGCTCGCCTTACCGGTCACCCGGTCGTCGAACCGGGCGCCGAGGGAGACGAGCAGGTCGGACTCCTGAATCGCGAGCACCGCGGGAACCGTGCCGTGCATTCCCGGCATGCCGAGGTGCTGCTTATGCGAATCGGGGAATGCACCGCGCGCCATCAGCGTCGTGACGACGGGCGCGCCGGTCTCCTCCGCAAGCGCGAGCAATTCGGCCGAGGCACCCGAGCGGATGACGCCTCCACCCACATAGAACACGGGACGCTTCGCCTCGGCGAGCAACTGTGCCGCAGCCTGGATCTGCTTGCCGTGCGCCTTGGTCACCGGGTGATATCCCGGCAGGTCCACCTTGGGCGGCCAAATGAACGGCGCCGTGGACTGCTGCGCGTCTTTGGTGACGTCGATGAGCACCGGTCCCGGTCGACCCGTGGTCGCGATGAGGTAGGCGGCCGCGACCGTCGCGGGAACATCCTCGGGCCTCGTCACGAGGAACGAGTGCTTGGTGATCGGCATGGTGATGCCGACGATGTCGACCTCCTGGAACGCATCCGTTCCCATCGAGGTGGAGAAGACCTGACCGGTGATCGCGAGCAGCGGGACCGAGTCCATGTGGGCATCCGCGATGGCCGTGACGAGGTTGGTGGCACCGGGGCCCGAGGTGGCGATGCACACGCCGATCTGCCCGCTCGACGAGGCATAGCCCTCGGCGGCGTGACCGGCACCCTGCTCATGGCGAACGAGGATGTGGCGGATCGCGGTCGACGACATGAGCTCGTCGTAGAACGGCATGATGGCGCCGCCGGGGAGGCCGAAGACATCCTTGATGCCGAGGTGCTCAAGCGAGCGGAGAATGGCACCGGAGCCGGTGAGCATCTCCGGCGCGGACGTTCTGCTTCGTGCCGCGGCGGGCGCAGCGTGGGGCACGGGACTGGATTCCGTGGACATCAGATGGATCCTTGGTTTCTAAGAGGCGCGAATGATGGGCGCAAAATCAGCCGGTGATCGCGCCCTCCGCGGCGGAGTGCACGAGCTTCGAGTATTTTGCGAGTACGCCACGGGTATAGCGCGGAGGAAGTGGAGCCCAGCCTTCTCGGCGAGCTGCCAGCTCGGACTCGTCGACAAGTAAGTCGAGTGAGCGAGCTGCGATATCGACCCGTATTAGATCACCATCGCGCACGAAGGCGATGGGACCTGCGTCCACCGCTTCGGGTGCTATGTGGCCGATGCACAGGCCGGTTGTGCCGCCTGAGAATCTGCCGTCCGTCAAGAGTAGTACATCTTTACCGAGCCCCGCTCCCTTGATGGCGGCGGTGATGGCGAGCATCTCGCGCATGCCGGGGCCACCCTTCGGGCCCTCGTAACGGATGACGAGAACCTCGCCCTTCTCGATGGTGCCCGCGGCGAGAGCGTCGAGCGCCTCGCGCTCGCGCTCGAACACCCTGGCCGGGCCCTCGAACACGTCGGTGTCGAAGCCCGCGGTCTTGACCACGGCACCCTCCGGTGCGAACGATCCGTGCAGGATCGTCAGGCCACCGGTCTTGTGGATGGGGTTGTCGAGCTTGCGCAGCACCGTGCCGTCGAGGTCGCGCGGCTTCAGGTCCTCGAGGTTCTCGGCGAGGGTCTTGCCCGTGACGGTGAGGGCGTCGCCGTGCATGAGGCCGGCTTCGAGCAGGGCGCGCATGACGACCGGAACACCACCGTGACGGTCGACGTCGTTCATCACGAAGCGCCCGAAGGGCTTGAGGTCGCCGATGTGCGGAATGGTGTCGCCGATGCGGTTGAAGTCGTGCAGCGTGAGCTCGACCTCGGCCTCGTTGGCGATCGCGAGCAGGTGCAGCACTGCGTTGGTCGAACCTCCGAAGGCCATGACCACGGCGATCGCATTCTCGAACGCCTCCTTGCTCAGGATGTCGCGGGTCGTGATTCCCTGGCGCAGCAGGTTCACGACGGCCTCGCCACTTCGGTGCGCGAAGTAGTCCCTGCGGCGGTCTGCCGCAGCAGGGGACGCGGACCCGGGAAGACTCATGCCGAGGGCCTCTGCAACGCTCGCCATGGTGTTAGCGGTATACATTCCGCCACAGGCACCCTCGCCCGGGGCGAACGCGCACTCGATGATCTTCGCGTCCTCCTCGGACATCCGTCCGGCCTGGACGGCACCGACCGCCTCGAAGGAGTCGATGATGGTGATGTCTTTCTCGGTGCCATCGCTGAGCTTCACCCAGCCCGGCGCGATCGAGCCGGCGTAGAGAAAAACGGATGCCAGGTCGAGCCTGGCCGCAGACATCAGCATTCCGGGCAGCGACTTGTCGCAGCCCGCGAGAAGCACGGAGCCGTCGAGCCGCTCCGCCATCATCACGGTCTCGACCGAGTCGGCGATGACCTCGCGAGACACGAGCGAGAAGTGCATGCCCTCGTGGCCCATCGAGATGCCGTCGGAGACCGAGATCGTGCCGAACTGCAGCGGGTACCCGCCGCCGGAGTGCACGCCCTCCTTCGATGCCTGCGCGAGGCGGTCGAGCGAGAGGTTGCACGGCGTGATCTCGTTCCAGGAACTCGCGATGCCGATCTGCGGCTTGTCCCAGTCCGCGTCTCCCATGCCGACGGCGCGAAGCATGCCGCGCGAGGTCATGGCTTCGATTCCGTCGGTGACGGTGCGAGAGCGCGGTTTCAGGTCGGGTTCTGAAGAGGCAGTGTCAGGCATGTATCGAGTGTAGAACTTCCCGCATGCCGCTTTCGTTCACCCCGAATGGGCGGCTCCGCGCGAGGTGACCGATAGAGTCATTCAACGTTGGGGGGTGCCTGATGAGCGACGCGTTGCACGCACCGATGAGGCTGCTCATGCGGGCATGGTCCCGAGACGTCGCCGACGCCCTCTCCACCATGCCGCGAGCGCACGGCACTCCGCACGTGCGGGCCACCGGTCCCAACCCCGATCGGGTTCTCCTGTTCGGCAACGGTCTCGCCGTCGGATGGGGAGTCGCGACCCACGAGCTGGCCATCCCGGGCGAACTCGCGAGATCGCTCGCGAGCCTCACCGGGCGCGGCGTCGCGGTCGACATCGCCGCGTTCCCCGAACTCAAGGTCGGCGCGATTCACCGCGCGATCGAGGAGCGGAGCCTGAAGGCTTACGACGCGATCATCGTGATCGTCGGGTCGAGCGACATCCTGTCACTCACTCCGCGCGCGCACTGGCGAAGTGCCATGCGCGCTCTGCTCGCCATGCTTGTGGAGCACAGTTCGGCATCCACCCGCATCATGGTCATCGGTATTCCGCAGTTCCGGCCCGTGCCGCCGTTCGACAACGTCTTCGCCAAGGTCGCGAACCGTCACGCGACCAGGCTCAACATCATCACGCGCGATCTTTGTCTCGCGCACGATCGGCTCAGGTACACGCTGCTGCCCAGCCGCGCCACAGACTCGCAGCGGCTCGGCACTCCGGAGCGCTATCGACAGTGGGGCCGCTTCATCGCACAGCGGCTGGTGCGCTCGCTCAACGACGGTGCCCGGTCAAGCGCCGAGCGTTTCGACTCCGAAGCGGTCGAGTTCGTCGGCGAGTGAAGGACACCCGGATGCCGCCGTCGGCTAGGCAGACAGGTGCGCCTCGCGCAGTCGGGCGAGTTCGTCGAGCGCGGCAGCGACCGCCGCGGGGTCGGCGACCCGGTAGGGCGCGACTGTCTCCCCCGGGCCGCTCTTGAGACCCAGATCGCCAGGGCCGAGCGCCGCGAAGGCATCTTCGTCGGTGACGTCGTCGCCCGCATACAGCACGGCACTCGCACCGGTGTACCGTCGCAGGTGCTCGATCGCCTCGCCCTTCGTGGTCGAGCGCACCGAGAACTCGAGCACGTTCTTGCCCCGGCGCACGGTGAGTCCTGGCAGTTCGGCCTCGGTTCTCTGCAGGGCGACGAGGTGCGCGCGACGGCCGTCATCATCCGTCGCCAGCCTGGTGTGCAGCGCGAAGCCCGCGGGCTTCGATTCGAGCCAGACACGGTCGGCGGATGCGGCCACCTCGTCGAGCAGCGTGCCGAGTTCCCCGCGTCTGGCCAGCTCTGCCGGGTCGAGCGCGAGCCGCACCTCGGGAGAGTCGAGCCTGAGCTCGATGCCGTGCGAGCCGACCAGGAGAGCCGTGTCGGGCAGGCCGGAGACCTGCTCGAGGCTCGCCAGGGCGCGACCGGAGACCAGTGCAACCCGCGTCTGCGGCAGATCGAGCAGTCGCAGCACCGCCGCGCGTGCCTCGGGCAGTGCTCTCGCCTGCTCGGGGTCGTCGACCTCTGGCGCGAGCGTGCCGTCGAAGTCAAGCGCCACGAGCAGCGGCTCGGTCTGCGCCAGTTCTGCGAGCGCTCGGCGCAGCGAGGGATCGAGAGCCTGCGCCATCAGGACCGGGCGTGCGATTGGCGGCGCACGGGTTCTCGCTTGCGGCTCGACATGAGTTCCTCAAGGAAGGCGGATGACCACTTGGCCACGTCGTTCGACTTGACGCGCCTGCGCAACGCCCGCATGCGCGCGACCCTCTCCTGCCTCGGCATCTGGATCGCCTGCAGGATGGCCTCCTTGAGCTCGTCGATGTTGTGCGGGTTGATCAGCAGCGCCTTGGTCAGTTCATCGGATGCTCCGGCGAATTCGCTCAGGATGAGCACGCCGTCTTCGTCGAAGCGGCAGGCGACGTATTCCTTGGCCACCAGATTCATGCCGTCGCGCAGTGCGGTGACGAGCATGACGTCGGCGGCGAGGTAGAGGGCCACCATCTCTTCCCGCGGGTATCCGTGATGGTGGTAGCTGATCGCCGTGTGGCTGATCGTGGCGAAGTCGCCGTTGATGCGACCCACCGTGAGTTCGATCTCGTCACGCAGTGCCATGTAGGCCTTGACCCGCTCCCTGCTGGGATTGGCCACCTGCACGAGCGTGACGTCTTCGACGTCGAGTCGGCCCTCGGCGAGAAGTTCGCCGTAGGCCTGCAGCCGGTGGGTGATGCCCTTCGTGTAGTCGAGGCGATCGACGCCGAGCATGATGGTGCGTGGGCTACCGAGGTCTTCGCGGATCTGACGGGCCCTGTCCTGCACGGCAGGATCGCGAGCAAGCTCCTCGAAGCTCGTGGCATCGATCGAGATCGGGAACGCCTTCGCGATGACGGTGCGCGCGGGGCCCTCATTCTTGATCGGCCCGTTGGCGCGCACGCCCGGGGAGGGATCGACAAGCGGAACCTCGATGAGCGGGCTCTTCGTCGCGAAGCCCTTGAGTCGCCTGACGGCGAGCGCGAAGTTGTTCGCGTCGGCGGTGCGCTGGAAGCCGATGACGTCGGCGCCGAGCAGTCCCTCGATGATCTCCGTGCGCCATGGCAATTGCGAATAGATGCCGTAGGGCGGGAACGGGATGTGGTTGAAGAATCCGATGGTGAGATCGGGCCGCAGTTCGCGAAGGAGCTTGGGGACCAGCTGCAGCTGGTAGTCCTGCACCCAGACCACCGCATCCTTCGCGCTCGTTTCCGCGGCCGCCTCGGCGAAGCGGCGGTTCACACGCAGGTACGTCTCCCACCAGTCGCGCTGATAGGTGGGCGGCGCGATCACGTCGTGATAGAGCGGCCACAGGGTGTCGTTGGAGAAGCCCTCGTAGTAGTTCTCGATCTCCTCCTGGCTGAGCGGAATCGGCACAACCCGGATGCCGTCGCTGTCGAAGGGATCGAAGTCGAGGTCGGGCTGCCCGCCCCAGCCGATCCAGGCGCCGCCGTTCGAGCGCATCACCGGCTCGAGCGCCGTCACGAGCCCGCCGGGCGAGTGCGCCCAGTCCGCGTTGCCCTCGGCGTCGATCACCCTGTCCACGGGCAGGCGGTTGGCCACGACGACGAAGGAATACGTGCTCTGCTCGGGCTTAGAGTTGCCGGTCATCCGCTGCTCACTGTTGTCTCGCTGGTGCCCGGATTCTGCCGGTGACATCGTGTCGATGCTGCCGTGTGCATACCGGGCGAAGCCGTATCCACGTTACCAGCCCCGCTCACGGCTAACATTGCGCTCATGGCGACCACTCGGCTCTATCGTGCGGGAAAACTTGTCGCCACCGACTTCCCGGTTGCCGACATCTCGGAGCACACCGGCGAAGCCGGTTGCACAGTCTGGGCGGACTTCAGTGCGCCGACCGAAGCTGACCTCTCCGCAATCGAGGAGGAACTCGGCCTGCACCGGCTCGCGGTCGAAGATGCGCTGCATGATCACCAGCGCCCCAAGCTCGACCGCTACGACACCCACCTCTTTCTCGCCACCTACGCGATGGCGCTCGACACCGAGACGGGCGAGCTGCGCACGACTGAGGTGAAGGCGTTCATCACCCCGCACGCCCTGGTCACCGTGCACGAGCCGGATTTCGACATCGGCGCCGTCGTCGCCCGCTGGGACAACGACGAGGACCTCGCCTCGCACGGGGTCGGATTTCTGCTCTGGGGCCTGCTCGACGTGATCGTCGACGGGCACTTCGACACGGTGCAGAGGCTCGACGCCGAGATCGAGTCGCTCGAGGACGCCCTCTTCGATGACGTGCCGAGGGACGCCGAGGTGCAGCGACGCTCCTTCGAACTGCGCAAGTCGCTTGTGCTGCTGCGTCGGCTGATCCTGCCCATGCGGGAGGTGGTCAACACGGTGCTGCGGCGAGACCTGCAGTCGATCGAGCCGGAGATGCTGCCGTATTTCCAGGACGTGTACGACCATGTCCTGCGGGCGACAGAGTGGACGGAATCGCTTCGAGACCTCGTGACGACGATCCTGGAGACCAACATCTCCATCCAGGGCAACCGGATGAACATGATCATGAAGAAGGTCACCAGCTGGGCCGCGATCATCGCCGTTCCCACCGCGATCACCGGATTCTTCGGGCAGAACCTCGCGTTCGCCGGGTTCGGCACGGTCTGGGGCGTGTGGATGTCCGTCGTGCTGATCGCCGCCGTCTCCGGCATCCTCTACCTCAGCTTCAAGAAGCGCGACTGGATCTAGCTCTCCGCACGCCCTCCCTGATCACGCCCCGACGGGAACGGAACGCGGTGACGCGAGCACGAGAGACTGGGTGCGCCTGGTGCGCCTGATGGCCAGCAGCGCGACCAGCACGCTCGCGACGCCGAAGCCGAGCAGCGCCGCCGCCGAGCCGAGAACCACACCGGGGTCACCGCCGGCGATGATGCCCTGCATCCCCTGCACGCCGTAGGTCAGCGGCAGGAGCGGACTCACCCACTGGAACGGTGCAGCGAGCAGTTGGATCGGGTACAGGCCGCCCGTCGAGGTCACCTGCACCGCGAGCACGAACAGCGAGACCACGAGGCCCGCGCGACCCAGCCCGATGGTGAGCAGGTAGTGGAACGCCGTGAAGGCGAGCGCGGCCAGCACGGAGAAGCCGAGTGTCGCAGGCAGGGAACTCCAGGAGACACCGAGTGCGAGGTGCAGCAGGGCGACGAGCAGGAGCGCCTGGCCGACTGTCACCGCACAGGCCTTCGCCAGGGCGGTGAACACGAGCCGCCCATTCGCGGCCGTCGACGACAGCGCACGTCGAGTCACGGGCCGCAGCACGAGGAACACCGCGAGGGCGCCGATCCAGAGGCCGAGCGGCACGAAGAACGTCGCGATGACCTGACCGATCTTGGAGATGCGATTGTCGTGGCTCACGGTGACCCCCACGGGATCGGAGACGACCTTCGCGGATGCCGCCCCGGCAGCGGAGTCGGCCGCCGGCAGTTTCGAGGCGCCGGTCTTCAGCCCCGACGCGAGCGAACTCGCGCCGTCCCTGAGCCCTGCGGACCCGCCGGCGAGCTGCGCCGCACCCGTGGCGCTCTTGGAGATTCCGCCCTGGATGCCGCTGATTCCCGCTGCGGCCTGCTGGTTGAGGGTGGCGCCGCCCGCGGCGGCCTCCGACAGTTTCGTGCTGAGCGCATTGACGGTCGCGAGCGCGACCGGGTTCGTCGGGTCTGCCTGCAGGCCGGCGTTGGCCTGTGCCAGCGCCTGCGCGAGCTGGCTCACGCCATCCGTGTAGGTTGCGACCCCGCCGCTGAGCTGGGTGAGCTTCGACGCTCCGGACCTGAGGCTGCCGAGTCCACTCGCGAGCGAATCGACACCGGCGGTGTACTGGCTGATGCCGCTGGAGAGTTGGGTCGCGCCATCCGCTGCGCTGCTGAAGGCGCCGCCGATCTGGCCCATGCTCGAGTAGAGGCCGGAGATGTACTGGGCGGTGACGGCCTTGCCGAAGGTGTTCGCCATGCCGTCGCCCACGCTCTGCGCGAGCGCGCCGGTGAGGTAGCTGTGCGCGTCATCGGTCTTGATGGCGAGCTTCGCCTGCTTCGGGGAGTCGGAGCTGAGTGACAGTATCGACGAGGAGAAGTTCTTGGGAACGGTCAGGATCGCGTACACCGAACCGTCGGCGAGGGCCTTCTTCGCGGCCTTCTCGTTCGTGATGGTCCAGTCGAAGCCCGCGCTGCCGCCGGTGAGCTCGGTCACGAGCTGGCGGCCGGCGAACACCGGGCTCTTCGTGCCGTCTGGTGCGGTCTGGTAGACGAGCGTGTCCTGGTTCACGATGGCGGCAGGGATGCGGTCGATCGCGCTGTCGGAGTTCGCCAACGCACTGACGAAGAGGCCCGCGAACGCGAGCGGGATCAGCACGACGGCTGCGACGGCGCCCCAGCGCAGCCAGCGGCGGGGTCGAGGTGTGACTGCTGTCTGGCTCATCGGAGAACCTCCCGATCTGTGCTGAGTGAGAGTGAATCGAGGTCGAGGTCGACGACAGTGCGACCGCCCGCGCAGGCCGCTGCATCCGAGCGCAGCGCCTCTGGGGTGCCGATCACAATCGTCGTACCCGGCTCGGCGAGGGCGCAGACTGCCGTGACGAACGCGCGCTCATCGTCGGCGGAAGCGAAGGGGTCGATCTGGTCGAGCATGACCACCGGCGTTCGCTCGGCGAGCGCAACGAGGGAGAGCGCGATGCCCCGCTCGAACTGCGGCAGCTGTTGAGGCTGGGACTGCTCGTTGAAGCTCGAGCCCGCCACGACCGAGCGCAGGCGCTCGATCAGTCGCAGCGTCCTTCGACGCACGATCCACGAGCGATACCAGGGCAGAGTGAGCTGCAGGCGCTCGGCCAGCAGTTCGCCGAGGGTGACCCGGTTGTCGGTGCGCTCGAAACCACCGACCTCGGCCATCGCTACGAGTCGCGACACCCGAGACGCCTCAGAGGGCAGCGGATGTCCGCCCAGCTGCGCACGCCCGGACACGGGATCGAGCCGGCCGCCCAGTGTCGCGGCCACGAGCCTTCTGTCGGCAAGCGGGCCGCGCGCAAGCACGAGTGCCCCGGCCGGAACCCTGAGGCTCAGCGGACCCACCGGCCGCTCCGCGCTGCCGACGACGAGCGCGTCCGCGCTGATCATCGCTCCCTGCTCGCCGAGCGCCCAGTGCACGGCGCTCTGGTGCTCACGCAGCTTCTCGCCCTCGATGTCCATGTCGGGCAGGAGGCGCCCCAGCCACTTCGGCATCCACCAGGCCGCCCTGCCGAGCAGGGTCATGAGCGCGGGCACGAGCGTCATCCGCACGAGGAACGCGTCGAATGCGATGCCGGTGGCGAGGCCGAGCGCGATCGGTTTGATCATGCCGGAACCCTCCGGCACGAACGCGAAGAACACGAAGAACATGATGAGCGCCGCCGCCGTAACAACTCTGGCGCCGTTCGAGAAGCCGTGCGAGACGGCGAACTTCGCGTCGCCGGTCTTCACGAACTCCTCGCGCATGCCGGAGACGAGGAACACCTCGTAGTCCATCGCGAGACCGAACAGCACGGCCATCAACAGGATCGGCATGAAGCTCAGGATCGGGCCGGGGTTGGCGACGCCGACGATGTCGGCGAGCCAGCCCCACTGGAAGATCGCGACGACCACGCCGAACGAGGCGACCACGGAGAGGAGGAAGCCGATAGCGGCCTTGAAGGGCACGAGCACCGAGCGGAACACCATCATGAGCAGCAGCACCGAGAGCCCGACGACGATGAGTCCGAAGGGGATGAGGGCGTCGGTGAGCCGGTTCGAGATATCGATGCCGACCGCGGTGGCTCCCGTCACCGAGATCGGGGTGTCGAACTGCTTCTCGATCGAGGGGGCGAGTTCTCGGATGTTCTCGACGAGCGCCTTGGTCTCCACGGCATCCGGAGCGCTTCGCGGGATCACCTGGATGATCGCGGTGTCGAGTCCGGCGTCGGGCAGCCCTTGGCTGACGTAGCTCACGTCGTCGAGCGTGCCGAGGCGCTTGCCGATGGCCTCGAGGTCGGCCTGGATATCGGTCGTCTGGGTGATGTCGACGGCGACGACGAGTGGTCCGTTGTAGCCGGGACCGAAGCCCTTGCTGATCTGGTCGTAGGCCTGCCGCTGGGTCGAGCCGACCGGCTCTGAGCCGCCATCGGGAAGGTTGAGGTCGAGGCTGAGCGCCGGAATCGCGAGGGTGCCGAGAATGCCGACCACGGCGATCGTGGCGAAGATCGGATGCCGCATCACGCCCTTCACCCAGCGCAGCCCCATGGTGGGTCGGGCTCCGTCCTCGTGGGCGGTCGCCCGGCGCGCGGCGCGGGAGCCCGGCTTCGGAGTGAGTCGACCCTTCGCGAGGCCGAGCAGGGCGGGCAGGAGTGTCGTGGCCACGCCGATGGCGACGAGCACGGCGAACGCGGCCCCCACGCCCATCACACTGAGGAAGGGGATGCCGACGACGAGCAGACCGAGCAGCGCGATGATCACGGTGACGCCCGCGAAGACGACGGCGCTGCCCGCGGTGCCGACCGCGGTGGCCGCCGATTCCTCCGGGTTCTCTCCCCTGGCCAGTTGGGTGCGATGCCTGGACAGGATGAACAGCGCGTAGTCGATGCCGACAGCGAGGCCGATCATGAGCGCGAGCATCGGTGCAGTGCTCGAGACGGGCACGAAGGCCGAGATCGTGGTGATGCCACCGATCACGACACCGACGCCGACGAGTGCGCTCAGCAGCGGCATTCCCGCGGAGACGAGCGAGCCGAAGGTGATGAGCAGCACGACGCCCGCGAACACGACGCCGAAGACCTCGGTGACGGTGATGCCGAAGCTGCGGTCCTGGAAGACCTGACCGCCGAAGTCGACGGTCATCCCCGCATCCTTGGCGATCGACGCCGTCTCCTTCAGGCGATCGAGCGTGGCCGGCTTCACGTGGGACGAGTCGCCGGAGAACTGCACCTGGGTGCGCGCCATGCGCTCGTCACCGGTGATCGCCTTGCCCGCATACTTGTTGAACGGCGAGACCACGGCCTCCACACCGGGGATCTTCTCGATCGTGGTCGCCATCTTCTCGATGGCCGACCTGTACTTCGCGTCCTCGACGGATGCGCCTGCCGGGACCTCGTAGACGGCCTGCGCGCTGGCACCGGCGACCGAGGGGAACACGGCCTCGAGCCGGTCGAGCGCGTTCTGCGATTGGGTGCCGGGAATCGCGAACGACTCCTGCGTCTGGCCACCGAGCGCGAACCCGCCACCGAGGATCGCGACGAACAGCACGAACCAGACGCCGATGACCGTCCATGCGCGACGATAGGCGAACCGGCCGAGCCGGTAGAGAAGGGTGGCCACGCTTTACTCCTGTGCTGTTGCGACCCTGCGGGCCGGTAGAACGGTGATCGGTGCGAGAAGTTCCCGGACGATGGTGATGAGAGCGGCCCTGGTCTCATCGATCGGTGGAGGGGAAATCTGGAAGGCCGCCTGCGAGACGAGCATGTAGGCGGCGCCCCCGAGCGCGATTCCGAAGCGCATGGTGTCTTCGGTGCTCACCGCGGCGGAGGAGAAGTAGCTCGCGAGCTGCACGACCAGCTCGTTCGCACGATTGATGACGGGCACGTCTTCGAGAGACCTGCCCTGGTTGATGAACATGTGCACTTCCTGCCGGTGTTCGAGCAGGAAGTCGACGAAGGCCACCACGAACGCATCGCGGGACTCGGTCGTGAGCGGCTGTGTCGCCACAGAGCCGAGGATGACGCCCATCCGCTCGATCGCCGGGCCGATGGCGGCCTCGAGCAGAGCCTCTTTGGAGGCGAAGTGATAGAGCACGTTCGACTTTGAGACGCCAGCGAGTTCGGCCACGCGGTGCAGCGACGTGCCCGCGTACCCGGTGTTCGCGAACTCGGTGAGAGCGATGGCTCGCAGGTCGTCGAAGGTGGACATGGCATCCACGGTAACTGACCGATCGGTCAGCAACTGTCCGATCGGTCAGTTTCGCAGCAACCTCGCAGGTTCCACACCGCTCCTCTCCTCTCCCGCCGCGCCATTTCGCACGAGAGTGGGACGCGCGGCGTCAGGGGTGCAGCAGCGCGAGTGCCAGGCTCGCCGCCGCGACCGTGAGCGGGGCGGCGATCAGGCCGAGGAGCACGTATCGGCCCCAGGAGATCTCGACGCCGAGAGACTTCAGGCGGTGATGCCAGAGCAGGGTCGCGAGCGAGGCCCACGGTGTGATGAGCGGCCCCGCGTTCACGCCGATCAGCAGCGCGGCGATGCGCAGCGGATCGCCGGCCACGGGTTCCAGCGCGAGGTAGGCGGGGAGGTTGTTGACGAGATTGGCGCCGAGCGCGCCGCTCGTGGAGAGACGCAGCAGGTCGAGTGGCGTGCCGCCCGTGCCCGAGACGGCCGCGAGCACGGCCCCGAGGCCCAGCGAATGCGCCGCCTCCACCACGATGAACAATCCGGATGCGAGCAGGAGCAGTTGCCATGGCACGAGCGAGAACCGCAGCACGCTTCGCTTGCGCACCGCGAAGAAGGCTGCGAGCACGATGGCGGCTGTGAGCGAGGGCATCCACACGGGAATCCCCGAGACGAGCAGCGGAACCAGGATGACGACCGTCGCGCCGCTCGCGACCAGCAGCACCCGGTCATCCGCTTGGGTCGACTCTGCGGGCTCGTAGCGCACCATCAACTGCCTGCGATAGAGGACGAAGAGCAGAACAGCGGGAACGACCACGGCGACCACTGCGGGTGCCGCCATCAACCCCGCGAAGCCGAGCGGGGTCATCCCATGCAGCTCGTGCGTGGCGAGCAGGTTGGTGAGGTTCGAGACGGGGAGCAGCAGCGAGGCGGTGTTGGCCATCCACACGGTGGTCAGCGCGAACGGCAGCGGCGAGAGCCCGACGTGTCTGGCCAGCAGGATGACGACCGGCGTGAGCAGAACGGCCGTCGTGTCGAGCGAGAGAAAGACCGTGCTGAGCACCGAGAGCGCGAGCACGAACAACCAGAGCAGCCAGCCGCGACCGCGCCCCCACGACGCTGTGCGCTCGGCTACCGCGGCGAACAGGCCTGCTTCGGCGGCGAGCTCGGTCACCACCGTGATCGCGAGCACGAAGAGCAGAATCGGCCACACTCGCGCGCCGACCCCGAGTGCCGCAGCGGCGGGAAGGATGCCGAGCGCTACGGCGAGCGCCCCGACGATCAGGAGCACGCCACCGAGGATTGCCGAGCGCACCGTATCCATTCCGTCAAGCCGACAGTTCACTGTATTCCTGAACCGTCGCTGGATGGCTCAAGACGCGGACTGTACGGTTGAACTCAACGAAGGACGGAGTTACGCGATGAGGAAGTTCATTTTCAGCGGCACCATGCTGAGCGCGATTTTCGGCGGCCTGAGCACCGTGCAGGCGACCCGCAAGGGTCCGCGCGACTGGCGCCTGGTGCTCATGTGGATCAGCTGGGGCCTCACGGTCGCGATCGCCGCCGGCACCGTCATCAAGAACGCGGATGACTCGTCCCACGAATTGGAGAACTGACATGTTCAACTTTGGCTACGGATGGGGACACCACCTCTTCGGCATCATCGGCACCTTTATCTCGGGCCTGTTCGCGCTGCTCATGCTCGTCGTCATCGTCGGCCTGATCTTCCTGCTCGTGCGCTTCCTGCTCGTCGCCACGCGCGCGGCGCAGCTCTACGTCGCGCAGCACGAGCCGCCGCGCCCCGCGGGGCCAACGGAACACG
>DATNBR010000087.1:0-49535 GCA_035571875.1 Lacisediminihabitans sp. | reverse complement strand
TCAACTACCCGGCGGACTTCCAGACTCACCACTACTCCGTGCAGGTCACGGCGTGGAACGGCGATGGCAACGTCAACCAGGTCAACGTCGCATCCGGAGCATGCGCGACCGCTCCCGTCGCGAGCCTCGATCACCTGGGCGCCTGCTATGGCAACAACGGCTTCTCGAGCGAGAACGTCTACGTCAAGCTCGATAACACCGGATCGCAGATCCCCGTGACCTTCACCGGCAATGGCATCAGTGCGACGGTCGCCGCCGGAGCAAGCCAGGTCGCGGAGGCGACTCCGATGTGGGACAAGGGCGGAAGCTTCGACATCTCGGCGGCTGGCAAGACCTTCACGATCGTGGTTCCCTCCTTCGTCGACTGTGGCGCTTCCACCACTCCGTACGTGCAGGGCCCGTGGGTGGGCACCTGCCAGCTGCCGGCAACGACTCGCACCGTGGAGTTCTGGTTCGACAACACCGGCTCCAACCGTCCCGTCGAGTACTTCGTCAACGGGGTGAGTGCCGGAATCGCGCCCGCCGGGCAGAAGATCCACTTCGACGCCTCCGCGGCAGCACAGGGTGGCTCGGTGTACAACATCACCGCGGGCACCCGGTCGTGGAGCCTGAGCGTTGCCGCGAGCGACTGCCTCACCGAGGTCACACCCGTCGCTCCGACCGCGACCGCGCCCACCGTCTGTGGCACCTATCCCACGCTCGCTCCCGCGACCACGACCGGCGTGACCTACGTCACCGTGTTCGACGAGACGACCGGCAAGTACAAGGTGACCGCGACCCCCGCCTATGGCTACAAGTTCGCCGGCAGCCAGACCGTTGTCTACAAGGGCAACGCCGGTCACATGACGCCCTGCATCGTCGGCGCCAACCCGCACTCGAACATCATCGCCACGTGTGGTGCTGCAGACGTGTGGCTGAGCAACGATCTCCTCACGGGGGCACTCACGAAGAATAAGACCTACACGGCCAAGATCTACGTCGACGGCGTGCTGCGCGACAGCGTGAAGGTCAAGTCGGGCGTCGTCACCTCGAAGTCGTACAGCTTCGGCGAGGACTCGACATACAACTCCTCGACGGCGCACAGCATCGTCGTGAAGGTGGCTGGACTCCAGATCGCAGACAAGACCGTCGAGAGCGACTGCCTTCCGAACGTGTCCGCGGCGAACCCGCACTCCAACATCGTGACCACCTGTGGTGCAGCTGATGTCTACATCAGCAACGACTTCGTGGCCGGTCACAACAACGTTGGAACGGATTACTTCGCAGACATCTACGTCGACGGCGTTCTCACCGACACCGTGTTCGTTCCCGCGAGCTCGAGCGGCGCATTCACCACGAACAGCTACTCCTTCGCGGAGGACGCTCCGTTCAACGGTGGAACCACCCACACGATTACCGTGAGCGCGCTCGGCCACCAGTTCGCCGACAACACCGTTCAGAGTGACTGTGCGCTGAACGTCGCCGCCGCAAACCCGCACTCGAACATCGTCATCCCCGTCTGTGGCACCGCCGACGTCTTCATCAGCAATGACTTCGTCGCCGGCTACAACAACGTTGGAACCGACTTCGACGCGGACATCTACGTCGACGGCGTGCTCAAGGACACCGTGGCAGTGGCGGCGAGCTCGGCTGGAGCGTTCACCACCAACGGATACACCTTTGCCGAAGACTCGGGTGATCACGTCGTGCAGGTGAAGGTTGCCGGCGCGCTCGTGATGGAGAAGACCGTGGTGAGCGACTGTGTCGCGAACCCGAGCGCAACCAGCACCACGCCGACCCTCGCGGCGAGGAACTTCACCGCTGGACCCCCTGCCGGCGTCACGCCGACCGTCACCCCGTCGCTGACCACGCTGGCATTCCTGCCGGCCGACGCGAGCGCCACGGACCAGACCTGCACCGCGGACGGCAAGTCCAAGAGCGGGTACATCAACGTCGCCCTCCTGCCGGAGGACGAGGGTGCTGTGCAGTACTCGATCGGTGACACTCGCCTGGCCTCGGCCAAGACCGAGATGAAGCCGGGCAGCTACACAGTGACGGCCCAGGCGAGGGACACCGGTGAGACCGTTGCCACGAGCAGCTGGAACCTCACGATCGCCGCAGCGGACTGCGCACAGCTGGCCACGCTGGCCACGCACTCGGCGGTCGACACCGGCACCGGGTTCCCGGTCTGGGCGCTGCTCCTGGTGTTCTTCCTGCTGATCCTGCTGCTCGGCGTCGCGTTCTTCGTGATCGCTCGCCGCAGAAGGCGCGAGGCTGGCACCAACTAGCTAGACGGATGATGCCCCGTCCCGCTCACTGAGAGCGGGGCGGGGCATCGCCATGTGGGGTGGCCGCGACCGAAGGCGACCGCGTTCAGGCGGTGGCTGCCTCGCCGCCGTGCTCGGCATCCGTCTGATGCGACGGGGCAGTCGCATCGATGCCGAAGACGGCATCGAGTCCGTCGACGAAGTCCTGTCCGCGGCCTTCGCGCGCGAGCCTGCGCGCCCGCTCCGAGGGGGTGTGCAACAGCACTCCGGCGAGGTGGCGCAGGGCAGCCTCGGTGCTTCCGTCGGTGTCCCCTCGCCCGCGAGCGCGTTCGATCTCGGCTTCGAGAGCCGTGAAGACGTGGGTGCGCAGCGCGACGATCGCGGGTGACATCCGCTGTTCCGCCTCGAGCCGCGCGAACTCCGCGGCCGCCTCGCCGACGAGCGCGCGCGCATCCTCTGATGCGGTCAGTTCCTCCAGCGGCGCGTGCAACTGCACGGTCTCGAGGTCGAGCAGTTCGATGCCCTCGATCTCGGCGACCGCCGGGTCGACGTTGCGCGGCAATCCCAGGTCGATGACGAGCCGATAGCGTGACGGCGCACCGCTCGCAATCGGCAGGTCGACCACCGGCGTGTCGGCCGAGGTGCAGGCGATCACGAGATCCGCCTCCGCGAACGCGTCACCAAGGGATTCCGCGAGATCGAGCCCGTGGCGCAGCGCGAAGGCAGCGCCCCGACCGGAGGGGGAGTGCACCGCGATGCTGTCAGCGCCGCGATCGCGAAGCGCGGCGATCGTGGTCCCTGCATACTGGCCCGTGCCGATCACGAGCACCCGCTGCGTGCTCCAGTCCGTCACCCGTGAGCCGGCGAGTTCGAGGGCGAGTCGCACGAGCGAGCGACCGGCACCACCGAGCGGTGTGTTGGCACGGACTCCGCGAGAGGTGTGCGACGCGTTCTGAAAGAGCAGTTCGAGCCGGGACGACGTCGTGGCGCCGAGCCGTGCGCGTTCGAGCGAGCGTCGCACCTGGCCCGAGATCTCATCTTCGCCGATAATGACCGACTCGAGCCCGGCAGACACCGCGAACAGGTGCTCCACCACCGGCTCACCGGTCAGTACCGTGAGCGAGCCGCGCAGCGCATCCGCGTCGACGCCGGTCGCCGTGCTCAGCAGCGCAATCGGGTCTGGGGCAGAGTCGGCATGGTCGTCGATATCGAGGTAGGCCTCGAAGCGGTTGCAGGTCGCGAGCACGACGGCGCCGGTCACGCTGTCGCGAGAGGTGAGGGCGGATGCGGTGGTGGCGGAGCCGATCGAGAGTTGTTCGAGCAGTTCGAAGCTTGCATTCTCGTGATTGGCGGTGAGACAGAGGAGCACGACTTAACCTTAGACACGTGAAGCTGCAAGAAAACCACCCGCTCATCGACGGCCGCACCACCGACTCCCGGCTCATCCGGGCCTATCGGGGTGAACGACCCGACGTGACACCGCTGTGGTTCATGCGGCAGGCGGGTCGTTCGCTGCCGGAGTATCGCGAGTTGCGGGTGGGTACCGCGATGCTCGACGCCTGCCTCGATCCGGAGCTGTCGAGCGAGATCACACTGCAGCCCGTGCGCCGCCACGGCGTCGATGCCGCGATCTTCTTCAGCGACATCGTCGTGCCGCTGAAGCTCGCAGGGGTCGATGTCGACATCGTCCCGGGTCGTGGTCCCGTGCTCGGTGCGCCGATCCGCACCGCCGCAGACGTGGCCGCCCTGCAGCCACTTGAGCCGGATTCGCTCGCCGCGGTCACTGAGGGAGTGGCGCGCACCGTCGCGGAACTGGGCGTAACCCCCTTGATAGGTTTCGCCGGCGCACCGTTCACCCTGGCCGCCTATCTCGTCGAGGGCGGACCGTCGAAGGATCACATGCGCGCGCGCACCCTCATGCACGCCGACCCCGACACCTGGAACGCGCTACTAGCCTGGGCCGCGCAGGTGAGCGGGGCATTCCTTCGCGCGCAGGTGCTCGCCGGGGCGAGCGCCGCGCAGCTGTTCGACTCCTGGGTCGGAACGCTCTCCGTTGCAGACTATGAGCGCTCGGTCGCACCGCACTCCGCGGCAGCCATCTCCGCGGTGAAGGATCTCGGCGTGCCGGTCGTGCACTTCGGCGTCGGCACGGGAGAGCTGCTGCGCTCGATGCACGCGGTCGGCGCCGACGTCATGGGCGTCGACGATCGCATCACCCTCGCCGAGGCGAACCGCAGGCTCGGTGGCAGCGTTCCCCTTCAGGGCAACCTCAACCCGGCCCTCCTCGCCGCCCCCTGGTCCGTGCTCGAGGCCCACGTTCGAGAGGTCCTCGCGAGTGGCGCCGTCGCTCCGGCGCACGTGCTGAACCTGGGGCACGGCGTGCCGCCGGACACCGACCCGAACGTGCTCACTCGCATCGTGGAGCTGGTGCACGATGGAGGAGAGTAGCCCGCCGCACATCGTCATCGTGGGCGGGGGCATCGGCGGCCTGACCGCGGCGCGGGACCTCGCGGTCGGTGGCGCGCGCGTGACGCTGCTGGAGGCATCCGCGGTGCTCGGTGGCAAGGTCGCCAGGCACACGGTCGCCGGCGTGCAACTCGACGCCGGCGCGGAGAGCTTTGCGACAAGGCGCGATCTCGTGCGCTCCTTCGCCGACGGGCTCGGGCTGGGCGATGACATCGCGCAACCGAACCCGGCTGGCGCGTGGTTGCAGCGCGCGGAAGGCGGAGCCGTTCCGCTGCCCAAGGCGGGGCTCCTCGGCATCCCGAGCACGCCGCTCGCGGCAGATGTCATCGCGGTCATCGGCCTGCGCGCAGCCCTGCGGGCGCAGCTCGACTCTTTGCTCGCCTACCGCGGCTCGAAGGAGCGCAGCCTCGGTGGTCTCGTGCGCGCACGGATGGGCTCCGCCGTTCTCGACCAGTTGGTCGCCCCGGTCACCCTCGGCGTGCATTCGCGTCACCCCGACGAACTCGAGGTCGACGTCGTCGCGCCCGGACTCAGGTCGGCGCTGCTCAGCACCGTCTCGCTCGCGCAGGCCGTGCAGAAACTGCGCGCCGCAGCGCCCGCGGGCTCGGCGGTCGCCGGCATCGACGGTGGCATCTTCCGCATCGTCGAAGCGCTGACCGCGCGGCTTGAGCGCCTCGGGGTCGAGGTGCGAACCGGCACCAGGGCGGCGGCGATCGAATCCGACCGGGTGACGCTCGACGGCGGTGAGGTGATCGAGGCCGATCGGATCGTGCTCGCGTGCAACCCCGAGGAGTCCGCACCGGGCATCGTGCTCGCCACCCTCGTGGTGCGGGAGCCGCGATTGGATGCCGCCCCGCGCGGAACCGGACTGCTCGTTGCGCCGGGCACCCACGGCATCCGGGCGAAGGCCCTCACCCACGCCACCGCGAAGTGGCCGTGGCTTGCCGAGCGCGTCGAAGCGGGCACGCACGTCCTGCGTCTGTCCTACGACGCGGCGAGCATGCCCTCCGATCTGCGCGAGCAGGCGATCGCGGATGCCGCGAGCCTCCTCGGCGTGCACCTCGCGCCCGAACACATCCTCGGCTTCGATCGCGTGCTGTGGACCAAGCCGGCGACGCGCTGTGCGGCTCCCAGCGGTGTGACGGTGATCGGTGAGAGCGTTGCGGGCGCTGGGCTCGCCGCCGTCATCGGTCAGGCCCGGAGAGAGTCTGGGAGTTTACTCACAGACCTCGCCCAGTAGTCGGAGCTACGCTTGACTGACGAACCGACCATTCCGCTGGAGTATCGGGCGGAACCTTAACGGAGGAATCATGCGCGGAAAACTCTTGCTGGTCATCGGTCTTGCCGCGGGCTACGTGCTCGGCGCCCGCGCCGGTCGTGAGCGCTACGAAGACATCAAGCGCACCGCGAGCAAGCTGTGGAACGATCCCCGGGTGCAGCACCAGGTCAAGCAGGCGGAGGACTTCGCCAAGGACAAGGCTCCGGAGGTCGTCGAGTTCCTCAGTGACGGCGCCAAAAAGGTTGCCTCGCAGGTGAGCGGCTCGGCTCGTGCCAAGTCGACTCCGGCTAGGTCGTCGTCTGCGAAGTCGTCTTCCACGAAGTCGTCATCCGCGAAGCCGTCCAGCTCCAAATAGGGAGAGCGATGAGCGAGACACCCGCGCAGACGCGCTCGGCCAAGCGGTCGCTGTTCGCTCTGCTCGCCGACCTGCCTCGGCTCTTCGGCGACCTCGTCCGTGAGGAGATCGACCAGCTCAAGAACGAGGTCGTCGGCAAGATCAAGCATGCCGGTATTGGCATCGGCCTCTTCGCCGCCGCCGCCTTCTTCGCCTTCTTCGCCGTCGCGGTGCTCGTCGCCGCGGCCGTGCTCGGAATCGCCGAGGCTCTGCCGGCCTGGCTCGCCGCCCTCATCGTCGCCGTCGCGCTGCTCGTGATCACGGGCATCCTGGCGGGCATCGGGGTGGCTCAGCTCAAGCGAGGCGTTCCGCCCACGCCCACCCGCACCATCCTGAGTGTCAAGAAAGACGTGGATGCCGTCAGAGGCATCGGAAAGCGAGAGAAGCCATGAGCACTCCCACC
The DNA here is from genome assembly GCA_035571875.1 of Lacisediminihabitans sp. Classification (GTDB taxonomy): domain Bacteria; phylum Actinomycetota; class Actinomycetes; order Actinomycetales; family Microbacteriaceae; genus Parafrigoribacterium_A. The sequence goes on along the minus strand of DATNBR010000087.1, from coordinate 42,747 downwards.
GCTGAAAACTCCATCTCCGACACCCGCGCCGAGCTCGAAGAGACGCTCGACGCCATCGAAGACAAGTTGAACGTGCCGAAGCAGGCCAGCAGGCTCGCGAAGAAGGCCCAGGCCTCCTACGAAGAGAATCCCGTGCCGTGGATCATCGGCGCGACCGCCGCCGTGATCGTGATCGGGGGCCTCGTGGCCTGGGCGATCTTCGGCGACGACTGAGCGAAAAACACCCCGCAAGACCCAGAAGCAGCGCCGCTTTTTGATCTCGCGCCCGCGCGAGGGAGGATAGACGGCATGAGCACCACAGCAGAGGCTCTGGCTTCTTCAGGCACGTCCGCGTCCGGCTTCACCCTATGGGCGGTGTTGCGCCGCGACCCGGGCGTTGGCCCGTCCAGCACGCAGAGCTCCGCGCTCGTCGCGGCGCTCGATGACAGCGTCGCCGCAGTCGAGGCTCGGGGTGTGATCGTACGCGGTTTCTACGACGTCTCATCCATGAGGTCGGATGCCGACCTCATGATCTGGCTGCACGGTGCGGCGCCCGAGACGCTGCAGTGGGCGCTGCGCGAACTGCGTCGCTCGCCGCTTCTACGGCCGCTGCTCCCCACCTGGAACGTGATGGGTGTACACAGGGACGCGGAGTTCAGCGCGAGCCACCTGCCCGCCTACATGCGCGACAAAGAGCCCGAGACGTGGCTCACCGTCTACCCCTTCGTGCGCTCCTATGAGTGGTATCTGCTGCCCGACGCGGAGCGTCGCGACATGCTCGCCCGCCACGGCCGCATGGGCGCCGAATTCCCGCAGGTGCTCGCGAACACCGTGGCCAGCTTCGCGCTCGGCGACTACGAGTGGATCCTCGCGCTCGAGGCACCTGAGCTCGTCGACCTGGTCGACCTCATGCGCCACCTGCGTGGCGCGGACGCGCGACTTCACGTGCGCGAAGAGGTGCCGTTCTACACGGGGCGCCGCATCGGCACCTCCGACATCGTCGAGGTTCTGGCGTGACCGCTTCGGCGACCCAGATCGTGCCCGGCGCGACGCCAGCGGCAGCAGCCGGACCGGAGCACGTCACCGAGCCGACGGCCTACGACGCCATTCTCCTCGCGTCGTTCGGCGGCCCGGAGGGGCAGGACGACGTCATTCCGTTCCTCCGCAACGTCACGCGGGGTCGTGGCATCCCCGAGGAACGCCTCGAAGAGGTCGCCCACCACTACCGCGCGTTCGGCGGGGTCAGCCCGATCAACGATCAGAACCGCGAGCTCAAAGCCGCGCTCGAGGCGGAACTGGCGGCCCGCGGCATCGACCTGCCGGTGCTCTGGGGTAACCGCAACTGGCATCCGTATCTCGCCGAGGCACTCACCGACGCGAACGAGCGCGGGTACACCAAGCTGATCGCGATCGGCACAAGCGCGTACAGCTCGTACTCCAGCTGCCGTCAGTACCGCGAGGACTACGCCCAGGCGCTCGCGGAGACGGGGCTCGCGGATGTCATCCAGATCGACAAGGTTCGGCAGTTCTTCGACCATCCCGGCTTCGTCACCCCGTTCATCGAGGGCGTGCAGCAGGCACTGAGCGAGATCGCCTCACACGGCATCGCGCCGCACGAGACCCACGTGCTGTTCTCGACACACAGCATCCCCACGCCGGATGCCGAGCGCAGTGGTCCGCGTGACCGGGACTTCGGTGAGGGCGGCGCGTACGCCGCGCAGCACCTCGCGGTCGCTGAGGTTGTCATGGCCGCGCAGTCCGCCGGTCGAGTAGCGAGGGACGAGCGTATCGAGCGTCGTACTGAGCCTGTCGAAGTGGCCCCCACGGGTTACAGCCACGAAGGTCTCGATACGGCTGCTCCTCCGTCGCGGCCTACTCGACCCGCGTATGGATGGGAGCTCGTCTACCAGAGCCGCTCTGGCCCACCGACGAGCCCGTGGCTCGCCCCCGACGTCAACGACGCCATGCGTGAGCTCGCGGCGAAGGGCATCAAGGCCGTCGTCATCGTGCCGCTCGGATTCGTCTCCGACCACATGGAGGTCAAGTGGGACCTCGACACCGAGGCGATGGAGACGGCGGCCGAGCTCGGCATCCTGGCTCTGCGCGTTCCCACGCCCGGCACTCACGCCGCCTACGTCTCCGGTCTCGTCGACCTCGTGCTCGAGAGGCGCGACGGCGTGCCCGTGGCCGACCGCCCCGCGATGACCGAGCTCGGTCCCTGGTACGACGTGTGCCGTCCCGGCTGCTGCGAGAACGTGCGCCTCGGATTCAAGCCGGCGCTCGCGGGGGTGGCGCCGTGAGCGACTCGATCCGCATCGGCACCCGCGGGAGTGCGCTCGCGATGGCGCAGACCGGCTTCATCGCCGAGAAGGTGGCGAAGGCATCCGGGCTCCCGGTCGAGCTCGTCCCGATCGTCACGCACGGCGACCACTCGACGGAATCGCTCGCCTCGCTCGGCGGCACGGGCGTCTTCGCGAGCGCGCTGCGCGAAGCTCTACTGGCGGGCCAGTGCGACCTGCTCGTGCACTCGTTCAAGGATCTGCCCACGGCCGACTACCCAGGCCTCACCGTGGCCGCCGTGCCGAAGCGAGCGGATGCCCGCGATGCCTTCTGCGGACGCGACGGCCAGACGCTCGAGACGCTGCCCGCGGGCGCGCGCATCGGCACGGGGGCCCCGCGTCGCTCGGCCCAGTTGCGACTCGCGCGGCCGGAGCTCGAGGTGATCGACATCCGCGGAAACGTCGACACGCGGCTCGGTCGCGTCGTCGAGGGCGACCTCGACGCCGTGGTGCTCGCCGCGGCGGGGCTCGGCAGACTGGGCAGGATCGATGCGGCCTCGGAGCTCTTCGAGCTCTCGCGCTGGCCCACCGCCCCGGCCCAGGGTGCGCTCGCGATCGAGGCGCTCAGTGACCATTCCGCCGAGCTCGAGTCCGTGCTGCGCTCGATCGACCACGGCCCGAGTCGCATGGCCGCGCTCGCCGAACGCGCCGTGCTCGCCAGCCTGCAGGCCGGATGCTCGGCTCCGGTAGGGGCATCCGCGGTTCTCGATGGGGAGATGCTGTTCCTCTCCGCCACCGTGTATGCCGATGACGGGCAGCGTTCGCTGACCAGCTCGCACGCTCTCGTCGTGGAGGGATCCCCGGCAGAGCGGGCGTCGCTGCCGGCCGAACTCGGTTCCCGCGTGGCCAAGGAGCTGTTGGACAACGGCGCCGCCGAGCTCACGACCTTCGGGGGCACCGCATGACACCGCACCGCACCGCGAAGCCGCTGGCCGGCTGGCGCGTGCTCGTTCCGCGCGGTGGCAAGTGGGGCGACGGCGTCGCCGCGACGCTTCGCTCCTATGGGGCCGTGCCGGTGATCGCGCCGATGATCAACTTCGCGAGCACGCCCGATCACGAGACCCTCGAGCATGCGCTCAAACGACTCGAACGGGGCAGCTTCGACTGGCTGGTGATCACGAGCGCCACAACCGTCGACGTGCTCATGAGTCAGCGGGTCACCGTGCCGGCCGATACGCGCATCGCGGCGGTGGGCGAGACCACGAGCGCAGCGCTCACCCTCGCCGGTTACCGGGTGGATTTCGTGCCAGAAGACAATTCCGCGCGCGGCCTGGTCAAGGAGTGGCCGCAGTCCGACATCGTCGGCACCGTGCTCATCCCGCAGTCCGACATCGCCGAGCCCGTGCTCGTCGCCGGCCTCGCCAAGCTCGGGCTGGACGTCGAGTTCGTAGCCGCGTATCGCACCGTCGGCGTGCCCGTCTCGGAGCAGGTCGCCGCCGATGTCGCCTCCGGCCGCATCGGCGCGGTGCTCGTCACGTCCGGCAGTGTTGCACGCCAGGTCGAGGCACAGCTCGCCCCGTTGCCCGCGAGCACCGTCGTCGCCTGCATCGGACCACGCACCGCCTTCGACGCCCGGGCGGCGGGGCTCACGGTGGACGTCATCGCCGAGGACCGCTCCGTGGCCTCCCTCGTCGAGGGACTCGTCGATCACGTCAGGAGTGCCACGGTGGCTGCGAACGGGGGCGAGGCATGACGCCGGATGCCGGCGCCTGGACGCAGGGCATCCGTCCGCGCCGCCTGCGCGCGACCCCGGCGATGCGGCGACTCGTGCGCGAGACCCGCGTGCATCCGGCGCAGCTGATCCTGCCGCTGTTCGTGCGCGAGGGCGCTGCGCAGCCGACTCCGATCGGCTCGATGCCGGGGGTGCAGCAACACTCGCTCGACTCGCTGCGCCGCGCGGTCGCCGATGCTGCTGCCGCGGGCGTCGGTGGCGTGATGCTGTTTGGCATTCCCGAGACCAAGGACGCGATCGGCTCGGGCGCTACCGACGAGAACGGCATCCTCAACGTCGCCACCCGCGCCGTGGTCGCCGAAGCGGGAGACGCGCTCGTCGTGCAGACCGACCTGTGTCTCGACGAGTTCACCGACCACGGTCACTGTGGCGTTCTGGATGCGCGGGGCCGCGTCGATAACGACGCCACCCTGCTGCGCTACCGCGACATGGCCATCGCGCAGGCTGCTTCCGGCTCGCAGCTGCTCGGTCTCAGCGGGATGATGGACGGTCAGGTTCGCGCCGTACGCGAGGCGCTCGACGGCGCGGGCTCCACTGAAACCGCCATACTCGGTTACGCCGCCAAGTATGCCTCGGCGTTCTACGGCCCCTTCCGCGAGGCCGTAGATTCCTCGCTCGTGGGCGATCGCCGCACCTACCAGCTCGACCCCGGCAACCGTCGCGAGGGGCTGCGCGAGGTGCTGCTCGACGTCGACGAGGGCGCCGACGTCGTGATGGTGAAGCCCGCGATGAGCTACCTCGACGTGCTCGCCGATGCCGTCCAAGCGAGCCCGGTTCCGGTCTGGGCCTATCAGGTGTCTGGCGAGTACGCGATGATCGAGGCCGCCGCAGCAAACGGGTGGATCGACCGCCGCAGGGCGATCGAGGAATCTGTGGTGGGCATCCGTCGGGCGGGCGCCGACGCCGTGCTCACCTACTGGGCCACCGAGCTCGCCGGATGGCTGCGCTGATGGGAGCGTGCTTCTGATGGGTGCCAACGAGACCTTCTTCACGCGAGCCAAGCTCTCGATCCCCGGGGGCGTGAATTCGCCCGTGCGCGCCTACGGCTCCGTCGGCGGTACGCCCCGGTTCCTCGTATCGGCGAGCGGCGCGTATGTGACGGATGCCGAGGGCCGCGAGTACGTGGACCTCGTCAGTTCCTGGGGCCCCGCGATTCTGGGCCACGCGCATCCGGAGGTCGTCAGAGCCGTGCAGGACGCGGCCGCCCGCGGGCTCTCGTTCGGAGCATCGACCCCGGGCGAGACCGAACTCGCCGAGCTCATTCGCGAGCGCGTGACCGTGACGCAGCCCGACGGCTCCGAGCAGCGCGGCGTCGAGAAGCTGCGGCTCGTCTCGACCGGCACCGAGGCGACCATGACGGCCATCCGCCTGGCACGCGGTGCCACCGGCCGCGACCTCCTGGTCAAGTTCGCCGGTCACTATCACGGACACTCGGATGCGCTTCTCGCCGAGTCGGGCTCAGGAGTCGCCACGCTCGCGCTGCCGGGTTCGGCCGGTGTGACGGCTGCGACCGCAGCGCAGACGCTCGTGCTGCCGTACAACGATCTCGATGCCGTGCGCGCGACGTTCGCGCAGCACGGCGACCGCATCGCAGCCGTGATCGTGGAGGCGGCATCCGCCAACATGGGTGTCGTGCCGCCCGCGCGCGGCTTCAACCGCGCCCTCTCGGGCATCACGCGCGAGCACGGAGCGCTGCTGATTCTCGACGAGGTGCTCACGGGCTTCCGCGTCGGCAGCGCCGGCTGGTGGGGCCTCGAGGCCGCGCGGGTCGTGCCCGACGGCGCCGGCTGGCAGCCCGATCTCTATACCTTCGGCAAGGTCATCGGCGGCGGCATGCCCCTGGCCGCCCTCGGCGGTCGCGCCGAGATCATGGACCTCCTCGCCCCGCTCGGGCCGGTGTACCAAGCGGGCACGCTGAGCGGCAATCCGGTTGCCGTCGCGGCGGGCATAGCGACCCTGCGGGCAGCGGATGCGGCGGTGTACGAGCGACTTGACGCGACTGCCGATCGGCTCGCCGACGGGGTCTCCGCCGCGCTCGCCGCGGAGGGAGTCGAGCACACTGTGCAGCGCGCGGGCAACCTGTTCTCTTTCGCGTTCTCGCCGGAGCCGCTGCGCAATTACGCGGATGCGAAGGCGCAGCAGACCTTCCGCTACCCGGCCTTCTTCCACTCGATGCTCGACTCCGGAGTCAACCTGCCCCCCTCGGTGTTCGAGGCCTGGTTCGTCTCGGCCGCGCTCGACGACGCGGCCGTGGACCGCATCCTGGATGCCGCTCCCGCAGCCGCGCGCGCAGCCGCCGCCGCAAAGGCCGTCTAGCAGCGACGAACGAGCGGCCTCAGCGAGACCGGCGCGTGCCCCAGTCGCGGGCTCAGCCCGAGACGACCGCGACCGCGACGAACAGCACGCCAAGCAGCGGTGGGCCGGCCTGCAGCAGGGCGGCGCGGCGCGAGGTCGGAATGCTGAAGAACAGCACGACACCGGCACCGACCATGCAGAGCGCCGCGAACAGCATCAGGGTCACCGCAACCGTCGTCGAGACGCCGAGCAGCGCGAGCCCGACGAGCGCCCCGAGCGCGAGGAACAGGTTGTAGAAGCCCTGGTTGAGGGCCATCGGCCGGATGATGTCGGCGTGCTCCTGGCTCGGCAGGCCAAACGTCTTCCACGTCTTCGGTGTGCGCCACGAGATGCTCTCCAGAAAGAAGACGTAGACGTGAAACGCCGCGGCGAGAAAGATAAGGGTCGATCCGATCACGAGCAGCGCAGAGTTCATGCTCGGTAGTGTTGCATGCAATCGCGGGGGCAGACGAGAGGCCAAACGGATGACCGCCAGAAATCTCACGGCGCAGTGCTGCATCGCGGGCGGCGGTCCCGCCGGCCTCATGCTCGGGTTACTGCTCGCGCGCGCCGGCGTCACGGTGGTGGTGCTCGAGAAGCACGCCGACTTCCTGCGCGACTTTCGCGGAGACACGATCCACCCCTCGACCATCGATCTGCTCGACCAACTGGGGTTGAAAGGGCAGTTTCTCGAGCTACCGCACGACGAAATCGAGACGCTCGACATCGTGGTCAGCGGCAACCGCATCCGGCCCGTGGACTTCAGCACGTTGCGCAAGGGCACGCGTTTTCTCGCGCTCATGCCGCAGTGGGACTTTCTCTATTTCATCTCCACGGAGGCCGCCAGGCACCCGAACTTCACCCTGCTGATGAGCACGGAGGTCACCGGCGTGCTGCGCGAGGGCGACCGGGTCGTCGGCGTGAGCGCGCAGGACGCCAATGGCGCGATGGAGATTCACGCGGATCTCACCGTTGCGGCCGATGGCCGCTCCTCCGTTGTGCGTGAGGCATCCGGGCTCGCGGCGCAGGACTTCGGTGTCGGGATCGACGTGCTCTGGTTCACGCTGCCGAAACCGCCGAACTCTCCGCCGGCGACCCTCGGCTACATCGATCGACACTCGATGGTGATCACGATCCCGCGCGGCGATCACTTTCAGGCGGGCCTCATCATTCCGAAGGGCGGCTTCGACGAGATTCGACAGGCTGGACTGGATGCGTTCCGCCAGCGTCTCGTCGACACCGCGGCGTTCCTCGAGCCGGTGGTGCCGACGCTCGCCGACTGGGACCAGGTGAAGCTGCTGTCGGTGCAGGTCAACCGGCTCGACCGCTGGCACCAGCCGGGGTTCCTCTGCATCGGTGATGCGGCTCACGCCATGTCGCCGGCGTTCGGTGTGGGGGTGAACTATGCGATCCAGGATGCCGTGGCTGCCGCCAATTATCTGGCAGCACCGCTGCTGGCCGGCACCGTGTCCGAGCGAGACCTCGCCCGAGTGCAGCGCCGCCGACTCTGGCCGGTGAAGCGCATGCAACCGATCCAGCTGCTGCTGCACCGGACGATCGCGCGCCCGGGTTCGGGGGTCTCGCTGCCGAACCCGCTTCCTCGGCGCACGCGACTGCTGCTGAAGCTCGTGCTGCCGATCATGCAGCGGATCGCCGCCAGACTGATCGGCCGCGGCTTCCGCCCCGAGCGCGTATCCGGGTCGCTCGCGAAGCTCTCCTCGCGCTGACCGGACCGCCGCGTCCTGGCAACGATGCTGGGCGCTGTTATCGGTGCGGCCGCTGTGACGGCCGCATCGTTGACGCGCAGGCGCATCGTCAGCGGCGGTGGGCGATCTGCGTGCGAGAAGCTAGCGTCGCACGTCGACCACGGTGCGGCCGCGCACGCGGCCGGCGAGCACGTCGTCCGCGCGACCCACCGCATCCGCAAGGCCGATCGTCGTCGTCATACTGTCGAGCAAGCCCTGGTCGAGATCGGTCGCGAGCCTCGCCCAGGCGAGCTCCCGTAGCGGGCGTGGTGTGAGCACCGAGTTGATACCGGTGAGCGTGACCGCCCGCAGGATGAACGGCATGACCGTGGTCGGCAGCTCGGCACTCTGCGCGAGTCCGCAGCTCGCGACCGTGCCGCCGTATGAGGTCTGGGCGAGCACGTTGGCCAGCGTCGACCCGCCCACCGAATCGATCGCCCCGACCCAGCGCTGCGACTGCAGCGGCTTGCCCGGCTCCGACAGGGTGGCCCGATCAATGACCTCGGATGCGCCCAGGCTGCGCAGATAGCCGGCCTCCTCGGTGCGACCGGTCGACGCGACCACGTTGCAGCCGAGTCGCCCGAGCAGCGCGATCGCGACGGAACCGACGCCGCCCGCGGCCCCGGTGACCAGGATGGCGCCGTCGGACCGGCCCGGCTCCGCCTCGCCGACGACCCCTGCTCGCTCGAGCGCCAGCACCGCGAGCATCGCGGTGTATCCCGCGGTGCCGATCGCCGCGGCCCGCGCCATGTCCATGCCCCCCGGCAGTCGCACGAGCCACTCGCCGCGCACCCGCGCTCGTTCGGCCAGACCGCCGTGATGCGTCTCGCCGACTCCCCAGCCGTTGAGGATCACCCGATCGCCCGGCGACCAGAGCGCACTCTCGGATGCCGCTACCGTGCCGACCAGATCGATCCCCGGCACCAGCGGATACTGCCTGATCACTCCCGGTCGGCCCGCGATCGCGAGAGCGTCCTTGTAATTGAGGCTCGAGTACTCGACATCGACGGTGACGTCGCCCGGCATGAGGTCGTCATCCGTCAGCTCGGTCACATCCGTCGTGACACCGGCGTCACCCTTGCTCACCCACAGCGCGCGAAACATCCCTCAACGCTACCCGCGTCCTCATGTACCTGGCGATGTGGCGCGAATTGCCCACTTATGCCCCTCAGAGCGGCCGAATCAGCCAAAATCGGGGCGGAAGTGGGCAACTCGAGGCAGGGAGGGGCGGCGGAAGGGTCAGCCGAAGAGGATGGCGGCCTCGTCGTAGCGGGACTGCGGCACCGTGTTGAGCTTGCCGAGCGCGTCTTCGAACGCGACGTGCGTGATGTCCGTGCCGCTGAGCGAGACCATGCGACCCCACAGCTTGTCCATCACGGCGTCGACCGCGGCCAGACCGTACCGGGTGGCGAGCACGCGGTCGTAGGCGGTCGGCGTTCCGCCGCGCTGGATGTGGCCGAGCGTCGTCGCGCGCGTCTCGATGCCGAGGCGGGCTTCGATCTCGGGCGCGAGGAGGTCGCCGATGCCGCCGAGCCGTGGCCGCCCGAAAGCATCGAGGCCGCGCTCCGAGTGGGCGTCATCCATCGTGTCGAGCTTGAAACCTTCGGCGACGACGACGAGCGGGGCGCGACCGCGGTCCCTGACCGACTGCACCCACTCGCAGATCTGGTCCATGCTCGTGCGGTGCTCGGGGATGAGAATGGCGTGCGCGCCCGCCGCCATGCCGGAGTGCAGCGCGATCCAGCCGACGTGGCGACCCATCACCTCGGCGACCATGCACCGGCCGTGCGAGTCGCCGGTGGTGCGCAGGCGATCCATCGCGTCGGTCGCGATCTGCACGGCGGTGTCGAAGCCGAAGGTGTAGTCGGTGGCCGAGAGGTCGTTGTCGACAGTCTTCGGCACACCCACGATCTTGATGCCGGCATCCGTCAGTCGCTTGGCGGCGGCGAGGGTGCCCTCGCCACCGATCGCGATGAGCGAGTCGACGCCGAGGCGCTCCATCGTGGCCTGCACGTTCTCGGCACCGCCGTTGCCCTCGAAGGGGTTGGTGCGGGAGGTGCCGAGAATCGTGCCACCCTGCTTGCCGATGCCCTGAATGTCTTTGCGCACGAGCGGCACGACGTCGCCCTCGACCACACCGCGCCAGCCGTCGCGGAAGCCCACGAACTCCTGTCCGTAGATCTGCGTTCCCTTGAGAACCGCACCACGGATGACCGCGTTGAGACCCGGACAGTCGCCGCCACTTGTGAGGATGCCAATTGTCATGGCACCATCATTCCGTAATTTTCAGGGTTCTTTCGCCACGGTATCCCGCGTGGCCTCTTGCGCAACTCAGGCTTGTCCGTGGCTCGCCCGCGAGCGCCTCGACAGGGAGTCGATGATGACCGCGAGCAGCAACACCGCTCCGGTGATCATGAAGCGCACCGACGAGTCGAAGTTGAGCAGGGTGAGCCCGCTCGAGATCGACTGGATCACGAGGATGCCGAGCAACGCAGAGTACGCACTGCCGCGTCCGCCGAAGAGGCTGGTTCCGCCGATGACGGCCGCTGCGATGGCGTTGAGGTTGATGTCGCCGCCGCCGCTGCCGGCGCCCACGGACGCCAGCCGTGCCGCAGCCAGGAGACCACCGAGCGCCGCGAAGGTCGACCCGAGCACGAGAACCGAGACGAAGATGCGGTTCACCTTGATACCGGCGCGACGAGCGGCCTCGACCGAACCACCGACGGCGAACACGGCGCGGCCCCAGCGGGTGCGCGTGAGGAAGAAGTTCATCACGACGACGAGCACCACGAACAGAACGAACATCGCTCCGACGCCGCGGTCGGTGGCGAGGTACCAGACCGAGACGAGGAGGCCGACGAGCAGGAGCCCCGACTTCGTCAGCGCCACCGACAGCTCGCCGCCGGAGAGGCCGGCTTCCTTACGCCTGCGCGAACGGTTCCAGTCGGAGAGGAACATCCCGCCCGCGGCGATGATGGCCAGTCCGTACGCGGCCCACGGCGGCAGGAAGCTCTGCTGCGCGAAGTTCACAAAAGCGGACTCGAACGGGATGTTGATCGAGCTGTTCGGGCCGAGGATCCAGAGCTGGAGGCCGAGGAATCCGAGCAGCCCTGCCAGCGTGATCACGAAGGTCGGCACGCCGAACCGGGTGAACAGGAACCCGTAGAGCAGGCCGACCAGAGCGCCGGCGACGAGCGCGGCGACGATGGCGAGCCACAGCGGCCAGCTCTGGAGCACGAAGCCCACGCCCAGAATCGAGGCGGAGAGTCCGCTGACCGATCCGATCGACAGGTCGATCTGACCGACGAGCAGCACGAGCACGACGCCGATCGAGATGGTGCCCACCGCTGCGCACTGCAGCGCGAGGTTGACCAGGTTGTTGGCGGAGAGGAAGTTCGGGTTGAGAATCTGGAAGACGGCCCAGATGAGAACGAGGCCGATGATGACGGGCAGAGAGCCGAGGTCACCGCCGCGCACGCGCATGCGGAATCCGGTGACCGCGCCACGCAGACCCTGCGTTCGGATCAGGCGTTCGTCCTGCAGGTCTGCCGCGATTACGGCCGGGGTGTCAACGGAGCCGGTCATGCCTGCTGGCCTTTCTCTGGGGGGGTGGTCGTATCCGCGTCGGTGTCGGCTACACCGTCGGTGTGGGCGTGTGCCCTTCGGGTTACGGCATTGTCGGTGGCGCCGGTGATGGCGGAGATGATCTCTTCGTAGCTGACATCCGGCACACGGAAGTCGCCGTTGTTGCGACCGAGACGCAGAACCGCGACGCGGTCGGCGACGGCCTGGACATCCGCCATGTTGTGGCTGATCAGCACGACGCCGAGTCCGCTCTCGCGCAGACGTTCGACGAGGTTGAGCACCTCGGCAGTCTGGGCAACGCCGAGGGCCGCTGTCGGCTCGTCGAGGATGACGATGCGAGGGTCACCGATGAGGGAGCGCGCGATGGCGACGGTCTGTCGTTGTCCGCCCGAGAGCGAGGCGACGGCGATGCGCACCGAGGGGATCTTTGCGGAGAGCTGGCGCAGGAGTGACCACGATCTCATCTCCATCTCTTCCTCGTTGAGGGTTCCTCGGCCGAGCTCGCGGCCGAGGAAGAGGTTCGAGACGACATCGAGGTTGTCGCAGAGCGCGAGATCCTGATAGACCGTCGCGATCCCGAGCGAGCGCGACGCCGCCGGAGTCGGGATGGACACCTTCTGACCCTCGAACGTGATGGTGCCGGAGTCTTGTGGGTGCACGCCCGCCAGAATCTTGACGAGCGTCGACTTACCGGCACCGTTGTCACCGACAATGGCTACGACTTCGCCGGCGTACACGTCGAGGTCGATGCCACTGAGGGCCTGCACGGCTCCAAACGACTTGGACACGCCTCGCAGCGACAGGACGGGCTCGTGGGGTGGTGCTGTGGACTCTGCGACGGGCGCTTCCATCGTCACGATGTCTCCTTCGGGATAGGTGCCACAAAGCGAAGGGGCCGTGGCCCATGTTTCGTAGCGCAAAAGTACACCCGGCCGGAGGAAAAACCTCCGGCCGGGTGCGATGTATTACTTGATGCCGTACTTTTCGCAGGCGGCCTTGTAGTCCGCGGTGCAGATCTTCGCCGCGGAGTCGGAGCCATAGAACTCGTCCTTCACCACGGTCGACTCGATCTTGTCTGCCGTGACCGAGACAGGCGTCAGCAGGAACGACTGGATGCTGCCGCCAGACTGCGTGTCGACGGTCGTGTCACCCTTCGGCTTCTTGCCGTTCACCAGGTCGATGGCGAGCTCTGCTGCCTTCTCTGCCTGCGGCTTGATGGCCTTGTACACGGTCATGTACTGGTCGCCAGCGAGGATGCGCTGGATGCCGGCGAGCTCGGCGTCCTGTCCGGTGACGGGCGGGATCGGGGAGACGTTGGCAGCCTTCATGGCGGCGATCGCGCCACCGCCGGTGCCGTCGTTTGCAGCGTAGACACCCTTGATCTTGCTTCCGAACTGGGTGACCTGGCCGCTCATCCAGTCCTGAGCCTTCGCGGGTGTCCATCCGGGTGTGTCGAACTCGGAGAGCACCTTGTAGCCCGACTTGTCGATGACGTCGTGCGCGCCCTTCTTGAACAGCCGAGCGTTGTTGTCGGTGGTCGCACCGTTGATCATCACGATGCCGCCGTCGTCCTTCGAGACGCCGTCAGACTCGAGCTTCTCGATCAGTGCGGTCGCCTGGAGCTGACCGACCTTCTCGTTGTCGAAGGAGATGTAGTAGTCGAGGTCCTTGCTGTTGATGAGGCGGTCGTAGGAGATGACCGGAACCTTCTTGGCCTTCGCCTCGGCGACGATGGAGGCCGCTGCGCCGCTGTCGAACGGGTCGAGCACGAGTACGCTCACGCCCTGGGTCAGCATTGACTCGGCCTGCTGCTGCTGCTTCGACGCGTCGCCGTCAGCGTTCGTGTAGAGCACCTTGCAGTCGGCGCAGAGTTCCTTGATCTTGGCCTCGAAGTACGGCCTGTCGGCCGCCTCATAACGCGCCGTGACGGAGTCGGGCAGCAGGAGCCCGATCTTTGCCTTCGACGCGTCGGTCTTGGAACCGCTGGAATTGTTGTCTGCACCGTTGGAACACGCGCTGAGGGTGCTGACTGTGAGCAGGATCGCAGCGGTAGCAACTACCGCTCTCATGGTGGCGATCTTCATTGAAAAACCTCCGATTCGAAAACCGCCCACTTTGGCGGCTCGCATGAGCATGTCAGTTTGACGTACTTGGCGTCAAGACTTGAACGCAAGGTTTTTGCGATTGTGATATTGGCTGCTATGAGGGCTCGAGCGTCCAGTTCGCAACCTCGTCGGATCGGATGGCGACCCGCTCCACCGCATACATGATCGACCCGAGCAGAGCGGCACGTTCGCCGAGCTGACCCTGCACAACATCCGGCAGGTCGTTCGGCTCCCACAGCACGGAACGCTCCATGCTGTGGCGAAGCGGTCCGAGCAGGATTTCCCCTGCCTTACCGAGATCTCCGCCGATCACCACGTGCTCCGGGTCGAGCAGGTTGCAGACGCTGGCGACGGCGACGCCGATGTGCCTGCCGGCATCGGCGATCGCGCGAATGCAGTGCGGATCCCCGGTGAGTGCCCGGATGACGACATCCTGCAGCTTGAGGGCGCCGGAACTCGCCCGGAGCGATTCGAGCAGTGCCGGCCCGCCCGCGAAGGCCTCGAGGCAGCCGCGGTTTCCACAACGGCACAGCGGCCCACCCTCGACGATCGTGACGTGGCCGAACTCTCCCGCGCCGCGATTGTGCCCGCGATACACCCGTCCATTGAGGATGAGCCCGGCCCCGATGCCGTGCGAGACGTCGATATACAGCGCGCTCTCCTTGCCGCGAGCCGCGCCGCTGTGCAGTTCGGCGAGAGCACCCAGATTGGAATCGTTGTCGACGAAGACCGGCTTCATCAGCCGCCGCGCCATGAGGTCGGCGATCGGCAGGCCGTCCCAGCCGCGCAGCAGTCCGGTGCGCGCGATGCGCCCGTTGTCAGAGCGGATCGGGGCGGGCAGCGCGATGCCCACGGCGAGGATGTCGTCGAAGCTCGCTTCGACCGACTCGAGCATGTCGGAGATCATCCGCGCCGCTCGGTCGAGCTCATTGTCGGCCCGGTGATCTTTGGCGAGCGGCATGTGGTGCTCGGCGACGACGACGTTGGCCACATCGGACAGGGCGACCCGCATGTGCCTGGCCGAAATGTGGATTCCTGCGACGAGCCCGAGCGCGTGTGCCAGCGTGACGTGCTGGGCGCGCCTGCCGCTGCGCGACGTCGGTGTCGTGTGAAGGACTCCGGATGCCGACAGCTCCTTCACGATGTTCGAGACCGTGGCGGGCGAAAGTCCCGTGACGCCGGCGAGTTCGACCTGCGTGAGACCACCGTGATGCTTCACCGCATCGACGATTCTGCCTCGGTTGGCTTCACGAAGTGAAGTTTGGGACCCCGGCGTGGCCCTCAGGTTACTCACGGCATCACCATACATGGCCGTCTCGCTCGGGTGAACTATGCGCGTGAGCGGGAGGCGCCCTCCCAGCCGCGTGGCACCCCGCTGTGAGCGGGGCAGGTGATCGTGGGCGCGTGGGTCTCGCACACCACGAACTGCTCGCGACAGGAGAGGTCCGCACAGTTTGCCGTGAGATTCGTCGGCTCTTCGCACACGGCACAACGACCGATGACGGCGGCGTCATCCGTGAACGTCATCGAGAGACGATTGTCGAAGACGTAGAGCGACCCCTCCCACAGTCCGGAGTCGCCGAAGCGCTCGCCGTAGGTCGCGATGCCGCCATCGAGTTGGTAGACCTCGCTGAAGCCGCGGTTGATCATGAGGCTCGAGAGCACCTCGCAGCGGATGCCGCCGGTGCAGTAGGTGACGACCGGCTTGTCCTTGAGGTGGTCGTACCGCCCGCTGTCGAGCTCGGCCATGAACTCCCGTGTGGTGCTGACCTGTGGGACCACCGCATCCCTGAAATGCCCGATGTTCGCCTCGATCCGATTGCGGCCATCGAAGAAGGTCACCTCTTTCGACTCGACCAGTTCGTGCAGTTGCTCGGGGGTGAGCCGCTGGCCGCCGCCGACGACGCCGTTCTCGTCGACGCGCAGTTCCCCCGGCGCACCGAAGTTCACGAGTTCGTCGCGCACGCGCACGCTGAGGCGCGGGAAGTCAGCGCCGGTTCCCTCACTCCACTTGAAGTCGATGTCTTTGAAGGCCGGATACTCGCGCGTCTTCTTGATGTACCGCTTGACCTGCTTGAGCTCGCCACCGACGGTTCCGTTCATGCCGTCCTTCGACAGGATGATGCGCCCGCCGAGCCCGAGCGACTCGCACAGGTCGCGTTGCCACAGCCGGATCGCATCGGGGTCGGCGAGAGGCGTGAAGACGTAGAACAGCAGGATCTTGGGAACGGCCATCGCACGAGTTTAAGCGCGGGTAGCGTTGACCCATGTTTCGCAGTTACGTGGCCATCGGAGACTCCTTCACCGAGGGCCTCGGCGATGAGTTGCCCGACGGCCGGCTGCGCGGTTGGGCCGATCTCGTTGCGGTCGGTCTCGCGCGGGCGCAGTCCGAACCGATCGGTTACGCCAACCTCGCCATCCGCGGCAGAAAGCTCGCGCCGCTTCTCGCGGAGCAACTCGAACCCGCGCTCGCCATGAAGCCTCAGCTGCTCAGCCTTAACGGCGGCGGCAACGACATCATGCGGCCCAGAGTCGCCATTTCGGATGTCGCCCAGCAGCTCATCGACGCCGTCGATCGTGCCGTCGATGCCGGCTCCCACGTGCTCATGATCAGTGGCGGAAACCCCTCCGCCCACGTGCCGCTCGGATCGCTCGTGCGCTCGCGGGGAGATCAGCTCGCCGCCGCGATCTTCGGTCACACGCCGTGGCCGAATGTGACCTTCGTCGACAACTGGGGCGATGAGACGCTCGGCGACATCCGCTACTGGTCGCCAGACCGGCTACACCTGAACGCGCTCGGTCATGCCAGGGTCGCGAGCAACGTGCTGCAGGCCCTCGGCGTGGAGGTGCCGGCGGAGTGGGGAGTCGAGGAGGTCGCCGCCGCCCCGCCCGGTGCGCGCGGCCGCCGCACCGCCGCGTACTACCGCGAGTACGTCATGCCGTGGATCGGGCGGCGGCTCACCGGGCGGTCCTCCGGCGACGGCCGCGCGGCGAAGATCCCCACGCTGGAGCCGGTGGATCCGAGCGCTGTCTGAGTCGACATCCGTTGTGGGCGTTGTCGCAGCCCTGTCGTAGCCTCGTTGCATGCAACTCGTGTCGACCTACGCTCCCCGGGAGCCGGTCGACCTGCGCAGCACCCTCGCTCCCATCGGCCGCGGCCCCTATGACCCCACCCTGCGCTGGGAGGGCGGCAACGTCTGGCTGACCATGCGCACGCCCGAGGGCGCCGCGACGCTGCACCTCAGCCGTGCCGATGGCATCGCGGCAACCGCGTGGGGGCCCGGCGCCGCGTGGGCGATGGCTTCCGTGCCGGAGCTGCTCGGGGCGCACGACGACTGGTCTGAACTCGACGTCTCGGGTAACTCGCTGCTCGTGGAGACGAGGCGACGGATGCCAGGGCTGCGCCTCGCCCGCACCGCGCGGCTCTTCGCCGCCCTCGTTCCCGCGATCATCGAACAGAAGGTGACGAGCGTCGAGGCGCTGCGCAGCTGGCGCAGGCTTGTCACGCAATTCGGTGAGGAACCGCCAGGGCCCGCGCCCCTCGGCATGCGGGTCATGCCCGCCGCGGAGGGGTGGAAGCGGATCCCCTCGTGGGAGTGGCACCGGCTGGGCGTCGGCCCGCAGCGTTCCGCCACGGTCGTGCGTGCGGCATCCGTCGCGGCCTCGCTGGAGAAGGCGGTCTCGGTTTCGGCGGTCGAGGCGGTGAGCCGGATGCGGTCGATCAGTGGAGTCGGCGTGTGGACCGCCGCCGAGACGGTGCAGCGCTGTCACGGCGACCCGGATCACGTGAGCGTGGGCGACTATCACCTCGCGGCGTTTGTGGGCTGGGCGCTGCTCGGTCGCCCGGTCGACGACGACGGGATGCTGGAGCTGCTCGAACCGTGGACAGGTCACCGCCACCGCGTGGTGCGATTGTTGCTCGCCAGCGGATTCCGCAAACCCGCGTTCGGCCCGCGGATGGCGATCCAGGACCACCGCGGGCACTGAGGGGGCGGCGGGGGTTTCGATTCACGCGCTGCGCGCTACTCAACCCGCCTGTGGCCCGTAGGGGAAGATGCCGTCGGGATCGTACTCAGCGCGAACCGAGGCGAGTCTGGCGAAGGTGTCTGCGGGCCAGGCGCTCGCGAAGTGCTCGGCGGACCGTGCCGCTCCAGCGAAATTGATGTTCGTCTCCGCTGACAGCCACGGCGTGATGGCAGTCACCAGCCGGTCGGAGACGGCGGGCAGCACCTCGCCGAACAGAACGGGATTCGGCGCGCCGATGAGCGTGAAGGTGAAGCCGGATGCCCGACCGCCGACCGCAGACCCGCCCACGACGTCCCGCTGGGTCGCACCGCCGAGGTGCCGCACCTCGGCCAGGAGCATCGGCAGTTCCACGCCGCTGCCGGCAACGCGCAGCAGCGCCGTCGCGAAGTCCTGGTCGATGGCCGAGAGCAGCATGCCACGATCCCACCCCGGTCCCGGTTCCGTCGGGTCATTGTGGATCGTCGCAATCTGGCCGACCGGGAGTGCTCCGAGGTAGTCGAGGTACACGGGGGCGGCGGTGCGCAGTGGCTCGGCCAGTCGCTCGCCCTCCGCGATGCTGCCCGGGTAGGCGAAGTGAATCGCGAGCAGGGTGCGCCCACGCAGGGGCTCGGGAATGAACTCGAACGGAGGAAGTCGGTAGATGCCGGCGCTCGTCGTGACGTCGTCGGCGGCATCCGCGGTCCAGTCCACCCAGTGGCGCAGCGCCTGCTCGATGTGCTGCTCCTCGAAGAACAGCGTGCCTGCGTAGAGTTCGCTCAACTCCACGAGCTCGATGCGCACCTCGGTGACGATGCCGAGGCCGCCCTTGCCGCCGCGCAGCGCCCAGAACAACTCGGCGTTGTCGTCTGCCGTCGCCTCGACGAGCTCACCCTGGCCGGTCACCACGGTGAAGCCGCGCACGTAATCCGCGGCGAAACCGTGGCTGCGGCTGAGTGGGCCGAGGCCCCCGCCCGTGACCAGACCCACCACTCCGACGTTGGTGGACGAGCCGGCGATCGGCGCGAGGCCGAGTGGCGCGGCCAGTTCGACCACGGCCGCCCAGCGCACGCCTGCCCCGATCGTTGCGATCCGCGTCTGTGCGTCGATGGAAAGAGCGTCGAGGCCGCTGGTGTTGATCAGGATGCCGCTCCGGGCGGGGTCGACCGCACCATGACCGGTGGCCTGCACGCGCACGGGAAGCCGGTGTTCGCGAGCGAAACGCACCGCCTCGACGACGTGGTCTGCGGTCGTGGCGGTGACCACCGCATCCGGACTCTGCACGGCGACGGTGTTGAACCCGGCTACCGCGTCGGAGAACTGCGCGTCGGATGCGGTGAGCAGCTGGCCATCGATGCGGTCGCTGAGAGCAGTGAAGTCGGGCATGGCGCAACGTTAGCGCCGGGCGGGGACATTGCGCGAGCGAAAGTCAGTCCGCCTCGAGCACCGCCATCGCCGCGTTGTGACCGCCGAGACCGCTCACGGCTCCGCCGCGCCTCGAGCCGGCTCCGCACAGCAGGATGCGCTCGTGTCCGGTGGAGACTCCCCAGCGCTCAGCCGGGGTCGTCAGCGGGGCGTCATCCTCGACGAAGGGCCAGGACAGCGGGCCGTGGAAGATGTTGCCGCCGGGCATCCGCAGCGCCGCCTCGAGGTCGAGCGTGGTCTTCGTCTCGATGCACGGCCTGCCCTCGGCATCCGTCATGAGCAGGCTCTCGATCGGCTCGGCCAGAACGGAGTTGAGGGAGTCGAGCACCGCCTGCTGCAACACCGCGCGCATCTCGTCGTTGTTCTCCGGCGTGAGCAGCCGGTCGGGCACGTGCAGTGCGAACACGGTGAGAGTCTGCGCACCCGCCTGCTGCAGCTCGGGCGACAGAATGGACGGGTCGGTGAGCGAATGGCAGTAGATCTCGCTCGGCAGCGGGCTCGGCACGATGCCTGCGCTCGCCGCGTCGAATGCCGCCTGTAACTGCGCATAGCCCTCGTTGATGTGGAACGTACCTCCGAACGCGGCCGCCGGGTCGACGCTGCTGTCGCGCAGTCGCGGCAGGCGCGTGAGCATGAGGTTCACCTTGACCTGGGCGCCCTCGGGGCGTTGAGCTGCACTGGCGGGAGCACCGAGCAAGGAGTCGAGCACGTATGGCGCGACATTCACGAGCACCGTGTGGGCGGTGAGTGTCGACTCCTCGCCGTTCAGCAGGAATCGCACCTCACCTTCGGGCGTGATCGACGTCACCTCTGCGTTCGTGAGGAGGGTCGCCCCCGCCTCGCGGGCAGCCCGAGCGAGCTCGCCGGTGACCGCCCCCATGCCGCCGACCGGCACGTCCCAGTCGCCGGTGCCGCCACCGATCACGTGGTAGAGGAAGCAGCGGTTCGCCGCGAGACCCTCGTCGCGGTTGGGCGCAAAGGTGCCGATGAGCGCGTCGGTGAGCACGACGCCGCGCACGAGGTCGTTCGAGAAGGTCGATTCGATCGTCTCGCCGATCGGGCGTTCGATCAGCGCGTCCCACAGTTCGTCGTCGCCGAGCGCGCGCTTCGCCTCCGAGCGCGTGAGCAACGGCTCGCACACCGTGGGGAAGAGGGAGCGGGCGAGGGTGGCCGTGCCCGCGTAGAACTCCTGCCAGCGAGGTGAATCGTCTGCGGCGTCGACGGAAGCGAAGGAGGCGGCCGTGGCAGCGGCATCCGCGTTGTCGACGAGAAGTCCGCGGTCGGTACCCGGCAGCGGCGTATAGGAGGAGTAGCGGCGGCGTTCGAGTCGGATGTCGAGCTTCAGTTCGTCGATGATGCGCTGCGGCAGCAGGCTCACCAGGTACGAGTATCGCGAGAGTCGCGCGTCGACACCGGCGAAGGCCTCGGCGGAGACGGCCGCACCTCCCACCTGGTCGAGCCGTTCGAGCAGCGTGACGCGCTTGCCCGCTTGCGCGAGGTACGCCGCGGCGACGAGGCCGTTGTGCCCGCCGCCCACGATGACGACATCGACGGTGCTGTGGTCCATGCTGCTGATTGTACGCAGCCGAATGGCTGCGGCCCCGGCGGATGCCGTGCGGCCGGCCGCCTCAACTGATGGGTCGCGCGAGGTATTCGTCGAGATAGTTCACCATCACGCGTTCGCACTCGCCGAGGAAGAACGGGTCGCCATCCGGAGCGCTGTCGAACGCCCTGGCAATGAGGCATTCGCCGATCTCGACCATCACTTCGACGTGCAGCACGAGTTCGGTGCGCGGCAGCACCTCGAATTTCTCGACGAACAGTTCACTCACGGCGCGGGCAAGCACTCCCTTATTGCTCGAGCGAGCGCCGCGCGCATCCTGCGCGAAGGTGTCGCCGAGGCGAACCCGCCGGAAACCCGGCTCGTGACGGAAGAAGTCTGCGTAGGTTCCGATGGCTGCAACGATGGCGTTCTGCCACTCGACTGTGCTGGCGAGGAATTCCCGGCACCGTTCGACGTAGCGCTCGAGGTTTCTCGATGCGAGTGCCAAGGCGATGGAGTCGATGTCTGTGAAGTAACGGTAGATGGCCGGGCCGGACATTCCCGCACGCCTCGCGATGAGTGCTGTGGTCAGGGCGCCGTACCCCAGTTCGTCGATGAGCGCGGCCGTCGTGTCGAGGATCAGCTCGACTCGCTGGGTACTGCGGTCCTGCCGGGGGCGGTGTCGTTCCGCCGGAGTGCTGCGAGCCATCGGATCACCTCTCGTGCACCATTCTGGCCTGTGTGCTTGCCTCGGCGTTCATCGATCTGCTAATGTCCGAACATTACACTGTGTAGCGTTAACCCGAAGTGACGCGCGCCCGCTGGAGCCGGATCCCGGCACACGCAGTGTCCATGTGGTGTCGTGGTGTCGGCCGACGGGCCGGCACCACGATCGCCTCTCCCGCTGCCGCCTCGTGACGCAAGTAGGCTCTTTCCATGCCTTCGACCGCATCCGAACGGCCCGCCGTGACAGCAGACGATGTCATCGCCACTGTGCATCGCTGGGTCAGCGACAGCGCGGCGGTCACCCCCAGGCGGGGTCGCGACCGCACAGCGGCGGAGCGACTCTCCGGCCTTCTCAAAGACCCGCACGGCCTCGATTTCGCCGTCGGCTTCGTCGATCGAGTGGTGCGACCGGAAGACCTGAGGGTCGCGGGCCGCAATCTCGAACGGCTGTCGAGAAACGTGCCGGCCTTCCTGCCGCGGCATATGCGCGTTGCCATCCAACTCGGCGGCGGCTTCGGTCCGCTTCTGCCGTGGCCCATCGTTCCCATCGCCCGTTCCGTGTTCCGTCGCATCGTCGGCCACCTGCTTCTGGATGCGACGCCGGGGCACCTCGACTCCTCGCTCGCCGCCCTTCGTCGCCCGGGCATCCGGCTCAATCTGAACCTTCTGGGCGAGGCCGTGCTCGGCGACGCTGAGGCCTCGCGCCGGCTGAAGGAGACCCACGAGCTTCTCGCTCGACCCGACGTGGACTACGTCTCGATCAAGGTCTCCGCGGTGTCGAGCCAGCTCAACCTGTGGGCCTTCGACGAGACCGTGGAGCGGGTGGTCGCCCGCCTCACGCCGATCTACGAGTTCGCGGCCGATTCTCCTACGACCAAGTTCATCAACCTCGACATGGAGGAATTCCGCGATCTCGACCTCACCATCGCGGTGTTTCAGCGACTGCTCGAGCAACCGAGGTTGCAGAGACTCGAGGCCGGCATCGTGCTCCAGGCGTACCTCCCGGATGCGCTCGCCGCCATGCAGCGCCTGACCGGTTGGGCGCTCGCTCGCCGCGCCGAGGGCGGCGCTGGCATCAAGGTGCGGCTGGTGAAGGGCGCGAACCTCGCGATGGAGCGGGTCGACGCCATCATGCACGGCTGGCCGCTCGCCACCTGGTCGAGCAAACAGGAGACAGACACCAATTACAAGCGAGTGCTCGACTGGTCGTTGACCCAGCAGCGCACCGACGCCGTGCGAATCGGCGTTGCGGGCCACAACCTCTTCGACATCGCCTACGCCTGGCTGCTGGCCCAGGAGCGCGGTGTAGAGCGCCGCATCGACTTCGAGATGCTGCTGGGGATGGCGACCGAACTGGCGGATGTCGTGCGCGCCGATGTCGGCGGCCTCCTGCTCTACACACCAGTGGTGCACCCGCGCGAGTTCGATTCGGCGATCTCGTACCTCATCCGTCGGCTCGACGAGAACGCGAGCAAGGAGAACTTCCTCTCCGGCGTCTTCGAACTCGCGGATGACCGCCGCGTCTTCGCGAGGGAGGCCGAGCGCTTCGCCGCCTCCTTCGACGCGCTTCAGCACTCCCGCGCCACCGACGGCCTGAGTGAAGCACCCGCACCGCGATCGAACCGCACGCAGGATCGCCGCGTGCCGGTGGCTCCGGGCCTGCCGATCGAAGGGTTCCGCCCCGAGCCCGATACCGACCCCGCCACCGCAGCGAACCGCGAGTGGGGCCGAGACATCCTGCGTCGGGCGGCCTCGTCGCACCTGGGCGAGGAGTTGCTCGCCCGCGTGCGGGTCACCGATGCGCCGCTTCTCGATCGCATGATTCAGATGACGGCTCAGGCCGGCGAGCAGTGGGGCCAGCGCCGCGGGAGCACGCGTGCTCAGGTGCTGCACTCCGCGGCGGAGTCGCTCGCGGCGTCGAGAGCTGCGCTCATCGAGGTGATGGCGAGCGAGACCGGCAAGACGATGTCCGAAGGCGATGTGGAGGTGAGCGAGGCGGTCGACCTCGCGAACTACTACGCCGAGCGGGCGCGAGAGCTCGACCAGGTGGAGAACGCACGGTTCGCTCCCTCGCGACTCATCGTCGTCACCCCACCGTGGAACTTCCCCGTCGCCATCGCCGCAGGCTCGGTGCTTGCGGCGCTCGCCGCGGGCAGCGGTGTCATCCTGAAGCCCGCACCACAGGCCCGTCGATGTGCGGCCGTGCTCGTCGAGGCGCTCTGGGCGGGCGGCGTGCCGCGTGACGTGCTCTGCCTGGCCGACGTGCACGAAGACCAGCTCGGGCGACACCTGGTGACGCATCCGGAGGTCGACCGCGTCATCCTCACGGGATCGTGGGAGACCGCAAGACTGTTCCGCTCCTGGCGGCCAGATCTGCCGCTGCTCGCCGAGACCAGTGGCAAGAATGCGATCATCGTCACGCCGAGCGCCGACCTCGACCTCGCTGTTGCGGATGTCGTGCGCAGCGCTTTCGGCCACGCAGGCCAGAAGTGTTCGGCCGCGAGCCTCGTGATCCTCGTCGGTTCGGCGGGCAGGTCGGAACGCTTCCGCAGGCAGCTCGTCGATGCGGTGAAGACGCTGCGCATCGGCTACGCGCAGGATCCGAGCGCCACGATGGGACCGCTCATCGAACCCGCACGCGACAAGGCGCTGCAGGCGCTCACCACCCTCGAGCCGGGGGAGAGCTGGCTCGTCACCCCCCGCGCGCTCGACGAGACCAACCGCCTCTGGTCGCCGGGCGTTCGCGACGGTGTGGCGGAGGGATCCGCGTTTCATCTGAACGAGTACTTCGCGCCGGTGCTCGGCATCATGCTGGCCGACACGCTCGAGGACGCCCTCCGCCTGCAGAACGCGCCGCAGTTCGGGCTGACTG
This sequence comes from Lacisediminihabitans sp., assembly GCA_035571875.1. Classification (GTDB taxonomy): domain Bacteria; phylum Actinomycetota; class Actinomycetes; order Actinomycetales; family Microbacteriaceae; genus Parafrigoribacterium_A. The sequence goes on along the minus strand of DATNBR010000087.1, from coordinate 18,360 downwards.
CGGGCATCCACTCGCTCGACGCCGACGAAGTCGCCGTGTGGCTGCGCTCGGTCGACGCGGGCAACCTCTACGTGAACCGCGCAATCACCGGCGCGATCGTGCAGCGCCAACCCTTCGGCGGATGGAAGCGGTCGAGCGTCGGACCCGGCGCAAAAGCCGGTGGGCCGAACTATCTGCTCGGCCTCGGCGACTGGGCGCCCGTGTACGTGGAACCATCCGCATCGGTGCGACTGAGCGGCCTGAGCGACGGGGTGACGAGCCTCATCGAGGCAGCGCAGCCGAGCATGGAGTTCGTGGAGTTCGATCAGGTGCGCAGGGCGGCCCTCAGTGACCAGAGCGCGTGGGAGAACGAGTACGGCCTCGCCCGTGACGCCTCGGGTCTCATCATCGAGCGCAACGTTCTGCGGTATCGACCGGTGCCGGTGACGATCAGGCTCGCCGAGGGCGCATCGGCGTCACAGCTGGTGCGGATGCTCGCGGCCGCCACGCGATCGAACGCGCCCGTGTCGATCAGCACGGCCCTGCCGCTGGGGGCGGGACTCATCCGCCTCTTCGCCGGTGGCCGTTCGCCGCTGCGGGTCGAGCAGGTGCTCGTCGAGACGGATGCGCGTTGGCATGCGCGGCTGCAGTCCGGCGAAGCGCGGCCGTCCCGAGTGCGACTGCTCGGCGGTTCGGCGAGCGCGCTCGCGACGGTGCTCGGCGGCGATCCGGACGTGACGATCTTCGCGGCGCCCGCGACGGCATCCGGTCGCATCGAGCTGTTGACGTTCCTGCGCGAGCAGTCGGTGAGCATCACGGCGCATCGCTTCGGAAACCCCGACCCCGGCATGCTGGCGTTGCAGCTCTGATCCGGGCTCGCTTCACTCCTCGTCGGGTACGGCGATCAGCGCGATCGATGTCGCCGGGCCGACGAGGATCTCGGCGGGGCGTGGTTGGCCCTCGCCCTGGTTCACGGTGATCCAGCTCGGTCGCCCGGTGCTGGCCGCATCCTCGATCGCCGCCTTGAGTGCGTCGTAGTCTGTCTCGCCTATCGAGTACTGCAATCCGTCGTAGATCACCTGGATGCGTTTCATGCTTCGACCTCCGAATGGTTGCTTGGTGGAGCGGGTGGCTCCGGAACGAGGTGCAGGCCGGCTGGACTGTTTGCGGTGAGGATGAGCGCGTCGACCCAGTGCCGGTTGATGGCCGGTGGTCGGCCGCCGCTGAACTTGAAATGCAGGGGGATGGTCGGGTACATCCAGAGCGTGCTTCGGCCGCTTCCGATGCTCGGGTCGTCGTTCCAGGAGAAATAGAACGCCTCGTTTCGACGAAACTTCGCGCCGATGACGAGCTGCAGGTGCGCCAGCAGCCTGTCGTCGAAGTCGACGATGAGTGTGGAGTCGTAGGTCAATCTGCCCATCAGTTCTCCGATCGCCGGCAAGCACCGCACGCAAGGACTGTCGCGGTCCCTCAAGCCTAGGTCGCCTCGCGCCCTCGGCGCCGGTGAATCAGCCTCGTGAACCGTTGCCGTCGTCACTCAGTGCGCGTTGCACGATGGCCACGGCGCGATCGGAGTCGAAACCCAGTGAACGGATGCGGTCCGCATACGCGCTTGCGGCATCCTGAACCAGCCGCTCGGCTTCGTCTCGCGACCAGGCCACGAAGGTGCCGTTGCGCCCGCGAGTCTGGATAATGCCGTTCTGCTCGAGCTCGCGGTACGTGCGCGCGACCGTGCCAGGCGCCAGCCCGAGGTCTTCGGCGAGGCGCCTGACCGTGGGCAGCTTTGCCCCGAAGGCGAGTTCGCCGGACTGCACCTGCTCGAGCAGCTGCACGCGAAGCTGTTCGAACGGGGGAACGGCCGAGCGCGGGTCGACGGTGAGCATCGGGACTCGTCAGTCGTGGGTGCGGTGGATGAGTTTCGAGAGCACGATGGAGCTGCGGGTGTGGTCGACGTTGGGGGCGAGCCGCACTCGCTCCAGCGCGTTCTCGAGGCTCGTGATGTCGCGGCTGCGCATGTGTACCATGGCGTCCGCGCTTCCGGAAACCGTACCGGCATCCACCACCTCCGGCACACCCGCGAGGATGCGGCGCAGTTCCTCCGGGGCGACGGTGCCGCGGCAGAAGAGTTCGACATACGCCTCGGTGCCGAGGCCGTCGACAGCGGGGTCGACCTGGATGGTGAAGCCGCGAATCACCTTGTCGGCCACGAGCCGATCCACCCGTCGCTTCACCGCGGAGGCGGAGAGCCCGATGACCTCACCGATGTCGCCGTAGCCGGCGCGGGCGTTCTGGCGGAGGAGGTCGATGATCCCGTAATCAAGGCTGTCCATGCGGTCACTCTATGGCGTTTCCTTGTGCTGGGGCCAGCATCCACGCAGTTTTGGTGCGCCCCATGGAGAGAAACCCGGGTTGAGTGCGTGCGACACTGGGAGAGGCGTCCCGCGAGCGGGGCTTTCGAGTGACCTGGTCCGCCTCTCCTCCGTCGGCCTTCTGGCGCGGCGGTCTCCTCAGCCGAAAGAGCAGCCATGACGAACACTCTCACCGATAACCAGAAGGCGACGCCGACGCGTCGTCCGAGCAAGCGCACCGTGCTGATGTGTCGGCCCGACTACTTCACGGTGAGCTACCGGATCAACCCGTGGATGCACCCGGAAGACCCCACAGACACGAGCCTCGCGGTGAAGCAGTGGACGGTGCTCTACCAGACCTACCTCGACCTCGGCTTCGACGTGCAACTGGTCGACCCGATCGAGGGGCTGCCCGACATGGTCTACGCGGCCAACGGTGGCTTCGTCCTCGACAACATCGCCTACGGTGCGAGCTTCACCTACCCTGAGCGCCAGCCCGAGGGTCCGGCGTACATGGACTGGTTCCGCGCGAACGGCTTCGAGGTTCACGCGCCCGAGCAGATCAACGAGGGCGAGGGTGACATCCTGCTCGTCGGCGACGTCATCCTGGCCGGAACCGGCTTTCGCACCGCCACCGCCAGCCACGAGGAACTCGGCCGGCTGTACCAGCAGAAGGTCATCACGCTCGAACTCGTGAACCCCAGCTTCTACCACCTCGACACCGCGATCGCCGTGCTCGATCCCTCGCCGGCACCCGGCGAATCGGCGAACATCGCCTACCTGCCGTCGGCATTCAGCGAGGCGAGCCTCGAGATCCTCCGTGCGCGCTACCCCGACGCCATCATCGTGACGGAGGAGGACGCGGCGGTTCTCGGCCTCAACTCCTACAGCGACGGCTACAACATCGTCATCGCGTCGCGCGCGAAGGACTTCGAGCGGCAGCTGCGCGAGCGCGGCTACAACCCGATCGGCGTCGACCTCTCTGAGCTGCTGCTCGGCGGCGGCGGCGTCAAGTGCTGCACGCTCGAACTGCGGCGCTGATCGCGCCCGGAACTGCCGCGCCCTACTGCTCCGCGCCGGTCCAGACGTAGCGCAGGTCGGCCTGCTTGACCTCGGTCGAGTCTTCCGTGTATCGCTCGACGAGAACGAAGCCGTGGCGCTCGTAGAAGCGCTGCGCACCCGGATTGGTGGTCGAGGTGCGCAATTGGAGTCCGTCGGGTCGCAGCTCCTTGGCCACGGCGATCAGGCGCGAACCGATGCCGAGGCCGGCGGCATCCGGTCGAACGTAGAGCTGGTCGATCCAGTCCTCGTCGAGCACGAGCAGTGCGAGAACCTGGCGATCTTCGTCCTCGGCGATCCACACGTCACAGTGCGGGATGAGGCCGGTCTCGACCCAGCGCTGGATCTCCTCGTCGGAATGTACGATCGGCCGGATCGCGTTTCTCGCGGCCTGGCGTGCGAGGATCAGGACTTCCGCAGCCGCGACCGCATCCGCGGCATCCGCGCGCCGCAGATTCACTGAGCCCGCCTGCCAGGCCACGGTGTCCGTCATGTTCCCATTGTCGTCACGGCAGGTCGGTGCCGCTCGCCCCAGTTCGCGGGGCCTTCTCCTAGGCTGGACGGATGACCTCACTGCCGCAGCCCAGTATCACCCCGCTCCGAGGCGGGCCGGTTTTGCGCTGGGGCGTTCTCGCGCCGGGCGAGATCGCTCGGGATTTCGTGTCGACCCTGCATGCGAACACCGATCAGCGGGTGCACGCCGTCGCGTCGCGCTCGGCCGAGCGGGCTGCGAGGTTCGCCGCGACGCACGGCATTCCGCGCAGCTACGACTCCTACGAACAACTGGTCGCCGATCCGGGCATCGACGTCGTCTACATCGCGGCTCCGCACAGCGAGCATCGAGCGCTCGCACTGCTCGCGATCTCGGCAGGCAAGAACGTACTCATCGAAAAACCGATCGCCGTGAGTGCATCGCAGGCCGAGGAGATCGCTGCGGCAGCGGCATCCGCCGGGGTCTTCGCCATGGAGGCCATGTGGTCGCGCTATCTGCCTCAGACCGACGTCATCGCGCAGCTCCTCGAGGCTGGCGCGCTCGGTGATGTGCGACTGGTGTCTGTCGATCTCGGCTGGCAGTTTCCGTTCGATCCCGCCGCTCGCATCTTCGACCCGACGCTCGGCGGGGGTGCGATGCTCGACGCCGGTGTCTACAGCCTCTGGTTCTCACAGTTCGTGCTCGGGGCACCGACGACGGTGCTCGCCACCGGCAGCCTCGCGCCCACGGGCGTCGATGCGCAGAGCGCCGTCGCGCTCACGTCGGCGAGCGGGGCGCAGGCCTCGATCACCACGAGCGTCCTCGTCGACACGGCGGGTCTCGCCGCCGTCTACGGCACGGATGCGCGACTCGAGTTCGACAGCGGCTTCGTCTTCCCAGCGCGGTTCCGCCTCACCACGCGCGATGCGGAGCTCGCCTGGCGTGACGAGTCGGGTCTCCAGGGCCGCGACGGACTCGCCTGGCAGGCCGTGGCGCTCGCGAGCTACGTGGCGGAGGCGCGCGCGCAGTCGCCGGTGCACTCGCTCGACGACTCCATCGCGCTCATGCGCACGATCGACGAGGTGCGAGGGCAGCTGGGCGCGATCTAGCGCCGCGCCTGCGCGCTCAGGGCGCCGCGGGTCAGGAGGCCTCGGACATCAGTGATGAGGTGTAGAAGCCGGAGATGTGCTCGTTCATCAGCCGCGAAGCGAGCGCGCCATCCCCCGCGACAATGGCCTCCACGATCGCGCGGTGCTGCGCCCGCACCCGGGTGGCGGTCGCGAACCAGTCGTTGAGGTCTTCCGCGCTGGCGAAGGCGCCGTCTTCGAGCGAGCGGCGCACGCCGACCATGACCGCGGTGACGACCCCGTTTCCTGAGGCCTCGGCCAGCGCGAGGTGGAACCGCCCGTCGAGGGCAAGGAACTCCGCGGGCTCGAGCCGAGGGTCATCCATCGCGTCGAGCACCGCGTTCACCTCAGTGAGGTCGACGACGTCACGACGTTCCGCGAGATCCTTGACCGCGGCGCACTCGAGCAGCAACCTCGTGCGCGCCATATCGGCGGTGCGGAAGCCCTGGGCTGCGACCTGCAGACGCATGAGCGCGCCGAGTCCGCCGGTCGGTGCGGCGACGATGATCCCCGGGGAGCCGAACGGCATGCGGGAACGAACGCTGATGAGCCCGAGCAGTTCGAGAACGCGCAGGGCCTCGCGCACCGAACGGCGCTTCACGTGCAGGTGGTTGGCGATAGAGCGCACCGAGTGGACGCGACTCCCGGCACGCGCACTGCCCGCTGCGAGCCTTTCTTCGAGCAGCTGAACGACGGCCTTCCATTCCTGCGAGGCCGCCTTGCCATCCATTGTTCTCTCCCCAGCGCCACCGTTGGTGCGTTTATGTCAGCTTAGGGAGTGGGTCATGTCGCGGGAAAGGCCCCCGTTCGCGCGACGCCCGCGGCTGGAGCTAAACCGTCGCGTCCTCGCCACGCTCGCGCGAACCCGTTCGCTCGCCCAGCGAAAGCGTTGCGAACCAGCCCACAGCGAGGAATCCGGCGGCCGAGAACGCGGAATACCGGGCGGCATCCGAGAAGGCGAATCGCGCCTCTTCGGCCACCTTTGCGGTGCGGTCGTTGTCACCGAGACCGGGGATCGCGGCGCCGGCGCTGTCGACAACGAGGTTCACGAACCTATCCTTGACCGGGGCCGGCAGGCTCTGTGTGTCGAGTCGTGCACCGAGTCCCGTGCCGAGCGAGCTGAACAGAATTGTGCCGAGGATGGCGATTCCGAGCGCGGATCCAATCTGGCGCGCGGTGCTCTGCGTGCCGGAGGCCTGCCCGCTCTGCTCCACCGGCACGTGAGCCAGAACGACGCTCGTGACCTGCGCGCTCGTGAGACCGATTCCGATGCCGTAGACGAAGAGCGCGGGCGCGAGGGCGAGCCAGGAGGTCTCGGGGTTCAGTATGGCTCCGATCGCGGCGACACCGACGATTTCGAGGATGATGCCCACGCGCACGATGCCAACCGCCGACATCCGCTTCGACAGCCCGCTCACCGCGCCGCTGGCCAGGAACGAACCGGTGGCGAGTGCGAGTAGCACCAGTCCGGTGCCCAAGGCGTCGAAGCCGAGCACGTTCTGCATCCACATCGGCAGGACGAAGAGCACGCCGAGTTCGCCGAGGCTCACCACCATCGCCACGAGGTTGCCGTTGCGGAACGAGGGGATCGCGAAGAGGTCGAGCGCGATCATGGTGCTCTTGCCCAGGCGCCGACGACGGTTCGCCCAGAGCACGAACAGCGCGCCGCAGACGACGCTGAGAGCGAAGAAGAGCGGTATCGGCGACAGCTCGAGCGGCCACTTCCAGTCGCCGAAGGCCGCCTTCTCCGTGGCGAGCCACCATCCGTAGCTGCGGCCCTCGATCAGGCCAAACACGAGCAACCCCGCGGTGAGTACGGAAAGCAGTGCGCCGACGATATCGAGCTGACCCGCCGCGCGGTCACGCGATTCCACGACGGTGAACAGAACACCGACCACCACGAGAATGCCGAACGGCACATTCACACCGAAGGCCCAGCGCCAGGAGAAGTCGGCAGTGAGCCAGCCGCCCAGAAGTGGACCGACGGCCGCCATTCCGCCGATGACGGAACCCCAGATAGCGAAGGCGATCGCGCGGTCCTTGCCGCGGAAGGTCGCGTTGATGATCGACAGAGTCGTCGGTAGAACCATCGCACCACCGACGCCCTGGATGACGCGCGCGAGGATCAACGCGTCTCCCGAGGGGGCAAGCCCTGCGAACACGGAGGCGAGGGTGAACACCGTGACGCCCAGCACGAGAAGCCGGCGGCGGCCGATGCGGTCTGCCATGGTACCGAAGAGCACGAGGAGCGCCGCGAAGACGAGGGTGTACGACTCCTGCACCCACTGCACCTGCGATGAGGTGATTATCAGTTCGTCGACGATCGACGGAATCGCGACGTTGACGATCGTCGAGTCGACGATGATGAGCGAGATGGCGATGCTGATGAACAGCAGGCCGAACCAGCGGGTGCGAGTCGAGGTCATTCGCCCATACTAACCGACACCGTGTCGGCATCCTGTCACCCTCGGAGGCTGCGGGATAATCGGGTCATGCCGAAGATCACCGCTCCGACCGTGGCGGTTCACCGCGAGCGCCAGCGCGCGGCCCTCGTGAACGCCGCAGTGTCGGAACTGTTGGAGAACGGGCCGGCCGCGGTCACGCCCGCAGCGGTCGGCAAGCGCGCGGGCCTCGCACGCAGCAGTGTGTACGAGTATTTCGGCTCCGCATCCGAGCTGATGGCGGAGGTCGCGGTTCGATCGTTCGAGGATTGGGCCGAGGAGATGGCCGCGTCGCTCGCGTCAAGCGCACCGGGCGTCGAACGGCTCTCGGCCTACGTGCGCCATACGCTTCGCATGGTCTCGGAGGGCAAGCACGACATTGCCGAGGCGCTGCAGGGCGTGACGTTTTCAGACGAGCAGCAGCTGCGTTTCGTGCAGCTGCATCGAGAGCTCATGAATCCGGTGCGTGATGCCGTGCGGGAACTCGGACTCTCGCAGCCGGAGTTACGCGCCGACCTGATCCAGGGCGTCGTGGATGCGGCGACCCGACAGGTGGCGCGGGGTGCGGACCCGACCGTCGTCTCCGACTATGCGATCGCTCTGCTCACGGGAGCAGAGTGGCTAAGCGAGCGGAACGAGTCGCTGTAGCTGGGTCACATGGCTCGGTTCGAGCTCTTCGAGCGAGGTGACGCCGAGCAGACGCATCGTGCGCGTGAGCTGGGTGCTGAGGATCTCGATGGCGCGGTCGACACCCTCGCGTCCGCCGGCCATGAGGCCGTAGAGGTAGGCGCGACCGACGAGCGTGAACCGAGCGCCGAGGGCAATCGCGGCCACGATGTCCGCCCCAGACATGATGCCGGTGTCGAGCAGGATCTCGGTGTCCTTGCCGACCTCGCGCACGACCTGTGGCAGCAGATGGAATGGGATCGGCGCACGGTCGAGTTGCCTGCCACCGTGATTGGAGAGCAGGATGCCGTCGACGCCCATCGACGCAAGCGTGCGGGCGTCATCCAGGTTCTGCACGCCCTTGACGACGAGCTTGCCTGGCCACTGCTCCTTGATCCAGGCGAGATCCTCAAAGGTCACCGTGGGATCGAACATGGTGTCGAGCAGTTCGGCGACCGTGCCAGACCAGCGGTCGAGGGAGGCGAAGGCGAGAGGTTCGGTGGTGAGGAAGTTGATCCACCAGGCCGGGCGCGGAATCGCGTTGACGATCGTCTTCGGCGTGAGCGAGGGTGGAATCGTCATACCGTTGCGGGCATCCCTGAGTCTCGCGCCAGCGACGGGAACGTCGACCGTGACGAGCAGCGTGTCGAAGCCGGCTTTCGCGGCGCGATCGACGAGCGCCATCGAGCGTTCGCGGTCCTTCCACATGTACAGCTGGAACCAGTTTCGGCCGTTCGGGTTCGCGGCCTGTACGTCCTCGATCGCGGCCGTTCCCATGGTCGACAGCGAGAACGGGATGCCCGCTGCGGCAGCCGCGGAGGCCCCGGCGATCTCACCCTCGGTCTGCATCATCCGGGTGAAGCCGGTGGGAGCGATGCCGAACGGCAGCGAGACCGGAGCACCCAGCACGTCCCATCCGGTGGACACCGACGAGACATCGCGCAGGATGCTCGGTGAGAACTGGATGTCTTCGAAGGCCTGGCGCGCACGCGCCAGCGAGATCTCGGCCTCGGCCGCACCCTCCGTGTAGTCGAAGGCGGCGCGAGGGGTGCGCCGTTGCGCGATCATGCGCAGGTCGTAGATCGTCAGTGCCTCCTTGAGGCGCCGGGTCTTGGCGTTGAACTCGGGCTTCTTGAACCTCATGAGGGGCGCGAGATCGCGTGGGCGGGGAAAGCGGCGGTCAACCATGATCGGGTCTTTCGTTGTGGCGGGCGGAGGTGAGGTGGGTCTCGGCGTAATAGCCCGAGATGTGGTTGTGCACCTGTTCGGTGGCGGCCTCGCGATCGCCCGCGATGATCGCCATCAGGATGGCGCGATGTTCGGTGCGCAGTCGCTCGGCTGTCGCGGTCCAGTCGGGCAGTCCCTCGGCCCCTTCGAGCACGTAACCCTCGATCGAGGAGCGCAGTCCGGTCATCATGGTCGCAACGACCTGATTCTCGGATGCCTCGGCGAGGCTCAGGTGGAACTGGGCGTCGAGCGCCAGGAACTCGGCCTGGGTGAGGCGCGGTGCCTCCATCGCGTCGAGGAGCGCGGCGGCGGCGGCCAGGTCGACGGAGTCACTGCGCTCCGCGAGGTCTGCGACGACGGCGGTTTCGAGCAGCAGTCGGGTGCGCACGATGTCGCCGACCTCGAAGCCACGTGCGGCCACCTGCATGCGCATGAGAGCGCCGATCGCGCTGGACGGGGAGGCGATGATGATAGCGCCAGACTGCGGCCCCGAGCCGGTCTGGGTGCGAATGAGCCCGAAGACCTCGAGCACCCGCAGCGCCTCGCGAACGGAGGAGCGGCCCACGTTCAACTCGACGGCGAGCGCTCGTTCGGGCTGCAGGTGGTCGCCGGGCACGAGCTCGCCCGAGAGCAGCCGACCCTCAATGGAGTCGAGCACGATCTTCCAGGCCCGCGTCTCCGCATCCGCCATGTGCGCTCGCTCCTTCGAAGCCTGTGGTCAGACCACTTGGTCTGACCACATCCTATACCTGACACGGCGGGCGCTGCGCGCGCACTCGCCACGCGCGCGCCATCATCCGGACTCTGCACGGCTCGTGCATGCTCGCGGAACGCGCGGTCATAGGTTCTGCGTAACTCCTGCAGTCTGTGTCGCGCCTGCCGCCTTCTGCCAAGAAGTCGGGTCGCGCGAGCTGCGCGCGGCACGAACTGCCTGAGTTATGAAGTCGCGCGATCGCCGGCGGCGCCGCCTCGGGCACCTTTATGAACTCGCGCGTCTAGTCCCTATGGGTCAGAACGCGCTCGATGATGTCGTCGATGAACTCGGCCGTCGCGGGCTCGCCCTCAAAGCTCACGCGCACCAGGACGGCGCCGGTGAGAAGGGTGAGAACAGGTTCGATGTCGTTCGGGCTCAGGTGAGTCTCGAGAATCGACCGCATCGCACGCGTGCCCGTCTCGTAGAGCCTCTGGCGCAATTCGGTCACCACGTCGCCCTGATTCGCTCGCTCAATAACTCCGGCGAGTAAGCGATCGAGGTGCCCGATTTCGAGGTCCTGCGCAAAATCGGTGAGGGATGCGCGCAGATCGTCGCGAAGGTTGCCTGTGGCGGGCGGGTGGCTCGCTTCATTGCAGATCTGATCTATCGACGCTCGGATCAGGTCGATTCGAGTGGGCCAGTGCGCGTAGATCGTGGCCTTCGCGTACCCCGCTCGCCGCGCGACTTCGGCGTGAGTCACGGCATCCCAGCCATCGGAGAGCAACAGTTCAGCGGCGGCATCAACGACATCGCGGCGAGTGCGAGCGACCCGAGGGTCCATCGTCGCGGTTGCATCGGTCGCCATAGTCACATACTACGAGGTCCCTATGCGACAACATATCCTCTATTAGACGATGAGTCTGGTACAGTCCATCACGCCCAAGAGATGCGAGGAAGTCATGCCCATTCGTTCCCCACTGCCCCAGCCGCCGCGCCTGAGCGGGCCGCTCCCGCTCGCATCGCCGCCGCCGACGATGCAGCTGTTCCAGCTTCCGACCGGCACCTATGCCACGCCCGCAGCCTTCGCAATCCGTGGAGGGTCGTTTCGAGATCAGCGCGACTTCGCCTCGACCGCGGTGCTGATCAAACACCCCAAGGGCGACGTGCTCCTTGACGCCGGATTCGGGGCCGATGCAGAAAAGCACATTGGTTCGCTACCCGCATTTCGCCGCTCGAAGCATTCCCTTCTGAGCACCGCCAGCGAGCAACTCGACGCCGCGGGTTACGACCGCAGCCAGCTCATCGGGGTCATCCTCACGCACTCTCATTGGGATCACGTGAGTGGATTGGACTCACTGGAGGTGCCCATCTGGATCACGTCCGAGGAACTGGACTATGCCCGGCGATCCAAGAGCGACACGGTCTTCTCGCGCACGTCGCAAGGGCATGACATTCGCGAATACACCTTTGATGGCCCCGCTTACCTCGGCTTCGAATCGAGTCATGACGTCTATGGCGATGGCTCGCTCGTGCTCGTGCCCGCGGCCGGACACACCACCGGCTCGATCATCGCCTTCGTGGCCCTACCCTCCGGTGATCGTTACGCGTTTATCGGCGATCTCACCTGGCAGATGGAAGGCATCACGCGGAGGGTTGAAAGGCCACTCATGATGCGGATGCTCGCCGACAGCGATACCAAGCAGGTGCGCCGCGACCTCGAGCGCGTCTTTGCCCTCGTTGGCAGAATGCAGATAGTTCCCGCCCATGACGGTGGCGCATACGCCGGCATCCCGGAGCTGACGTGATGAGCGCTCGGGGCGATCAGCCGTTGTCAGACCGGGCTCGAGAAGGACGAAAACTGTATGCGCGCAACTTCGGTGTCGACGAGGCGACCGCGGAGCAGCTGATGATCGAGCGCGCCGGGATCGACTATGTCACCGAGGCGTGGGAGGCGGCAGGCGGCCCCGGCTGGCAAGGCGACGATCTCACCGATCGGGATCGCAGCATCGCCGTCATCGCAGCACTCGTCGCGTCGCACGTGATCGACTCGAGGCTCGATGTCTACATCCACGTCGCGCGACGCAACGGACTTGACGACGATGGTCTTGCCCAGCTGATGATCCTGCTCACCGCCTACGTCGGCCAGCCCTATGCCTCGGCAGCGATGAAGGCCGTCATGCGCACGACCAGCAAGTCCTGAGTCAGAGGTCTCGTTGGTGGGGGAAGTTCGGGCTGGGGTAGCGTCGTATGCATACGCATGACGACGCCGTCGCGAATGGCGCGGCTCCCTCATCCACGAACGACACGAAAGCCACGACCATCATGACCGACGCCTTCCGCAACGCCGACCTTCCGATCGAGGAGCGCGTCGCCGACCTGCTTTCCCGGCTCACGCTGCAGGAGAAGGCCGGCCAGTTGTCGCAGTACTTCTATTTCGGGGCGCCAGAGTCCAGCGACGCGGATGTGCATCCCGACCAGCAGGACGCGCTCAGCGACGATCCCCACATGGTCGAGAACGCGATCATCGCCGGTGGTGCGGGGTCCGCGCTCTTCGTCAAAGAGGCCGCGACGGCCAACCGCCTGCAGCGCCTTGCCGTCGAGCAGAGCCGCCTCGGAATCCCGCTGATCTTCGGCTTCGACGTGATCCACGGCATGCGAACGATCTTCCCCGTACCGATCGCGCTCGCCGCGAGCTGGTCGCCGCAGACCATCGAGTCCGCCCAGGCCGCCGCCGCGCGCGAGGCTCGCGCTCTCGGCATCCACTGGACCTTCGCGCCGATGGTCGACATCGCGCGCGATCCGCGCTGGGGGCGCATCATCGAGGGGGCGGGCGAAGACCCGGTACTCGGGGCTGCAGTCGCGGCAGCGCAGGTGCGCGGCTTCCAGGGCGACTTCGGCGCTCAGAGCGTGCTGGCCGGGCCGAAGCACTTCGCCGGCTACGGCGCCGCGCGCGGCGGGCGCGACTACGACGAATCCGACATCTCCGACTCCGAGCTCTGGAACGTGTACTTCCCGCCGTTCCGCGCCGGCGTCGAGGCCGGTGCAGCGAACATCATGGGTGCGTACATGGACCTCAACGGAGTTCCAGCCTCGGCCAACCGGTGGCTCTTCACCGACGTGCTGCGTGGCGACATGGGCTTCGACGGTTTCGTCGTGTCGGATGCGAACGCCGTGCGCTCGCTCGAGGTGCAGCACTTCGCCAAGGACCTCGCCGACGCGGGCGTGCGTGCGATCAAGGCGGGCCTCGACATGGAGATGTGCATGGTCGACCCCGCGTTCTCCCGACTGCCCCAGGCGGTCGCCGACGGACTCATCAGCGAAGACGAGGTCGACACCGCGGTGCGCCGCGTGCTCACCGCGAAGTTCCGCCTCGGTCTGTTCGAGAACCCCTACGTCGACGAGGCTGCGACCGAGACGATCCTCGGCGGCACCGAACAGCGCGAACTCTCGCGGGCCGCGGCCGAGAAGACGTTCGTGTTGCTCAAGAACGAGGGTGAGACGCTTCCTTTGCGAGCGGATGCGCTGAACTCGGTCGCCGTGATCGGCCAACTGGCCGACAGCAAGCGCGACACCCTCGGTCCGTGGATCTTCGCGCAGGACACCGAGGAGACGGTCACCATTCTGGACGGGCTACGAGCCCGCCTCGGCGACGACGCGACGGTCTCCTATGCTCCCGGCGCCAGCATCCCGGAGCGCGTCTTCACCTCGATGTTCGACCGGATGGACGATACGGTTCCACACACGCCCGCGGGCTACGACGACGACGCGGAGATCGAGCGCGCGGTGCAACTCGCCGCCGCATCCGACGTCGCGATCGTGGTCGTTGGGCAGCGCCAGAATCAGATTGGCGAGAAGGCGTCCGTCTCGACTCTCGACCTGCCCGGCCGCCAGCAGGAACAGCTCGAGCGGATCGTCGCCACCGGCACCCCGGTCGTGCTCCTGGTCATGTCGGGCCGGCCGCTCGATCTGCGCTGGGCGAGCGAGAAGGTGCCCGCGATCCTGCAGGTCTGGTACCCGGGCACGCGCGGCGGTGAAGCGGTGGCATCCGTTCTGCTCGGCGACACCTCGCCGGCCGGCCGACTTCCCTTCACCTGGCCGCGCCACGTCGGGCAGGTGCCGATGGTGCACTCGCACTACCGCACCTTCCAGCCCGAGGAGCAGGGCGAGCGCTACTGGGACGAGCAGGCCACCCCGCTCTACCCCTTCGGCCACGGGCTGTCGTATGCCGATCTCGAGTATTCCAACCTGCGCCTCGACCGGTCATCGATCGGCGTCGGCGAGACCGCGACGGTCACCGTGGATGTCAGAAACGACTCAGACCGAGACGCGGATGACGTGGTGCAGCTCTACATCCACCAGCGGTACGGAACGTCCTCCCGACCCATTCGCGAGCTCAAGGCTTTCGAGCGCATCACGGTGCCGGCCGGCGCGACGACGTCGGTCAGCTTCACGCTCGGACCGGACCAGTTGCGCTACTGGAGCGCCGTGACACGCGGGTTCCTGCAGGATGCGACCACGATCGACGTCTGGGTCGGTGGCAGTTCCGAGGCGACCCTCGCGACGGTGCTCGAGGTCACTGGCTGAGCCTGCCGCGACTTGTTTGCGCGTGCCTCACGGTCTGACTTCGCATAACTCAGGCAGTTTGCGCGAGCTCGCCTCGACGCCGCCGGAAACACGGGGTCGCGGGGACGGTGCGCAGCGATTTGCCTGAGTTACGCACTGTGGGGCGGACCGCGTTGTGCCCGGGGTGAACGACGCGGCGCGTCAGTGCGCGAGCCGCGGCCGGTACGGGATCGGTCGAAACGCCGCAGCAACGAGGCCGCGAAGCGTCTCGAGGTCGCCGCTGATGGCGCCCTGGGCCCGCGCCTGCACGAGCACGTTGCCGATCGCCGTCGCCTCGACCGGACCGGCGAGCACCACAAGGCCGCTGCGGTTGGCCGTGAGCTGGCACAGCAGCTCGTTCTGCGAACCGCCCCCCACCAGGTGGATGACCGAGACGCGCTTTCCCGACAGCTCTGAGGCGCTTCGCACGGCCGTGGCAAAGGCATCCGCAAGGCTCTCGAGGATGCAGCGCACGAATTCGGCCCGGCTCTGCGGTGCAGGTAGACCGTGTTCCGACAGCCACTCGGCGATGCGCGTGGGCATGTCGCCCGGAGCGAGGAAGCGCTCGTCGTTCGCGTCGAAGAGCGGCACGGGCGAGGTGACCGCGGCGGCTGCGTCGAGCAGCGAGACGAGGTCGATAGATGCGTCCTCCCGTTCCCACGCGCGCACAGACTCGCTCAACAGCCACAGCCCCATCACGTTGTGCAGAAAGCGCACCCGGCCGTCGACGCCGCCCTCGTTGGTGAAGTTCGCCGCACGACCCGCTTCGGTGAGCACGGGGAAGTCGAGCTCGACGCCAACGAGACCCCAGGTGCCACAGGAGATGTAGGCGAAGTCGTCGGTGGTCGCGGGAATGGCCACGACAGCGGATGCCGTGTCATGCGACCCCACGGAGGTCACCGACACCGCCGGGCCAGCCCCGATCTCGGCGGCGACCCCCGGCAGCAGCCGCCCCACTGTGACGCCGGCGCCCGTGAGCGCGGGGAACAGGGCACGCGGAAGGCCGAGGCGCGCGATGAGCTCGTCGTCCCAGTCGCCGGTCGCGAGGTTGAGCAGGCCCGTGGTCGACGCATTGCTGCGCTCGGCCCGATGCTCGCCGGTGAGCCAGAAGTTCAGCAGATCGGGCACGAGCAGAAACTCGTCGACGTCGCGCAGACGCCCCGAGAGGCGATCGGCCGTCAGCTGGTACAGCGTGTTGAACGGCAGGAACTGCAGGCCGTTTCGCACGTACAGCTCTTCTGGCGACACCAGAGCGTGGACGGCGTCGACGCCTGCTGCGGTGCGCTCGTCGCGGTAGTGGAACGGCTCGGCCACCATCCGGCCGCCGCGCAGCAGCGCGTAGTCGACGGCCCAGGAGTCCACGCCGATGCTGAGCAGGCCGGGCTCCTCGCGCAACGCGGAGGCAAGACCGGCGATCACGTGACTGTAGAGGCCGGAGATGTCCCAGTGCAGGCCGTCTGCCGCGGTCACCGGACCGTTGGGAAAGCGCGCGACCGGTCGCAGGCTCAACTCGTTGTGGCCGACATAGCCGAGCATGACCCGGCCGCTCGTCGCACCGAGGTCGACCGCCGCGACCGCGCTGGTCATCGCAGGAAGGCCGCCGCGACGCCGGCATCCACCGGGATGTGCAGACCGGTCGTGTGGTCGAGGTCGGAGGAGCAGAGCACGAAGACCGCGTTAGCGACGTTCTCCGGCAGCACCTCACGCTTCAGCAGCGTGCGTTGCGCGTAGTACTCGCCGAGCTTCTCTTCCGGGACGCCGTAGACCGCAGCACGTTTCGCGCCCCAGCCGCCGGCGAAGATGCCGGAGCCGCGCACGACACCGTCGGGGTTGATGCCGTTGACCCGCACGCCGTACTCGCCGAGCTCGGCCGCGAGCAGTCGCACCTGGTGCGCCTGGTCGGCCTTCGTCGCCGAGTACGCGATGTTGTTGGGCCCCGCGAACACCGAGTTCTTGGAGGAGATGTAGACGATGTCGCCGCCGAGCTTCTGGTCGATCAGTACCTTCGCGGCAGCACGGCTGACGAGGAACGAGCCCTTGGCCATCACGTTGTGCTGGAGGTCCCAGTCGGCGACCGTGGTCTCGAGCAGGGACTTGCTGAGCGACAGCCCGGCGTTGTTGACCACGAGGTCGAGCCCACCGAAGGCGAGCACGGCGGCGTCGACCGCGGCCTGCACCTGGCGTTCATCCGTGACGTCCGCTTGCACACCGACAGCTACATCCGCTGTTCCGAGTTCGGCAGCGGCGGCCTGTGCCTTCTCCAGGTCGAGATCGGCGATGACGACGCAGGCGCCTTCCGCGGCGAGGCGGGTCGCGATCGCCTTTCCGATACCGGATGCCGCACCCGTGACGAGCGCAACGCGCGTTGCCAGCGGCCTCGGCTTCGGCATCCGCTGCAACTTGGCCTCTTCGAGAGCCCAGTACTCGATGCGGAACTTCTCGCTCTCGGGGATCGGCGCATAGCTCGAGATGGCTTCGGCGCCGCGCATCACGTTGATGGCGTTGATGTAGAACTCGCCGGCGACGCGGGCGGTCTGCTTGTTGGCGCCGTAGCTGAACATGCCGACGCCGGGCACGAGCACGATGAGCGGGTCTGCGCCCCTGATCGCCGCAGAATCGTCTGTCGCGTGACGGTCGTAATATGCCGCGTAGTCAGCCCGATACAACTCATGCAGCTCGTGCAGGCGCGCAATCGTGTCCTCCACGGAGGAGTCCGCGGGAAGGTCGAGCACCATCGGCTTCACCTTCGTGCGCAGGAAGTGGTCGGGGCAGCTGGTGCCGAGCGCGGCGAGGCGGGGGTGTTCGGAGCGCGAGAGGAAGTCGAGCACGACCTCTGCATCGGTGAAGTGCCCCACCTGCGCCCTGTCCGTCGACACCAGCCCTCGCAGCACCGGCGCGATTGCGGCGGCTTTCGCGCGACGCTCTGGTTCGGTCAGTGGACTGTAACCATCAAGGGTGGTTCCGAAGGGGTCGCTGCGCCCGTGCTCGCGGATGTATGACTCGGCGGTCTCGATGATCCAGAGCGAATTGGCCTCGGCCTCGTCGCTCGTCGAACCCCACGCCGTGATGCCGTGCCCACCGAGGATGCAACCGATCGCTGCAGGATTGTCGCGCTTGATGGCCGCGATGTCTTCGCCGAGCTGCCAACCCGGGCGCCGCCATGGCACCCAGACCACCTTCTCGCCGAAGGCCTTGGCGGTGAGTTCCTCGCCCTCGGCCGACGTAGCGAAAGCGATGCCAGAATCCGGATGCAGGTGGTCGACGTGTGCCGCCTCCACCAGCCCGTGCATGGCCGTGTCGATCGACGGTGCGGCCCCGCCCTTGCCGTGCAGCACGAAGTCGAACGCCGAGACCATCTCGTCTTCGCGATCGACGCCGGGATACACCTCAGACAGTGCGCGCAGGCGGTCGAGGCGCAGCACCGCGAGGCCCTGCTCGGTGAGCGTGCCGAGGTCGCCGCCCGATCCCTTGACCCAGAGCAGTTCGACCGGCTCGCCGGTGACCGGGTCGACGTCGGTGCCCTTGGCCGAGGTGTTGCCGCCGGCGTAGTTGGTGTTGCGCGGGTTCGCGCCGAGGCGGTTGCTGCGCGCGATGAGCTCTGCGGCGGTCGGGTTGGTCATGGTGTCTTTCCGTTCTGTTCAGCAGTTGTCGCGGCGGGACTCCCGCCACGAGGAAATCATGAGGCTTAGGCGCCCCAGCTGGCCTGCTGGCCACCGACGCGGTCCGCCACGATCTGCTCCCGGTA
>DATNBR010000086.1:0-21345 GCA_035571875.1 Lacisediminihabitans sp. | reverse complement strand
CGTGAGCAGTCCCGCGGATTCGAGGCGCTTGAGCAGGGGGGAAAGGGTCGCCGGTTCCAGAAAGAGTGCCTCGCCGATGTCGCGCACGTGGCGCGGGCTGCGCTCCCAGAGGGCGAGCATCACGAGGTACTGCGGATGCGTCAGCCCGAGCGGTTCGAGCACCGGCCGGTAGTGCGCAATCACAGTGCGGGCCGCGACCGCGAGCCCGAAACAGACCTGCCGCTCGAGGGCCAGTGAGTCTTCGACTGTCGTCATCGTCACGAATCCTCCTCCTGCTCGCATCCTAGCGCGAATTAGTTAGTACACTAATTAAATCGGAGAAGAGGGGGACGTCGTGGCTGGCAGAGTGCCGTGGTGGGTGCGCTTGAATCGCACCCTGTTTCCCGTCGTCGGTCCCGCGCAGCTCGGTCCGTTCAATGAGCCGCCGCTGCCGTCACCGCTGAGCAAGCCGTGCCCGCTGTGTGGCACTGCGATGAGCGAGCACACGGTGGAGCGCCGTGACGGTCGGGCCACGAAACTGCACTGCCCCGGCCACGGCAGCTACACGGTCGGGCCGAACGCCCAGCTCACGCTCTAGACGGCGAGGCGAGTCTCGCCGAGCAGCAGTTCGCCCAGTTGCGGGGCGGTGTCGACGACGGCGATCGTGCCCTCCGCCTCTCTCGGAGCACCGTAACCCCAGGTGACGAAGATCGTCGGCACGTCGTGCTCGGCGGCGCCGGCGACGTCGTGCTCGCGGTCCCCGACCATGACGGGGGCGGAGATGTCGGCCCCCGCGTGCTCGAGGCGGCGTAGGGCCTCGGCCACGACATCCGACTTGCGACTGCGCACCTCGTCTTCTGAGGCACCGGTGATCACATCGAAGTAGCGGGTGAGGCCAGCCAGATTCAGCATCTTGGTCGCCGGCAGTTCCGGCTTCGACGTGGCGAGAGACAGCGGGAGGGGACTCTCGTGGATCTGGCGAAGCAGCCTCGCGACCCCGGGGTACACGGTGCTCCGCAGCGCGCCGCGCTCGAGGTAGCGCACCCGGTAGATCTCGAGTGCCTCCTGCGACTGCTGCGGACTCATGCCGGCGAGATCGCGGAAGGAATCGAGGATGGGCGGGCCGACATACCTGAGGAGTTCCGACTGCGGGGGCACCGGGCGGTCGAGCTCGGTGAACATGTAGGCGAGGGTTTCGGTGATGCCCGGAGCCGAGTCGAGGATGGTGCCGTCGAGATCGAAGAGTATGCAGCTCCAGGGTGTAGTCATCACCTCAAGCCTACGGCCGGGCGCGGCCGCGCCGGTTCAGTCAGAGGTTCGGAGGCGCCGCTGCACCATGAGGGCGAGATCTCGAAGTCGCGTGAGATCGGCCTCGTCGGCTTCTCGCGGCTCGGGGTCGAACACGCACAGGGCACCGATGCGCTCACCGGAGGGTGATTCGATCGGGAAGCCGGCGTAATAGCGGAACGCGGGGTCGCCGGCAACGAGCGGGTAGTCGCGAAAGCGCTCGTCATCCAGCGCGTCCGGAACGACCATCCCGCCGCGCAGTCGGATGGTCGTGTCGCAGAACGATCCCGCGCGAGGCAGTTCAGTGATCGGGGTGCGCGTGCTGGTGCGGATGAGCTGCTTGTCGTGATCCAGAACCGTGAGCACGGCCATCCGCACCTGGAGTGAGGCCTGGGTGATGCCGAGCAACTCGTCGAGTGCGCGCCTGAACTCGACATCGGAGAGGTCGATCGAGTCGACGGCCGCCTGGCGCTCGGCCTCCGCCTCGGCTTCGTCGTGGGGGAACGGGCGGTACGGATCGTCTGTCTCGTGGGGGCTGTGCTCCAGCGCGGGAGCCAGGGCGGAGGCGATCACCGTGGCCGCGTCCGCGTAACTCTCGGGCCCTCGGTGACGGTGTCGCGCGGGGAAGGCGAGGTGTGGCAGGGGAACGAAGACGGCGTGCGGTGTTACCGCGCAGACCTGTGCGGATTCCCGGTTGAGGCCGGCCGCATGGCTCTCGGCGAGCCCGCCGAGAGCGGAGTTGTATACGGGGATGGAGCGGATCTTCGGAATGGCGACGACGAGGACTGGCGCACGGACGACCTCGCCGAGCTCCGCGAGCAGCTCCGATAGGTCGTGTCGCCACTTCTCCAGCTGCACGAGCTCCAGCGCCTCGTTGACGCCGAGCACGATCACGACCGCGTCGTAACGCCACAGGCGCATCGCGCGTAGTTGCTCCAGGGCCCCGTCGAGGCGGTTATCCGGATGCGCGACGACGTCGACATCGGTTCCCCGCCCGGTGAGCGATGACAGTGATCTGGCAAGAAAGCCCGGCAGCGCGAGATCGTGTGTGGTCACACCCCAGCCGACAGCGAGGCCCGCGCCGAAGATCAGGATGCGGTCACTGTTCTTACCGCGCGCGCTTACATTCGGCTCGTCATACGGCCGCGGGGTCTGCGCGAGCTTCGTCTCGATGCCCATCCGCCACAGGCGCATCAGCGGAGCGAGCCGTCGTTTTGCGGACTCCGCGTGGAGAAAGCCCGGCTTACCGAGCTCCTCGGAGTTTGCGCCCCCCGTTGCCATTGCACCCCACCCGCACGTTGATTCCTGTGTGCAGCCATTCGGGTGGACCGCTCACAGGCAGCATAACCTGCGCATGATCATGCTGGTGGCACCGCGGTCAGAACAGTCGCGAATGACCGTCGTCGAGGCCGCGCATCTCGTCGTAGTCGAGCAACAGGCAGCGGATGCCGCGATCCTGCGCCAGGGTGCGCGCCTGCGGCTTGATCTCCTGCGCGGCGAAGACGCCGGTCACCGGTGCGAGGTGGGGGTCTCGGTTCATCAGCTCGAGGTAGCGCGTGAGCTGCTCCACCCCGTCGATGTCACCACGCCGCTTGATCTCGACCGCGACCGCGCCGCCCGCGGCGTCTCTCGCGAGGATGTCGACCGGGCCGATCGCCGTCATGAACTCGCGCCGCACGAGCGTGTGACCATCGCCGAGCAGCTCGATGTGCTCGGCGAGCAGCTTCTGCAGGTGTGCCTCGACGCCGTCCTTCTGCAGTCCCGGGTCCACGCCGAGCTCGTGCTCGCTGTCATGCAGGATCTCGTGGATCGAGATGACGAGCATGTCGGCGGTCTTCGCCTGCGCGACCTTCCAGATCTCGGTGACCCCGGCATCCGCCTGTTCCACGTCGGGCACGATCGCCGAGATGAAGCACGGCGGACTCATCCAGTTCAACGGCTTATAGCTGAGCGAATCGGAGTGCACGAGCACGCTGCCGTCGGCCTTGAGCAGCAGCAGCCGGGTCGCGAGCGGAAGGTGCGCCGAAAGGCGACCGGCGTAATCGACGGAGCAGCGGGCAATGACGAGGCGCACCCGAAGAGCCTAGCGTTCGGTACGTCTGACAGGATGGGCGGGCCACCTGCGACGCTCGACAGGAGAGACAGGCGCCCGCGGCGGCCCGCTTCCTGTTGAACGCGCTACTCGGTGGTCGGCGCGTGCTGCGGCTCGCGCGCCGCGAACGACACGATCCCGGCCATTGCGACGAGGGCGAGAACGAGCAACAGCCCGTTCAGGATGCCGAAGTGATTGCCGAGGAAGCCAATCACCGGCGGCCCGACCAGGAACGCGAGGTAGCCCACCGTCGCGACAGCGCTCACGCGCGCCGCGGCCTTGCGCGGATCATCCGCTGCCGCAGACATGCCGACGGGGAATCCGAGCGAGGCGCCGAGCCCCCAGAGCACGACACCGATCACGGCGACCCACACGATGGGCACGAAGATGAGGATGAGCAGGCCGATTGCGGCGAGCGCCGCCGTTCCACGCAGCACGGGCACGCGCCCGTAGCGATCGAGCAGTCGCACCCCGGAGAGTCTTCCCACGGTCATCGCCGTCACGAAGACGCCGAACACGAGGGCGCCGAGCGTGGCGTCGGTGTGGTGACCGTGCACCATCGCGTAGGAGAGCCAGTCGTTGGCTGAGCCCTCGGTGAACGCCATCCCCAGCACGATGAGGCCGATCAGCAGCGTGCGCGGGTCGCGCCAGATCGCGAGACGCTTGCGCCAGTCGTCGGTGCCCTCGGGCTTCACGGAGTGGTCGGTGCCGCCGCCCTCGGGCAGAAGGAACCGCACGACCCAGATGACGGCGACGATGATGAGAATGCCGAGGATGGCGAGGTGAATCTCGAGGGGAAGTTTCAAGGCCTCCGCGAGGGCGCCGAGCGCGGCGCCGACGATCGTGCCCGCGCTGAAGAAGGCGTGGTAGATCGGCATGATCGTTCTGCCAATGGCGCGTTCGTTCGCCGCCCCCGAGACGTTCATGGCCACGTCACAGATTCCGGTCGCGGCGCCGAACACGACGAGCCCGACGACCGCAACGGCGAAGGAGTCGAACACGGTGACACCGAGCGCCGCGAGCACGAGACCGAACGGTGCGATCAGCAGGGTGACGAGGATGGTGCGCTTCGCCCCGAAATTGGCGACGAGGTGGCCGGAGGCGATGAGGCCCGTGATGGAACCGACGGCGATACCGAACAGCAGCACGCCAACCTGCGCGGTGTCGATGTCGAGGGCGACGCTGACCGCCGGAATGCGGGCTGCCCAGCTCGCGAGGCCCACGCCACACAGGGCGAAGATCACGAACAGGGCATTGCGCCAGGCCTTGAGCGCTGCGCGATCCGGAACGGCCGCGCCTGAGCCGAGTCGATCGGCGCTCGCCGGAGTGGTCGATGACATGGAAACCTTCGAGGTGAGTGGTGAGTGATGGGCTCGTCGCGAGTGCGGGAGGTGGTCGAATCGATTCGATCGAATCGATTCGACTAAGCTACCAAATCATGGTGAACGTGGCAAACGATCATGCGGCAGGCGTCAGGCCCACCCTGGCCGCCGTCGCGGCGCTCGCCGGTGTTTCGACCTCCACCGCATCCCTCGCCTTCAGCGGCTCAGGACCCGTGTCTGCCGCGACTCGGGAGCGCGTGCTCGCGGCCGCCTCCACGCTGGACTACGCGGGTCCCGATCCGCGTGCCCAATCACTGCGCCGCGGGAGGTCGGGCATCGTCGGTGTCGTCATCGAAGACCGCCTCAGCGACGCCTTTCGCGACCCCATGAACATCGCCATGCTCGACGGGCTCGCCGACGAGACCGGTGCTATCGGTTCGGGTCTGCTGCTGCTCACCGACACCGAGGGCGGGCAGGTCAGCATCGAGAACGCGCCGGTCGACGCCGTCGTTCTGGTCGGATGCAGCACCCGCCTCGATTCCGCCGTGGCGATTCTGCGGCAACGCGGCATCCCGCTCGTCGCGGTCGAGGCGGAACCCATGGAGGGAGTGCTGGCGATCGACCTCGACAACCGCGAGGCGTCGCGGTCGCTCGCGGCGCACCTCAGAGACCTCGGACACGAGCGGGTCGCGATGGTCGTGCTTCCGCTCGACCCGAGCCGCGAGCGGGGGCCGCTCAGCGCGGAACGCGAGGCCGCGAGTTCTGGGTACACGGCATCCGCTCGCATCGCCGGCGTGCGGGAGGTCTTTCCGCGCGCGGGCGGTTGGGTGACGCGCGGCAGCCTCACCGAGGAGGGCAGGATCGCCGGGCTCGAACTGCTCAGAGCGTCGGATGCGCGCCCCACCGCGATCATCGCCCAGAGCGACCTGCTCGCGCGCGGCGTCATTCTCGCCGCCGAGGAGCTCGCGCTGAGGGTGCCGGAAGACGTGAGCGTGGTGGGGTTCGACGGAGTGCGCCTCGATGGCATGGGCGACCGCGATCTCACCACGATGGTGCAGCCCGCGGTGGAGAAGGGTCGCGCGGCCGGTCGCGGGATCGTGGCCCTGCTGAACGACGAGGCCGGGGTGGCCGAGCGCTTCACGAGCGAGTTCCACCGCGGCAACACTACAGGCCCCGCTCCGGCCGCCTGACGCGTCGGTCCTCGGTCGACGATGCGGTGGATCGTTAACGATGCGCCTCCGATAGTGGCCGCATCGTTGACGGATTTCCGCATCGTCGGGCGCCGCTGGTCGTGAGGCCGCGCATCCGGTTCAGCGCGTCAGCGAGGGCCGACGACCATCCAGCGAGCGGTGCGGGCGCGCACGCTCAGAGTGACCGCCCTCGCGCCGATGTAGCCGAACGCGAAGGCGGCCATGAGCCAGGCGAGTGCGCTCGCTCCAGCGGGTGCCAAGGCCAGCACGGCCCAGGCGAGCGGTACGAAGACGGCCACGTTCACCACTCCCGTGATCGCGAGGTAGCGCGCGTCCCCGGCGCCGATCAACACTCCGTCGAGCACGAAGACGACGCCGCAGAGTGGAACCGAGGCGCCGAGAACGACCAGGGTCCCAGGCAGCAGCGCTGCGACATCCGCGGAGCTCGTGAAGAGCCCGCCGAGGACGGCGCTCGTCGCGATAACGATCAGACCGAGTACGACGCCGCAGAGCACGCCCCACTCGAGGCATCGCCGGAGCACGGCGCGCACCGCATCGAGGTCGCTCGCGCCCAGGGCGCGACCCACGAGGGCCTGCGCGACGATCGCGAGCGAGTCGAGCGCGAAGGCGAGCGTCGCGAAGAGGGTCATGGCCACCTGGTAGGCCGCGAGCTCGTTCGAGCCGAGCCCGGTCGCCACGAAGACCGCGAGCAGCATTGCCGCCCGCAGGCTCACCGTGCGCAGGAACAACCAGCCCCCGGATGCCGCCCCGAGCGCCATGCCCGCTCGCTCGGGCCTCAGCCGAGCGCCCGTTGCCCGGGCATGATGCACGACGACGCCGATGTACACGGCGGCCATGCCCCACTGCGCGACGACGGTGCCGAGAGCGGATCCCTCCAGCCCGAGCCGCAGCCCGTAGATGAAGAGAAAGTTGAGCGCGATGTTCGCGGCGAAGCCGACGCCCGCTATAGAGAGAGGAGTGCGCGTGTCCTGCAGCCCACGCAGCAGCCCGGTCGCGGCGAAGACCAGTAACATCGCAGGCAAGCCGAGCATCGACAGTCGCAGGTAGGCGATGGCGCCCGCAGTGACGTCGGGCGTCGCACCGAATGCCGCAATCAGCGCGGGCGAGGCCGCCCATCCCGCGGCACCGAGCACAACGCCGAGGGCGAGCGCGAGCCAGGCTCCGTCGACACCGATGGAGACGGCACGGCGTCGATCGCCCGCACCGAGCCAGCGAGCGACGGATGGCGTGGTCGAGTACGCGAGGAAGACCATGAGTCCGATCACGGTCTGAAGCACCGCGCTCGCGAGGCCGAGCCCGGCGAGGGGCGTCGCACCGAGATGGCCGACCATGGCGGAGTCTGCGAGCAGAAAGAACGGCTCCGCGATGAGCGCCCCGAGTGCCGGCACAGCGAGGCGCAGGATCTCGCGATCGATGGGGCGTGGGCTGAAAATGCTGATGCTCGACTCTAACCAGAGCGCGCACCCCTGGACGTGGACTATACAGCTGTGTAGCATGCTATACGTGCGTATAGTGAGCGACTCGACCGACGGCGACCTGACCGCCCGGGCCAGGCTACGCAATGCCGCCATTCAGGTCTTCGCACTTCGCGGGTTCGGCGCATCCGTGCGTGATATCGCAGCCCATGCGGGTGTGAGCGCTGGCCTCATCACTCACCATTTCGGCTCCAAGCAGCGGCTGCGCGAAGAGTGCGATGCGGAGGTGCTTCGTCAGTATCGGGCCATCAAGGCTGACAGCATGGCCACGTCGCCGACTCAGACGATGGCGCTGCTGGCCGAGCTCGACGACTACGCGCCGATGCTCGTCTACATCCTGAGGAGCGTGCGTGACGGCGGTGCCGCCGGGGCCACGTTCCTCGAGAACATGATCGAGGAGGCTATCGCGTTCTCCGAGGAGGGTGTCGCGGCTGGCATCGTGCGGCCCAGCATCGACCCGCGCGCCAGGGCCAGATTTCTCGTCACGTCAAGCCTCGGCGGGCTGCTGCTTCAGCTCACTCTCGAGCCGACCCTCCAGCTCGCCGACATCGGACCGACGGTTCGGCGACTCGTGGAGGAGATCACCCTGCCGACGCTTGAGATCTACACGGAGGGCGTGCTTGCCGATCGTCGCTACCTCGACGAATACCTGCGCTATCGCACGGGGCCGCACGTCGAGACCGAGCACTCGTCCTCGTCCACAAAGACAACACCGGAGACCACACCATGACAACATCACTCGCCGTCGACGTCCACGCCCTCGACAAGAGCTTCGGCCGGGCGCGAGCGCTCGACGGGCTGAACCTCCAGGTCGGCACGGGAACCGTCGCTGGATTCCTTGGGCCGAACGGTGCAGGAAAATCGACGACCATCCGCATCCTGCTCGGACTGCTTCGGGCGGATGGGGGCCACGCCACCCTGCTCGGCGGCGACCCGTGGCGCGACGCCGTTGAACTGCACCGGCGCATCGCCTACGTCGCGGGCGACGTGACGCTGTGGCCGAGCCTCACCGGGGGCCAGGCCATCGACATCCTTGGGGCGCTGCGCGGCGACCACGACCGCAAGCGCGTCGAGACCTACCTCGCGCGATTCGATCTCGACCCGACGAAGAAGGCGCGCAGCTATTCGAAGGGCAACCGGCAGAAGGTCGCTCTCGTCGCCGCGTTCGCCAGCCGCGCCGAACTGCTCTTCCTCGACGAACCGACGAACGGGCTGGACCCGCTCATGGAGGGGGTGTTCACCGACTGCGTCAAGGAGGCCCGGGACGAGGGTCGCTCGGTGCTGCTCTCGAGCCACATCTTCGCCGAGGTCGAGAAACTGTGTGACACCGTCACGATCATTCGCGACGGCCGCACCGTCGAATCCGGCACGCTCTCCGAGCTCAGGCACTTGCGACGCTCGACCGTGTCGGTGACGCTGGATGGCGAACCCGGGCGGCTCGCCGCGATCGAGGGAGTGCACGACCTCGTGACGGATGGCCCGCGGGCGACCTTCACCGTCGACAGTGCCGCGCTTCCGAACGTGCTCGCCGCGCTTGCGCCTCTCGCACCGCGCGAACTCGTCTCTAGCCCGCCCTCGCTTGAGGAGCTCTTTCTGCGGCACTACGGCGTGCACGCGGATGCAGGGGCGGCGCGCTCATGACCACGACGACTCCCGAGCGGGTCGCGGCCCCATCCACGGTGCGGGTGAGGGGTCACAACCGCTACGCCGGACTCGGTGTCATGGTGAGATTCATCCTGCGGCGCAATTGGCTTCGGATGCTGATCTGGCTGGCCGTGCTGGCCGGCATGGTCCCCGTGGTCATCGATTCGCAGCGTGAACTGTTCCCCACCCAGGCCGCACGCGATGCCTACGCTTCGGTCGCGAACACGCCCGCCATCGCCGCGCTGACCGGCCTTCCCTACGCCGCCGGGACACTCGGCGGCATCCTCAACATCAAGCTCTGGATGACCGTGGCCGTGGCGCTCGCCTTCGCCGTGATCTTCCTGGTCACCCGCAACGGGCGCGCCGAGGAGGAGAGCGGACGCACCGAGCTGCTGCGCGCGGGGGTACTGGGCCGGCACGCGTACTCGCTCGCCAACTGGCTCGTCTCGTGCGGCTTCGCCGCGGTCGTCGGTCTGGCCTGCGCGGCAGCAGCCATGAGCCAGAAGCTGCCGACGGCCGGCGCACTGCTCATGGGCGCATCCTTCGTCGGTGTCGCGCTCGTCTTCGTAGGTGTCGCCGCAGTCGCCGGGCAACTCACCAGAACCAGTCGTGGTGCGAACACCCTCGCCTCTGTCGTGCTCGCCGTCGCCTACCTGATTCGGGCGGGCGCAGACGTGGGCGCAGAACACGGCAGGGCGAACTGGGCCACCTGGCTCTCGCCCATCGGCTGGGCGCAGCAGACGCGATCCTACGGCGAGAATCTGTGGTGGCCGCTCCTGCTGTGCGTGGCCGCCACCCTCGTGCTCTGTGGCATCGCGCTCGCGATCGAGCGACGTCGTGACCTGGGTGCGGGCATCATTCCTGAGCAGGTCGGGCCGCGGGCCGCATCCGCTCTCGTGCGAACGCAGATCGGACTGAGCCTGCGCCTCCAGCGCGGATCGATCATCGGATGGGCGCTCGGCATCATCGTGTTCGCGCTCTTCTTCGGCGGGGTCGCGACCGCAATGGCCGACCTGCTCTCCGCCGACAACCCGATCGCACAGGCCTTCACCGGTCGTTCGAAGAACGTGCTGGATGGCCTGCTCGGCTACTTCACCATGGCCAACGCCCTCCTCGTGGCCGCCTTCGTACTGCAGAGTGCCGACACCATCCGCTCGGAGGAGTCGGATGGGCGCGCCGAACTCCAGTGGGCGTCGGCGGTCTCGAGGGTGCGCTGGGCCGCGACCCGAATGGTGATTCCCGCGGTCGCGTCCTTCCTTCTGCTCGCTCTCAGTGGCGCCGCCATCGGTGCGACGTTCGGTACGGCGGTCGGCGATCGATCTCAGACCGCGCGCTTCATGTGGGCGTCGCTCGCCTACTGGCCGTCGATGCTGCTCGTGGTCGGCGTCGTCATGCTCTGCGCGGCCACACTCCCGCGGGCGGCCGCAACGGTGACCTGGGCGCTCTACGGCGTCGCGGTCATCCTCTCGATGTTCGGCGACCTCTTCGGCCTGCCCGACTGGGTCTCGCAGAACACGCCGTTCACCGCGGTTCCGCGGGTCGGGACGGACTTCACGGCCACCCCGCTGGTCGTGATCACCGTGCTCGCCGTGATCGCGGCCTGGGTGGGGTTGGTCGTGCTGCGCAGGCGCGACCTGACCAGCGCGTAGCGGACGAGGGCCTCGATATGCGGGCTCGTGCCTCGCGCTACTCGACCCGCGGACTACGCCGGTCGAGTAGCGAGGTACGAGCGTATCGAGACCCTGTGCCTCATTCTTTCTGCTGGGCCTCGAGTCGCGCCGTGTAGTGCATGGTGCCGTCGAGCCGGTCGGCCTGCTTCACGTGCGTCTCGCGCAGCAGCACCCAGCCGTCCGCGGCGAGCTTTCCGGCGGCGCGCGGCTGGCCGGCATCGGCGAGCGCTCGGCAGGCGCGCGCGAGCACGCGGGTCAGGCCGTCGACCACGTCCGTCGGGTCGCCGGTCTCGGCATCCGGATCATCGTCCGAATGATGGTGGTCGTGCTCAGCCGACACGGCTGATCGCCACTCGCCAGACCTGTGGGCCCTCTTCGAGGTAGTTCCACTCGTAGCGCCCCGGCCAGAGCGACTCGCTCTGATAGCGCAGCGGCAGCGGGTCGTGGTCGTTCACGATCGTGAGCACGCCCTCCGGCTCGAGTTCACCGAGCTTGCCGAAGATGATGTTGTGGCGCGCGCCATGAGGCAGCGTGCGCACGTCGAGATCGGTGGACTCGTGGGATGCGTCTGGCATGGGGTCTCCTGGTTCGAAGGGTGCGCACGGAAAGCACGCTATTTAGATGATAGAACTCCTCCAAAAGTAGTGCGACGCCCGAGTGCCGGGAATAACAGTGGCCGAGCGCGCATCCGCACTCGGCCACTGCCGCGTTTCCGCACGCAGCGAGCGGCTACTTGCGCGCCGCCTCCGCTGTGGTGTCGTTGCGGGGCGCCGCCACCGTGCTGACATCCGTGCCGCGCAGCTTTCCGAGCAGGTTCATCAGGTGGTACACGACGAGCGCCGCCACAGTGCCGATGATGATGCCGCTGAAGGTCGCGCTGCCGGCGTGCAGGGTGAAGTCCGCGATCGCGATGATCAGGGCGACACCCGCGGTGAGCTGGTTCTTCGGCTTGCTGAAGTCGACCCTGTTCTCGACCCAGATGCGCACGCCGATGATTCCGATGAGGCCGTACAGCGCCGTCGTCACACCACCGAGTACGCCCGGCGGAATCGTGAAGATCACCGCGCCGACCTTGGGCGACAGTCCGAGCAGGATGGCCACGATGCCGGCCACCCAGTACGCCGCGGTCGAGAAGACCCGAGTCGCCGCCATCACGCCGATGTTCTCGCCATAGGTCGTCGTCGGCGAACCGCCGCCGATCGAGCTGATCACGGTCGCGAGACCGTCGGCGAACAGCGCGCGGCCGATCACCGGGTCGAGATCGCGCTCCGTGAGCTGCCCGACGCCCTTCACGTGCCCGACGTTCTCCGCGATGAGCGCGAGCACCACCGGCAGGAACATCAGGTAGATCGGAAAGTGCGCGAAGTTGAACGTCGGCGTGATGAACTCCGGCAGGCCGATCCAGGCCGCTTTTTCAATACCACTGAAGCTCACCTCGCCCATGAGAACAGCAGCCAGGTAGCCCACAACGACACCGAGCACGATCGAGAGCCTTCCGATCATCCCCTTGAACAGCACCGTGATCAGGATGATCGCGAGCAGGGTGATCAGCGCGATCAGCGGCGACTTCTCGAAGTTGCCCTTCGCCGCGGGCGCGAGGTTGAAGCCGATCAGCGCCACGATGGTTCCCGCCACGATCGGCGGCATCGTTGCGTTGACCCAGCCGATGCCGGCCACGTGCACGATGACGCCCACGATCGCCAGCAGCACGCCGACGACGAGGATGCCGCCGAGGGCGACGCTCTTGCCGTCGGATGCCACCGCCGCCGTGATCGGCGCGATGAATGCGAACGATGAACCGAGATAGCTGGGCAGCTTGTTCTGCGTGACGATCAGGAACAGCAGCGTTCCGATACCGGAGAACAACAGGGTGGTGCTCGGCGAGAAGCCGGTGAGCAGGGGAACCAGGAACGTCGCGCCGAACATGGCGACGACGTGCTGTGCGCCGAAACCGATGGTTCGCGGCCAACTGAGTCGTTCTTCGGGCAGCACGATTTCGGAGGCGGCGACATTCTTGCCGTCTCCGTGCAACTTCCAGGGGAGTGCCATGGGGGCTCCTTCGCGGTGGGTGGACTTGGCCAGAGAGTATTGCCCCCCGGCCTCCACGGGCGAGCGGCGCGCTCAGAGTGCGTTCATGCAGATCTCGAGAGCGATCGCTCGGCGGCGGTCGCCGCCGAGCATTTAGGCTGGGTCCATGAGTCCTGACGCTGCCTCGAACCGACAGAACGACGCGACCCGGGATGTGCCACTCGGCTCCGGAATCGACCTTGCGGAACTCGACCCCGACATCCGCCCGCAGGACGACCTGTTTCGTCATGTGAACGGCAAGTGGATCGCGCGAACGCCGATCCCCGACGACAAGGCGCGCTACGGCTCGTTCTACGTTCTGGCCGAGGAGGCCGAGAAGGCCGTTCGCGACATCATCGTCGAGGCGCAGTCGGCAGAGCCCGGCACGGAGGAGCGAAAGTTCGGCGACCTCTACGCGAGCTTTCTCGACGAGGAGCGCATCGAGCAACTGGGCGCCGAGCCGCTGAAACCGCTCCTCGCCGAGGTGGATGCGATCTCCTCCGTCGACGAATTCCTCAGCACCCTCGGCCGGCTCGAGCGTCAGGGCACGAACGGTTTCTTCCAGCTCTTCGTCGACAATGACCCGGGCAATCCCGAGCGCTACCTCGTCTTCCTGGAGCAGGGCGGCCTCGGGCTGCCCGACGAGTCCTACTACCGGGAGGAGAAGTTCGAGGGCATCCGCGCCGCCTACCTCGCCTTCGTGCAGAAGATGCTCGCGCTCGCCGGCGTGCCGGATGCCGAGGGCCGCGCCGCCGCGATCGTCGCGCTCGAGACGGAGATCGCCTCCAAGCACTGGGACAACGTGAAGACTCGTGACAGCGAGGCGACCTACAACCTCACGACGTGGTCGGAGCTCAGCGCGAGCGGAACGGCCGGCGGCGCAGACCCCGATCTGAACCTCTGGCTCGACGCGCTCGACGTGCCGAAGGGTGCGCTCGACGAGCTCGTCGTGCGCGAGCCGAGCTTCGTCGAGGGACTCCGTGCGCTCATCGATGCCGACCACCTCGAGGCCTGGACCGACTGGCTGCGCTGGCAGGTCATCCGCTCGAACGCCGCGTACCTGTCGAGCCAGTTCGTGGCGACCAATTTCGACTTCTACGGCAAGACACTCACGGGAACGCCAGAGCTCCGGGCCCGATGGAAGCGCGGCGTCTCGCTCGTCGAGGGCGCGATGGGCGAGGCGATCGGTCGAATCTACGTGGAGCGGCATTTTCCCGCCGCAGCGAAGGCCAGCATGGACGTCCTCGTGGCGAATCTCATCGAGGCCTACCGGCAGAGCATCCAGACGCTCTCCTGGATGACCGAGGCCACTCGCGGCCGCGCGCTGGAGAAGCTCGACCGGTTCACGCCGAAGATCGGCTACCCCGTGAAGTGGCGCGACTACTCCTCCCTCGACATGGACGCCGCCGACCTGCTCGGCAACGTGCGCGCGACCAACGAGTTCGAGTTCCAGCGCGAACTCGGCAAGATCGGCAAGCCACTCGATCGCGACGAGTGGTTCATGACGCCCCAGACCATCAACGCCTACTACAACCCGGGCTTCAACGAGATCGTCTTTCCGGCGGCCATCCTGCAGTACCCCTTCTTCGACGAGACGCGGGATGCGGCGGCCAACTACGGCGCGATCGGCGCGGTCATCGGGCATGAGATCGGGCACGGCTTCGACGACCAGGGCTCGAAGTACGACGGTGACGGCCGGCTCACGGACTGGTGGACCGAGGAGGACCGGGCGGCCTTCGAGAAGCTGACCGCCTCGCTCATCGAGCAGTACAACGCGCTGGCACCGCGGCAGATCCCCGATCATCACGTGAACGGCGCGCTTACGATCGGCGAGAACATCGGCGACCTCGGCGGGCTCGGCATCGCCTGGAAGGCCTACCTGATCTCCCTCGGTGGCGCGGAATCTCCCGTCATCGACGGACTCACCGGCGCTGAGCGGTTCTTCCTCTCCTGGGCTCAGGCCTGGCAGCAGAAGAGCCGCGACGAGGAGGCCATCCGGCTGATCTCGATCGATCCGCACTCGCCGAACGAGTTCCGTTGCAACCAGATCGTTCGCAACATCGACGAGTTCTACGAGACCTTCGCGGTGACCGAAGCCGACGCGCTCTGGCTCGACCCAAGTGATCGCGTGACCATTTGGTGACCATTCGAGACCAGGAACGTCGCGAGCGCATCCGCCAGCCCAGGGTGGGTCGTCATCGCGGAGCCGAGGGAGTGGAGAACTTCACCGGCAGCTTCACCGCGCTCGGACACCTTGCCTACGGTGGAGCGCAGGTCTCCGCGAACGTCATCGACCTGCAGACGGGCGCCACCCTGCTCTCGATCGACGACAGGATCGTGCTCCCGACCGCCGGGGTCGGCAAGGTGCTCCTGCTCATCGAGGTCTCGGCGCGCATCACGGCGCGCGACTTCGCCGGCTACGGCATCCTCGACAAGACCCCCGCGGATGCCGTGGGCTCGGGCGGTCTCTGGCAGCACCTTCAGGCTCCCGCGCTTCCCGTCTCCGACCTCGCGGCTCTCGTCGGTGCCACCGGCGACACCCTTGCGACCAACGTGCTGCTGCGGCAGGTAGGCCTCGACTCGGTGCGTGCTCGTGCGGAATCGCTGGGTCTTGCGCGCACTGCGCTCCTCGATCTGGTTCGCGACAATCGCGGACCGGATGATGCGCCACAACTCTCCGTGGGATCCACGGCAGAACTCGCGTCACTCTTCGCGGCCCTCTACCGTGGGCAGGTCGTCGATAACATCACGAGTCAGCGCGTGCTCGCGTGGCTCTCGCTGCACGCCGACCTCTCACTCCTGGCGAGCGCCTTCGGTCTCGATCCGCTCGCGCACCGCTCAATCGACCACGGCATCCAACTCGTCAACACGACCGGGTCTGAGGTCGGCGTGCGAGCGGATGTCGGACTTCTGCGAGGATCGCGCACGGGCGTCGCGTACGCGGTCACGATCCAGTTCGCGGACGCGGGACTGCAGGCGCGCCTCCGA
Source organism: Lacisediminihabitans sp. (assembly GCA_035571875.1). Classification (GTDB taxonomy): domain Bacteria; phylum Actinomycetota; class Actinomycetes; order Actinomycetales; family Microbacteriaceae; genus Parafrigoribacterium_A. Next base: position 5,610 of record DATNBR010000086.1, on the reverse strand, counting down.
GTGATCGACGCGATGCGCACGATCGGCGCCGATCTTCTGGAGTACGTGTACTGAAATCGACCCCCTTAAAGAGGCACTTGTCCACACAAGGGGGGACAGATAGACTCGTCCACGGCACTTGAGCCGGCATTACCCGAAATGCCTGCTGACCCCGACTGTGTCCATAAGTACATCTGGATTACCCCCATGTCGCTCCCCCGGCGGCCACGGCACACTACCCATGCCCGGCCTTTCTTTGCGTCCCTTTTCTCTCGAGCTCGCCACGCGGTTCGTCGCTCTCCACTCTGGAAGGCGTCGAGCGGCATTGTGGCTGCGGCGCTCGCGATCGGCATCGTCGCGGTCGGCATTGCCTTGCCGGCGAGTGCACACCACAACACGATCGCTCCGACCGTGGCGTGTGGCGCGCCGAACTCCGGCACCTGGGTCGTCACCTGGACGGTGACCAACTCCGAGGCGGGTCGGGCAGAGGTGATCAGCGCATCCAGCGACACCGCGGTTGTCCCTCTTAATACGGCCATCGCTGCTGGCGGCACGTTCACCGCGCACGAGACCTTCTCGGCGCCGGCGACAAAGACGCTGAGCCTCACCGGCCACTGGTTCAAGGCCGGCCAGTACGACGTCAGCTCCAGCGCGAGCGGCACGGTCACCGCGAGCATGTTCCCGACGAACTGCTCGCCCGTCGTCATCGACAAGGTGTGTACCGATGCCGGTTCGCTCGATGTCACCAACAACGCGAAGCCGAACCTGCACACCGCAACAGTGACGCTCAAGGCCGGGTTCACCAGCTGTGACGTTTCCCTGAACTCGTACCAGACCGAGGGTCCGGACTGGGCGAGCAGCGGCGTGCAGCAGTTCGTCGATCACGACACCGTTCACCTGACGAAGACCTCGCCCTCGGGAACGCTTACTGTCAACACCCGGGGTTGCTTCCAGCAGCAGGACCTGTACATCGGCACGAAGAAGTTTGATGGCACGGATGGTCCGCTTCCGCGCTACCCGAATGGTGTCTTTCCGACCGGCCTCATCGACCACTGGAACGGCAAGGTCGACGCGAACTGTGTGACCGTCGCTCAGGCCGCCGCCGCCGTCTCGGTGACGCCGCCCACCTGCACCGCCCCGGCGACGCTGAACTGGGGCGCCATCACGGGCGCGACGTTCTCGGGCACCCCGAACAAGACCGTCGGTCCGCTCGCGAACTACACGGTCACGGCCACGGCAGACGCGACTCACCTGTTCGCGACCGGTGCCGCCAACGTCTCGGCCGACCGCAAGACGCAGGTGTTCACCGGAGCGCTCGCAGGAGCAACCGGGTACCAGAAGACCGACCCGAATGCGCCGTGCTACCAGGTGACACCGGGTGACCCGCTCGTCACTCCGCAGACCTGTGTTGCCGGTGTCATCACGAGCGGCTCGATCTGGGTCGATCTCAACGCTGACCTCGAGTACACGATCACGGGTCCCGGCGGTCTGGTCATCAGCCCGGTCGTGGATGCGACCAACCCGGTTCCCGCTGGCAAGTACACGGTCTCGGTTGTCGCCATCAACGGTGCCACTCTCAGCGGAGACTCCTCCTGGGATCTCGAGGTGCTCGCGAGTGCAGGTAACTGCACGGTGATCACACCCCCGAAGGCGCTGCCGTTCTCGAACCTGGCCTGCAACGCCAACGGCGTCGGACTCATCAACGGAAGCTTCACGCTTCCGAAGACCGACGGCATCCAGTGGCTCGTCGACGGTGTCAAGAGCGCGCCCGGCACCTTTACGGTGACCTCGGCGCAGGTCCTGAAGGTCACGGCCGAACCGGCGAGCAACGCGTGGGGCTTCGCACCCGGCGCAACAACCGCCTGGACGCTCAACTTCACGACACCGCTCGACTGCGATCTGACCACGCTCGCGCAGCTGCCTACCGCGGCGATCGCGACGGACCAGACGTGCTCCGCGGGAACCACGAACGGCGGTTCCATCACCGTCGGCCACATCATCGACAGCACCGGTGAGTATGACCTCTTCAACTCGGGGGTCACCTACTTCATCGACGGCGTGAAGGTCACCTCGCAGACGACGCCGAAGGCGCCGGGCAGCTACCACGTGACCGCGACGGTCGATGACCCGGCAGACTCGCTCCTTGGTGCAAACGAGTGGTTCCTCACGATCGGCGCCGCGGCGCAGGCCTGTGGTCAACTCACGACGCTCCCGTTCACGGGTGTCAGCGGCAACCCGATCGGCATCCTGCTGCTCGCGCTGCTCCTGCTGATCGCCGGAACCGGCGTCTACACGGCAAGCCGCCTCAAGCCCCGCGCACAGCGCTAGGCAGCGGTAACCGGATGTCCCGCCTCCCTGGGGAGGCGGGACATCCGTCGTTAACGCCACGGCTTCGCGGCGGCCGACAGTAGGGTCGAAGCGTGAGCGATTCCAGTGCAGAGACGCAGCGCTCCCATGACGCGGCCGTGCAGCGGAAGGCGACCGCGGTTGTGGGTGACGGCTATTGGCGTACGGGTGTCGGCGACGGCATCCGCAGCATCGTCGTGGCCGATGGGCCGCACGGCGTCAGGGCGCCTCGCGACGGGGGCGACCAGCTGGGGCTCGGCGCCGCGGTGCCCGCAACCTGCTTTCCGCCGGCGGTCGCGCTGGCCTGCACTTTCAACACGGAGCTCGCCGAGCGGGTGGGCGTCGCGCTCGGCGTCGAGGCGCGTGCACAGGACGTCTCGGTGCTCCTCGGCCCGGGCGTGAATATCAAGCGGTCGCCTCTCTGTGGGCGCAATTTCGAGTACTTCAGCGAGGATCCGCTGGTCAGTGGCGAACTCGGTGCGGCCATCGTGCGCGGCCTGCAGAGCCAGGGCGTCGGCGCGTCGCTCAAGCACTTCGCGGCGAACAACCAGGAGACCAACCGGATGACGGTGAACGCCGAGGTCGACGAACGCACGCTGCGCGAGATCTACTTTCCGGCCTTCGAGACCATCGTCAAGCGTGAACAGCCGTGGACCGTGATGTGCAGCTACAACCGGCTGAACGGCGAAGCCGCGGCGGAGTCGCACTGGTTGCTCAGCTCTGTGCTGCGCGAGGAGTGGGGCTTCCGAGGCCTTGTCGTGAGTGACTGGGGTGCCGTCGACGACAGGGTTCCCGCCCTGGCGGCCGGAATGGACCTCGAGATGCCGGGTCCGCAGGACGACAGCATCGCCGCGATCGTGCAGGCGGTGCGCGATGGCGCGCTCGATGAGGCAGCGCTCGACCGCTCCGTGCTTCGCGCTCGCGATCTTGCGAGCCGGGCCGAGGCTGCCGCCGCCATCCCGCTCGGCGGGCAAGGCGCGGACCTTGCCGCGCACCACGAACTCGCGCGTCGTGTCGCCGCCGAATCCATCGTGCTGCTGCGCAACGAGCGTGGCGTGCTGCCGCTGCTCGGAACCGAGCGCATAGCCGTGATCGGCGAACTCGCGCGCACGCCGCGTATCCAGGGTGCGGGCAGCTCACAGGTGCTTCCGACGCGTGTCGACACCGCGCTCGAGCAAATGAACGAGCGAGCGTCCGTCGAGTTCGCCGCAGGCTACACGCTTGACGCCAGGAGCGACCCCGGCCTACGAATCGAGGCCGTGCAGCTCGCCGCCCGCACGGATGTCGTGCTGCTGTTCCTGGGGCTACCGGCGGCCGCCGAATCCGAGGGCTTCGATCGCACAAGCCTCGACCTCCCGGCAGACCAGCTCGCGCTCGTCGAGGCTGTCGCAGCGGTCAACTCGCGAGTCGTCGTCGTGCTCTCGAACGGCGGGGTCGTCTCGCTGGAGCCGTGGCACGACAGCGTCGCCGGCATCCTCGAGTGCTGGTTGCTCGGACAGGCGAGCGGGGCCGCGATCGCAGACGTCGTTCTCGGCGAGGCGAACCCGTCTGGCCGGCTGGCGGAGAGCATCCCGTATCGTCTCGAAGACACCCCGTCGTACCTGAACTTTCCGGGCGACGGCAACACGGTGCGCTACGGCGAGGGAATCTTCGTGGGCTACCGCTACTACGAGACGGCGGATGTGCCGGTGCGGTACCCGTTCGGCTTCGGCCTGAGCTACACCACTTTCGCCTACTCGGGCCTGCGTGCGAAGCGCCATGGCTCCGGCGCGACCGTCACGGTCACCGTGACCAACACCGGAGCGCGCGCGGGCAGTGACGTCGTGCAGCTCTACGTCGCCGCGCCGGGCGGCGGTGTTCGCACGCCTGAGCGCGAGTTGCGCGCATTCGCAAAGGTCGAGCTGGCAGCGGGGGAGAGCCGTGTGGTCACCCTCGCGCTCGACCAGCGCGCGTTCAGCTTCTGGGACGTCGAGAGTTCCGCCTGGGTCGTACAGGGCGGGGACTACGCCGTGCAGCTCTGCAGGTCGTCGCACGAGGTCGTGGAGAGCGTGACGGTTCGGCTTGCGGGCAGTGCGCCGGCGCATCCGCTCGGCCTCGAGTCGCCCGTCTCGGAGTGGCTCGCGAACCCCGTGACCGGCCCGCTGCTGCGCCGCACCGCGGCACGCGAGAACCCGGAGGAGGGCGGCGTGAGCGTGCTCGAGATGGTCGCCTCGATGCCGATGAGGCGACTGCTGCGGATGCCAGGGGTGGACGTGAGCGCGAGCCAGCTCAGGCTGCTCGCGCGAGCGGCGAACAGCCCGGTGTTGCGGGGCGTGGTGCGCGGCGTCGGACGGCTGCGCTCGACCATCGCGCGATCATCCGACTGAGGACTGCTTCTACCCCCTTTATGGGGGTGTAGTCCCCCATTGTGCGGACATGATAAATTGACGCTTGCACCTGGGACGAGGAACCCGAACTTCGTCCGACCCGACAGTGTGCTCAACAAGAGGTGACACCCGACCCGATTTCTGCTGCGTGCTGCGGACCCCCATCCGCGACGTCTTCTCAGCCCTCTGTGGCAACAGCCTTACCCCGCCGACACATCCCCTGTGTCGCCAGCGCTAACCCGACAGTGCCAGAACTTTCGTGCGCGCGATTCCCCCGAAATCCTGCACCCAAGGAGCAGTCCCCCCATGAAAAAAATCCTCGCGGCGTTTACGACCGCGCTACTGGCGGTGGGCATCGCCGTCGTTGGAGTCTCCGCTCCCGCGACCGCAGTTGCCGCCGCCGTTCCCTCCATCACCTCCACCTGTGCGGCGCTCACGGTCAACCTCAGCGGCTATGCGAACACCGTGGCTGCAACGCCCGCGCAGGGTTACTACGAATCCGAGTGGGTTGCGGTCATCATTCCCGAGTTCACGTATCAGGAGCCTCGCATCGTAAACGGCCAGGTTGTGATGGTCACCGTGACGAGGCCAGCGATCACGGACACCCAGTGGGGCGCCACGGAACCATTCCCGTTCCTGCACATCTACCATGCGACTGGAACCGTGCGCTTCCACCAGACTGTGGCTGCCCAGCCTGAGAAGACCAACAGCGTCGTCGTGAGCATCGATGGTGCCCAGGTCGCCAGCACGACCTTCGGTACGAGTTACAGCTCTTCGTTCAACTACCCGGCGGACTTCCAGACTCACCACTACTCCGTGCAGGTCACGGCGTGGAACGGCGATGGCAACGTCAACCAGGTCAACGTCGCATCCGGAGCATGCGCGACCGCTCCCGTCGCGAGCCTCGATCACCTGGGCG
>DATNBR010000085.1:0-14515 GCA_035571875.1 Lacisediminihabitans sp. | reverse complement strand
GGTGTCGACGGACAGCTGGCTGTGGCTCGGGCGCAGGCGGGTGCGACTCCCCGCGCTGCTGAACGCCCGCGTGGAGCTGACCGAGCGGTGGGAGGGCGACCACCAGCGTGTGTCCGTGGCGCTGCGGCATCCGCTGCTCGGTGAGATCTTTGCCTACCGCGGCACCTTCGGCTATCACTACGTCAACGACGAAGGGGCCGCCGAAGCGAGCCTTCCGAACAACTGATCGTTGCATCGCGACCGGTGGAACGCATGAGGTTCGGCCGCGCGGGACACGAACCCTCCCCCGAATTGGGGTAGACGAGTCGTTCCTCAATACCAATTTTCGCTGGCCGGCTACTCGCAAGGCGGCCGGTCACTTCACAAACGCCTATCACGGTGCCGACAGTCAAATCCTTCTGCGCCACCGGTGACGCCTTCTGTCAGTCTCAGTACCCCAGCTGTGACCCGGAGCCTTCGTCCTCCTGCAATACCGACCTGGCGACCGCTGCCGGATTTCTTCCGTTCGTTGTGGTGATCGTGGCGTTCGTGGGCGCAATTGCCTGGGCACTGCGGGCCCCGAAAGCGGGACATCGAGGGATGTGGGGACCCCTTGCCGGATCAATCGTCGTTCTTCTCGGTATCGGCCTCAACCTGCTGATGAACGCAGCGGCCATACCCGGACTATTCGGAAATCCGGTCTGACCGGGGACCGCGCTTCGCCGTGACGCCACCCAACGACGAAGGGCCCGCCGAAGCGGGCCCTTCGAACACCTGATGGTTACAGCGAGCTCAGGATGTCGCGCATGAGGTTCGCGGTCTCGGACGGCGTCTTGCCGACCTTGACGCCCGCGGCCTCGAGGGCTTCCTTCTTGGCCTGGGCTGTGCCGGACGAGCCGGAGACGATGGCGCCGGCGTGGCCCATGGTCTTGCCCTCGGGAGCCGTGAAGCCGGCGACGTAGCCGACGACCGGCTTCGTCACGTTGGCCTTGATGTAGTCTGCAGCGCGCTCCTCCGCGTCGCCGCCGATCTCGCCGATCATGACGATCGCCTTGGTCTCGGGGTCTGCCTCGAACGCGGCGAGCGCGTCGATGTGCGTGGTGCCGATGACCGGGTCTCCGCCGATGCCGATCGCGGTGGAGAAGCCCAGGTCACGCAGCTCGTACATCATCTGGTACGTGAGCGTGCCCGACTTGGAGACGAGGCCGATCGGCCCCTTGCCGGTGATGTTCGCCGGCGTGATGCCCACGAGCGCCTCACCCGGCGTGATGATGCCGGGGCAGTTCGGGCCGATGATGCGGGTCGTGCCGCCCTTAGCCTTGGCGAGCGCCCAGAACTCAGCCGAGTCCTGCACGGGGATGCCCTCGGTGATCACGACGACGAGCGGGATGGCCGCCTCGATGGCCTCGACCACGGCGTCCTTGGCGAAGGCCGGAGGAACGAAGACGATGGAGACATCCGCCCCGGTCTTCTCGATCGCCTCGGCGACGGTGCCGAACACCGGCAGTTCGACGCTGCCCCCCGAAGCGTCCGCGTGAGTCACGGTGGTGCCTGCCTTGCGCGCGTTGACGCCGCCGACGACCTGCGTGCCGGCCTTCAGCATCAGCGCGGTGTGCTTGGTGCCCTCGCCGCCCGTGATGCCCTGCACGATGACCTTGGAGTCTTTGTTGACAAAGATCGACATGTTGTTCGGTTCCCTTACTTCGATGCCAGCTCGGCAGCCTTGTCGGCGCCCTCGTCCATGGTGGTCGCGAGCGTGACCAGCGGGTGGTTCGCATCCGCGAGGATGCGACGCCCCTCCTCGACCTTGTTGCCGTCGAGGCGAACGACGAGCGGCTTGCTCGCCGCGTCGCCGAGGGTCTTCAGGGCGCCGACGATGCCGTTGGCCACCGCGTCACACGCGGTGATGCCACCGAAGACGTTCACGAACACGCTCTTGACCTGCGCGTCGCCCAGGATCACGTCGAGGCCGTTTGCCATGACCTCGGCGGATGCTCCACCACCGATGTCGAGGAAGTTGGCCGGCTTCACGCCGCCGTGCTTTTCCCCCGCGTAGCTGACCACGTCGAGGGTGGACATCACCAGTCCGGCGCCGTTGCCGATCACGCCGACCTCGCCGTCGAGCTTCACGTAGTTGAGGCCGGCCGCCTTGGCCTTCGCCTCGAGCGGGTCCGCGGCCGCGGCATCCTCGAGCTCCGCGTGCTTGGGGTGACGGAAGTCAGCGTTCTCATCGATCGAGACCTTGCCGTCGAGGGCGACGATGGTGCCCTCCTCGGTGAGCACGAGCGGGTTGACCTCGACGAGAGTCGCGTCTTCGCCCTTGTACACGTCGTAGAGCTTGACGATCACCGGGGCGACCTTCTCCACGAGCTCCGGCGGAAAGTGGCCCGCCGTCGCGATCTCGCGTGCCTTGTCGAGGTCGATGCCCTTGCCAGGGTCTACCTCGATGCGGGCGAGGGCCTCCGGTCGCTCGACCGCGAGTTCCTCGATCTCCATGCCGCCCTCGACGCTGCAGAGCGAGAGGTATGAGCGGTTGGCGCGGTCGAGCAGCACCGAGAAGTAGAACTCCTTGTCGATGCGCGCACCCGCGGCGACCATGACGCGCTTGACGACGTGGCCCTTGATGTCGAGGCCGAAGATGCCTCTGGATGCCTCTTCCGCATCCGCAGCATTGTGAGCGACCTTAACGCCGCCGGCCTTGCCGCGCCCACCGGCCTTCACCTGAGCCTTGACGACGACCGTGCCGCCGAGCTTCTCCGCCGCCGCGCGAACCTCTTCGGGAGTGTCCGCGATGATGCCGGCCAGAACCGGCACGTCGTAGGCCTCGAAGAGATCTCTGGCCTGGTATTCAAATAGATCCACGCTGCTTGTCCAATCCGCAGGTCGTATGTCTGATTCGTCCACTGTCATTCGCAGTTGTCTCGACGTAGAGATATCTCGACATCAAGAGACTTGGACCACAAGAACTCTACCCGCTCGCCCGGTGGGCATTCACAGGAGGCGGCGACAGCGCACCTTAACTTCCTGCATTCTTTCCACCGCAATCGAGCGCGCGCGGCGAAGTCTCAGTTGAGCGCGATGATGACGGACTTCGTGCGCGTGTAGGAGGCGAGCGCCTCGGGGCCGTTCTCCCTGCCGAACCCCGAATCCTTCGTGCCGCCGAACGGAACGGCCGGGTCGAGCAGCGCCCAACCGTTGACCCAGACAATGCCGGCGTCCAGCTTCGCGGAGACCCGGTGAGCGCGCGAGATGTCGCTCGTCTGCACCCCGGCGGCGAGGCCATAGGGAGTGCTGTTCGCGAGCGCGATCGCCTCTTCTTCGGTGTCGAACGGTTGCACGGTGAGCACCGGACCGAAGACCTCCTCCTGCACCGCGGCCGCGTCGTTCGACAGCCCGGCGATCACGGTCGCCTTGTAGTAGTAGCCACCGTCGAGATCGAGGCGCTCACCACCGGCAACGACCGTGCCGCCGGCCGCCTTCGCAGACTCGACGTAGCTCTCGACCTTCTCGAGCTGCTTGAGACTCACCATCGGACCGATCACCGTGTCGGGATTCGTCGGGTCGCCGAGCGGCACTCCGCCGACGGCCTGGCTCAGAATGCCGAGCACGGTGTCGTAGATCGGCCGCTCCACGAGCAGGCGCGGTCCGGCCATGCAGAACTGCCCGGTATTGAAGACGAACGCCGAGATGACGGTGCCGATCGCCTGGTCGAGGTCGGCATCCGCGAAGAGAAGGTTCGGGCCATTGCCGCCGAGCTCCATGGTCACGGGCTTCAGCCGCTCGCCGGCGAGACTCGCTGCACGACGGCCGATCTCGGTCGATCCGGTGAAGGCGACCTTGTCGACATCCGGATGCTGCAGCAGCCTGTCGCCGATGACCGCACCCGAGCCGGTCACCACGTTGAACACGCCAGCGGGGACTCCCGCCTCGGCGAGGATGTCGGCCATGAGCAGCGCACTGAGCGGAGTGTCACTCGACGGCTTGTGCACAACGGTGTTGCCTGCCGCGAGCGCGGGCGCGATCTTGGTGCTCGAGAGGATGAGCGGGAAATTGAACGGCGTGATGGCTGCGACGACGCCGATCGGCTCACGACGCGTGTAGGCGAACGTCGACAGCGGGGTCGGACGGCTCGCGCCGTCGAGGTGCTGGGCGAGGCTCGCCATGTATTCGTACTGGTCGGCGGCGGTCGTCACATCGATCATGCTCGCGAAGCTGATCGGCTTGCCGACGTCCACGCTCTCGGCGAGTGCCAGTTGCTCTGCGTGGTCACGGATGAGCTGCGACGCGCGGTACATGATGCGGGAACGCTCCCGGCCGCTGAGGCCCGACCACGCCCCACCGTCGAACGCCGCGCGGGCGGCCGCGACGGCGTCGTCAACATCCGCGTCGCTCGCCCAGGCCACGGTGGTCACCACCGAGCCGTTCGCCGGATTGACGACGTCGTGGCGTGCTCCGTCCGCCGCCTCGCGCCACTCGCCGCCGATGAAGAGCCTGCCAGGTTCGAACGTTGCCGCGCCCTGCTGCCTGGTTGCTTCGGTAATGGTCATGACCGCACCTCGTTCATCTCGTCGCTGAGAAATTACGGATGGCCGACACTGCTCCACGCCGGGGAACGACCATCAGGTTGCCTGATTATCTCCCGCCGTCCGGGTTTTCACAACGAGATCTCGTCAATGGGCGCGTACGCCGCCGAGCGCAACGCGGCAGGCGTGCAGTGCCTCGCGCAGTTGCCTCGCCTGGGCCGCTGTGAGGTCGGCGACCATCTTCCGCTCGATCGCCTGAACGGCCTCGCGCAGCGAGTCGAGAGTGCGTTGCCCCTCTGCCGTGAGCGACAGCAGGTACTGGCGGTGGCTGTTCGGGTCGCGTTGGCGCCTGATCAGGCCGCGCTCGTCGAGCACGGTGATCATCTGGGCCATGGTCTGCGCGCGCACGAACGAGTTGCGCGCGAGTTCGGCCGAGGTGAGCTCCGGATGGCGCTCGAGTACCGTGAGGGCCGTGTACTGCAGTGCGGTCAGTCCCTGCGCGCGCGCCGCCTCATCCAGTTGTGATCGCACCGCAAGCTCGACCTGCTTGATCAGGTACAGCAGCGTGATCTCTGGCGAATCAGCTCGCGCCGGACGAGCAGTGCCCACGAGCTCATCCGGGGTATGCAGTTCAGGCATCCTTACCTTTTCTCCCGTGTTCGCGACCTCCGACGCGGAAGTCTGCCGCGGCAAGACGCAGATTAGCACGGGGCCTCAGCGAGCAGAGTGGGGCGCTGGGCCACCCCGGCAACCGTGCTTGAACGGCCATCCGCGGGTACTTATATCCTTGAATAAGTCAACGATCCGAACCATTATCGCCAGGAGCCCGCTGGCGCTGTCTGAGAGCAGCAAGCGCATGGAGCAGGAGATCTCGAAGCAGGTCGTCGCACCGCAGCGGCGCTCTCAGGTGCCTGACACCCTGAGCGTCGAACCGGATGCGCTCGCAACGTCCGAGCTCGCCTTCGAGATCGAGTTCCTCACCGCGCGTGCACGTTCTATCGGCATCGCGCGAGCGAACGCCGCGCTCCTGCCCCTGGCACTCAAGGTGCGGTCGTATTCGGTGCTGGCCCTCGCGTGCGCGGAGCAGAGTCCCTCCCAGCGCGAGCTCGCGGAATTCCTGGTGCTCGATCCGAGCCAGATCGTCGCGCTCGTCGATGAACTCGAACGGCGCGGCCTCGTGAGCCGGGAGACTAACCCGCGCGATCGCCGGGCCAAGGGCATCTGCGCGACCGACGCCGGTCGAGACCTCTACGCGAGGGCACGAGCGATAGTGCAGCAGGCCGAGACCGAATCACTCAACGGGCTGGACGACGCCGAGCGCCTCCAGCTGCGCGAGCTGCTGCGCCGCATCGCGTTCGCCGATCACGCGGGGTAGAGCCTGCGCAGTTCCGCCTTGCGCACCTTGCCGCTTGCGGTGCGGGGCAGCTCGTCGACGATCTCCACGCGCTTCGGAATCTTGTACTTCGCGATGCGATTCTCGAGGTGCGAGCGGATGTCCGCGGCATCCAGCGAATAGCCGTCACGCACCGTGAGCACCGCGATCGGCACCTCGCCCCACTTCTCGTCAGGCACTCCGATGATCGCGACACTCGCCACGGCCTCGAGTTCGGCCACGGCCTGTTCGACCTCAGCGGAGTAGATGTTCTCGCCGCCCGAGATGATCATGTCTTTGAGCCGGTCGGCGATGAAGAGGTAGCCGTCGTCGTCGACGTAACCCATGTCACCGGACCGGAACCAGATGTCATCCACGTAGCACTCGGCTATCGCCTCGGGTCGGTTCCAATACTCCCTGATGACGTTCGGACCAGACAGCTGGATCTCGCCGGTCTCCCCTGCGGTCAGCCGCTCGCCGTTCGCGTCGACGATCCGCAGGTCGGTGAAGAAGTGGGGCAGCCCGCCGGATCCCGCCTTCTCGCGACTCTTCTCCGGTGAGAGACTCGTTGCGCCGGGAGCCGTTTCGGTCATCCCATAGCCGCTGGAGAAGGCGAGGCCACGCTCTTCGTACGCCTCGAGAACCCGCATCGGCACGGCCGAGCCCCCGCAGGTGAGCTTGGCGAGCGAGCTGATGTCGGTGGTCGCCCAGTTCGGATGCTCGCAGAGGATCTGGAAGGTCGTGGGCACGCCGCTCAGCGAGGTGACCCGGTACTTCTCGATGAGTGCGAGCGCACGCGCCGGATCGAAGCGGGTCTCGAGCACGACGGTGCCGCCCTTCAGCAGGGTGGGCAGGAGCCCCATGTCGAGTGAGGCGACGTGGAACAGCGGCGAGATCATGAGGGCGACATCCGTGCTGAGGAAGTCGTAGTCGACGAGCACGTTGAAGCAGTTCCAGGTGATGTTGCCGTGGGTGAGCACGGCGCCCTTCGGGAACCCCGTGGTCCCGGAGGTGTAGAGGATCATCGCGGGGTCGTCCTGCGAGACGGCCACGTCGAGGCGCTCCTCCGCGGTCGCAGCGATGACGGCATCGAGATACTCCACCTCGAGATCGTCGGTGTCTGCGGGGGCCGCGGCAGGGGCATCCGCTCGCAGGTCGGAGACCACGATGCGCCTCGTGACCGCGGTGTTGCGCGCGCCGGCGATGGCGAGCGCGGACAGGCTCTCGGCGTGAACCAGGATGCTGCTGCCGGCATCTTCCAGCGCGAACTGAACCTCCGGCGGTGCGAGTCGCGTATTCAGCGGCACGAAGATCGCGCCGAGCGTTCCGGCGGCGAAGAAGGTCTCGAGGAACGCCGGATGGTTCTCGCCGAGGAAGGCCACCCTCGAGCCCTGCCGCACTCCACGCTCACGCAGAGCGCATGCGAGCCGATCGATGCGGGAGGCGAGCTCACCGTAGGTGATCTCGGCGTCGCCGAAGATCAACGCGGTCTTGCTGCCGGATTTCGCGCGACGGCGGTCAATCCAGGATCCCAGTCCCTGGTTCAGCATCGAACGCACGACCCTTCATGGCAGCCAGCGCTGGCTGCTCGGTAGACGACACCGGCCGAAAGATGGCCACGATAGCTACACCGTAAAATCTACCGTTGAGAAAGTCAATCATTTTTCCCGGCTCTCGCACCGCTCGAAAAATTGTCGCAGACTGCGTTAGATTCACAGTAAACCTGATAATCTGGCGCCGGGCCGTTCGCGCGTGTCCCGCGAGCCATCCAAGGAGAAGATCGTGACCGCTGAATCATCCACCGCGCAAGTGAGAACGACGATCGCCGGGATCCCCGACCTCGTCGGCAAGGAGCTCGGCACCTCGAGCTGGCGCACCATCTCGCAGGACGACGTGAACACGTTCGCGGACCTCACCGGCGACCACAACCCCATTCACATCGATGCGGCCGCCGCGGCGCGCAGCCCGTTCGGCACGACCATCGTGCACGGCTACCTCACCGTCTCCCTCGTCGTGCCGCTCATGGCGGAGGTGTTCGAGGTCACCGACCTCGGCACGGGCATCAACTATGGTCTCGACAAGCTCCGCTTCCCCGCGCCGGTGCCGGTCGGCTCGCGCATCCGAGCCAGCGTGCGACTCACCGAGGCCACCGAGGTCGCCGGCGGCGTGCAGGCCAAATTCGACGTCACCTTCGAGGTGGAAGGACAGGCGAAGCCCGCCTGCGTGATGACCATGGTTGTGAGGTACTACGCATGAGTGAACTGTTGAACGGCAAGGTCGCGGTCGTCACCGGCAGCGGACAGGGCCTCGGCCGCGCCTATGCGGAGGCGCTCGCTGCGGCTGGCGCATCCGTGGTGGTCAACGACGTTCGCGCGGAGACCGCCGACGACACGGTTCGCGCGATTCGCGACGCGGGCGGCAAGGCGGTCTCGGTGGTCGCGCCTGTTGGGCCGACCGAGACCGCGGATGCCCTGGTGGCGGCCGCGATGAGCGAATTCGGCCGACTGGACATCCTCGTGAGCAACGCCGGAGTGCTGCGCGACAAGGTGCTCTGGAAGATGGAGGACGACGACTTCGACCTCGTCATCCAGACCCACCTGCGCGGCACGTTCACCGTCGGTCGCGCCGCCGCGATCGCGATGCGCGAGCAGGGCGAGGGCGGCAGGATCATCCTCATCGGTTCGCCCGCGGGGCAGCACGGCAACTTCGGGCAGACCAATTACGCCGCTGCGAAGGCGGGCATCGTCGCCTTCGCGCGCACCTGGTCGCTCGAACTCGCTCGCGCGAACATCACCGTGAACGCCGTGGTGCCGACCGCCCTCACCGCCATGACCGCGACGATTCCGATCTACGCGGATGTCGTGAAGGCCTTCGAGGCCGGCGAACCGCTACCGAAGCAGGTGCGCCAGGAGCACGCGCTCGGCGGACCGGAGGACGTGGCGCCGCTCGTGGTGTGGCTCGCCTCCGACGGCTCGGCATCCGTGACCGGTCAGGCGATCGGCATCGGCGGCGACAAGCTCTCGCTCTACTCGCACTCGACCGAGATCGCCCTCGAGTACCGGGAGGGCGGCTGGGACCCCGACGCGATTCAGGCCGCGTGGCCCGACAAGTTCGCCGAGCACCTGCAGGCCTCGGGCATCACGCTTCCGCCGCTGGAGTGAGTTCGTTCGGGCGTCTCGCGACGCTCGTCAGAGCTTCTCGATCGGGCTGATCTTGATGAGCAGCCGCTTGCGGCCGGCCGGCCCCTCGAACTGAACTTCGGCGACGCTCTTCGGGCCGACCCCGGTGACCGCCGAGACGCGACCCTCGCCGAAGTCGACGTGACGGATGCGGTCCCCCGCGGCGAGAGTGAGGTCGCCGTTGTCGCGCACGGTTCCCGTGACCCGGTTGGACCACTCGGTCTTCGGCTTCTCGGCGTTGCGCGCGGCCCTCGCCCGGGCGATCGCGCCGGGGCCGGAGTCTCCGCGCTCGTAACCGGAGCCGGCACCGGAGAACGAGCCGGCACCGAGTTCCGCGCCGAAACCGCCCCTGCGGGCGTTGATCGCGCGCGGCTGCGTGCCGCCGCGCGAGTTCGCCATGCCAGGAGACTGCCGCCAGTCGATCAGATCGACCGGGATCTCCTGCAGGAACCTCGACGGCATCGCCACGTTGACCTCGCCGAACTGTGAGCGCGTCATCGCGAGTGAGAAGTAGAACCTCCTGCGCGCACGCGTGATGCCCACATAGAACAGCCGGCGCTCCTCGGCGAGCCCGCCGGGCTCGTTCGCCGACATCTGGTGCGGCAGCAGACCCTCCTCCACGCCGGTGAGGAACACCGCCTCGTACTCGAGGCCCTTCGCCGTGTGCAGGGTCATGAGCGAGACCGTGCCGCTCGTGTCGTCCAGCTCGTCAGCGGCCGCGACGAGAGAGACCTCGGTGAGAAAGTCGAGCAGCGAGCCTTCGGGGTTGTTCTTCTGGAACTCCTTCGCCACGGCGACGAGTTCCTCCACGTTCTCGGCTCGCGCCTCATCCTGCGCGTCGCCGGTGTGGCGCAGCGAGGCGATGAAATCGGTGCGGTCGAGCAGCCCAGTGAGGATGTCGGCGGCGGGAGCAGGGGTGCCGCCCGGCGGGTCCACGGTTGCACCGACCTCGTCGAGAATCGAAGCCAGCCCCGTGATCGCGCCGGTGACCTTGGGGCCGAGACCCAGCTCATCCGCATGCCTCATTGCTTCACGCAGGGTCAGGTCATGGCGATCAGCGTAGCTCTGCAGAGCCGTCTCGGTAGCGGGGCCGATGCCGCGCTTCGGGGTGTTCATGATGCGGCGCAGCGCGAGCGGGTCTGCGGGGTTCGCGACGGCGGTGAGGTAGGCGAGCGCGTCCTTGATCTCGGCGCGCTCATAGAACTTGGTGCCCCCCAGCACTCGATAGGGCAGGGCGGAGCGGATGAAGATCTCTTCCAGCGCACGGGTCTGCGCGTTGGTGCGATAGAAGACCGCGACGTCGTTGTAGCTGACGCCGGCCTCGCGCAGGGTCTGGATCTCATCCGCAACGAACTGCGCCTCGTCGTGCTGGCTGTAACCGGTGAAGCCGGTGATCTTGTCGCCGGCGCCGATCGTGGTGAACAGTTTCTTGTCTTTGCGGTCGAAGTTGTTCGAGATGACGGCGTTGGCCGCGTCGAGGATGTTCTGGGTCGAACGGTAGTTCTGCTCGAGCAGCACGACCTTGGAGCGCGGAAAGTCGCGCTCGAACTCGACGATATTGCGGATGTCGGCGCCGCGGAACGCGTAGATCGACTGATCGCTGTCGCCCACGACGGTGAGCGACGGCGCGTCGAGTGCGCGGGTGGGGTCGCGCAGCGGTTGCCCGTCGAAGCCGACGGCGTCTTCGAGCAGGTCGGTTCGCGGCGTCTTCGTGAGCTCGCGAATGAGCGAGTACTGCGCGTGGTTCGTGTCCTGATACTCGTCGACCAGGATGTGACGGAAGCGACGCTGGTAGAGCGCCGCCACCGCGGGAAAGGCCCGGAACAGGTAGACGGTCTGGCCGATGAGGTCATCGAAGTCGAACGCGTTGGCGCGGGTGAGGCTGCGCGTGTACTCACGGAAGATCTCGAGGAACACCCGCTCGGCCGGGTCGGCGAAGTTCGCGTCCCTGGCGTAGGACTCGACGTCGTGCAGCTCGTTCTTGAGCTTGGAGATCTTGCCGAGCGCCTTGCTCGGGGTGAAGCCGAAGCTGTCGGCATCCAGATCTTTGATGATGCGCTTGACGAGCGCCTTGCTGTCGGCCGAGTCGTAGATGGTGAAGCTCTTGCTGTAGCCGAAGTGCTCCGCTTCGCGGCGAAGGATGCGCACGCAGGCCGAGTGGAAGGTGGAGATCCACATGCCCTCGGCCGATTGCCCGAGAAGCGACTGCACCCGCTCGCGCATCTCGGCCGCGGCCTTGTTCGTGAAGGTGATGGCGAGGATCTGGCTGGGCCACGCCTCGCGCGTCTCGATCAGGTGCGCGATACGACGGGTGAGCACACTCGTCTTGCCGGAGCCCGCGCCGGCGACGATGAGCAGCGAGGGGCCGCGGTATTCGACGGCCTCGCGCTGCCGCGGATTGAGGCCCTCGAGGAGCGGAGATTCGCCGGCTGCTGGCGGCTCGAGGATGAAGGTCATGTCCGCCCAATTCTAGGCTGGCCCGCTGTCATGCGGGCGGGGGTCGTCAGGTATCGCGCCGAAGCCAGCTAACGGTGCGTCCCGTTGTTAACGATGCGGCCGCTACAGTTCGCGCATCGATAACGAAACCCCGCATCGTGACCCGCGGACGGGCGGGGGCGCTACAGGGCCGCGCGGGCCTGCAGCGCCAGGTCGGGCTGGTCGGCGAAGACGCCGTCGACGCCGGTGCCCAGGATGAGCGCGAACTCGTCTCGCCAGCGCCCGAGGTCCGAGTCGTGCACCCGCAGGTCGCGAGCGAGAAAGTGGTTCTCGGCTCGCAGCGTCCACACGAACACCACGAGGCCTGCGGCGTGGGCGCGCTCGACGAGACTCGCCTCGTCGTCGCGGCCAGCGGCATCCGGCAGCAGCAGGTGCTTGTTGACGCTGATGCCATGCATGCGCGACCCGGCGAGCTCGGCGAGCGCCAGCGCCGTGAGGTAGTCGGCGTAGTCGCGCTCGGGATGGTCGGCCGGGGCGCCGCTCGCCTCGATGAGAAACACGTAGCGGGCACGGATGCCACGGTCGCGCACCTGAGCGAGCACGGTCGTCTCGAAGCTCTCCACGATCAGTCGCGCGTCGTCGTCCCAGCCGGCGCGGCCGAGTTCCGCCGCGAAAAGTTCGTCGAGCGGCAGCCCTATGGCCTCGAAGTAGCTCGCGTGCTTGAGCTCGGCCACGAGTTGCACCCGTCGCCCGGTCTCGGGGACCGGCGGTGCGGCATCCAGAATCTCGAGCAGGTCGACGAAGCGCAGGATGCCGTCGTCGCCCTCGAAGTCGCGGTTGCCCGGCCGCAGCTTCGGCAGGCGTTCGCGCACGCGCAGGGTGCTGAGCTCGGACCAGTCGAAGTCCTCGGTGAACCAACCGGTGAGCTTCTGCCCCTCGATGGTCTTGGTGGTGCGGCGGTCGGCGAATTCGGGGTGGGCGGCGACATCCGTCGTGCCCGAGATCTCGTTCTCGTGGCGGACCACGAGCACGCCGTCTCGCGTCGGCACGAGGTCGGGCTCGACGGCATCCGCGCCCTGCGCGATTGCGAGGAGGTACGCGGAGCGACTGTGTTCCGGCCGATATCCGCTGGCGCCGCGGTGGGCAATCACCATCGGACGGTCGCGCTGCGCTTCGCTCACGCTGCAACGCTACGCGACCGAGCCCCCGCTGTTGGTACTCTGCTACCCATGGAGATTTGCGCCAATTGCGCTGCAAAGCTCGACCCGAGTTGGAAATTTTGCATCAAGTGCGGCACACCCGTTCCCGCGGATGTCGCACCCAAGCCCCATAACGAGCCGAGCGACGCTGCTGCCCCCGCCCCCGCTGCCCGCCCGAAGGCCGCGCGCACCGACGCTGCTGCCGCCCCGAAGGCCGCGGACGCCGCAGCTGCTGCCACTGCCCGGCCTGCCACTGCCACCGCCGCCACCGCGGTGCCTCGCCCGCGAGTGAACCGCCGGGTTCGCGTGGCGTCGCCGCAGACGGCGCCGGTGCAGACGACGGCGGTGCAGACGACGTCGACCGGGGCCGGTGGTGATGCGGCTGCCGCTCCTCCGGCTCAGACTCCAAATGCAGCCGCACCTGCTACCGCTGATGCGGCTGCCGCTCCTGCCACTCCTACTGCTGCTCCCGCTCCCACCGCGGCCGCTCCCACCGCGCCAAGCGCCGAGGCATCGACCAAGCAGAAGCCTCGTCGCGCGAGGTCCGCGTTCGCGCCACCCACCACCTCGATTCCGATCGTGCAGCCGCCCGAGCTGCAGGAGCCGGGTCGGCAGGCGAAGCGTCCGGCGCGGACCACGCCAGCGCAACCCGAGCCGGCGCAACCCGAGCCGGCGCAGCCGACGTCCGCGCAGCCGACGCCCGTGCAGGCCGGGGTCTCTGAGACGGCGACTCACTTCGCTGAGCCGGCCACGGCATCCGAGGTCTCGAGCGTGACGCCGAGCGCCGAGCAGCCGGCGCCCGCCGACCAACCCGTGGTGACGAACGAGAACCCGTTCAGCCTGCCCCTGCCGCCACGGCCACAGCAGCCGCAGAGCCGCGCCGAGGCAAAGGCCGCGGCGGCCGAACGCGCGGCGATCCGCGCGCGCAACACGGCCGCGGCGAAGGCCGAGATCCGGGCCAAGTACCCGATTCCGTCTGCCTCGCCCGATCACGCCGCCGAGATTCCTGCCGCCTTCCGCACCGTTGATACTCCCCCGGCGGCGCGCAAGATCGACGTGCCACTCATCGTGAGCATCAGCCTGGGGGCCGCGGGCGTCCTGCTCATCGTGTACCTGGCCATCCTCGTCTTCGGGGCCCGTGGCTGACGGCTCCACGAGCACGCCGCACGGATGGCGTGAGCCGACCTCGCGGCTCCCCCTCCGCTGGGGAGGCTACCGCGGTCGCTATCTCGCGGCCGTCGCGCTGATCTTCGTCGGCGGGCTGCTCGTGCAGGCGACCTCGGCGTACGCGCCGTACCTCCTCTCCGCGGGCGTGGGCACGCACCTGCTCGGCTGGTGGATCCTGCCGGGCCGAGGCTGGCGCAGGTTCTGGATGTCGCTGCCGAGCGCCCTGATCATGCTGGTGCTGCTGACGGGCGGGCCTTCATCCGCGTCCCTGGTCGTGCCGCTCGCTGGCTGGCTCTACGTGCGGCAGCGCCCGGCCCGCTGTTATGCGGTGCTGCTGGCGCCGTTTGCGGCCGGCGTGATCCTCGGGCAGGGCTTTCCGCAGTACGGTTTCGGCGCCATTGTGCTCGCGGCGGCTGGCGCGGTACTCGTGGGTTCCGCGTGGCTCGCTCGGCTGTTGGCGAACAGCGGGCGAATCCCCAGCCATGAAGGGCCGTCGGCAGGCTAGATTAGCCGCATGGCTACCTCGAACCCCGCATTCAACAACTCGCCCGCGTTCACGTCAAACTCGACGAAGGCGGCCCAGCTCACCACGGCTGCTCCCGCGATGACGGCGCAGCAGCTCACCGACCTGTACAGCCAGCCTTCGGCGACCGCTGTCGA
>DATNBR010000084.1:0-9876 GCA_035571875.1 Lacisediminihabitans sp. | reverse complement strand
TCCGACTAACCCGGCATATTACAGAAAGAACCCCTTGTCACAGCAGCAGGACTTCAGCACTCGCGCGATTCACGCCGGTCAGGCCTTCGACCCCCGCACCGGCGCGATCATTCCGCCGATCTACCAGACCTCGACGTTCGTGCAGGACGGCATCGGCGGCCTGCGTGACGGCTACGAGTACGCGCGCAGTGCCAACCCAACGCGCGACTCACTGCAGGAGCAGCTCGCGAGTCTCGAGGGCGGTGCGCACGGCTTCAGCTTTGCCTCGGGTCTCGCGGCGGAGGACATCCTGTTGCGCTCCGTGCTGCGTCCGGGCGACCACATCGTCATGGGCAACGACGTCTACGGCGGCACTCACCGGCTCGTGAGCAAGGTGCACGTGCCCTGGGGGGTGAGCCTCGACACCGCGGAGATGTCGGACCTCGACGCGGTGCGCGCGGTGATCCGGCCGGAGACGCGAATCGTGTGGGTCGAGACCCCCAGCAACCCGCTATTGAAGATCACCGACATCGCCGCGCTCGCGGAACTCGGTCACGAGTCCGGTGCGCTCGTCGTGGTCGACAACACCTTCGCCTCGCCGTATCTGCAGAATCCGCTCGCCTTCGGCGCCGACGTTGTCGTGCACTCCACGACCAAGTACCTCGGCGGCCATTCCGACGTGCTCGGCGGCGCCCTCATCCTGAACGACGACGAACTCGCGGCCAAGGTGGGCTTCCTGCAGTTCGCGGTCGGTCCGGTGTCTGCACCGATGGATGCCTGGCTCACGACGCGCGGGATCAAGACGCTCGCCGTGCGAGTCGAACGCCACTCCTCGAATGCGCAGGCGATCGCGGAGGCGCTGGTCGGGCATCCGGGGATCGAGCGCGTGTACTACCCGGGGCTGCCGACGCATCCAGGGCACGAGCTCGCCGCTCGCCAGATGCGTGGCTTCGGCGGGATGCTCTCCGTCGCGCTGCGCGGTGGGGCGGAGGCGGCGCGCACCTTCGCCCAGTCGACCCGGATCTTCCAGCTGGCCGAGTCGCTCGGCGGCGTGGAGTCGCTCATCGGCTACCCCTCGGAGATGACCCACGCCTCCGTGCGCGGCACCGCGCTCGAGGTGCCAGACAACGTCGTGCGGCTCTCGGTCGGCATCGAGGGCGTCGACGACCTCATCGCGGATGTGCGGCAGGCGCTCTCGTAGCACGGCGCGCGGTCGGCTGAGCGTGGGTCATAATGGTGCTTCAACTTATGTGACCGTACACATCGCCGATGGAGCCGGGTACCAGACACCATGGAAGCAGACAGGGTTCGCGCGCCCAACATCCGTGATGTCGCGCGGCTCGCAGGCGTGTCATATCAGACGGTGTCGCGCGTGCTCAACAACTCGGAGAGCATTCGTCCCAGCACGAAGCAGCGAGTGCTCGAGGTCATCGATGAAATCGGTTACCGGCCCAACCAGGCGGCGCGCGCGCTCGTCACGAGTCGGTCGCGCACCCTCGGCGTCCTGAGCGCACAGACCGCACACTACGGACCGGCGACGAGTCTGCGGGCGATCGAGACCGCGGCCCGCGACGCCGGCTACCTCATCAGCACGACGAGTCTTGTCTCGAGTGACTACGACTCCATTCGCGAGAATCTCGAATATCTCACCGATCAGGCGGTCGAGGGCCTCGTCGTCATCTCGCCGCAGGTGCAGGTGTTTGAGGCGATCAAGGAACTCGACGTGAAGCTGCCTCTCGTCACGCTCGACTCGACGGGTCGGGATGCGCCGCGCAGTCTCTCGGTCGATCAGATCTCCGGTGCGAGGGCGGCCACTCGGCACCTCATCGACCTCGGCCACAAGGAGATCGTGCACCTGGCCGGGCCGCAGGACTGGATCGAGGCAGAGGCCCGGATGCAGGGCTTCCTCGAGGAGATCAACGACGCCGACCTGAGAACCCACCCTCCGATCCTCGGCGACTGGACCGCTGAATTCGGCTACCAGGCCGGTCGCGAACTCGTGGCCTATCGCGACTTCACCGCCGTGTTCGCGGCGAACGACCAGATGGCGCTGGGGCTGCTGCACGCGTTTCGCGAGGCCGGCCTCGATGTGCCGGGCGACGTGAGCGTTGTCGGCTTCGATGACATCCCGGAGGCACGGCACTACTGGCCACCGCTCACGACGGTGCGCCAGGACTTCAGCGAGATCGGGCGGCGTGCCGTCGCGATCCTGCTCGGTGAGCTGCATGGTGAGACCCGCACCGACTATGACCAGATCCTCCCGCTGCTGCGAGTGCGAGCCTCGACCGCGCCCCACTGAGCGCCACGGGCGGATGCGCGCGAAAGTTGCGTCGCCGTTACCGAACCGTGAGGAAGGCCAACTTGACACGGTGAGGGGCGCGAGGCACCATTAGTGACACAATGTGAACGGTCACACGAATGCTGTGCCGCTATCAACGAGCCCCGATATCTTTCGAAGATTTGACGAAGAGGTCACATGCCAGCAGTACCGCCGATCCTCGAGATGAGGTCGATCACCAAGGAATTTCCTGGCGTCAAGGCTCTGTCGAATGTCTCCATCACGGTGCAGACCGGCGAGATCCACGCGATCTGCGGTGAGAACGGAGCGGGCAAGTCCACGCTCATGAAGGTGCTCTCAGGCGTCTACCCCTACGGGACCTACGAGGGCGACATTATCTTCCAGAACGAAGAGGTGCGCTTCAGTGGCATCCGCGCGAGCGAGAACGCCGGCATCGCGATCATCCACCAGGAACTCGCGCTCATCCCGCACCTCTCGATCACCGAGAATATCTTCCTCGGCAACGAGCCGGGAAAGTACGGCGTCATCGACTGGAAGGAAGCGCAGCTGCGCGCCCGCGAGCTGCTCGCTCGGGTCGGCCTCTCCGACGATCCCGACACCCTGGTCAAGAACATCGGCGTCGGCAAGCAGCAGCTCGTCGAGATCGCCAAGGCGCTCAACAAATCGGTCAAGCTGCTCATCCTCGACGAGCCGACCGCGGCCCTCAACTCCTCCGATTCGCAGCACCTGCTCGACCTGATCCTGGGCCTCAAGGGCAAGGGCATCTCGTCGATCATGATCTCCCACAAGCTCAACGAGATCGAGCAGATCGCGGACTCCATCACCATCCTCCGCGATGGCAAGACCATCGAGACCCTCAGCGTCAAGGCGGAGGGCGTCAACGAGGATCGCATCATCCGCGGGATGGTCGGTCGCAACCTCGAGAGTCGCTTCCCCGACCGCACGCCCAAGATCGGCGAGGTGTTCTTCGAGGTGAAGAACTGGACAGTGCAGCACCCTCAGGTCGCCGAGCGCATGGTCGTGAAGGACTCGAGCTTCTTCGTGCGCCGCGGCGAGATCGTCGGCTTCGCGGGGCTGATGGGCGCCGGGCGCACGGAGTTCGCGATGAGCATCTTCGGCCGCTCCTACGGCAACTTCGTCTCGGGCCAGATCATCAAGGATGGCGAAGAGATTCAGGTGCGCAGCGTGAACGAGGCGATCGACCACGGTCTCGCCTACGTGAGCGAAGACCGCAAATCGCTCGGTCTCAACCTGCTCGACACCATCAAGCGCTCGGTCGTCTCGGCGAAGCTGAAGAAGATCTCTGCGGGTCCCGTGGTGAACGAGACCAAGGAGTACGAAGCAGCCGAGAGCTATCGCAAGGAGCTGCGCGTCAAGGCACCGAGCGTGGAACAGGGCATGGCGACCCTCTCCGGCGGCAACCAGCAGAAGGTAGTTCTCGCCAAGTGGATGTTCACCGACCCCGACCTGCTGATTCTGGATGAGCCCACCCGCGGTATCGACGTCGGCGCCAAGTACGAGATCTACGGCATCATCCAGCGCCTTGCCGCCTCGGGCAAAGGCGTCATCGTCATCTCCTCTGAACTGCCGGAACTGCTCGGCATCTCCGACCGCATTTACACCATTTTCGAGGGTGCCATCACCAACGACATCTCTGCCGCGCAAGCGGATCCGGAGACCGTGATGAAGAGCATGACCTCGGCCAAGAAGAAAGTGCAACACGCATGAGCGGCATCAAAGACCTCAGGAAGATCTTCGGCGGCGGCACCTCCAACCTCCGCCAGTTCAGCATCCTGTTCAGCCTGATCATCATCATCGTGCTCTTCCAGGCGTTGACCGACGGCCTCACCCTGGACACCGGTAACCTGATCAACCTGGTCAGCCAGTACTCCTACATCCTGATCCTCGCGATCGGCATGGTGATGCTCATCATCGCCGGCCACATCGACCTCTCGGTCGGTTCGGTTGCCGCCTTCAGCGGCATCGTTGTAGCCAGCGCGATGAAGTACTGGGACCTGCCGTGGCCGCTCGCGATCGTGCTCGGTCTGGTCGTCGGCGCGCTGATCGGTGCCTGGCAGGGCTTCTGGGTCGCGTACGTCGGGGTACCGGCGTTCATCGTCACCCTCGCCGGAATGCTCATCTTCCGCGGTGGCAACCAGTTCATCGGCAACGCGAATACGATCCCCGTGCCAGACGGCTTCACCTCCATCGGCGGCGGCTATCTGCCGGAGGTCGGCCCGGACACCGGATACAACAACCTCACCCTTCTGCTTGGACTCATCGTGGCGGTGGCCATCGTCATCCGGGAGTTCCGCGCGCGCAGGGTGCGCGAGCAACTCGGTGCCGAGCAGATCCCGCTCTGGGTCACGCTCGTCAAGCTGGTCATTCTGGTGGCCGTCGTCATCGCGGCGAGCTTCACCTTCGCGGGCGGCCGCGTGGGAACCAGCTTCCCGATCTCGGGCATCATCCTCGGCGTGCTCATCGTGTTCTACTCCTTCCTCACCAGAAACACGATCTTTGGCCGCCACATCTACGCGGTCGGCGGCAACCGACCGGCCGCGAAGCTCTCCGGCGTCAATTCGCGTCGCGTCGACTTCCTGCTCATGGTCAACATGGGGGTCCTCGCCTCCCTGGCCGGCATGATCTTCGTGTCGCGCTCCGTCGCATCCGGTCCTCAGGACGGACTCAACTGGGAGCTCGACGCCATCGCGGCCGTGTTCATCGGCGGCGCGGCGATCTTCGGTGGCATCGGCACGGTCACCGGTTCCATCATCGGCGGCCTCATCATGGCGGTGCTGAACAACGGTCTTCAGCTTCTCGGCATCGGCATCGACCGGGTGCAGATCATCAAGGGCCTCGTCCTCCTCTTCGCCGTCGCGATCGACGTCTACAACAAGAGCCAGGGAAGGCCGTCGCTCATCGGTCTTCTCACCCGTCGGCGCAAGCTCGACGAGGGCATCACCGAGCCGCCGGCGGTCGCACCGACCACGGGCAGCCCCGCAGACCTGACTCCGTCGGAGTCCACTCGCCAGCAGTAACTGCATCAGTTCACCCTGCAAGTAAAACCACAACAAGAAAGTGATTGATATGCGAAAACTCGCTATTACCACCACGGCGATCGCCGCGATTGCGCTCATGGCGCTCTCCGGCTGTTCCACCCGTGACGCCGGCACCTCGGGCAAGTCCGGCGATGCTGCCGGATTCGCCAAGGACGCACGCATCGGAGTCGCCCTGCCCTCGAAGACCTCGGAGAACTGGGTGCTCGCGGGCCAACTGTTCGAAGACGGCCTCAAGGCGGCAGGCTTCAAGGGTGACGTGCAGTACGCGGGTGCCTCCAGCACCGTCGCGGACCAGCAGGGCCAGATCTCGTCCATGGTCACCAAGGGCGCGAAGGTCATCATCATCGGCGCACAGGACGGTGGCCAGCTCGGCACCCAGGTCAAGCAGGCCCACGACGCGGGCGCTGTCGTCATCGCGTACGACCGTCTCATCCTGAACACCAAGGACGTCGACTACTACGTCGCTTACGACAACGAGAAGGTCGGCGAGCTCCAGGGCCAGGCCCTGCTCGACGGCATGAAGAAGAAGTTCCCAGACAAGAAGACGTTCAACATCGAGCTGTTCTCCGGCTCGTCTGACGACGCCAACGCCCCGGTGTTCTTCAAGGGTGCGATGAAGATCCTGCAGCCGAAGATCGACGACGGCACGCTCAAGGTCGTCTCGGGCCAGACCGACATCAAGCAGACTGCGACCGCGGGCTGGAAGCCGGAGAACGCCCAGAGCCGCATGGACGCACTGCTCACCAGCAGCTACACCTCCACCGAGCTCGATGGTGTTCTCTCGCCGAACGACACGCTGGCTCGCGCCATCATCAACTCGGTGCAGAAGGCTGGCAAGGACGTCCCGGTCGTCACCGGCCAGGACTCCGAGGTCGAGTCGGTCAAGTCGATCATGGCCGGCATCCAGTACTCCACCATCAACAAGGACACCCGTGCGCTCGTCAAGCACGCCATCCAGATGGTTCAGGACCTGCAGAAGGGCAACAAGCCGGAGACCAACTCCACCGAGTACAACAACGGTGTGAAGGTCGTCCCGACCTACCTGCTCCCGCCGGAGCTCGTGACCAAGGACAATGCTGCCGAGTCGTACGCCAACGACCCGAAGCTCGCTCCGCTCACCAAGTAACAGCATCACCCGAGAAGGCCGGTCCCGACGCAAGTCGGGGCCGGCCTTCTCTGTGTCGTCGCCTCGCGCTCTACCGTCTGCACCGAGGGTGCCCGTTGGCACCGAGCGTGCCCGTTGGGACGGGCACGCTCGGTGCCAACGGGCACCCTCGACGAAAAAGGGGGCGGGGGGAAGGAGGCGAAAGCGTTACGAAGGGGCGGCAACGTCGGTGGTAACATGGAGTCTTCGCGAAAATTGTTAGCGCTCACAATTTTGAGTGTGTCCCTGCCTGACGAAGGAGTCCCGTGGTGCAGCCCAGCGCATCCGACAGTGCCGAAGACCGGTATGTGATCGGTGTCGACTACGGAACGCTCTCGGGCCGGGCTCTTGTCGTGCGTGTCTCAGACGGTGCAGAGGTCGGCACGGCGACCTTCGAGTACCCCCATGGCGTCATGGACTCGGTGCTCGCCGAGACCGGTGCGACGCTCCCGCCCGACTGGGCACTCCAAGTGCCCTCCGACTACATCGACGTGCTCAAGAACGCGGTGCCAGAGGCGATCCGAGTCTCCGGCATCGATCCCTCGCGGGTCATCGGCATCGGCACCGACTTCACGGCGAGCACGCCGATGCCGGTGCTTGCAGACGGCACGCCGCTGAACGAAGTACCCGAGTATGCCGCGCGTCCCCACGCCTACGTGAAGCTATGGAAGCACCACTCCGCGCAGCGACAGGCCGACCGCATCAACGAACTCGCCGCCGAGCGAGCCGAGGCTTGGCTGCCGCGCTATGGCGGGCTCATCTCGAGCGAGTGGGAATTCGCCAAGGGACTGCAGCTGCTCGAGGAGGACCCCGAGCTCTACGAGCGCATGGATCACTGGCTCGAGGCCGCGGACTGGATCGTCTGGCAGCTCACCGGTCGCTACGTGCGCAACGCCTGCACTGCCGGGTACAAGGGCATCCTGCAGGATGGCCAGTACCCGTCCGAGGAGTTCCTCGCCGCACTCAACCCCGCGTTCGCCACGTTCGCGATCGACAAGGTGGCTCACGAGATCGGTCAGCTCGGCGCATCCGCTGGCACGCTGACCGCGGAGGCTGCCGCCTGGACCGGCCTCCCCGAGGGCATCGCCGTCGCTGTCGGCAACGTCGACGCCCACGTCACGGCACCCGCGGCGCGCGCGGTCGAGCCCGGCCAGATGCTCGCCATCATGGGCACCTCCACCTGTCACGTGATGAACGGCGACGTGCTGAAGGAGGTTCCCGGCATGTGCGGCGTGGTCGACGGAGGCATCGTCTCGGGTCTCTACGGCTACGAGGCCGGCCAATCCGGAGTCGGCGACATCTTCGCCTGGTACGTGAAGAACCAGGTGCCCGGCGGTTACTACCAGGAGGCGGAGAGCCGCGGCCTCAGCATCCACGAATACCTCACCGAACTCTCGAAGGATCAGCCGGTCGGCGCCCACGGTCTCGTCGCCCTCGACTGGCAGAGCGGCAATCGCTCGGTACTCGTTGACCACGAGCTGAGCGGCGTCGTGCTCGGCACGACGCTCACCACCCGCCCCGAGGAGATCTATCGCGCGCTGTTCGAGGCCACGGCCTTCGGCACACGCGAGATCGTCGAGGCGTTCAACGCGAGCGGCGTTCCGGTCACCGAGTTCATCGCCGCCGGCGGCCTCATCAAGAACCCCTTCCTCATGCAGGTGTACTCCGACGTGCTGCGGATGCCGATCTCCACGATCGGCAGCGACCAGGGACCGGCGCTCGGTTCCGCGATCCACGCGGCGGTCGCCGCTGGCGCCTACGCCGACGTCTTGGCCGCAGGCAACGCGATGGGCAAGCTCAACCGCGACGTCTACACGCCGAACGACGCGAGGGCGGATGCCTACGACCGGCTCTACGCGGAGTATGCCACCCTGCACGACTACTTCGGTCGCGGCGCGAACGATGTGATGCACCGGCTCAGGGCCCTTCGGCGCGAGGCTCTGGCTCCCGCCGCCGCGACCTCCGAGGAGAGTGCGGCATGAGTGAGCTCAACGACGCCATCCTCGCCGTGCGCCGAGACGTGGCGAAACTGCACGAGCAGCTCGTGCGCTACGAACTCGTCGTCTGGACCGGAGGCAACATCTCAGGCCGCGTGCCCGGCGCGGACCTCTTCGTGATCAAGCCGAGCGGTGTCGATTACGACCAGCTCACTCCCGAGAACATGATCCTCTGCGACCTAGACGGCACCGTGATCGAGGGCGACCACGCCCCATCGAGCGACACGGCGGCCCACGCCTACGTGTACCGCAACATGCCCCAGGTCGGGGGAGTGGTGCACACCCACTCCACCTACGCCACGGCCTGGGCCGCGCGCGGCGAGGCCATCCCGTGCGTCATCACGGCCATGGCAGACGAATTCGGGGGCGACATCCCGGTGGGCCCGTTCGCGATCATCGGTGACGACTCGATCGGTCGCGGCATCGTCCAGACACTGAGCGGTCACCGCTCGCGCGCGGTGCTCATGCAGAACCACGGGGTCTTCACGATCGGCAAGAACGCGCGGGACGCTGTCAAGGCCGCGGTCATGGCCGAGGACGTCGCTCGCACGGTGCACATCGCCCGGCAGCTCGGCGAGCTCATCCCGATTCCCCAGCACTCGATCGACTCCCTGTTCGATCGCTACCAGAACGTCTATGGGCAGCCCGCAGCACCGCGCCCCGCAGAAGGAGACCAGAAGTGAGCCGCAGTATCGTCCCGAACCTCGCCAGCAACGAGGTCTGGTTCCTCACCGGAAGCCAGAACCTCTACGGCGAGGAGACGCTGCGCCAGGTGGCAGAGCAGTCGCAGGAGGTCGTGCGCGGCCTGCAGTCTGCCTCGGACATCCCGGTCACCGTGGTGTGGAAGCCGGTGCTCAAGGACTCCGACTCGATCCGCCGCGCGATGCTCGACGCCAACAGCGCGGACAACGTCGTCGGCGTGATCGCCTGGATGCACACCTTCAGCCCCGCGAAGATGTGGATTTCCGGCCTCGATGCGCTGCAGAAGCCGCTGCTGCACCTGCACACCCAGGCCAACGTCGAGCTGCCATGGAGCGAGATCGACTTCGACTTCATGAACCTCAACCAGGCCGCGCACGGCGACCGCGAGTTCGGCTACATCCAGACGCGCCTGAACGTCGCACGCAAAACCGTCGTCGGCCACGTCTCGAACCCCGCGGTCACCGCGAAGATCGGCACCTGGTCGCGGGCCGCCTCCGGATGGCACGCGGTGCGCTCGCTCAAGCTCGCCCGCTTCGGCGACAACATGCGCTACGTTGCCGTCACCGAGGGCGATAAGACCGAGGCGGAACTGCGCTTCGGAGTGAGCGTCAACACCTGGGGTGTCAACGACCTCGCCGAGGCCGTGCACGCGGCGAGCGAGGCAGACACGGATGCGCTGGTCGCCGAATACCTGGA
>DATNBR010000083.1:0-41368 GCA_035571875.1 Lacisediminihabitans sp. | reverse complement strand
AGCTGCGCGCCTTCACCCAGCCGCCCTCGCGCTCGATCACCGCACCCTCGAGCTGCAGAGCCCCGAGTGCGGACTGCACCTCGCTCACGGAGAGGCCCGCGCGGCGAGCGATCTCCTCCACGGGGCGTGCCGCTCTCGGTGCGAGCGCGTCGAGCATCCGCACACCCAGTCGATCCCGGGTCGAAACCGCGGGGACCTGCTCGTCTGCGGACGCACGAGGCTCGGGCAACGGTGCGAGCTCGGCCATTTCGTCGGCGTTCGTGACGCAGCGGGCATCGAAGTCGCGAATCAGTCGGTGACAGCCCGCGGATGCCGCGGAGGTCACGGGACCGGGCACCGCCCCAAGCGGTCTTCCGATCGCCGCGGCGTGGCCCGCTGTGTTGAGCGAGCCCGACCGCCAGCCCGCCTCCAGCACGACGGTGGCCTGACTCGCCGCTGCGATCAAGCGATTCCGTTGCAAGAACCTCCACTTGGTGGGCGGCTGGCCGCACGGGAGCTCGGACACGACGACCCCGGCCTCGACGATGCGAGTGAGCAGCGCCTCGTGGCCGCTCGGGTAGAAACGGTCGACCCCGCCGGCGAGAAACGCGATCGTGTTGCCGGAGCTCGCGAGAGCGGCGCGATGCGCCATACCGTCGATTCCGTAGGCGGCACCGGAGACGATCGTGTAGCCACGATCGACGAGCCCGGCGGAGGCCTCCATGGCGACATGCTCGCCATAGCCGGTGGCGGCGCGAGCACCGACGAGCGCTATCGAACTCGGCAGCGTCGCGAGGGTGGAGGCGTTACCGCGGACCCAGAGCGCGAGAGGCGCGTGTTCGCCGAGGTCGGCGAGGCCGAGCGGCCAGCAGTCGTCGCCCGGCACGATGAGGCGCACTGCGTAGCGCGACGCCTGCTTGAGCGAGGTGAGCGCGATGCTCGACTTCAGCCGCGGGGTCCAGCGATCGACCGCCTTGGCGAGCTCGTCGCGATCGAGATCGGCGCCGGCCGACACGATCGCACCGAGGACGCGTTCGACGCCCCAGTGCTCCACCAGCGTTGTCAACGCATCCGCCGCACCCAGCGCGGCCACGAGTGCTCCGGCGACGCGGTCGCCGGGTTCGGCGACGCCGGTCCAGGCCGCTCGGGCGAAACGCTCGGGCAGCTCGGCACCCGGCACCTCATCGCCCACGACGGCCCGCAGCAGCGGCGCGACCACCGCCTCCTTCAGTCCGAACATCGTCATGACATGGCCCTTCTGAGGTAGAGCGCGCGTCCCACGTGGTCGGCGCTGGGTGACGGAACGCCCTCGAGATCGGCGAGCGTCCAGCTGAGGCGCAGCACCCTGTCGTAGCCGCGCATGGTGATCCCGCCGCGTTCGAGAGCGCGATCGACGGATGCCGTGGCAGCCGGAGCGAGTCGCCTCGCGCCGCCGCGCAGCCACGATCCGGGCACCTCGGAGTTGAGCCGCCACGGCGTGCGCTCGAGTCGCACTGCGGCCGCGGCTCGCGCGGTCTCGACCCGCGCCCTCGCCTCAGCCGTGCTCAGCCGGGCGGAGTCGTGCGACAGCCGCAGTTGCGCCGCCGTGATCCTGGCGACGCGCAGCTGAATGTCGATGCGATCGAGAAGCGGGCCCGAGATTCGAGCGAGGTAGCGTCGCCTCGCGTTCGGCGGGCAGGTGCACTCCGAGTCCCTCGCGCCGTACTGGCCGCACGGGCAGGGGTTCGCGGCCATCACGAGCTGGAATCGGCCGGGAAAGTGCGCAACCGCATTGGCACGGTGGATGCTGATGACGCCGGATTCGAGAGGCTGGCGCAACGCGTCGAGCACGGAGGAGTGAAACTCGGGCGCCTCATCGAGGAAGAGCACCCCGTGGGATGCTCGAGCGGCGGCTCCCGGGCGGATGACCGAACTGCCACCTCCCACGAGTGCCGCCGCGGTGGCCGTGTGGTGCGGCGACTCGAGCGGCGGTCGCGTGGGGAGGGTCGAACCGACGGGAAGCCCGGAGAGCGAACGCAGGGAGCTGACCTCGAGGGCGGCCTCGGCATCCAGTTCGGGCAGGAGGCCCGGCAGTCGGGCCGCGAGCATGGTCTTTCCCGCTCCGGGAGGCCCGAGGAGAAGAACGTGATGGCCACCCGCGGCGGCGACGAGCATCGCCTCGATGGCGTCTTCGTTGCCGACGACCTCAGAGAGATCGAGCGTTTCGGGCGCTGCCTCGATGAGCGGCGGTCCAGCGATCGGTTCGACGGGCTCCGGTTCGAACGCGCCGCCGTGCCAGATCGCGGCATCGCGCAGCGACGCGACGCCGACGACGCGGATGTCGGGCACGAGTGCGGCCTCATCGGCGTTGCCGCTCGGCACCATGACCGTGGCGGCCCCCGCGCGTGCTGCCGCGAGCACCGCGGGGAGGATGCCTGCGATCGGGCGCAACCGCCCGTCGAGCCCCAGCTCCCCCAGGTGCACGACGCGGTCGACGGACTCCGCGGTCACCGAGCCCGCCGCGGCGAGCGACGCCATTGCGATCGCCAGGTCGAAGCCCGAGCCGTGCTTGGGGAGGGCTGCCGGCGACAGATTCACGGTGAGCTTGCGGTTCGGCAGCGCGCATCCGGAATTCGTGGCCGCGGCGCGCACGCGGTCGCGGGCCTCACCGAGCGCCGTGTCCGGCAGTCCGATGATGACGAAACCGGGCAGGTTGGCGGAGATGTCGGCCTCGACCTCGACGAGTGCGCCGGTGAGCCCGAGCAGCGCGACGGCCTTGGTGCGCCCGATCGGCATCAGAACACCCGCTTGAGGTGTTCGAGCTGCGGCGCGGCGCCGCGTGGCACGACGACGGCGATCGCATCGATGCGGATGCGATCGTGGTTACCGGGGTGCGCCTCGCACCACGCCGCCGCGAGTCGCCGCAGGCGCGCGAGCTTCTGCACCGTGATGGCCTCGAGCGGATGCCCGAACGCGACGCTCGAGCGCGTCTTGACCTCGACGAACACGGTCTCAGCGCCGTCGAAGGCGACGATGTCGATCTCGCCCTGCGGGCAGCGCCAATTCCGGTCGAGGATCGCATAGCCCTCCCCCGCGAGGAACGCCGAAGCGAACTCCTCGCCCTGCTTGCCCAGCAGATCTTTCGCGGCCATGGCCACCTCCGGCTAAGAGGATGGCAAGGCGCGAGGGGGCCGTGCGGCGGGTTTCGTCAGTCTGCGGAGAACTCGCTCATGAGCACGCCGGTGCAGGAGAGGTCACGGGGTGGCAGGCGTCGATGCCGCGCTACACCACCGGACCCGCGCGCTAGGAGAGCGCTTGGCGCTCGTCGAGCAGCGGGCAGCTGAAGACATCCTTCTCGCCGAGGCCGACCCGATCGATGTAGCGCCGCACTATGCCGTACGACTGCCACGCCGTCGTCTCGGTGTACGGCACGCCGCGCTCGACGCAGTACGCCGCGACCACCGGCGCCGCCCTGCGCAGGTGCGGCCGCGGCATGTTCGGGAACAGGTGGTGCTCGATCTGGTAGTTGAGGCCGCCCATCATGAAGTCGACCAGGAAGCTGCCACGGATGTTGCGGCTCATCATCACCTGTCTGCGCAGAAAGTCGAGCTTCATGTTCTTCGGCACGATCGGCATGCCCTTGTGGTTGGGCGCGAACGCCATGCCCATGAGGAATCCCAACAGGCACACCTGCACCGCGAGGAACAGCACGGCCTTGAGCGGCGAGAGCACGACGAACACGATCGTGAGGTACGCGACGTGGTGGATCGCGAGCGCCGTGATCTCGAACACGCGGTTCTGCAGCCGATCGCGGCCGAAGGCGCGGTGGATGCTCGAGAGGTGCAGCGAGATTCCCTCCAGCATGATCACGACGAAGAAGAGCGAGCCCTGGTTCGACATGACCCAGCGCAGGAGCGGGTTGCGCTGCCGCGCGATGCGCTCCCGACTGAACGGGATGACCGGAACCTCATCATCCGGGTCCAGTCCCGTCTTGTTCGGATCTTGATGGTGACGCGTGTGGCGGTTCTGCCACCAGCCGTAGCTCATGCCGATGAAGAAGTTCGCGATCACGAGACTGGCGGCGCTGTTCCAGCGATCGGAGCGGAAGATCTGACGATGCGCCGCATCGTGGCCGAGGAAGGCGGTCTGCGCGAAGATGAGCGCGAGGAGCACGGCGAGGCCGAGCTGCCACCAGCTGTCGCCCAGGAGCACGAATCCGGTGAAGAGCAGGCCGTAGACGAGCGGCAGCGCGATGAGCCGTGGCCAGTAATAGTCGTAACGCCGTCGCAGGAGGCCCGACTCGCGAATCTGCCTCGCGAGGGGCGCGAAGTCGCCGGGCTCGGCTCGCGTGAGCCGCACCCTGGGTGTCGCGGCGGTGGCCTCTGGCACCGTGACCGACGCATCCACGGCATCCGGAGAACTCATGTGCGGGCCTTTCGACAAACGGGTCCGCCGACAGCGGAGGGGCGCTCACGGCTTCGCGGGGGTGGACGGAACCGTTCACTCACGGTACCGCCAATCGCGGAGGAAAAACGCAACAACTTCGCGCCATGCGCATCCGACGATGCTGGAGCGAGTTATCGATGCGCCGGACATGGAAGCCGCATCGATAACGGAAGACCGCATCGTCGGGCGGCCGGAACCTCGCTACTCGTCGAGCGCGAGTTCCTTGGGAAGCTCGAGTTCCTTGGCCGAGAGCTCCTCGACGTTCACGTCTTTGAAGGTGAGCACCCGCACCGACTTCACGAAGCGATCGGAGCGGTAGACATCCCACACCCAGACGTCGTTCATCGTGAGTTCGAAGTAGAAGTCGTGCTCCGTGTCTTGCCGCACCAACTCAACCTCGTTGGCAAGATAGAAGCGTCGTTCGGTCTCGACGACGTAGCGAAACTGGGACACGACATCCCGGTACTCGCGATACAGCGCCAGCTCGACCTCGCGGTCGTAGTCTTCGAACTCGTCCTCTTCCATTGCGCTTCAATCCTAGTTCGAATGCGCGGGACGTGTTCCTGGCCGTGCTCAGGCGATGAGTTGCTCGGCCGCGTCCCGACCTTCGCTCCCCACCGGCACGCCCTGCTTGAGCCAGCTGCGCCGGTGGAAGTCGGTCGCGCCGAGTTCGGCGATCGCGGCGAAGTGGCCCGCGCTGCCGTAACCCTTATTGCCCGCCCAGCCGTAGCCGGGCCTCACGCCATCCGCCTCGATCATGAGGCGGTCGCGGTGCACCTTCGCCACGACGGATGCCGCTGCCACAGACGCACAGTCACGGTCGGCCTTGATACGGGTCGTCACCGCGACGCGGGAGGAGAGCGCCGGGTTCAGCCAGTCGAAGTGCCCGTCGAGCAGCACGACGCTGTCGAGGATGCTCGCCCCCGCCTCGTGCAGCATGGTCAACGCGCGCTTGCCCGCGAGTCCGAGCGCGACCGAGATGCCGAGCGCGTCGACCTCGAGCGGCGACGCCATGCCGACCGCGGAGTATCGCGCCCAGGCCAGGCTCAGCGGGGCGAGCTGTTCCCGGCGCTTCTCGCTGAGCATCTTCGAATCGCGAAGACCGAGGGGAAAGGCGCCGACGCGTGCGTCGATCACACACATTCCGACGGCGACAGGGCCGGCGATTGCGCCGCGCCCCACCTCGTCGCAACCGATGACGAAGCGGGCTCCGCCGGAGTGCAGCGAAGCCTCGAACTCGAGAGTCGGGTCAGCGACCGTCATCGGCCAGGGCATCCATCTGTGCTATTTCGCCTTGTTCACGCCGTCGAAGACCTCGGGGTAGTTGTCGAGCCAACTCCAGTGGTTCGAGGGCCAGCTGACCAGGAAGGCGCGACCCACGACATCGTCCATGGGCACGAAGCCCTTGCTCGGCGTGGTCGTGTTGTACCGGGAGTCTTTGGAGTCGTAGCGGTTGTCGCCCATCACCCAGAGCGAGTTCTTCGGCACGACGACCTTGAAGTCGACGCCGGAGGCCCTCGTGACACCATCGCGAAGCTTGAGGTATGGCTCCTCGAGTGGAATGCCGTTGACGGTCATCTGCCCTAGGGCATTGCAGCAGGCGACGGTGTCGCCCGGCAGCCCGATGACGCGCTTGATGAGGTGGTCGTTGCTGTCCGGCGCGCTCAGGCCGACGACGGAGAGCATCCAGTCGATCGCGGCGGCGAAGCCGTTCTGCTTCGGTGCCGCGGGCTGCGGGTCGAGCCAGCCGCCCGGATCTTTGAAGACGACGACGTCGCCGTGCTCGATCGGCACGACATTCGGCACGAGCTCGTTGACGATGATGCGGTCGTTGATCTGGAGGGTGTTCTCCATCGACCCGGACGGGATGTAGAACGACCGGATCAGAAACGTCTTGATACCGACGGAGATGATGATCGCCGCAAGCAGGATGAGGACGATGTCGCGGATGAAGAGTTTGACACCGCGGGTGCGGCGGCGCTTCTCTCGTGCCGCGGCGATCTCGCGCGCGGACGTGTCTGTCTCTGTCATTAAACCCCTGAGCTCCCCATCATTTTAGGTGGTGGGGAGCTCAGGAAAAGTCAGACTCGCGAGAAAGTCGAGGCTCAGTGCGCCTCGCGCTTCTCCTTGATCTTCGCCTTCTTGCCGCGCAGTTCGCGCAGGTAGTAGAGCTTGGCGCGACGCACGTCGCCGCGGGTGACGACCTCGATGTGGTCGATCACCGGGGAGTGCACGGGGAAGGTGCGCTCGACGCCCACCTGGAAGCTGACCTTGCGAACACAGAACGTCTCGCGGACGCCCTCGCCCGAGCGGCCGATGACGACGCCCTGAAAGACCTGGATGCGCGAACGCGTGCCTTCGACGATGTTCACGTGAACCTTGACGTTGTCGCCGGCGCGGAAGTCCGGGATGTCAGAGCGGAGTGAGGCCGCATCGACGGAGTCGAGAATATGCATGGTGGTTCGCTCTCTGCAGCCGCCACAGGTCGACCACGATCTAGTACTTCAGAAGGAATGGATGCGCCGAGGTGAGCTTCGGCTCCCCTGAGGCAGAGCCGTGCGATGGCACAAGGGCTAATTGTGTCACATCGGAGTGGTGCGCCGCCACTCGGCCGATGCCCGGGCGCTCAGTCCTGGTGCAGCGGGTGAAGCAGTCCGGAGATTCGAGCCCGGATGCGCTCCCTCGACTCCTCCGGTAGTTGCCGGAGAGCGCTCCACAGCGCTGCGAGCGCGAGTACCGCGGCGATCGGTCCCACCGTGTTCGACACGGTGTAGGAGATCACGTTGAGGTCGAGCCCGAACAGCTGCGTGAAGACGGAGGAACCGCGGTCACCGGCAACCCTGGCATCGATCATGAAGAAGCCGTAGGCGATACCGAACGAATACGCCGAGGTGAGGAGCACCGCATCCCGTTTCGAGACGGCGCGGTTCTCACGAACCTCGGTTCGCGCCAGAGTCAGCAGGAGCGCGGCGAGCAATGCGAGGAAAGCGAGCGGGCAGATGAAACACTGGTAGCGAAAATGCCAGCCCAGATACACTCCGAACAGGCCGCGACCGGCGAAGACCCACGCGGGTAAGACCAGCAAGGCACCAAACTGGATGTAATACAGGGCACGACGGAAAGACATTGTTTCATTCTAAACCTGAGGTCGAAGGCCTGCAGGACGCGCACGGGAGATACATGATCGAGCTGAGAACGCCGGCCGAAATCGAAGAGATGCGGGTGGCTGGACTCTTCGTTGCCGGAGTGCTGAAGGAGCTCCGAGCGATCTCGAGGGTGGGCGTCAACCTGCTCAAGCTCGACTCGATAGCGCACGACCTCATCCGTGAGTACGGTGCCGAGAGCTGCTACATCGACTACCACCCCTCCTTCGGCGCAATGCCGTTCGGCAAGGTGCTCTGCACCTCGGTCAACGATGCGGCGCTGCACGGGTTGCCGCATGACTACCCGCTTCAGGATGGCGACCTGGTGAGCCTCGACTTCGCGGCCACGGTGGGCGGCTGGGCCGCAGACTCCGCCATCAGCTTCACCGTCGGCTCGCCGCGCGACGAGGACCTGCGACTCATCGAGGTCACCGAGCGCGCTCTCGCCGCCGGAATCGCCGCGGCGACCGTGGGTAATCGCATCGGCGACATCTCGGCCGTGATCGGCACCGTCGCCCACGACGCGGGCTACTCGGTGAACACGGACTTCGGCGGACACGGCGTGGGTCGGGAGATGCACGGTGATCCGCACATCGCCAACGACGGTCGCGGCGGACGCGGGCTTCCGCTGCGCGCAGGCCTCGTGTTCGCGATCGAACCATGGTTCATGCAGTCGACCGACCGCATCTTCACCGATCCGGATGGCTGGACGCTGCGCAGTCTCGACGGCTCCCGTGCCGCCCACGCAGAACACACCGTGGCCGTGACGGACGAGGGACCGATCGTGCTGACGGCGAGGATCTAGGGGCTACGGCAGGAGGTCGGGGCGCACGCGCCGCGTGCGCTCGAGCTGCTGCTCGTGGCGCCAGGCGGCGATCGCGCCGTGGTTACCGCTCAACAGCACCGGCGGCACCTCGAGGCCACGCCACTGTGAGGGCTTGGTGTAGCTCGGGTACTCGAGCAGGCCATCCGAGTGCGACTCCTCGACGAGGCTCTGCGGATTGCCGATGACGCCGGGAATGAGGCGGCCGAGCGCCTCGATCATCGCCATGGTGGCGACCTCTCCCCCGTTGAGCACGTAGTCGCCGAGGCTCACGAGTCGCACCGTCGCGCGGGTCTCGGCGTACTCGACGACGCGCTGGTCGATGCCCTCGTACCTGCCGTTGGCGAAGACCAGGTGCTGCTCGAGTGCGAGCTCCTGCGCGAGTGCCTGCGTGAAGAGTTCACCGGCGGGTGAGGGGAAGATGACGACCGGCGCGGTGTTCGGCTCGCCCGAGTTCAGGATGCCGTCGAGTGCCTCACCCCACGGCTCGGGCTTCATGACCATGCCGGCGCCGCCGCCGTAGGGGGTGTCGTCGACGGTACGGTGCCGATCGTGGGTGAAGTCGCGCAGGTCGTGCACCGCGAGGTCGATCAGGCCGGACTGCCGCGCCTTACCGAGCAGCGAGACATCGAGCACGGAGAAGAACTCGGGGAAGATCGTGACGATGTCGATGCGCACCAGTGCAGTCTAGGAGAGCGACCGCGCCGTCACCGCCTGCTGGTAGCGGTCGAGCACGAGCCCCACGAGCGCTTCTGCTGGCTCGCGGCCCGCGACGAGCAGGGGCGGGGTCACCAGGTCGGCGTCCGTCGAGTGGACGAGGTCGTTGAAGTGGCCGGGGGCGAGCAGGTAGTTCGCGACGACCACCCGGGCTCCCCGTGCCGACGCGCGTTCGCTGCGCACGGCATCAGAGAGCCTCGGCCGCGCGGCCGAGATGAAGCCGACCCGCACCGGCCTGCCGAGGGCGCTCGCGAGTCGGGCGCCGGTGTCGTGGCAGTCCGCGACCGCGCGCGCGTCGCTCGAACC
Organism: Lacisediminihabitans sp.; assembly: GCA_035571875.1. Classification (GTDB taxonomy): domain Bacteria; phylum Actinomycetota; class Actinomycetes; order Actinomycetales; family Microbacteriaceae; genus Parafrigoribacterium_A. The sequence goes on along the minus strand of DATNBR010000083.1, from coordinate 31,975 downwards.
CGCGCAGGCGAGCACGATGCGGTCGCCGCGTCGAAGCCCGATGTCGTCGAGCCGGTGCCGAAGCACGCGAACCAGCCGGTCATCCGGGCCGAGGGCGCGAGCCAACTCGTCGGCACCTCGGAGCTGCCGGCGCAGGTCGACGTGCACGTGGAATCCTGCGGAGAGCAACAGCGGCACCACGACCGCGGGTCGGCCGCCGAGGCTCTCCAGCGCGGATGGCGCGTCGGGCTGCTGCACGTCGACGAACCCCGCGGAAACGGCCAGTTGCGGTCTCGCCGCGGCAACGGCGGCCACCAGCGCGGCGACCGCTGCCTGCCCCGCTGCCGAGGACGTGCCGTGCGAGACGGCGACGAGCGCGGGAGCGGCGGGAGCCATCGCCCGGCGGCGCGGCGTGCGCTGCACGAGCAGCGTCACGCCGGTACCTCCACCTCGATGAAGCCCCCGACGACGCGTGTGCGGAAGGTCTGCAGCAGCAGGCTCGGGTCGGCGAAGCACTCCCCCGTTCCCAGGTCGTAGACCTGCTTGAGCAGCGGCGAGGCGACGGTCGGCCGGTCGCCCTTCGAACCGAGGATGCCGCGGGCCATGACGAAGGCGTCAGTCGCCGGATCGCGATGGCTGACGGCGTAGATCTCCCTCGGTGAGATCAGGAAGATCGCGATCTGCCGCATTCGAATGAGCAGCGCCTCGCCCCACCACGGCTCGAGTTCGTCGATCGCACAGGCCCTCTCCCACCTGCTCTTCGATGCCTCGGTCCTCGGCAGCTCCTGAACGATGGTCATGGTGCGCTCTCCTCTCACTGTGACTGTGCCCGAACGGTATGGATCGGCGATATGCACCGACGATATGCAGGGCATGTTTCCAGTGGTGTGACCGCGTGTTTCGGCGAGGTGAATCCTCATTCACACTCGATGACGCGTCGTGTGTGGGCCGTGTCACGCGCTCGACACACGCGGGCAACAGCGCCGAAACGGGCCGCTTCTAGGGTCGCAATACGGCAGACGAAGGGCGCAGCTCATGACACAGTTCTCTCCAGTCGCACCGCGTTCGGGAGGCGCACCGCGAGAGGTGGTGGTGATCGGCGGCGGGCCCGCGGCGCACCGCCTCGTCGACGCACTGCAGTCCCGGGCGGGTGAGGCCGACATCCGGATCACCGTGCTCGCGGATGAACGACACCTGCCCTACGACCGCGTCTCGCTGAGCAAACGGCTGGGCTCGCACCCCGACAGCCCGACCGATCTCAGCCTGCAGCCGCGGTCGGTGTGGGACGGCTCGCGGGTGACGCTCAGGACCGCGGAGCGAGCGGTGCGCATCGACCGCCGGTCGAGGCTCGTGCACACGGATCGCGGCGAGCAGGTGCGCTACGACGAGCTCGTGCTCGCTACCGGATCGACAGCGCCCATCCCTGACATTCCCGGCGCGGAATACGCCCGCGCGTATCGCACGATCGACGACGTCGACTATCTCACCGCGACCGTGCGCACGCTCGCCGTCACTCTGGGGCGAGCGCCCCGCGTGGTCGTCGCCGGCGGCGGCCTCCTCGGTCTCGAGGCGGCGGGCGCGCTGCAGCGACTCGGCGCCGAGACCACCGTCGTTCACTCCGGGCCCTGGCTCATGTCTGCACAGCTCGACGAGGGCGCGGGGCAGGCTCTCGGCAGGCTCATCGCGGCCGAGGGCATCGAACTGCACCTCGGCACCCGCCCGCAGGCGATCGAGACCTCGGACGGTGTGGTCACCGGCGTGAAGTTGACCAGCTTTCGCAGGGTCGACGCCGACCTCGTCGTCTTCTCGATCGGAATCACGCCGCGGGACGAGCTGGCCAGGGAGGCCGGGCTCGAACTCGGGGCCAAGGGCGGCGTCGTCATCGACACGCAGTGCCGCAGTTCCGACGCATCGATCCGCGCGATCGGTGAGGTGGCGTGCTTCGAGGGCAGCTGCACCGGCCTCGTGGCGCCCGCTAACACCATGGCCGAGGTCGTGGCCGACCGCCTGCTCGGCGGTGCCGCCGAGTTCCACACGATTGACGACGCGACGAGCCTCAAGCTCTCCGGCGTGGATGTCGCAAGCTTCGGCGACACGAGGGCCGCGAGCGAGGGGGCGCTCGAGATCGTCTATGCCGACCCGGCTCGAGGGCTCTACCAGAAGCTCGTGGTGTCCGACGATGCCACGACACTGCTGGGCGGAATCTTCGTCGGCGACGCCGAACCCTACGCGGCCCTCCGACCCATGCTCGGCCGCGAACTCAGCAGCGAGCCCGCCGCCTACCTCTCCGCCCCGGGCGCCTCGACTCCCGGCGGCAACGACCTGCCGGACGACGCGCTCGTGTGCTCCTGCAACACCGTGTCCGCGGGCGCCATCCGTGCCGCCGTTCGCGGCGACGACGGCAACGACCCCTGCACCGACCTCGCGAGCCTGAAGACCTGCTCACGAGCGGGGACCCAGTGCGGCTCCTGCGTTCCCCTCGTCAAGAAGCTGCTCGAGAGCGAACTCGCGATCGCCGGAATCGCGGTGTCGAAGGCGATGTGCGAGCACTTCGCGATCAGCCGCCAGGAGCTGTTCGAGTCGGTGCGCGTGCTCGGGTTGACCTCCTTCGACGAGATCATCGGGCGTCTGGGAACGGGCCGCGGCTGCGACGTGTGCAAGCCGGCAGTGGCGTCCGTGCTCGCGAGCCAGCACGCCTCGTACATTCTCGACCAGGGCCGCGGCGCGCTGCAGGACACCAACGACAGGGCGCTCGCGAACATGCAGAAGGACGGCAGCTACTCCGTCGTCCCGCGCATCCCCGGCGGCGAGGTCACCCCGCAGAAGCTCGCCGTGATCGCGCAGGTCGCGCTCGACTTCGGTCTGTACACGAAGATCACCGGCGGGCAGCGCATCGACCTGTTCGGCGCACGACTCGATCAGTTGCCGTCGATCTGGCGTGTGCTCGTCGACGCCGGCTTCGAATCCGGCCACGCCTACGGCAAGGCGCTGCGCAATGTGAAGAGCTGCGTCGGGTCGACGTGGTGTCGCTTCGGCGTGCAGGACTCGGTGGCCATGGCTATCCGACTCGAACTGCGGTACCGAGGTCTGCGTGCGCCGCACAAGTTCAAGCTCGGCGTCTCGGGATGTGCGCGCGAGTGTGCGGAAGCACGCGCGAAAGACGTCGGCGTGATCGCGACCGACAAGGGCTGGAACCTCTACGTCGGCGGCAATGGCGGCTTCCAACCGGTGCACGGCCAACTGCTGGCCTCCGACCTGGATGATGAGACCCTCATCCGCTACATCGATCGCTACCTGATGTACTACATCCGCACCGCCGACCGGCTGCAGCGCACCGCACGCTGGATGGAGGAGCTACCCGGCGGGGTCGACCACGTGCGCGAGGTCGTCGTGGACGACTCGCTCGGTCTCGCGGCGGATCTCGAGGCCGAGCTCGCGAAACACGTCGACAACTACGAGGACGAGTGGGCGGCGACGCTGCGAGACCCGGAGCGCCTGCGCCGGTTCCGCAGCTTCGTCAATGCCCCGGATGCGCCCGACCTCGGCTTCCCCCGCGTGGAGGAGCGCGGCCAGGCGAGGCCGGCCACGCCCGAGGAGCTCGCTGACCCGAGAACGGTGTTGGTCTCGGGCAGCAGCATTCCGCTGAGGCCCGGGCTATGACCGGGCTCGGCACGGGGCGCGTGACGCTCGTGGGCGGCGGGCCGGGCGACGAGGGGCTGCTCACCATCGCGGGCGCCAGGGCCCTCGCCGACGCGGATGTCGTGCTCTACGACCGGCTCGCCCCGCACACGAAGCTCGATGTGCTCGCCCCGAACGCGCTGCTCATCGACGTCGGCAAGCAGCCGGGCCACCATCCCGTCAGTCAGCGCGGGATCGAGGCGCGCATGATCGCGCACGCCGAGGCCGGCGCGCACGTCGTGCGACTCAAGGGAGGCGACCCCTTCGTCTTCGGTCGCGGGGGTGAGGAGGTCATCGCCTGCACCGCCGCCGGAATCGCCGTGACGGTGATTCCCGGGGTCACGAGCGCCATCTCGGTGCCCGCGGCCGCGGGCATCCCGCTCACCCACCGTGACGTCAGTCGCCTGTTCACCGTCGTCTCCGGACACGCGCCGCTCAGCGAGGCCGAACTCGGCCACCTCGCGGGGCTCGGCGGCACGATCGTGGTGCTCATGGGCGTCGGCACGCTACCGACACTCACCCAGGGACTCCTCCGTCACGGCGCGCGGGCAGACCTACCGGTCGCGGTGATCGAACGCGGCTACAGCAGCACCCAGCGCACCACGATCTCGCGCCTCGACGCGATCGTGACGGATGCCGCCGTCGCCGAGGTCGAATCGCCCGCGGTGCTGGTCATCGGTGACGTGGTGCGACTGTCGCACCTCGCTGCTTGCGCCGGCCTGGCCGAGCTGAGGTATGACGCGGCGGGGCCCGATGGTCGATGAAACGTTGGATTCGACACGGGAACGGGTGGCCGGGTTCCGCGCGGACCAGCTCGACGGCTTTCGCATCGGCGTGACGAGCGACCGTCGCTCTGAAGACCTCATCGACGCCTTCGAACGGCGCGGAGCCAGAGTGCTGCACGCGCCGACCCTGCGCATCGCTCACGCGAGTGAAGACGGCGGCATCATCGCCGACACCCGCGCCATCATCACCGCCCGGCCGCAGGTGCTGCTCGCGACGACCGGCTACGGCATCCGCCGCTGGTTCGAGGTCGCGGATGCCGCCGGCCTCGGCGACGCACTGACCGACGCGCTCGGTTCGAGTCGCATTCTCGTGCGCGGCCCCAAGGCGCGCGGGGGCATTCGCGCCGCTGGACTGCGCGACTCGGGCATGAGCGGCGTCGAGACCACGGAGTCCCTCGTGGATTTGGCACTCACCGAGTCGGTGCCGAACAGCGTCATCGCGGTGCAACTGCACGGCTTCACCGACGAGACTCAGCTCGACCGCCTTCGCGCCGAGCACTCCGTCCTGACCGCAGCCCCCTATCGCTGGACTCACATCGGCGGTGCGGATGAGCGGGTGCAGCGACTCATCGAGGCGATCGTCGCACGCCAGCTCGACGTCGTGACCTTCACGAGTGCCCCCGCGGTGCACGCCCTTCTCGTGGCCGCGGACGACCTCGGGCTTGCCGACGCCGTGGTGGGCGCGCTGCGGGGGGAGGTGCTCGCTGCCGCCGTCGGCCCAGTCACCGCGGCCCCCCTCATCGCGAACGGAATCGTGCCCATCCAACCCGAGCGCTTTCGCATGGGCGCGCTCATCCGACTCGTCTGCGAGCAACTCGAGCGGCACGGTGCGCGGCGGATTGCGACGCGGCACGGCGAGCTCGAGCTGCGAGGCCAGGTGGCGCTGATCGCGGGCCGCAGGATCGTGCTGACCCCGACATCCGTGGCCCTGCTGAGGCGACTGAGCGTGATGCCGGGTGCCGTGCTGTCGCGTTCCGAGCTCGCGGATGCCGTGCCCGGCGGGCAGGACGATCACGCCATGGAGGTGGCGCTCAGCAGACTGAGACGGTCGCTCGGAGTCCCGGGACTCGTCGCGACCGTCGTGAAGCGCGGCTACCGGCTGGACGTCTGAGGCCCAGCCGGTAGCGGCTCAAGCCGCCGCGTCCGCGGTGTTCGCGGTGTGCAGCTCGACCGCGGGAACCAGTCGGTTCACCCGCGTGCGGTGCGAGAAGTAGAGCAGCGCGGCGGTGAGGGTGAGCGCCCCGATGAGGTTTCCCACGAGCACCGGGGCCTGGTTCCACACCCACCACTCACCGACGCTCACCTGCGCCCCCAGCAGCATGCCCGCCGGGATGACGAACATGTTCACCACGGCGTGCTCGAAGCCGAGGGCGAAGAACGAGGTGACCGGCAGCCACATGGCGAAGATCTTGCCCCCGGTGGACGTGGAGGTGAGGGCGGCGATCGCACCGAGTGCGACCATCCAGTTGCAGAGCACCGCCTTGATGATCACGAGCAGGATGCCCGCGCCGCCGAGGCTCTCGTAGCCGAGCGTCTTCGCCTCTGCGGCGGTCACGATCGACTGGATCATCGGGTTGCTCGAGTCCGTTCCCATCCTCGTGATCACCGCCGCGTAGAGCAGAAGGTAGATCGCGCAGCCCACGAGGTGGCCCACGATCACCACGCCGAAGTTCTTGACGGTCTTCGCAAGGGTCGTGCGGCGTTCGAGCAGCGCGAGCGGGATGATGGCGAAGCTCCCCGTGACCAGTTCGAGGCCCAGCAGCACGATGATGACGAAGCCGACCGGGAAGATGATCGCCCCGACGATCGGAAGCCCGGTCTGCTGGGTCGCCGAGAAGGCGACGGTCGTGGCGCAGGCGAGAATCGCGCCGGAGAGCGTGCCCCGAGCGAGCATCTGACCGGTGCTGAGATTCGCCTTGTCGACTCCCGTTCGAACGATGGAATCGATGAGCTTATCCGGCGTGACATACGACATGGTGCTGCCTCCCTCGTGAGTGAGCAGCCGGAAGAGGCTGCGTTGTCACGCTAGGAGTTCGGCGATGCCGCGCTGTTGCCGCGCCATATCGGCGAGGTAAAGAAGAGCTCACCGGCTGCGCGCGGAGGTGTGAGTTCAGGCCTCGTGCGCGGCCTCGTCGGATGCCACGGGGGGCTCGCTCGACTCATCGTCGTCGTCGTCCGGCAGCTCCTCGAAGAGTCCGGTGGGCGGCGTGACCGTCAGGGTGCCCGCCGCGATGTCGACCGCGGGCACTATCGCCTTGACGAAAGGCACCAGCACCTCGCCGGCATCCGTCGTGACGTGCAGGAGATCCTGAGCGGGAAGGTGGTCAACGAGGCTGACCACGCCCACCTTGACGCCGTCGCGCATGACCGAGAGACCGACGAGCTGGTGATCGAACCACGCGTCTTCCTCGTCGGGAGACTCCGCGAGATCCTGATCGATCCAGAGGATCGCCTTGACCAGGGTCTCGGCGGTGGTGCGGTCCGGCACGTCCTTGAAGAAGGCGACGGCATGCGTGTTGAACCACTTGAGTTCGATGAGCTCGAGCGTCTTGCCATGCCACGGAGAGCTCGTGGGCACCTGGAGAGTGAACACGGCGCCCGGGACGAATCGACGCCCCGGGTCATCCGTGTATAACTCGACCTTGATCGCTCCCTTGAGGCCGTGAGCCTTGGTGAGACGACCGACCCGCAACTGGGTCTTGTCTGAAACAGCTTTTCTAGAAATCGGTGTCCACCACGTCGACGCGTACCTTGTGACCATCGGCCAGGGCAGACACGAGCGTACGAAGCGCCTTCGCGGTGCGCCCGGCGCGACCGATCACGCGACCGAGGTCTTCGGGGTGCACACGCACCTCGAGAACCTCGCCGCGCGGGGAATTCTTTGACACGACCTGGACCTCGTCGGGGTGATCAACGATCCCCTTGACGAGGTGCTCAAGAGCGGCTGCGAGCACGGACTACGCCTTGTCGGCGTCGGCCGCTACCGCGTCGACGTCGCTGTTGTCGACCTGGGCCGGCGTCTCCTGCGCGGTGGTGGTCGATGCGTCTTCGGCCTCGACGGCGGCATCCGCTGCCTGGTCGTCGCCGGTTGCTGCTGCGGCGGTCTCGTCGGCAGCGGGCTTCTCCTCGGCCTTCGGCTCCTCCGCCTTGGCCGCGGGGACCTCTGCCTTGGGCTTGAGGACGGCCTTCTTCTTCTCGTCTGCGACGAACTCGACCTTGGCTTCCTTCACCTTGACGGTGTTCTTCGGGTTCTTCTCGCCCTTGAAGGTGCCCCAGTCGCCCGTGAGCTTGAGGAGCGCCTCGACCTGCGGGCTGGGCTGTGCGCCCACGCCGAGCCAGTAGAGCGCACGCTCCGACTTGACCTCGATGAGCGACGGCTCCTCGGTGGGGTGGTACTTGCCGATCTCCTCGATCACGCGGCCGTCGCGCTTGGTGCGCGAGTCGGCCACGACGATGCGGTAGTACGGTGCACGGATCTTGCCCATGCGCTTCAAACGAATTTTTACAGCCACAATTCTCCTGCGATTCTAGATATGGGAGCGAACTGACAGCCGTGAGCGTGGGGGCACACTCGGCAGAAAGGTCTAAAAGGGAGCCGACGTCGTCTGATTAGAGGGTCGGACGACACGGACTCGACTAACCATTCTGCCAGAGTTCAGCGCCTACTGCGTACCGGTCGTCCGGCAGCGCTTCGGCGGCGGCTGATGGCGACGCCGACAAGCGCGAGAACGCCGCCGATGATCGCTAGCACGCCGGGAATCTCGCCGAAGAAGATGAAGCCGAAGATCACCACGATCGTCGGCACCGCGTACGTCGTGACGCCGAGCTGACCGGCGGGCATGCGGGAGAGCGCGAAGGCCCAGGTGCTGAAGGCGAGCGCGGTCGGCACGGCCCCCAGGTAGACCATGCCGAGGATGGAACTGGCGGGGGCCGCCGCGAGCTCGGGAAGCAGTTGCCACGCGAAGGGCAGGCAGGCGATCGCCCCGATGACGCAGCCCATCCAGGTGACCTGCGCGGCGGGAAGCCGCAGCAGCGCGCGTTTCTGGCAGAGCACGCCGATCGCGTAGGTTACGGCCGCCAGCAGCGCCCAGAGCACCCCGCTGAGATCGCCAAACCCGGATGCGCCCATTCCCAGTCCGATGAGCACGACGCCGAGGAAGGCAACTCCTGCTCCGATCGCGAGCCAGCGAGGGATGCCCTCCCCCAGGAACAGCCCCGCCCCGAGCGCGATGAGGATCGGGCCGATGTTGACGATCATGGCCGAGGTGCCCGCGTCGAGCGTCTGCTCCGCGGTGTTGAGGGCGACGTTGTAGGCACCGAACCAGGCGATGCCGAAGACCAGGACGAGCAGCCACTCGCCGCGGCTCGGGCGCACCCAGCGGCGACCGATCAGCACGACCGACAGAAGCACCGCACCGACGAGCAGGCGACCGAGCGCGAGGGCGCCGCCGGAGAAGTGCGGCGCGACCCCGCGGATGACGAGGAACGCGCTCGCCCAGGCGAGCACGGTCACGACGATCGCGACGATGACGCCCGGCCCGATGGTTCGAAGTCGGGGACGCGGCGGCGCTGTGGTCATTCGATCAGGCTAGCCGCCGCATCCGACATTCGCGGTTCAGCGCGCGTTGGCCGCGTCTCGCCAGGCCAGCCAGTCCTTGAGGCCCGACAGGTCGTAGTTGGGGCCGCTGACGCCGACGGTGAAGAGCGTGGCACCGAGGGCCACCATCTCGTCCGCCTGCTGCGCGGTGCGGTTGCGGATCTCGGTGGAGATCTCGATCTCGCTCGTGTCGCGGCCGACATCCGCCCCGTGTGCAGCGAGGATGCCGAGCTTGCGCTCGAGCACCTCAGGGTCGCTGAAGCTGTGCCAGATGTCGGCGTGCTCCGCGACGATACGCAGCGTCTTCTTCTCGCCGCCACCGCCGATCAGTACCGGGATCTTGCGGGTCGGCGGCGGGTTGAGTCTGCTCCAGCGGGCCTCGATGATGGGCAGGTTCTCCGCGAGCGCGTCGAGCCGCTGGCCCGCCGTGCCGAACTCGTAGCCGTATTCCTCGTAGTCGTGCTCGAACCATCCGGAGCCGGTACCGAAGATGAAGCGGCCGACGCCCGTGCCCTTCGCGCTGATGTGGTCGATCGTGCGAGCCATGTCAGCCTGCAGGTTCGCGTTGCGATAGCTGTTGCAGTTGACGAGGGCGCCGAGCTCGACCCTGCTGGTCTGCTCGGCGAGAGCCGCGAGCATCGTCCACGACTCGAAGTGCAGGCCATCCGGGGCGCCGGTGAGCGGGAAGAAGTGGTCCCAGTTGAAGATGATGTCGACGCCGAGCTCTTCCGCCTCCGCGGCGGTGTCGCGGATCTTCTCGTAGCTGGCGTGCTGGGGCGCAATCTGTACGCCGATGCGGATGGGTCGCTGAGTCATCCGTCAAGCCTATGCCGCGATGCTCAGCGACGACGCAGCAGCACGAGCGTGAGCGGCGCGAAGGCGAGCAGCATCGCGACGAGCTGCACTGCGCCGGCCGGGATGCCACCGACAAAGTTCGCGACGACCATCACGATCGCCGCGACCGGCACCCAGACCGCCACGAGCCGCGCGCGACGCAGTCCGACCGTGAGCAGGATCGGCCCGAGCGAGAACCCGACGAGGAACAGGATGAGCAGCAGTGTGCCGAGCAGGCCGCCGTCATCTGCGCCCTGGACGGCCTGTGCCGCCTTCGTCGAGACGCCACTCGCCGCGAGGTCGCTCGAGAGGCCGAAGAACAGCGCGAGGTGGCCGACGCCGGCGATGAGGCCGAGCGCGGTGATCGACCCGCCCACGGTCGTGAGCACCCAGCCGCGGTCACGCACGGCGCTCGTGATCGCACCGATGCCGGCGACCCAGAGCAGGGGGCCGAGCACGGAGAGCACGCTCGTGACCGCCCACAGCCCCGCATGTGCGTTCACGATGTCGATGACGGTGTCCGACGCACTCGTCGGCTGCAGGGTCCATTGCACGATCGTGGTGACGATGAGGCTGAGCATGCCGACGATCATGCCGATCGCGCCGAGGAGTCTCCAGCTTCGCTCAGCAGAAGACAGGTCACCCCGTGCTGCCACAGGTTCTGCCCGACGTTGCGTTGTCTGTTCCGTTTTCATAGGGGTTGGTCCCTTCTCGAGGAATGTTTGTTCGAGACTGCGGCTTCGCACCTCGGCGGCGCTTCCCTCGCGGGGGCGAAACACCGTGGCACGCGAGCGAAATCGGCGGAGGCGGCATCCGCCCTGATGCGGAGCGTCCTCCCCCGAAATGCCGACGCCGCAACCCGGCGGCGAGCAATAGAGTGGGCCAATGTTCGGTCGTCTGGCCCCGTGGCTGCGTCGCCCGGTCGCCGGATTCGCCACCGGAGACCTCCTGCTTGCGGGAGTGCTGTGCGCGATCGCGGTGGCGAGTGTGCTCACCGGCAACCCCTACGAGGGCCCGGTCTACATCACGCTCCCGGTGGCCATCGTCTCGACAGGCGCGCTCGCCTGGCGGGTGCGGTGGCCCGCACTGAGCGTGCTCCTGCTTGTCGCCGCCGAGCTCGTGCAGACGTTCACCTCGCAGGTGCCGGGCTCGCTGTGGGCGCTCGTCGTCTCGATCATCGTCGTGTACTCGGTCGCGGCGCATTACCCCGAGGGCAGGGCCGCGATCTACGGGCTCGTGATGGTGGGCACCTCGATGCTCGAGGAGCGGGTCGACAATGGCGTCGACTACCTGTTCATCGTCGTGCTGTTCGGCGGAACCTGGTTGCTCGGCAGAGCGAGCCGGCTGTGGCGGGGGCGCGTGAACCACGCTGAGCAGCGCCAACACGACCTGGCCAGAATCGCCGTGGCGGAGGAGCGACTGCGCATCGCAAGGGAACTGCACGATGTGGTGGCGCACAGCCTGAGCGTCATCTCGGTGCAGGCCGACGCAGCGGATGCAGCGCTGGCCCGCGACCCAGCGCTCGCACACGAGCCGCTGCGGGCGATCCACGCGAGCGCGCGGGGGTCTCTGCACGAGATCCGCGACATGCTGCACCTGCTGCGGAGCGAGGACGAGGACGCGGATGCCGACAGCACGCTACGGCCGACTCCGGGGTTCGCCGCGATCGATGAACTCCTGGCGAGCGCGGAGCGCGCAGGACTCACCGTGGAAGCGACCATCGAGCCGGGGGCGGAGCCGATTCCGCCGGTCGTCGATCTCGCGAGCTATCGCATCGTGCAGGAGGCGCTGACGAACGTGGCGAAGCACGCGGGAGCCGTGGTCGTGCGCGTGAGCGTGCGCCGCACATCCGATCGCCTGCAGCTCGAGGTGAGCAACGCGCCCGGCACGTCGCGGCCGAAGATAGCGAGCGCGGGCGTCGGGCTGCTCGGCATCCGCGAGCGGGTCGAGCTGGTCGGCGGCACACTGCAGTCGGGACCGACGACGGATGGCGGCTGGCAGGTCCACGCCGAACTCCCGCTCGACGGTGGTGCGCGATGACCACTGTTCTTCTCGTCGACGATCAGCAACTGGTTCGCACCGGCTTCAGGCTCATCCTCGATCTCGAAGCCGACATGACCGTGGTGGGCGAGGCATCCGACGGCCAGGAGTGCCTGCGCCTCGTCGCCGAGACGCAACCGGATGTTGTGCTCATGGACGTGAGGATGCCCGTGCTCGATGGCATCGAGGCCACCCGGCGCCTGAGCGAGGCCGGCTCCGCGAGTCGCGTGCTGATGCTCACGACCTTCGACCTCGACGAGTACGTCTACGACGCGATGCGTGCCGGGGCCAGCGGATTCCTGCTGAAGGATGCCCCTCGCGAACAGCTGGTCTCGGCCGTGCGGGTGGTTGCGCGGGGCGAGGCGATGCTCGCGCCCTCCGTCACGAGACGGCTGATCGAGCAGTTCGTGCGCATGCCCTCGCCCTCCGATGGCGTGCCGGTGGTGATGCGCGAGCTGAGCTCTCGAGAGCGCGAGGTGCTGGCCCTGCTCGTGCGCGGCCTGTCGAACGCGGAGATCGCGAGCCGCATGATCCTGGGTGAGGCGACCGTGAAGACCCACGTCGCCAGGCTGCTCGCCAAACTGGGCGTGCGCGACCGCATGCAGGCGGTCATCCTCGCCTATGAGACGGGCTTCATCCGCCCGGGCGAACCAGGCGCGTAGCCTGCGCTCCCTCGACGGCCGCCGTGTGTCGCGAGGGCTAGCGGCCGAGCATCTTCTGCAGCGAGGCGAGCTCTTCCTCGGTGGGCGGTGCGCCCTTCTTGCCGCCGAGACCGAAGCCGGAGCCGCCAGCGGATGCCGCCGGCTTGGTTCCCGCCGCGAGCGCCGCGTTCTCCGCCGCGCGCTTCGCCGGGTTGCCCGACTTCGAGCCCTTCTTCTTCTGTTGCTGCTTGCCGCGACCACCGCCGAAGCCCGCCCCGGGGATCGGCCCCATGCCGGGCACCTGCGGAACGCCGCCCTTGGCCACGGTCTTCATCATCTTGGCGGCCTGTTCGAAGCGGTTGACGAGGGCGTTGACCTCGGTCACGGTCGTGCCGGAGCCCTTGGCGATGCGCACGCGGCGCGAACCGTTGAGCACCTTCGGCGTTCGACGCTCTTGCAGCGTCATCGACTGGATAATCGCCTCGGTGCGCGTGATCTCCGACTCGTCGAAGTTCTCGAGCTGCTGGCGCATGCCCTTCGCGCCGGGAAGCATCCCGAGCATCCCCTTGATCGAGCCCATGTTCTTGAGCTGCTGCATCTGGCTGAGGAAGTCTTCGAGCGTGAAGCTGTCTGTCGCGAACTTCTCGGCGACCTTGCGCTGCTCCTCCTCGTCGAAGGTCTTCTGCGCCTGCTCGATGAGACTGAGGATGTCACCGAGGTCGAGGATGCGACTGGCCATGCGGTCGGGATGGAACGGCTCGAAATCGCCGAGTCCCTCTCCCGTGGAGGCGAACATGATCGGCCGGCCGGTGACCGACGCCACGGACAGCGCCGCACCACCGCGCGCATCGCCGTCGAGCTTGGTGAGAACGACACCCGTGAAATCGACGCCGTCCTGGAAGGCCTTGGCAGTGACCACGGCATCCTGACCGATCATCGCGTCGATGACGAACAGCACCTCGTCTGGGTCGACGGCCTTGCGGATGTCCGCCGCCTGCTTCATGAGCTCCGCGTCGACGCCGAGTCGACCGGCCGTGTCGACGATCACCGTGTCGTATTGCTTGTCGCGCGCGAACTTCAGCGCATCCTTGGCGACCTTGACCGGGTTGCCGACGCCGTTGCCAGGCTCCGGGGCGAAGACGGGAACACCCGCCTGCTCGCCCACGACCTGCAGCTGGGTGACGGCGTTCGGGCGCTGGAGGTCGGCCGCGACGAGCAGCGGGGTGTGGTTCTCACCGGCGAGCCACTTGGCGAGCTTGCCCGCGAGCGTGGTCTTGCCCGCACCCTGGAGGCCGGCGAGCATGATCACCGTCGGCGGGTTCTTGGCGAACTGGATGCGACGGGCCTCGCCGCCGAGGATCTGAACGAGTTCGTCGTTGACGATCTGCACCACCTGCTGGGCGGGGTTGAGCGCCTTCGACACCTCGTCGCCGAGGGCGCGCTCCCGCACGCGGGCGGTGAAGTCCTTCACCACCTCGAGAGCGACGTCGGCATCGAGCAGGGCACGACGGATCTCGCGCACGGTGCCATCGACATCCGCGGGGCTGAGCTTGCCCTTTCCGCGCAGATTCTTGAAGGTTTCGGCGAGGCGATCGGTCAGGTTTCCAAAAGTGGCCATGGTGCACCCAGTTTAACCGGAGAACGCTGAGCGGTCATGTTCGCCGGGGTCAGGTGACCGCGAGCATGTAAAATCGCTGACCGGGGGAACTATTTGGCATTCTGCAATGGCGGGAACGCGCTCCGGCGCTCGGCGTCTACCGACGCGGGCGCGCGATGACGCCCCGCGGCCCGGAGGTTCCGCTTCGATCCGAGCGCGCCTACGCCTGCCCTGAGTGCGGCAGCTGGATGGAGGTGCGGCCCAACCCGAGCTATGGCTCCGGTCTCGCTGTGCATCCCTATCTCCTCGTCTGCGGCAAGTGCGGCTGGACGAACTTCATTCCATCCGCGCCTCACACACCGGCCCCGACCCTGCCCCGGCGCCGCGGGCTCTTCGGCTGGTTTCGCGCGCGTCGACGCTGAGCTCCCGCTCCATCCGGGAGCGGGATAGGTTGTGTGCATGAACGCACTGATCCTGCCCTATGCCGGCTCATCGCCCGCCCTCGACGACTCCGCCTGGGTCGCGCCGAACGCCACGCTCGTCGGCCGCGTCACGCTGGGCTCGAACGCGAGCGTCTTCTACGGTTCCGTGCTCCGGGCGGATGTCGACTCGATCACCATAGGCGACGACAGCAACATCCAGGACAACGTCTCCATTCACTGCGACGCCGGCATCCCCACCACCGTGGGACGCGGCGTGAGTGTCGGTCACTCCGCCGTGCTGCACGGCTGCACGGTCGAGGACGACTGCCTGATCGGCATGAGTGCCACGGTACTGAACGGCGCCGTGATCGGAGCCGGCTCTCTCGTGGCCGCGGGTGCCGTCGTGCTGGAGGGCACCGTCATCCCGCCCGGCTCGCTCGTCGCCGGAGTGCCCGCGAAGGTGCGGCGCGAACTCAGCGAGGAGGAGCGCGAGCACGTGCGCGGCAATGCCAGACACTACGTGGAACTCAGTCGGGCGCACGCCTCACTCGGCGACGCGGCGAGGTAGACGATCGTCGCGGCCGGTGTGGGCCGTGACCGGCGCAGCCACTCCGCTCAGGTGTTCTACCGAGTTGTGCACGCCGAGCGACCAGACTCCCTCGCCGCTCGGCCGCTCGAGCACCGTGACAGCGCCGTTCACCACCGGCTCATCGCCTGCCAGTTCGAGTAGATGCCTCTCGGTCAGCCCCTCGCACACGTAGCGCAGGTTCATGATGATGGCGTCGTGGGCGACGATCAGGAGCCTCGCACCGTCGAAGTCTCGGTCGAGATCGGCGAGCAGGGAGCGTAGTCGCAGCGCGACATCGGCCCAGGACTCTCCGCCGGGCGGTCGATAGTAGAACTTTCCGAGCCGGGTGCGTCTCGCGTCCTCCTGCGGATAGTGACTCACGACGCCACGGTGGGTGTACGTGTCGAGGATGCCGAGCTCTCGATCACGCAGGCGCTCGTCGGCGTGCGGCGGCAGCGGCATCCGCTGGTCTGAGACGGCGATGGATGCGGTGTCGACCGCCCGAAGATAGGGCGAGCACAGCGCCGCGTCGGGAAAGCGCTCGTCGGGAAGCGAGCGCAGCCACTGCGCGAGCGCTTCGGCCTGGCGCGTTCCGGTCTCGGTGAGCGGCACGTCGGCGTCGCGCAGCGGCGCGTCGACCCGATCGGCGCCGTTGCGCTCGGCTCGCGTTGCCGCCACGTTGGCCGTGCTCTCGCCGTGGCGGACGAGGATCAACTCGCGAACACCCATCGTCCGACGATACAACCGACGTCGGCCCGCAGGCTGTGTACCGGGTGTCAGTCGAGCAGGCCCTGCACGAAGACGTGCGGGGTGAAACCGGTGAGGTCGCCGATGCCCTCGCCCTGGCCGACGAGCTTGATCGGGATGCCCGTCTTCTCCTGCACGGCGAGCACGAAGCCGCCCTTGGCCGAGCCGTCGAGCTTGGTGAGCACGAGCCCGGTGACTCCCGCATGTTCGATGAACGCCTCCGCCTGGGCGAGCCCGTTCTGACCCGTGGTGGCATCGAGCACGAGCAGCACCTCCGCGATCGTGGTCTGCTTCTCGACCACGCGGCGGATCTTCGATAGCTCGTCCATCAGACCGCTCTTGGTCTGCAGCCTGCCGGCGGTGTCGATGAGCACGATCTCGATGCCCTCGCGCTGGGCGCGCTCCACGGTCTGAAAGGCTACGGATGCCGGGTCCTGGCCCTGCTGCTGCGGCTTCTGGATCACAGCGCCGCCGCGTTCGGCCCACGTCGCCAGTTGCTCGACGGCGGCGGCCCGGAACGTGTCGGCGGCACCGACGATCACACTGCGGCCGTAGCCGGTGAGGAACTTCGCGAACTTGCCGATGGTCGTGGTCTTGCCCACGCCGTTGACGCCGACGACGAGCACGACCGCCGGTCGATCGCTGAGTGTGAGGGTCGGGTCGAGCCTGGCGAGGCGTTCCTCGAGGCTCTCGCGCAGCATCCGTTTGAGGTCTGCCGGGTCGGTGGTGCGGTATTTCGCGACGTTTGCGCGCAGCTCCTCGACGAGCGCATCGGTGAGATCTGCGCCGAAATCGGCCGAGATGAGAGCGTCTTCGAGGTCGCTCCAGGTGTCGTCGTCGATCGTCTGGCGAGCGAACATTCCGCGCAGTGCGCCCGAGAGGGACCAGGAAGAAGCCATGCGAATAACCTACCTGCCGCGCGCCGGCGGAACGCTCCGGCGGGCTAGGTTGAAGGGGTGAACGAAGCGATGTGGCCGGTGTCGACATGACGATCTCTGGTGCGTGGGCGCGCACGGCGCGTGGCGCCGGACTCATGGATGCGCACGGCGAACTGAAGCCGACGATCTTCGCCGAAATGTCGGCCCTCGCCGTGTCGACCGGCGCGATCAACCTAGGCCAGGGATTCCCCGACGAGGATGGCCCTGCCGAAGTGCTCGAGGCGGCACGAAGCGCGATCAGCGATGGCATCAATCAGTACCCGCCGGGCATCGGGCAGCCCGTGCTGCGCGACGCGATCGCGGAGCACCAGCGCCGCTTCTACGGCATCGAGGTGGACCCCGACCGTGAGGTGCTCGTGACGGCAGGCGCCACCGAAGCACTCGCCGCGAGCATTCTCGCCCTCGTGGACAGCGGTGATGAGGTCGTGACGCTCGAGCCGTACTACGACGCCTACGCCGCGCTCATCGCGCTCGCCCGGGGCGCGCACCGCACGGTCCCCCTGCGGGCACCGGAGTTCCAACCCGACCACGACGAACTGCGCGCGGCCATCACGGATCGCACCCGCCTCATCCTGATCAACAACCCGCACAACCCCACGGGCACGGTGCTCCGCAGGGAAACCCTCGAACTGATCATCGAACTTGCGCACCGCCACGACGCGATCATCGTCACCGACGAGGTGTACGAGCACCTCACCTATGGCGCGACGCACGTCCCGGTCGCGTCGCTCCCCGGCGCCGCCGAGCGCACCGTCACCATCTCGAGCGGAGGCAAGACCTTCAGCACGACGGGCTGGAAGATCGGCTGGCTCACCGCTCCGCACGCGCTCGTGGAGGCGATCCTCGCGGTCAAACAGTTCCTGACCTATGTGAACGGCGCACCATTCCAGCCGGCGATCGCCGCCGGTCTACGACTTCCCGACGAGTACTTCGCCCGCACTGCCGAGGTGCTCGAGCAGAAGCGCGATCTGCTGTCGGCCGGTCTCGTGCGCGCCGGCTTCACCGTCTCGAGGCCGCAGGGCTCGTACTTCATCGTCGCCGACGCGGCACCGCTCGGCTATCCGGATGCCGCGGAGCTGTGCCGCAGGCTCCCTGAACTCGCCGGGGTGGTCGCCGTGCCGATCAGCGCGTTTGTCAGCGAACAGAACTCGGCCGACTACGCCTCCCTCGTACGCTTCGCGTTCTGCAAGAAGTTCGAGCTTCTCGAGCGCGCATCCGCCCAGCTCGCGGCCCTGTAGCGAGCGCGAGTCGCCTCGTGGCTCAGGCTCCCGCGAGCACGTTGGCGGGCTGCACGACGGGCAGCGTCATGCTGAAGCAGGTGCCGACGCCCTCCTCGCTCGTGACGCCCATGTCGCCGCCGTGCGCCCGGATGATCGCGCGCGTGATCACGAGCCCCAGACCGACGCCCGGCACCGCGTTTCGCGTGGCCGTCGACGCCCTGAAGAAGCGCGAGAACAGCTTGTCGAGCTCCGACGCCGCGATGCCCATACCGGTGTCCTGCACGGTGATGACAACGTTGTCGCCATCGGGCTGCAGGCCGAGAGTGACGGATCCACCGCTCGGCGTGAACTTGATCGCGTTGGACATGAGGTTGTCGCAGGCCTGACCGAGGCGCACCGAGTCGCCATTGACCAGGAGTCCCTCGACGACGTTGGTGTGCAGCGTGATACCCGCCGCCGCAGCGACCGGCCTGGCGGATTCGACGGAGGCCAGCAGGATCGGCGCGAGATCCTGCTCCTTCTGGTCGAGATTGAACTTGCCCGACTCGACCTGGGCGGTGAACAGCAGATCGCCGACGAGGCGAAGCAGTCGGTGCGCGTTGCGCTCGGCGACGCCGAGATAGCGCAGCTGGCTGTCGCTCAGCTGGGTCTCGTCATCGTCTCGCATGAGCTCGAGGTATCCCAGGATGGAGCTGAGCGGCGTGCGGAGTTCGTGCGAGATCAGTCCGACGAATTCGTCCTTGAGGCGTGCCACCTCGCGCGCCTTGGTCTGGTCGTAGGCCACGAAGAGGTAGCCCACGATCTCCCCGGTCTTGTCGAGCCTCGGGGTGACCGAGAGCTCGATCGGAATCGTCGTGCCGTCCGCTCGCACGTAGCTCCACTCGCGCACCTCGGCGACACCGAGGCGGGCGGACTCGACGAGAGCTGAGAACCCTGGGTTCAGCACCGTCGCACCCGCCGGGTAGGAGAGGTCCCGAGCGCGCTCGAGCAGTTCCTCCTCGACATGGAACTCGTCGATGTGCAGCTTGCCCTGCACCTCGCCGAACGGCACGCCGAGCATCTTCTCGGCTCCGGGGTTGAACGCGTCGACGAGGCCGGTGAGGTCGGTGCCGATGATCGCCTGCTCGGTGACGGCGACCCAGATCTCGCGGAACATGCGCTCCGCCGTGCGCACCTTCGCCTCGCTCTGCTTGAGTTCGATGGCGTGCTGCACGCTCTCGGCGAGCATGACGCGGCTCTGCTCGGCGAGCTTGCGCACCTTGTCGAGCCGGTGCCTCGCGGTGTGTGAGATCTCGTTGATGACCGCCGCAGCGAAGGTGTAGACGATGACGGTGAAGCCGGCGCGCAGGAAGAGGTCGAGGTTGTCGGCGATCGTGAGACCGAGCGCGAAGGGCAGGAACACCGTTATCGCCGCACCGATGGCGGAGTAGATGACGAACTTGCGGCCCTCCTCGGCGGCGAACCAGACAATGGGCAGGGCAATGAGTGCTGCGAACACCGTGTTGTTGTTTCCGGTGCCGTACCGCAGCAAGCCGATGGCAAAGAAGTCGACGGCCGGTACGCACAGCCCCCAGTCCCACAGCGACTCGCGCGGGCTGATGATCGCGGCGAACACGGTGGCGGCGCCCACCGCGATGACCGCGATGGCGACCGCGACGGGAGAGGTGACGAGGAGGCCGGGGATCGTCATGGCCGCGACGGCTGCCACGAGCACGAGGAGCGTCGTGGGGGCTTGCTTCAGCAGCGGCGACGGGGCGTCGAAGCCGAGTCGCTTATAAAGGGCTGCGATCTTCATGCTCTGGCTCCAATCGTCGGGGCTATGAGTGCGAGGCGTTCGGCCAACTCGCGTGGGCTGAACGGTTTGATCAGGTAGTCGTTGGCCCCGGCATCCCGGCCGAGCTGCTGCGAAGCCTCATCGACGGCGGCCGACAGCAGCACGATGTGCATGCCATTCACCTCGTCATGCGCGCGCACGAGCCGGCACAGGTCGATGCCCGTCTTGCCCGGCATGGCGACGTCGAGAACGGCAAGGTCGGGCTTGAACGCGACGATGGAGTCCCACGCGTCGTCGCCGTTGCCGAGTTCGTCCACCAGGTCGAGACCGGCCTTCTGCGTGGCGAAGGCGACGAGACTACGAATATCGGGGTCATCATCCGCGACGATGACGCTGACTTTGACACCCGAATCGGTCATGGCGCAATCCACCTCGGCACACAGTTGAGAAGCACCTCGCGCACGCTGGCGCGGGTGACGGGCTTCGGGAGCGCTGCCCGCGTCGGCGGGTAGTTCTCCAGGTCGAGAACGGAGCTGATGGCGACAGGGCAGTCGGGAACGTCCGCGAGCAGGCGCTCACTGAGGGCCCAGCCGTCCATGCCCGGGAGCATGAGGTCGATGACGGCGAGGTCGGGCTCGGCGGCGGCGTAGGCGGTGATGGCGGACTCCGCTGTCGCCGCATCGGTGACCTCGCAGCCCGCGATCTCGAAGTGGCGGCGGAGGAGGTTTCGCTGGTCGTCGTTGTCATCGACGATCAGGACTTTGACGCGTTGCTGCGTCAGGGTGCTGAGGCTCATTCGGCGCTGCGCTTCCTCTTGGCGAAACCGATCATCGGGGTTCCGATGATCGCTGGGGCCAGCCGAAATGCCTCGGGCGTGCTGTATTCTACTTCCCCCACATGTGACACTAGCGACGTCGTTCTGTCTCCGCAGCAACAAATCATGATTCGAGAACCCCCATTCATGGGGACTAGGAGACCTGTGAAGAGTCGCGGATGATCTCCAGCGGCTCGCAGTGATCGCCCTGCCCGTAGCGGGACCAGTAGCGTGCCGTGGCGAGGGCGAAATCGCCCTCGAGGTACTTCGCCCGCTTCTGGTTGCGCGAGAAGCAGTCGAGCATCGCGACCTTCGCATCGGTGAATCCGTCGATGCTCACGAAGCGGTTCGGATGGAAGTCCACCGTCGCCGTCGAGCTCTGGTAGCACGCGATCGTGCGCACCTCGCTCGTGGCCAGGATCGTCGCATCGTGCACCGCGCGGTGGTCCTGGTGGCGGTCGCTGGTGCTGTGCACATAGACGACCGTGGGCTTGAGATCGGCGATGACACGTTTGATGATGCTCACGGTCGGCTCTGCGCTGCTCAACTGCGGCTCCATGCTGTCTTCGAGCACGAGAGTGGCACCGATGATCGCCGCCGCGGAGGAACCCTCCTCCCAGGCCGTGCGGATGCCGCCATCCCTGGTGCCCTTGGAGAGGGTGAGGATGGTGACCGAGTCACCGGCCGCGCGGTGTGCGGCCATGATTCCGCCGATGCCGATCTCGACATCATCCGGATGCGCTCCGATGGCGAGCACGACCTGTCTCGCTGGCGCGTTGTCCCAGCGCTCGCGCGCGGCATCCGCGAGGCGAGTGACCGTGGAGACGAGATCGGCGGTGGAGATTGGCTTGGTGAGAAACTCGTCGGCCTGGTTGCGCAGCGCACCGACGGCGTAGTCGACCGAGACGTGCGCGGTCATGACGATGATGGAGACGCCCGGGCGTGCCTCTTTATAGGTCGCGATCAGTTCGAGACCGGATGCGCCGGGCATCTCTATGTCGGTGATGACGACATCGGGCTGCAGGTGCTCGATCGCACCCCTGGCCTGGCGCGGATCGGAGACGGCGATGACCTCGCAGCCGAGTCGTTTCTCGAGCACGGTTTTCGTATAGTCGGCGACGTCGAGGTCATCTTCGACCACGACCACCCGATATGGTTCAGACATCCCAGCCCCCCGCTGTCATCACGTTTAACCCACTGTAACCGGCAGGTGCGACACACATCAGGGGTACAGCACCCCCAAAGATGGTGTCTAACGGGGTACGACGGCGAAGCGCCGAAGCGCGAGTGCGGGGTTGGTGCTGCGCACCTGTGCGAGCCGGGATTTCGAGATCCAGGCGACCGCGACATCCGTCTCTTCGCCGATCGTCGCGAGTTCCACACCCATGGGATCGACGATCATGCTGTTGCCCACGCCGATCGGCGGCGCCTGGTCTGCCGCCGCGACATACACGGTGTTCTCGATCGCGCGCGCGGTGACGAGGGTTCGCCAGTGCTGTTCCTTGAGTGGGCCACGCACCCACTCGCTCGGCACGAGCACCACTTCGGCGCCGGCATCGACGATGCGCCGCGTGACCTCGGGAAAGCGCAGGTCGTAGCAGGTCTGAATGCCGACGGTGAGCTGCCCGATGGCGAAGGTCTGCGGCTCCTCGATCGGTCCGGCGACCACCCAGTCGGATTCGCGCTGGCCGAAGGCGTCGTAGAGGTGGGTCTTGCGATAGCGCGCCTCGACGCCCACGCCCGGCGCGATCGCGACAATCGTGTTTGAGAACCGGGAGGGATCATCCGTTCGCTCGAGCATGCCCGCGACGATGTGCACGCCGAGGGCATCCCCGACCTCGGCTACGCCGTCGACGAAGGGGCCGTCGAGGGGTTCCGCCGCATCGAGCGCCGCCTGCCCGAGCTCGGGCGTGAAGAACGACGAGTACTCGGGGAAGACGACGAGCTGCGCACCGCGCGCCGCCGCAGTGGCGGCAAGCCGACGGATGGCCGCGAGGTTCTCTGCCTTATCTGAACCGGGCGCGAACTGTGCGACAGCGATCGCGATCGCGTCCACCCCGGTATCCTGCGCTGTGGCCATGTCCCCAGCCTAGAAGCAGAGGCTCAGTGCTCGCTCGGGTAGGTGAGGAATGGCAGGCCGGTGTAGACCTCCGCGAGCTGCGCCATGCCGTGATCCGAGGTGCAGAGCTGCCGCAGTTGCCCCAGCTGCACCTGGTAGTCGAATTCGCCGGCACCGGGCTGATCGGTCTCCGCCGACTCGGAGAAGCGGTGCAGCATCCTCGTCATCCAGGTCGAGAAATGCTGGATCTTCCAGACGCGCTCGAGCGACCTGGGCGAGTATTCGTCGAGCCCCGCGCCGTCGCCATCGCGATACCAGGCGACGAGCACATCGTGGAGGTAACTCGCGTCGGCGAGCGCGAGGTTCAGCCCCTTGGCGCCGGTCGGCGGCACGATGTGCGCGGAGTCGCCCGCGAGAAAGAGCTTGCCGAACCGCATCGGATCGCTCACGAAGCTGCGCATGGGCGTGATGCTCTTGTCGAAGATCTCACCGTGGTGCAGGGTCCAGCCTTCGGTTCCGAGTCGGATGTCGAGCTCTTCCCAGATGCGTTCGTCCGGCCAATTCGCCACGTCGTCGTGCGGGTCGACCTGTAGGTAGAGGCGGCTCACCGTGTGCGATCGCATGCTGTGCATCGCGAAGCCGCGCTCGTGGAGCGAGTAGATCAGCTCATCCGTCGAAGGTGCGACGTGGGCGAGGATGCCGAGCCAGCCGAAGGGGTATTCGCGCTCGTAGGTCTTCTTGGCCGACTCCGGGATGCTCGGCCTGCACACTCCGTGCGCTCCATCGGCGCCCACGACGAAGTCTGCGCTGAGCTCGAACTCCTCGCCCTCATGGCTGAACCGCACGGTCGCCGGTCCGTCTCCCTCGAGGCCAGCGAGTTCGATGTCGCTCACGCCGTAGCGCGGCGGCGTTCCCGCCTCATCATGCGCCTCGATGAGATCCTTCACGACCTCCTGCTGGCTGTAGAGCCACACCGAGCGGCCGACGAGCTCACGGAACGGCACGTGATGGCGCTGGCCGGCGTACTGCAGGTAGATGCCGTCGTGACGCTCCCCCTCGCGGTGCAGTCGTTCCCCGAGCCCCACGTCAGTGAGCAGTTGTGCCGCGTCGTTCTCGAGCACACCAGCTCGCACACGCTGGATCGCGTACTCCCGATCCCGAAGCTCCAGCACGACGTTCTCGATGCCGGAGCGTCGAAGCAGGTGCGAGAGGAGAAGTCCGGCAGGGCCGCCCCCCACGATCGCGATCCGGGTGGAGATGCTGGTTCGTGCTGTCACGGCGCCATCCTTCTCTGCCTGCCCGAGCGGCGTTGCCGGGCTAAGTCCTCGATGATACGCTCATCATTAGAACACAAGTTCACTCTGCGCACACTCTGTCTGCGTGATCGGCACCCTCTCCGCAAAGATCTAGGGAAGCTCATGACCGCCAGTTTCGTCTACGATGCCGTCCGCACCCCCTTCGGCCGCTACGGCAAGGCCCTCAGCGGGGTGCGACCCGACGACCTCGCCGCGTTCGTGCTCTCGGAGGTCGTGGCGCGGCATCCGGGGTTCGACACTGCGGCGATCGATGACGTGATCCTCGGCGACGCGAACGCCGCGGGCGAAGACAATCGCAACGTGGCCAGGATGGCCGCCCTGCTCGCGGGATTCCCCACCTCCGTGCCCGGAGTGACCGTCAACCGCCTGTGCGGCTCGGGCGTCGAGGCCGTGATCCAGGCGAGCCGCGCCATCGAGACGGGCGACGCCGAGCTCATGATCGCGGGCGGCGTCGAGTCGATGAGCCGTGCCCCGTGGGTGCTACTGAAGCCCGCGCGCGGATTTCCGAGCGGGCACGAGACGCTGCATTCGACGACCCTCGGATGGCGCATGGTCAATCCGAAGATGCCCGGCCAGTGGACCGTGCCCCTCGGTGAGACCGCGGAGATCCTCGCCGATCGCTACGACATCTCCCGCGAGGCTCAAGACGAGTTCGCGCTCGCGAGCCACCTCAAGGCGGATGCAGCCTGGAACGCGGGCATCTACGACGGCGAAGTCGTGCAGGTGCCGGGTACGACGCTCACGAGGGACGAGGGCATCAGAGCCGACTCCTCCCTCGAGGCGCTCGCGGGGCTGAAGCCCGCCTTTCGCGAGAACGGCTCGGTCACCGCGGGCAACTCCTCCCCGCTCAACGACGGAGCCGGCGCGCTCATCATCGGCTCGGAGAATGCTCCGGTCGGGTCCGAACCCCTCGCGCGCATCGTCTCGCGCGGCGTTGCCGGCATCGATCCCGACGTCTTCGGCATCGCACCGGTCGAGGCCGCCAATCGTGCGCTCGCCAGGGCGGGCAAGACCTGGGCGGATGTCGACGTCGTCGAACTCAACGAGGCCTTCGCCTCGCAGAGCCTCGCCTGCCTGCAGTTGTGGCCCGACCTCGACCCGGCGAAGGTCAACATTCACGGCGGCGCGATCGCGATCGGGCATCCGCTCGGCGCATCGGGAGCCCGCATCGTAGGTCACGTCGCGCACGAGCTCAAGCGTCGCGGCGGAGGCGTCGGAGTGGCGGCGATCTGCATCGGCGTGGGCCAGGGCCTCGCGATCGTGCTTGAACGATAAGCGCGAGCCTCGAGAAGCTCGAGTCACGGTCGAGGATGATAGTCGCATGACACTCAGCGAGACCTCGAACGAGACGCCCGATCCGAGCGGCCAGTATGTGCAGTCGCTCGCTCGCGGTCTCAGCGTGATCCGCGCGTTCGACGGCGATCACCCGGAGATGACGCTCAGCGATCTCGCGAGGCGCACCGGGCTCACCAGGGCCACCAGCAGGCGGTTCCTGCTCACCCTCGTCGAACTCGGCTACGTGAAGACCGACGGCAGGATGTTCTCCCTGACCGCTCGCGTGCTCGAACTCGGATTCAGCTACCTCTCGGCGCTGTCGCTGCCCGAGATCGCGCAGCCGCATCTCGAGCAGCTCGCGGCGGCGATCCACGAGTCGACCTCGGCATCCGTGCTCGACGGAACCGACATCGTGTATGTCGCCCGCGTTCCCACCCGGCGCATCATGTCAGTGCGTATCAACATCGGCACACGATTTCCGGCGTTTGCGACGTCAATGGGGCGTGTACTGCTCGCGTCGCTGCCGGCCGCTGAGCTCGACGAACACCTCGCCGCGATCGACTACGAGAGCCGCACCTCGCACACGATCGGCTCCCGCGCGGCGCTCGAAAAAGAGCTCACCAGGGTGCGCGAGCAGGGTTGGGCGATGGTCGACCAGGAACTGGAGAACGGGCTGCGCTCCATCGCGGCGCCCGTGCGCCAGTCCGACGGCAGCGCGCTCGCGGCCATCAATGTGTCGACCACGGCGAGCAGCCATACCGCGGAGTCGATTCAGGAGAATCTGCTGCCTCCGCTCCTTGCCGCCGCGGCGGACATCAGTCACGACCTCACGGCCTCGCGCCCGTTCTCACGCGAGACCTCGCGGCTCGGCGGCGTGCACTGACCTCTGCCCGGTCTACCCCAGCGGATTGCAGGGTCACCGCACAGGTGCTACGTTCGTAATGAGTACAACCGTTCACTATGCGCACACAACGCAGTGAGTCCACATCGTCAGGAGCGCGCGATGATCTCCAAGATCGCAGAGAGCACGGCAGAGGCTGTGCGCGACATCCACGACGGCGCCTCCGTGATGATCGGCGGCTTCGGCACGGCGGGCCAGCCCGTCGAACTCATCGATGCCCTGCTCGACCAGGGGGCGAGTGACCTCACCGTCGTCAACAACAACGCGGGCAACGGCACCACGGGGCTCGCTGCGCTGCTCAACGCCGGCCGCGTGCGCAAGATCATCTGCTCCTTCCCCCGCCAGGTCGACTCGCAGGTCTTCGACTCGCTTTACCGCTCGGGCAAGATCGAACTCGAACTCGTGCCGCAGGGCACGCTCGCAGAGCGCATTCGCGCGGGCGGGGCGGGCGTTGGCGGCTTCTTCACGCCGACCGGTTTCGGCACCCTCCTCGCCGACGGCAAGGAGACCCGCAAGATCAACGGGCGAGACTACGTGCTCGAGGATCCCCTGCTGGCAGACTTCGCCCTCATCAAGGCCCACCGCGGCGACCGACTCGGCAACCTCGTGTACCGCAAGACCGCACGAAACTTCGGCCCGCTCATGGCCAGCGCCGCGACCACGGCGATCGCCCAGGTGAACAGCATCGTCGAAGTGGGCGAACTCGATCCGGAAGCGGTGGTCACTCCGGGCATCTTCGTGCAGCGGGTGGTCGAGGTCGGCGGACAAGCAGCACGAGCGACGGAGGGCCAGTGATGACCGACTCGACGACAGCCCCAGCGCGTGGACCGCTGAGCCGCGATGACATGGCCCGCCGCGTCGCTCAGGACATCCCGGAGGGCGCCTACGTCAACCTCGGCATCGGCCTGCCCACGAAGGTCTCGGACTACCTGCCGAGCGACCGCGAGATCATCCTGCACACCGAGAACGGCATGCTCGGCATGGGTCCGGCCGCCGTGGGCGACGAGATCGACCCGGACCTGCTCAACGCGGGCAAGATCCCGGTGACCGAGCTTCCGGGCGCGAGCTACTTCCACCACGCGGACTCCTTCGGGATGATGCGGGGCGGCCACCTCGACATCTGCGTGCTCGGCGCGTTTCAGGTGTCGACATCCGGTGACCTGGCCAACTGGCACACGGGCGCCGAGGATGCGATTCCCGCGGTCGGCGGCGCGATGGACCTCGCGATCGGCGCGCGGGAGGTCTTTGTGCTCATGGAACTGTTCACGCGCGATGGCGAGTGCAAGCTCGTCGAGGAGTGCACGTATCCGCTCACCGGTCTGAAGTGCGTCACCGTCGTGTACACCGACTACGCGGTCTTCGACCTCGGCGAGAACGGCGCGAGCGTGCGCGAACTCTTCGGCGACACGACCCTCGAGCAACTGCGCGAGCTCACCGGCCTGCCGCTGCACGAGCCGAGCCGGCACTAGCTCAGTCCTCGACCCAGTCGAGGGTGCGCTGCACCGCCTTCTTCCAGAAGTGGTACTCGCGCTCGCGGCGAGCGGGGTCGATCCCCGGCGTCCACTCGGCCTTGCGCGACCAGTTCGCACGGAGGCTGTCGAGGTCGGGCCAGAAGCCCACGGCGAGGCCGGCCGCGTAGGCGGCACCGAGGCAGGTGGTCTCGGCGACCTCGGGCAGCACGACGGTCACGTCGAGCGCATCCGCGAGCAGCTGCATGAGCAGGGCGTTCGCCGTCATGCCGCCGTCGACCTTGAGCTCTGTGAGCTCGATGCCGGTGTCGGCACACATCGCGTCCACGACCTCGCGCGTCTGCCAGACGGATGCCTCGAGCACCGCCCGCGCGATGTGCGCCTTGGTGACATAGCCGGTGAGCCCAGCGATCACGCCGCGAGCGTCGCTGCGCCAATAGGGAGCGAAGAGGCCGGAGAATGCCGGCACGAAGTAGCAGCCACCGTTGTCGTCGACGGATGCGGCGAGCGCCTCGATCTCGCTCGCCGTCGAGACGAGGCCGAGCTGATCTCGCAGCCACTGCACGAGCGCGCCGGTGACCGCGATGGAGCCCTCGAGCGCGTAGACGGCGGGCTCGGTGCCGATGCGGTAGCCGACAGTGCCGATCAGGCCGTGCCGCGACTGCACCGGCTCCTCCCCCGTGTTGAGCAGCAGGAAACTGCCGGTGCCGTAGGTGCTCTTCACGTCGCCCTTGTCGAACGCGGTCTGGCCGAACAGCGCCGCGTGCTGGTCACCGAGCGCGGCCGCGACGGGCACGCCCTCGAGGAATCCGGTCGCGGTGCCGTAGACCTCCGACGATGACACGATCTCCGGCAGCACCGACCTGGGAATGGCCATGCGGTCGAGGATGGTCTCATCCCAGGCGAGCTCGCGCAGGTTCATCAGCAGGGTGCGACTGGCGTTCGTGACGTCGGTGACGTGACGGCCGCCATCCACGCCACCGGTCAGGTTCCAGATGAGCCAGCTGTCGATGGTGCCGAAGAGCAACTCCCCCGCCTCGGCCCTGGCGCGCAGACCGTCGACATTGTCGAGCATCCAGAGCAGCTTGGGGCCGGCGAAGTAGGTGGCGAGGGGAAGACCGGTGCGCTCAGTGAACCTGGCCGGGCCAACGACCCCGCCGAGTTTCTGCACGAGGGCGTCGGTGCGGGTGTCCTGCCAGACGATGGCGTTGTACACCGGCTCCCCAGTGGCCCGGTCCCAGAGCACCGTGGTCTCGCGCTGATTGGTGATGCCGATGGCGGCGAGTTCGGCCGGCTCGATGCCGGCACCGTTCAGCGCGTCCTTGGTGACCTGCTGCACCTTCGACCAGATCTCGGCGGCGTCGTGCTCGACCCAGCCCGGCTTCGGAAAGTACTGCCGGTGCTCCTCCTGCGCCACGGAGACGATGGCGCCGCCGTGATCGAACACGATGCACCTCGTCGAGGTTGTTCCCTGGTCGATCGCGGCGACATAGCGCTTCTCGGTCACAGCTCTCCCTCGCGTTGCGGACACTCGCAACTTTATCCGGCGAGCTCCGTGTACTCGGTGAGCAACTGCACCGCGCGTTCGGCGACGGGGTTGCCTGCGAGCGACTCCTTGACGAGCAGTGAGATTCGCCGAACAGGCTCCGGATCGCTGAGTCGGATAGCTCGCACGTTTCTCGGGGCCTCGAGGGCGGCGAGTTGGGGAAGCGCGGTGATGCCGACACCGGCGGCGACGAAGGCCATCGCCGTGTAGTGCTCCTGGGCCTGGACGACGAAGAGTGGTGTGAATCCGGCGGCCCTGCAGGCTGCGATCAGGATGCGCCTGCCCGGCCGGTCAGCCAGCTCGTTGTCCACCCACTCTTCGCCGCTCAGCTCGGCGAGCGGAATCACCTCCCGCCCGGCAAACGGATGCTCGGGATGGACGAGCACGACGTACGGGTCGTCCGTGAGGTGCCTGCGATGGTATCCCGCGGGCGGCTCGTGTTCGTCTTGCTGGAATCCGTTGACAAGGTCGATGTCGAGGTTCAACGACGCCGTGCCATCGGCGACCTCGCTCAGCACGAGTTCGAGCACGAGCTCGGGGAACTCGTCCGTCAGCGTCTTGGCGACCCGCGGCATCCACGCGGCCCCGGCCGAGGCGAAATACCCGACGGTCAGCCGGGCGGTCCTGCGCTCGCGAAGATCGGAGACGACCGTGTCGAGCCTGGTCAGGCTCGCGATGACGTCGTCGCTCTCGGCAACGAGCGCCCGCCCCGCCACGGTGGGCACGATGCCGCGCCCCGATCGCTCGATGAGCACCAGACCGGTCTCCTTCTGAAGGGTCGCGACCTGTTGGCTGACAGCCGAGGGAGTGAAGCCCAGATGCCGCGCCGCGGCCTGGATCGAACCACTCGCAACCACGGAGCGGAGGACGCGTAATCGTTGGACGTCGAGCATCTGGCGATTATATAGCAATACTAAACAACGAGTAAGAAAGCGTCGCTTGTGCTAATGCTTCTGGAGACCGAACATTGAACTATGCAAACGTTCAGTATGTGGAAGCAGCGCCACTCGACTCGCTCGCCCTATCGCCAGGCTCAGACCGCCCTGCGCGGCCTCATTCGCACGAACGACCCCGAGAACCGGGACGTCACTCGCATCAGCAGCGAGCTCAACGCTCTGCGACAGCACGCCGCGCTCGGCACCGCCTCGATTGCGACGGTCACCCGCTAGCAGCGAGGCGCACCAGCGCGAAAGGCCCGGAATCATGGGGATTCCGGGCCTTTCGTCGTCTCGACGACCCATGCATCGGCATCGGTATCGGCAAGCCGATGGAGGAACGACCGGCACCAGTCCCTGTCGGCTCGCAGTCCGTGCAGGGTGAGTCGGAAGATCTCCATGACATGCGAGGCGGCAAGCTCGCCAGAGCGAGCCAGCATCGCGTCGGAGGCCGCCAGCGCCGCATCGATCGCCGCGACTCGCGCGGTCAGCCCGTGCTCCAGCTCGGCGGTGCTGAGGCTCGGCGTGAAATGCAGCAGCGGGATGAGGCTGAGCGGTCGCACATCACGCTCCTCCAGTAGGTCGAGAAGCAGTCGGTGCAGTTCGTCGCGACCCGCGGACGTGCACCGGAATTCGGCTGCTCGCGTGGTCGAGCCAGCGACGGGCTCGATAAGGCCGCTTCGCCCCAGAGTGCGCAATTGCTGGTACACGGATGCCGGGGCGATGGTCGTCCACCGATCCACCGCCCACTCGGCCAGCGTCTTCTCGATCCCGTAGCCGCTGATCGGTTGCCGGTAGGCGACGATTCCGAGCACCATGATCCGCGTCGACTGTCTAGACATCACAACCCCTCCCGCGCTACCTTTACTAAAACTATAGTAAGGGGTTGGACCGGTGACTGAGAGCAGTAGGCCGCGCGGCGTGTACGGAATCGATGCCCCGTGGGTGCCCTGGCTGTGGGTCTTCTTCTTCGTGCTCTACGGCACCTTCGCCATCGTGGCGCCGCTCGCGTGGCACGTCTGGTGGTGGGTGGTAGCGCTGCTCGTCGTGGGCACCGTCGTCTTCGCGGCGGGCGCTGCCCTCTATTGGTACGCATCCCTGCGGGGCAAGTTTGCTCTCTGGCAGCGCCTTCTCGACGCCGTCGAACTCCCCCAGGGTGCGACCGCCCTCGACCTCGGATGCGGGCGCGGCATGGTCTCCATCATGACCGCGCTGCACTTTCCCACGGCGACGGTCGTGGGCATCGACCTGTGGCGCTCAGTCGACCAGTCGGGCAACAGCCCTGATGCGGCGGAGACGAACGCACGGCTGAACGGGGTGGACGACCGCGTGCGCTTTGATACCGGCGACATGTCGCACCTGCCCTACCCAGCTGGGTCGTTTGACCTCGTGACCGCAAGCCTTGCCATCCACAACATTCCGAGCCGAACGGGACGGCGCAGCGCGATCACCGAAGCCGTGCGAGTGCTCGCTCCGGGCGGCCGCATCCTCATCGCCGACATCGGCCGCACCCCGGAATACGCGGAGGATCTGCGCTCGGCCGGTCTCACGGTGGCGGCCTCGAACCTCGGATGGCGCGGCTGGTGGAGTGGCCCGTGGCTGAGCACCACCTGCATCACGGCCGAGCGGCCGCGCTAAGCGCCGCCGCCACGAGAACCCCGCCACGAACAAAGGCCCGGAATCTTGGAGATTCCGGGCCTTTGCTGCCTTGCTGTGGTTGCGGGGGCTGGATTTGAACCAACGACCTCTGGGTTATGAGCCCAGCGAGCTACCGAACTGCTCCACCCCGCGGCACGAGAATTAACTCTATCACAGGGGCTGAACGACGGGCGCCGAGCCA
>DATNBR010000082.1:0-8716 GCA_035571875.1 Lacisediminihabitans sp. | reverse complement strand
CTCGGGCGTAACTACGAAGCAATCTCTCTAGATAACGCCAGAACCCGGGTAGAGAGCATTCCCGGACTGACGGACTTCATTTAGTGCTTTTGCTTAGGCAGCAAGAGCGAAGTCAGTGCGCTTTGAATTGGCACTTATATTGTGCAGACATCGTTTACGAGATAAGCCTGCCTCCTCGACCCGCTTCTCACAGTTGCTCAGGCAATGTCGAAACCGATCATCCCCATGCGCCCTCGTGAAAGGGAGGTCACCACCGCACGCTGTTGAGTTGTCACCGCTGCAGTCCATCGGACGCAGCCCTACAGCTTAGAACATCCTGGCGCCGCTTTCTATGCCTCACTGATCCGAGCGCGCCTGCAGCACTCCCGGGTTCTCAGAGTTCGCTTGGAATTCTTAGCGATTTCTTAGACCGTTCGGGAAAAACTCCCCCGAGGCGATGATGATCGCCGATTGGGGAGGAATACACCGTGCGCAGTGCCGTCAGGCGAGCAAAAAACCTGGTTCGGCTCTTAAGACGTGCGTTCGCGGCCGAGCTGCGAGCCATCTCTCAAAGAGGCCCGGTTCGCGCCCGAACCGTTCTGTATGAATCGTTCGAGGGGAATGGTGCGCTGGACAACCCCGAGGCGATCTTTCGCGAGCTCCTCCGAAGTGCCGATATGGCGGACCTCACCCACACCTGGGTGTTGAACAGCCGCCACCAGCACGAGGAGATACAGGCCGAGTTCGCCGACGACCCACGAGTGCGCTTCGTGAAACACAGGTCGTACGGGTACTTTCGCGCGCTCGCAACCAGCAACTACCTGGTCAACAACGCGACGTTTCCGCCCGAGTTCAGCAAGCGGCCCGATCAGGTCTATCTCAACACCTGGCACGGCACTCCGCTCAAGCGCATGGGCTATGACATGCCGAACGGGGCGATGGGTTCGGCCAACACGCTGAGAAACTTCGTTTCGGCCGACTTCCTGCTCTCCCAGAACCCCTATATGACCCAGCAAATGTATGAGAACTCGTACAGGCTTCGGGGAATCTACGCGGGGAAGATCATCGAGGCCGGATATCCCCGTGTCGACCACCAGTTTCTGGATGAGCGCGCCGTCACGGCGGGACGTCGACGACTCGAGACCGCGGGTCTCGACCTTCGCGGCAGGCGAATCGTCTTGTATGCGCCGACCTGGAAGGGTGGCTCGTTCTCGTCTCCGGAAGACGATGCCAGGGAACTCTTCGAGACCGTGCAGGGACTGCAGGCGCGCCTGGGCCGGGACGAGTACGTCGTGCTGCTCAAGACGCACCAGGTGGTGCACCGGTTCGCGGCGACGAATCCGGCGCTCGCTCGGGTCCTGGTTCCGAACGATATCCCCACCAACACCGTCCTCGGCCTGAGCGACATCCTCATCACCGACTACTCGTCGATCTTCTTCGACTTCCTGGCATCCGATCGCCCCATCGTCTTCTACACGCCGGACGCGAGCGCGTACTCCGACACACGCGGCACCTACCTGGCGGCGCAGGAGCTTCCCGGCGCCAGCTGCGCCACCCTGGACGAGCTCGCGGCCGCGGTGACAACCGCCGGCAGTGATCAGACGCCGCAATCGGCACGCGACGCCAACTATCGCGACTGGAACGAGCGATTCGTCGCCCAGGAAGATGGACGGGCTGCCGAGCGAGTGGTCGATATCGTCTTCCGGGGAAACGCCACGAGCGGTACCGTGCTGTCGATCTCCGACGACTCGCGCATCCCGATGCTGCTGCATCTCGGCGGCATGCGGTCCAACGGGATCACCTCTGCCGCACTCAACCTGCTGGGCGGCATCGACCACGAGCGCTATGACGTTTCCGTGGTCATCACCCGCCCGCGTGGCGCACAACAGAAGGCGAACCAGGCCAGGATCGATCCCCGGGTCCGTCAGTTCCACCGCGTGGCGGGGATGAACGGCAGCAAGCTCCTTCACCTTCGGCGCAAGTGGGCCGACCTGCACCGCGAGCCCTACCTCGGCACGGTCAGCGAGCCACAGCACGAATTCTGGGATGACGAGTGGCGACGGTGCTTCGGCCAGAGTCGCTTCGACTCCGTCATCGATTTCAGCGGATACAGCCCGTTCTGGGCGAGGCTGCTGCTCCATTCGCCCGAGGCACACAGGGCCATCTGGCTGCACAATGACATGCTCGCCGAGGCCGACCGGGTCATCCGCGGGCGACGACGGATGCGCGTGGGACTTCGCGCGGTCTTCGCCCTGTACGGCGCGTTCGACTCGCTCGTGTCGGTCTCCCCCAGCCTCAACCTCGTGAACCGCGCCTCGCTGATGTCCCTGTGCGGACTGCGCGCCGAGCAGTTCGTGGCGGCGCGCAACCTCGTCGACGGCGATCGGGTGGTCGAAGGCATGAGGCAGGATGTTCGCGAGCTCGCTCAGCACCCGGTCGACCCGGACACCGGCGACATCCTCGCGCCCGAATGGGCGGAATCCCTCGCCACCGACGACGAACTCGTGTGGTTCGTCACCGTCGGCAGGTTCTCGCCGGAGAAGAACCAGGAACGCCTCCTGCGCGCGTTCCGTGCGGTGCACCTCGACAACCCGAACGCCAAGCTGCTCCTCGTGGGCTACGGACCGCTCCGCGCCGAACTGGAGGCGCTGAAAGACGAACTCGGACTCGGCGGGGTCGCCTTTCTCGTCGGGCCGTACGCCAATCCGTTCGCCATCGTTGCGGCGTGCGACTGCTTCGTCCTCTCCAGTAACTACGAGGGCCAGCCCATGGTGATCCTCGAAGCCGCGATCATGGGCCTGCCGATCGTATCCGTGGACTTCGATTCGGTGCGCGACGCACTCCCGAGCGATGACATCCACGTCGTGGCACAGGACGACACGGCACTGGCCCAGGGAATGCGCGACTTTCTCGCCGGCGGCGTGCCGCCGTGTTCACTCGACGTGAAGCGCTACAACGAGGCCGCGACCGGGGAGTTTTACGACGCGACCGCGGCGTCCGTGCTCGTGTGAGCTGTGGGTGCCCGCTAGATTGGAGGGAACAGAAGGTTCGTTCTCCCCGAGCACTGCGGAGCTGCGCATGCGAGTCGGTACTCCCCCTGAGCGACCGCGCCTGCTCCTCGTCGAAGACGACCCCCAGCTCGGACCCCTGATTGTGCAGGTGCTCTCCGAGACCTACACCGTCTCTCTCGAGACCGATGGCAGCAGGGCCGTGACCGCGGGGCTGAGCGGAGACTTCGACATCATGGTGATCGACCGCCGGCTGCCGTCTCTCGACGGCATCGCTGTCGTCGAGACGCTCCGCCGCAAACGGATCACCACTCCGATGCTGATCCTCACGGCCCTCGGAACCGTAGCAGACAAGGTGCGCGGCCTCGATGTCGGAGCGAACGACTATCTCGTCAAACCCTTCGAATTCGACGAGCTCCTGGCTCGCCTGCGTGCGCTCAGGCGCACCTTCACGGGTGAGGGCGCGATGATCCGGGTCGGCTCCTGGGAGTTCTATCCCGAGAGCCGCACCATCTACTCCCCGTACGACGGCCGCGTTCTCCTCACCACCCGGGAGACAGCGCTCCTGCGGATGCTCGCGGAGAGTCCCCGGCAAACCTTCACCCGCCAGCAGATCCTCCGCTCGGCCTTCAGCCCGGGCGACCAGCCCGGCACGGTGGACACCTATGTGCACTATCTCAGGCGTAAGACGGACATCGACCTCATCCTCACCGTCCGCGGCCAGGGCTATCGCCTGGGGAACCCGTGAACGAGCGTCGCAGAGGAGCACGTATCGTGGACAGCGACACGCGCGCGCTGCGACGCGCGTCGCGCAGGGTAGGCGTCCAGATCGCCGTCGCCTGTGCGGTTGTCGTCGTGGCCGTCGTCACGCCGATGTACCTGTTCATCGTCACCCAGGTCAAACCGGGAGAACTCTTCGAACTCATCCCCGACCCGGACAACCTCGACGTGAGCGCGGGATACGTACTGCGCGGCACCGTTATCACCGGCGGCATTCTCATCGTGCTGGCAGGCCTTCTCAGTTGGTTCGTGACGCGGCGGGCCGTGAAGCCTCTCGGGACCGCACTGCGTATGCAGCGCACCTTTGTGGCGGATGCCAGCCACGAGCTGCGCACGCCCCTCACCGTGCTCGATGCGCGTCTCCAGGTGCTCCAGCGCGGACTCACGCCCGACGACCCCTCTGCAGCAATCGTCGCGCAGCTCCGGGATGACGCGAAGTCCCTGGTCGACATAGTCAACGACCTGTTGCTCGCAGCGGAAACGGGCGACGGACACGAGCATCACGCATCCCCGACACCGCTCGGCCCGGCCATCGCGGTGGTCGTCAAGTCGATGCAGCTCATTGCAGACGACACCTCCGTCAGGATCATCGTCAACGACCCGGCACCCCTCTGGACCCTCATGCCGGAGACGAGCATGCACCGCTGCCTCGTCGCACTGCTCGACAACGCGCTTCAATTTGCGCCGAAGGGTTCAGAGGTCGTCGTCGGAGTGAGCGCGACGCGATCCACGATCATGGTGACGGTGCGGGATCACGGGCCCGGAATCCAGGGAATCTCCCCCGACCGGATCTTCGACCGCTTCGCACACGCCAGGGATGCCGGAGACGAGGCCGTTGCCACCAGAACCGGTTTCGGAATCGGTCTGTCGCTCGTTCGCGACATGGCCACTCGCAACGGTGGTTCGGTCACGGTTGTGCGAAGTTCAGCGGACGGTACCGAGATCGGCCTGTCGTTGCCTCGAACCCACCCTCGCTGAAGAACTTCCCGGGAAGGGTGTGGGTGTCAGCTGTCCGCGAGGTCGGTCGTCTCGGCATCGACCTCGCCCAACAGCTGCACCGCGAACCAGGACACGACAGTGAGCGCCCCGAGTACGACCACCCCGATACCGGAAGCCCAGGCCCAGTCCATCAGACACCCCCTCACGTGCAGCACCTCGTGTTCATGCACGTCTTCGGGAATAACTCTTGCCCACGCGTTCCAAGAATTTTCCAAGGGTGTACCGCGCGGATGGACGCGGAGCGGATCGCGCTCTAGACGGTTCCTTTGCGACGCAGCCTCGCGGATCCCGCCGCCGTGCGCAGCCATGGCAGGAGGAAGCCCAGCCAGAGCGCGAGGACGAGCGCGCTTGCCGCGAGCGTGTAGACCATCGACGCGAGGACATCCGTTGGGTAATGCACGCCGAGATAGAGGCGCGACCAGGCCACGACCACGACGGCGACCGAGACGGCGGAGATCGCGATGACGCGCCGCACACGGTGGTCGCTGGCCAGGAAGATGATGGCGATGCCCAGTGCGGCGGCGAAGCAGGTGTGGCCGCTCGGGAAGCTGAACGAGTGCTCATCGGCCAGCGGGTTGGCGAAGGTGCTCGAGTCCGGTCGTGCGCGGCGCACGAGCTGTTTGATGACCTCGCTGCCGAGGTAGGAGATTCCCACCATCACCCAGAACGTCACGGCCCGAGGGATGCTACGCGTGACGGCCA
This sequence comes from Lacisediminihabitans sp., assembly GCA_035571875.1. GTDB lineage: Bacteria > Actinomycetota > Actinomycetes > Actinomycetales > Microbacteriaceae > Parafrigoribacterium_A. The sequence continues at coordinate 3,248 of DATNBR010000082.1, read as the reverse complement.
GCACGGCGACCCCGCCCAGCAGGGTGATGATGGACGCGATCGGCGGACTGAACAGCCACGCGATGCCGAGGGCGACGGCAGAGAGGGCGGCCGTGTGGTGCGCACTCAGCCACTGCAGCACGGTGAGCTCGTGCGAGGTCCATCCACTCGAGTGCGCCACGATCAGCCCCACGATGACGACGAGAACTATGACGATGACGCTCGTGACGATGACCGCGCGCGCGTGGCGCAGCGGACGAAGCGGGCCTTCACTGACAGAGCTATTGCCCGGGATCGAATCGACCACGCGTCACCAACTACCTCTCTGCGGGCGCACAGCCCGGACATCGAGAGTCTCTCGCGCCGTGCCCAAGACAACTCTAAGGAGCGATGGGGCACGGCGACTGGGATTCAGGTGAGCGCTGCGGGCCTGCGTTGGACCGGTGCGATCCAGTTCACCACGACGACGGCCGTGATCGACCCGGCCGCCATGATCGCGGCGAGCACGACGATCTGGAACCGGCCGGCCTCGAGCGGAGAGACACCGCCGAAGATCGCTCCGACGAACGCGCCGGGGAGCGTCACGAGCCCGGTCGTCTTGGTCTGGTCGGTCGTGGGGATCAGCGCGGAATAGACCGCGTGCCGCGCGAGCTCAAACGTCGACTGCCGGGGAGTCGCGCCCAGGGCGAGCCAGCCCTCGACCTCATCCCAGTGGTCCCCCACCGCCTCGGTGAAGCGCCGGCCGGCGAGCGTTGCGATCGTCATGGTGTTCCCGATGACGATGCCCCCGATCGCGAGCGCGTACCGCGGCGAAAAGGCGATGGCTCCCGTCGCGAAGATGATTCCGAGCGTCACGAGGATGCCAAGGGCCATCGAGGAGAACATCATGACCGCGTGCGGCCACGACCATCCGATCCGATGCGTCGCAGTGGATGCGGCGACCGAATACATGACAAGGAGCGCCGCCGTGACCCAGAGCGGGCTCGAGATCACGCCGGCCAGCACAAAGCTGATGATGGCCAACTGCGCGGTGCCCCGCAGGATCGCCAGGGCGGGCGCCCAGCGGTGGGGAACGCGGTACGCGAAGAGCACACCGGTGGCGACCAGGATGAGGATTGCGACGCCGGTCAGACTCGGCAGAATATCTGCGGTCCAGGCCATGGAGTGAGCTTAGCCGCGCGAGACGACGACCATGACCGTCGAGTGCGCCGCCACGCTTCTGACGAAGCGCGATGCGGTACCCGAGGTGGTGCCCGTCCACACATCGGTGATGCCGTAGCGGGCTTGCGCCCCGAGGGAGGTCACCGACAGCTCCGCGGAGATGTCGATGGGCTGGGCGGTCTCATTTGTCATCGTGATCGCGACAGAGCCGTCCGAGAGGTCTCTCACGAGCACGAGCCGGACCGACGATGCGGACAGTATGCGCGCCTGGCGGCCGAGCGGATCCTGGTCGATCGCGATCGCACCGGCGTTGGCCAGGATGCCCAGCGTCTCGGCATCGGTGCGGCCGAGATCGTTGCCGGCCAGGAGCGGGGCCGCCATCTCGCACCAGAGGCTGAACTGGGTGCGATACTCGGCAGTCGTCATCCCACCGTTTCCGATCTCGAGCATGTCTGGGTCGTTCCAGTGGCCGGGCCCCGCGCTTGAGGCGAGTGCCGCGTTCGTGTTCGCTATGCCGATCATCGACTGCCAGTTGTCGTGGATGTCGTGCGTCGTGCGCCACAGGTTTGCGACCGAGGTGCGCCATGCGACGACCGGCGTCTCGGGCTTGTCATGGATGCTGAACACGATCGGGCGCCCGGAGGCATCCAGCGCCTGCCGCATCGTCGTGAATCCCGCCTGTCTGGTGACGCCGTCGTGATCCGCGTTGCACCAGTCGTACTTGAGGTAGTCCACACCCCAGGAGGCAAAGGTCTTCGCGTCGACGGCCTCGTGTCCGAGGCTCCCCAGGCGGCCCGGGTAGTCGTTGTAGAGCTCGCCGCAGGTCAGGCGGCCCGGGGTCGCGTAGATGCCGAAGGAGAGGCCCCTGGCGTGGATGTAGTCCCCGAGCGCCTTCATCCCGTCGGGGAACCGGGTCGGATCGGCCCTGAGGCGCCCCTGCGCATCCCGGGTTGCCGCCTGCCAGCAGTCGTCGACGTTGACGTAGCGATAGCCGACGGCGCGCAGTCCGTCGCGAACGATAGCATCTGCGGCCGCCTCGACATCGGCGGCCGTCACCGTGCAGCCGAAGTGGTTCCAGCTGTTCCAGCCCAAGGGGGGCGTTGCAGCGAGGCCGTTGGCAACCAGCGTCGCGGGTGAAGCAGCTACCGATGGCGCGGGCGAGCGGCCAGGAACGCATGCGGTGAGCCCGACTAGCAGCACGAACGCGGTCACGATGGGCGCCGCGCACCTGCCCCATCGCCGCGGTCTCGAGACGGTCACCTGGTCTCCACGCCCTCACGCTACAACGCGATGGGCAGTTACCGCTTCAGCTCGATGATGACGTCGCTGTGCTCCGGATATCGGCGCACGGTCGTGTAGCCCAGGCGGGAGAGCGTGGCGAGGTCGTAGCTGTCCGCCCTGTGGCCCGGCCAGCGCAGCTCGATCAGCCAGGCGGTGCGGATGCCGTCGAGCCTCGAGGAGACGGCGGCGAGCGGGTAGGCCGTGTCATCCCAGCCATCGGTGGCCCACGACGGCGACTTGAGTGCGACATCCTTCAGTCCCGCGAACTCGGCCGGATACATGCGCAGGGCAAGCCGAGGACGCCGGGACGGCCGCGTCGTCTCGTCGAACAGGATGGCGTCGCCGTGCGCGGCGTGGGCGTGGATGAACGCGGCATCGGCCGCCCAGTCGCTGTTGTTCTCCGCGTACGGTGTTCGCTGCGCGAGATAGCTCGGGGCGGCGGTCACGGCAACGATCACGAGCACCGCCGCCGCGATCCACCAGCGATGCACGCGCGCCAGCAGCCACCCGATGAGCAGGGCGACAGACGGAGTGACGAAAGAGAGGTAGCGCGATGAATAGACGGCATGAACGGCATTGACGCCGATGAGGATAGCCGCGGGCGCCAGGAGCCACACAAGGGAGAGCACCACGAGGCTCGGTTTGCGGGCCACGGAGGGTGCGCCGGTGCCGAACCTGCGACGCGACCGCAACCATCCGATGCCTGCGGTGGCGGCGGCCGCGGCGATCAGCGCCCAGGCGATCACGGCGAGCGTGTCATTCCCGAACCACGGACTCACGGTCGTGGTGATGAACGTCGTCGCATTCCGATGCGCGAGAAACCCGAT
>DATNBR010000081.1:0-25951 GCA_035571875.1 Lacisediminihabitans sp. | reverse complement strand
CGAGGATGAGTTCGATCAGGTTGTCGCGGGGTCGCCGTCGCGACGGTCATTCCGCGAAGAGGTCTCGACAAGCTCGACCACCGAAGGAAATTCGACCACCGAGATGCTGCGGATCGACCGGTGGTGGGGGCGGGTGCTCGCGCGCCCCGGAATGTTCCGGCTCTGGTACTGGGGCGGACCACTCGCGGTCACGCTGCTCGCGGCGGTGCTGCGGCTCTGGAACCTCGGGCATCCGAAAGCACTGGTGTTCGACGAGACCTTCTATGTGAAGGACGCGTGGAGCCTCATTCACCTCGGCTACGAGGGCAGCTGGCCCGCCGAGGCCGATGCGAGCTTCGCGAGCGGACACGTCGACATCTTCACGTCCGTGGGCGGCTACGTCGTGCATCCGCCGCTTGGCAAGTGGCTGATCGGTCTCGGCATGGCCGCGTTCGGCGGCGACAACAGCGTCGGCTGGCGGATCAGCACCGCGATCGTCGGCATCCTCGCGGTGTTCCTGATCGCGATGATCGCGCGCGAGCTGTTCAGGTCGACTCTTCTGGCCACGATCGCGGGCGGCCTGATGGCGATCGACGGCAACGCGATCGTCATGTCGCGAGTGAGCCTGCTCGACAACTTCCTGATGTTCTTTGCGCTGCTGGGTTTCTGGGCGATCCTGAAAGATCGAAAGCAGAGCGCCGGCCGCCTCGCGCTGTGGATGGCGCGGCGCACCGAGCGCGGGTTGCACACCGACTGGGGCCCCGCGCTGTGGTGGCGACCCTGGCTCATCACGGCAGGCCTCATCTTCGGCCTCGCCTCCGCGGTCAAGTGGAACGGCCTGTACTTTCTCGCCGCTTTCGCCGTGTACACGCTCGCGGTGGATGCCGTGGCCAGGCGCCGCGCCGGAATTACCCTGTGGGCGAGCGGCACGGTCTTCAAGCAGGGGCCGACGAGCTTTCTGCTCACGGTCCCGATTGCGCTCGTGACCTACCTGGTGAGCTGGACCGGCTGGTTCGTGACGGATGGCGGCTACGGCAGGCACTGGGCCGACACTGCCGGCAACGCACTCACGGGCGCCTTCGCCTGGATTCCGCACTCCCTGCAGAGCTTCTTGCATTACCAGGTGATGGCCTACGACTTCAATGTGGGGCTGCACGCGGCCCACCCCTACGCCGCAAACCCGCTCGGCTGGCTGCTCATGCTGCGGCCCACGAGCATGTACTACGTCGGTTCGAAGCTCGGCGAGAACGGCTGTGCCTCCGACCGCTGCGGCGAGGCGATCACCGACATCGCGAACCCGCTGATCTGGTGGGCCGCGGTCGCCGCGGCGGTGTATCTGCTGTACCGACTCATCCGGTTTCGCGAGTGGCGCGTCGGCCTGGTGCTGGCGGGGGTCGGCGCCGGCTACCTGCCGTGGCTGCTGTACCTGAACCGCACGGTCTTCCAGTTCTACACGATCGCCTTCGAGCCGTACCTGATCCTCGCGCTGACGATGGTGATCGGGCTCATTCTCGGGTCGCGCCACGATCCGGAGTGGCGACGGCTCAGCGGCATCCGGCTCGTGGCGATCTTCCTCGGTTTCGCCGTGCTGTTCAGCGCCTTCTGGTACCCGATGTGGACCGCCGTGCAGGAGCCGGCCTGGTTCCTCGAGCTGCACTACTGGCTGCGCAGCTGGATCTGAGCCGGAGAGCTTTGACAAGCTCAGCGGCCGCACACTGAGCATCCTGACGAAAATGGGCTGATCGGGAGTAGCATACGATCGCATTCTTTACCCGATGCATCACCCGAATCTCGCAACCATCGGACGCCCCATCCGATCATTGCCCTTACCCACTGGACTTTTCGTGCGCATTGGCACAACCGGTGGCATCGTCGCCACCCTCGCCCTGGTGTCCCTCTTTGTCTTCGGCGGAGCCCAGGCAGCTCATGCCGCCGACGTCACGCTCGAACCGTTCACTTCGAGCGGCACCACGAACACCGCTCTCCATGACTCGAGCCTCCCCGCCATCCGCGGCACGGCCGATGCGTATGCGAACATTGCGGTCACGGCACACAATCCCGAGACGGCGGATGTCAGCTACTGCGTGACCACGGCGGATCCGTCGGGCTCGTGGTCGTGCCCGAACGCCGCCGATGTTCCGTTCGGCACCACCACCTTCACCGTCACGGATGGCGCGACCACTGCCACCAGCGCGGCGATCACCGTCTACGGCGAGGATGGCCCCGCGCTGAGCTCTCCTGAGAGCGGCGCGGTCATCCCTCCGGACGCGACGTTCACGGGCAGCGGGCCCGCGCGCGGCAGCATCAGGGTGCTGAACGATCAGAACGGAACCCTGTGCACGGTCGCCGTCGTCGACGACACCGGCACCTGGAGTTGCACGCCCAGCAACGCGGTACCCGCGGGAACAACGGGCGTGCTGGTCGAAGCCTCGACGCCCGGATCTCCCTCCGACACCTTCTATACCCGCGACGGCGCGCTCGTGCCGATGACCGTCGGAGACGGATCGGGGTCTCCGACGCAGGAGTCGACGCTTCCGCCCGCGATGACCTACGCCTTCAGCCCCGCAGCCGTGACCATCACCGGCACGGGAGACCCGAACGGCGAGGGCACGAGCATCGAGGTGTACGTGGTGAACCTGGCCGCCGGTGAGGGTGGCGAGAACACCTTCACGTCGCAGCCCGGCTGCTGGGCGAGCAGCGACGAAGGCGAAGGCGGTGGCAGCGAAGGCACTACCGGCTTTGCCTTTGCCTCCGCTGCAGAGGCCGCGTCGGCGCCCACCACCCAGGTCTGCACGCTGAGCGATCTCGCCCCGGGCATCTGGAACGTCTATAGCTCGCAGATCGTGAACGGCCAGCACTCCTCGTACCAGGATGACTACTTCCGCGTGCCCGAGGCCCCCACGGTCACCGCTGCCTCCAGCGCACCCGAGAAAGTCACCCTGTCGGGAACGGGTACCACCGGTGACATCGTGAGCGCATTCGAAGACGGAACCCCCGTCTGCCAGGAGACGGTCGTGGCGGGCGCGTGGAGCTGCACTGTCTCATCCGCCCCTGGCACTCACTCCTACACGGCTTCCCAGCTCGACCAGGGCCTCGTCGTCGGGAGTCCCGAAAGCCACAGCAATCTCTACAACGCGATCTCCCCGCTCAGCGCCCCGGCCCAAGCGTCCGTCGCCGCCATTCCCGCCAAGCCGAAGAAGCCCAGTGCGACAGTCACCCCAACGGTTCCTACCCTGTTCTTCTGGGTGCTGAACGTCCTCGGCGGAGACACGCCGCTGCACGCCGGCGACGTCGTCACCCTGAGCAGCTCGGGACTTCCGGTCGGCGCCACCGTGAACTTCGAACTGCACTCGACGCCGCGACCGCTCGGCAGCATGGTCGTGCCCGCAGACGGCTCCTTCACGAGAACCATCGTCATCCCCGACGATGTCGAGCCGGGCGACCACCACATCGTCGTGACGGTCACCCCGATGGGTGAGGCGCCGTCGCCGCAGGAGGCGGCACTCCGCATCGTTCCCGCGGATGCGGCCGCCACGACCGCGGTCTCGGACACTTCCGGAGGCGCTGCGCCCCGTGCGACGAAGCACCACTCGGCCGCGACGGAGCGCAACACGCTCTCGACCCCGAGCTCCTTCACCAACGCGCTGCCGACCATCGCGACGCTGTTCGAGAACCCCGCCGTGCTCGCGGTCGCCGCGGCACTCGCGCTCGCCATCATGCTGCTCGTCGCCCTGCCGACCGAGGTCCTCGACAGCGCGGTGAGCTCGAACCTCGACCGTTTCGGTCCGCTCGTGGCGCGCGCCGGGGCCGCGGCGGAACGTGCCACGGCCTGGCTGAAGCGGGTCACCGGGGGCTCGGCAGCGTCATCCATCGTCATGATCGTGCTCTCGAGCATCATCTTCGGCTTCGCGGATCCGAACTACGGCTTCGACCTCGTCTCGCTGCGCCTGACCCTCTCGATCGTGCTCGCGCTCATCGTGGTGTACTACATCGCACCCAAGGTCAGCGGCGCGATCATCCGTCGGCGCTGGGGCGTGGGAAGCGACATCTCGATCCAGCCGACCGCACTCATCTTCGCGATCATCGGTGTCGTCATCGGTCGGTTGCTCGGGTTCTCTCCCGGCTTCCTCATCGGCCTCGCAATCGGTCTCGAGCTGGCGGCGAGCGCCGGCATCCGTCATCGTGCTCGGTCGATGGCGGTGCAGGTCGGCGTGATCGTCGGTCTGGCGCTGCTCGCGTGGCTGGGCTACTCGCTCATCGCGCTCGGTATCGGAGACGGCGAAGCCACGGTCTGGACCGGTCTCGTGCAGGATGCTCTCGCGACGGTCACGGCTGAAGGCCTCACCGGCATGCTGCTCGGCCTTTTCCCGCTCACCTTCTTCGAGGGCAAAGACGTCTGGGAGCACTCCAAGTGGCTCTGGGCATCGCTCTTCCTCGTCACGGCAACCGCGTTCGCCTTGCTCGTGCTGCCCACCGCGATCGCACCGCAGCAGATCGCGCAGAGCCTGCCGGTGTGGCTGCTCGTGCTCGGCTGCTTCACGGCGCTCGCCCTCTCGCTCTGGCTCTACCTCAGGCTCACCGCGAAACCCGAAGCGGAGCCCGTCGCAGACGAGCGGGAGAGGGTCGACGCCTAGGCGATGTCGCTGTGTTACCGTCCGTGGCGACACAGAGCCTTCCGCGTGCCGCGCTCGGGTAGCGTGAACGCATGGCAGATCCAGACAGCGCCACCCCAGAGCGCCAGAGCCCCGACCGCCCCGGTACCAGCCGCACCAGTACCAGTCGCACCGACCGGGAGTGGGGATTCCGCACCCGCTCCATCCACGCGGGCAACGTCCCCGACGCGGTGACCGGCGCGCGGGCGCTGCCGATCTACCAGACCACCGCCTTCGTCTTCGACGACACCGCGGATGCCGCAGCCAGGTTCGCCCTGCAGAAGTACGGCAACATCTATTCCAGGGTTGCGAACCCGACCGTGGCCGCGTTCGAGGAGCGCGTCGCGAGTCTCGAGGGCGGACTCGGTGCCGTGGCGACCTCGAGCGGCCTGTCTGCGCAATACCTCACCTTCGCGTCGCTCGTGGGTTCGGGCGACCACATCGTCGCATCCGCGGGTCTCTATGGTGGCTCGGTCACCCAACTCGACGTGACGCTGCGCCGCTTCGGTGTGGAGACGACCTTCGTGCCCGGCACCGACCCGGCCGACTACGCGGCGGCGATCACCGACAAGACCAAGCTGATCTTCGCCGAGTCGATCTCCAATCCCTCCGGCGACATCGCCGACCTCGAGGGTCTCGCCGAGGTCGCGCACGCCGCGGGCCTTCCGCTCATCATCGACTCGACCTTCGCGACGCCGTACCTCAACCGGCCGATGGAGTGGGGTGCCGACGTGGTCATCCACTCCGCCACGAAATTCCTCGGTGGCCACGGCACCACGATGGGCGGTGTCGTCGTCGAGAGCGGCCGCTTCCCCTGGCACAGCGAGAAGTTCCCGCTCTTCGACGTGCCCGTGCACACCTATGGCAACCTCAACTGGTCGGGTAACTTCGGCGAATACGCGTTCCTCACGCGGCTGCGCGCCGAGCAGCTGCGCGACATCGGCCCCGTGCTCGCACCGCACTCGGCCTTCCTGCTCGCACAGGGTGTCGAGACCCTCCCGTTCCGCATGGAAGCGCATGTCACGAACGCCCGCATCGTCGCCGAGTGGCTCGAGGCCGACCCGCGGATCGAGTTCGTCAACTGGGCCGGCCTGCCCTCGCACGCACACTTCGAGCGGGCCAAGCGCTACCTGCCGAAGGGTCCGGGCTCGATCTTCAGCTTCGGCGTGAAGGGTGGTCGCGACGCCGGCCGCATCTTCATCGAGTCGGTGAACCTGGCCAGCCACCTCGCCAACGTGGGAGACGCGAAGACGCTCGTCATCCATCCGGCCTCGACCACCCACGGCCAGCTCACGGAGCAGCAGCTCGTCGACGCGGGCGTGCTGCCCGGCCTCGTGCGCATCAGCGTGGGCATCGAAGACCCCGAAGACATCATCTACGACCTCGACCAGGCGTTGGCCGCGGCCACGGGAGGCAAATGATGAGTACAGAGACTGTGACCTCGCAACTGGCCAACGGCCTGAGCTGCGAACTGCCCGCCGATTCGCCCCTCGCGAAGCTGCTGAAGTCGCAGCGCACCTGGGTGGGCCCGAGCGCCAAGGAGCGACTGAAACTCCTGCAGGGCGCCACGTCGGTGGCCATCGTCGGCGCATCGCCGAACTCGGCTCGCGCGAGCTACTTCGTGGGCACCTACCTGCTGCAGTCGAGCAACTACCGGGTGTACTTCGTCAACCCGAACGCCGACGAGATCCTGGGCCACAAGACCTACCCCGACCTCGCCTCCCTGCCGGAGGTGCCCGACATCGTCGACGTGTTCCGCAAGGGCAGCGACATCCCCTCGGTCATCGACGACGTCGTGGCCATCGGCGCGCCGACGATCTGGGTGCAGCTCGGCATCTGGAACCAGGATGCGGCGATCTACGGGGAGAGCAAGGGCCTCAACGTCGTCATGGACCGCTGCATCAAGATCGAGCACGCGCGCTTCAACGGCGGGCTGTATCTGCTCGGCTTCGACACCGGCGTGATCTCCGCCCGCAAGACCGCGCGCTGACCATGACGACCGTCGCCCCGCTCATCACCTCCCCCGTGGTGTCGACCCAGTGGCTCGCCGACCACCTCGGCTCCGAGAAGCTCGTCGTGCTCGACGCGACGGTGCACGTGGTGTCTGCACCGCATCACGGTCACGTCAGCGGACACGAACAGTTCATTCTCACGGGCCACATTCCGGATGCCCGCTTCGCCGACCTCCTCGAGGTCTTCTCCGATCCCGACGGCGAATTTCCGTTCACGAAGCCGGACCAGGCTCGCTTTGAGGCGGCAGCGGCATCCGTGGGCATCGACAACGACACCACCGTGATCGTCTACGACTCGGCGTTCGGCCAGTGGGCATCACGCATCTGGTGGCTGTTCCGCTCCTGGGGTTACGACCGGGTCGCGGTGCTCGACGGCGGCTACACGAAGTGGGTCGCCGAGGGGCGCGACACCGAGATCGGCCACCGCGAGATCGCCGAGACCCGCTTCGTCGCGACGGCCCGACCCGAGCTCTGGGTCGACCGCGAGTACGTCGAGGCGGTGGCTGCGGGCACGGTGGACGCCGCGCTCGTCTGCGGACTCTCGCCGAAGGAGTTCAGCGGCGAGGTGTCGAGCCGCCCGCGCGCCGGGCACATTCCGGGCAGCGTCAGCGTTCCCGCCGGGCACCTCGTCGACCGCGTTTCGAACGCCCTGCTGAGCGAAGCGGCTCTGCGCGAGAAGTTCGCGCCCGTGCTCGAGGGCGAACGAATCGTGGCCTACTGCGCCGGCGGCATCACGGCTTCCGCCGTCGCTCTGGCGCTCACCCTTCTCGGGCATCGCAACGTCGCGGTCTACGACGGCTCGCTCAACGAGTGGGCGGCGGACCCGCGATTGGAGCTCGTGCTCGGGGCCTAACCGCTCTCTTCGAGCGCGCGTGCGAGGTCCGCGGGCGCCGTGAGCGGCAGCCTGCACACGAAGTCGCGGCAGAGGTAGGCGGTCGGCACCGAGCCGAGCGCGGTGCGAGCCTGCAGCAGGTCGAAGCCGGCGTTCGCGAAGTCCGCGGCAGCGGCATCCGTCAACCGCAGCGAGACGCTGCCGCCGCGATACCAGCGACGAGCCACGGATGCCATGGCCGAGTCGCCGTCACCGCCCACGACCACGAGCTGGCCGGCCGGCGCGGTGAGCGCGGACGCGAGGCCGAGCGTCGCACCGAACGCGATCGGCTGCGTCACGGCGAGCGGCGCGAACTGCCGCACGGCGGCGGTCGAGGCCTCGAGGTATCGCGCCTCGCCGGTGAGGAGGTAGAGGCGGTGAGCCGCGGCGGCCATGGCGCTTACACCGGATGGATAGGCACCCTCCGAGGGGTCGGCGTCGATCGCGAGACCCTGCTGCGTGAGCACCGGGTCGGCTCCGCCGGGCACCGCGAACGGCAGCGGCGCGTCGGCTGCCACCGCCGCTCCGAGAGTCGCGTCGACGAATTCCCGCCCGGCGATGGCGTACCGCACCTCCCCCGTGATTTCGCCCAAATGCAGGAGAGCTCGCGCCAGCATCCCGTAGTCCTCGAGCGTCGCCCTTGCGGCAGAGGGCCTGTCGCCGACGGAGGCCCGGATGAGAGTCGGCAACTCCTGCATTTGGTAAGCAGGAGCAGCAGAGGCAGCACCGGGAGCTTCGGAGTCGGCAGAGGTGCTCCCGGTCGAATGGTCGGCGATGGATGCGACGAGGTGGTGCGCGAGCAGGTACTCGGCGGCGGTTTGCGCCGCCTCGATCCAGTCGCTGCGGCCGAGCGCCGAACCCGCGGACACGAGCGCGTCAATCGCGAGGCCGTTCCAGCCGGTGAGAACCTTGTCGTCGAGCGCGGGAGGCGCCTGTGCGGCACGGGCCTCGGTGTCGAGCGTGTAGTAGCGCCCCTCGACGCGCGCGCCGTCGATGATGCTCTCCGAGTCCTGCGCGGAGGCGAAGGCGCCGCCGGGCAGCCGCAGGGTGCCCAGCAGAAAGTCCGCGATGCCTGCGGCGGTCTCCTCGGCGAGCGAACGGGATGCCGCCGACAGTAGCGACAGTCGCGTGTAGGCCACCAGCAGCTGGGCGTTGTCGTACAGCATCCGTTCGTAGTGCGGCTCCGACCAGTCCTGCCTGGTCGCGTAGCGGAAGAATCCGCCATCCTCGTCGCGGAGAGCCGATCCCGCCATGGCCACAAGGGTGCGCTCGGCCAGGTGCAGTGCTGCGGTGTCGCCCAGGGACCCGCGATCGAGCAGAAACAGCAGCACCGGCACGCCCGGAAACTTGGGCGCCGTTCCGAAACCACCGAAGACGCCGTCCTCATAGTCGAGCAGCTGCCGCACCACGCGACCGAGGGCGTCGGCGTCCGGCAGGTCTCCCCCGCTGCGTCCGAGCTGCGACGAGAGCGCCTGCACGAGCTGCGCGGCGCCGCCCTCGACGGCGTCTCGACGGTCGGTCCACGCATCCGTTACGGCCTCGAGCACCTCACGAAAGGCCGGATGCCCACCCTGCGCGACCGGCGGCCAGTACGTACCAGCAAAGAAGGCTCCGCCCCGCGGAGTGACGAAGACGTTGAGTGGCCAGCCGAGGTTCTCGGTGAAGGCACCGGCGGCCGCGAGGTAACTGGAGTCGACATCCGGATGCTCCTCCCGGTCCACCTTGATCGCCACGAAGTGCTCGTTCAGGTACGCCGCAAGCGCGGGGTCGCTGAAGCTCTCGCGCGCCATCACGTGACACCAGTGGCAGGTCGAGTAGCCGATCGAGACGAGCACCGGCACATCACGCCGCGCGGCCTCGTCGAATGCCTCGGCACCCCACTCGCGCCAGTCGACGGGATTGTCCGCGTGCGATCGCAGGTAGGGGCTGAGGGCATCGGCGAGGCGATTGGGCATGCTTCCACGCTACCCGCGCCGACCGGAGCGCGCGGGGCGAGAGCCCAGCACCACGGCCGCCTCGAAAGCTAAGCTCGAAGCGTGTCTACGTCAGCCATCACCCTCATCGGCGGACCCACCGTGCTCCTCGAGTGGGCCGGCCTGCGGATTGTCACCGATCCCACCTTCGATGCGCCGCAGGTGTACCCGCCGGATCCCGGTCGGGCCCAGCTCGAGAAGACGCAGGGGCCCGCGATCGCCAGGCAGGACCTCGGCGCCGTCGACCTCGTGCTGCTCAGTCACCACCAGCACCGCGACAATCTCGACTACGAGGGCCTCGAGTTGATCGCGACCGGTGTGCTGACACTCAGCACGCGCAAGGCGAGTCTCGACCTCTTCGGCGGAAGCGTCGTGGGCCTCGACTCCTGGGAGAGCTACCAGTTCGGTGATGCCACGATCACGGCTGTTCCCGCGCTGCACGGGCCTCCCGGGGTGGAGTCGAGCACCGGGCCCGTGATCGGCTTCGTGCTCGAGGCGGAGGGCGAACCGACGGTCTATGTGAGCGGCGACAACGCGTCGGTGCCGCTCGTCGAGCAGATCGCCGACCGCTTCGCGCCCGTCGCCCTCGCCATTCTCTTCGCCGGCGCCGCCCGTGTTCCCATGATCGACGCGCCCCTCACGCTCACCGGGCCGGATGCCGTGGCCGCGGCCAGGGCGCTGCGAGCGGGCAGGGTGGCCGCCGTGCACACCGACGGCTGGAAGCACTTCTCCGAGGACCGCGCGAGCTTCGACGCCGCGTTCGCCGCGGCCGGGCTCAGCGATCTGGTGCTGGGCCTCCCGCGGGGCGAGCGCGTCGTGGTGGAGTAGTCGCGTTCACAGGGTTTCGATACGCTATGCGGGTTGAGTAGGCCGCCCGCGGCCGTATCGAAACCTCGTGGCTACCAGGGTTTAGATACGCTCGTTCCTCGCTACTCAACCCGCGTGAGTGGCGCTACTTCACCTCGAAGGGGTCTCCGCCGACGCGCCCGGCGCGCTCCATCGCCGTGATCGACGCCTGCTCGTCCGCACTCAGTTCGAAGTCGAACAGGTCGAAGTTTTCGACCATGCGCTCGCGCCGGTTCGACTTGGGGAACACGATGTGACCCTGCTGCAGGTGCCAGCGCAGCACGACCTGTGCGGCCGACTTGCCGTGCGCATCCGCGATCGCCGTGATCTCTGGGAGCTCGAGCAGCGGGTACTTGCCCTGCCCCAGCGGGCCCCAGGCCTCGGTGGCGATGCCGTGTTCGGCACCGAATGCGGTCACCTCCGGCTGCTGATGATACGGGTGCAGCTCGATCTGGTTGACCGCCGGCACCGTGTCTGTCTCGGCGAGAAGTCGCTCGAGGTGCGGCACCATGAAGTTCGAGACGCCGATGCTCACCGTCTGGCCCCTGTCGCGGAGCTGCTCGAGCGCGCGCCACGACTCGACGTAGCGATCCTGCGCCGGGCTCGGCCAGTGGATGAGGTACAGGTTGACCCGCTCGAGTCCGAGCTTCTCGAGGCTGAGCTGCATCGCGTCGTAGGCCGACTGGGTGCCCTGGTCGCTGTTGTAGAGCTTGGTCGTCACGAACAGTTCGTCGCGAGGGATCCCCGATGCCGCAATCGCGCGGCCGACCCCCTCCTCGTTGCGATAGATGGCCGCCGTGTCGATGTGCCGGTAGCCGGTTTCGAGGGCCTCTGAGACGATCCGCTCCGCCTCGACCGGTTCGACGAGGAACACGCCGAAGCCGAGCTGCGGGATGGTGTTGCCGTCGTTGAGCTGCACGGTGGGTACGGTCATGCGATGTGCCTTTCTTCCTCGCCGTTGTAGGCCGAGAGCGGTCGGATGAGAGCGTTGGATGCCTGCTGCTCCATGATGTGCGCGGTCCAGCCGACGATGCGGCTGGCCACAAAGAGCGGGGTGAACTGCTCGGTGTCGAAGCCGATGAGCTTGTAGACCGGGCCGCTCGGGTAGTCGAGGTTCGGCTTGATGCCCTTGCGCTCGGCCATCGCCGCTTCGAGTGCCTCATAGAGCTCGATCACATCGGGTCGCTCGAGCTCCGCCACGAGGGTGTCGAGGGCGGCCTTCATCGTCGGCACGCGAGAGTCACCGTTCTTGTAGACCCGGTGACCGAAGCCCATGATCTTGCGCTTCTCGGCGAGAGCGGCATCCAGCCAGGCCCCTGCCTTGTCTGCGGAGCCGATCTCGTCGAAGGCGTGCATGACGGCCTCGTTGGCACCGCCGTGCAGCGGGCCCTTGAGTGCGCCGATCGCTCCGGTGACCGCGGAGTACAGGTCGGCGAGCGTCGAGGTGATGACCCTGGCGGTGAAGGTGCTCGCGTTGAAGGAGTGTTCTGCGTACAGGATCATCGAGATGTCGAAGGCGTTCACGACGACGAGATCCGGCACCTCGCCGAAGGTCATGTGCAGCAGGTTCGCCGAGAAGCCGAGATCGTCGCGCGGCTCGACCAGTTGCTCACCGCGACGGCGGCGCTGGTCGTAGGCGACGATGCTGGGCAGTTGCGCGAGCAGGTATACGGCCCGGCCCTCATTGAGTGTGCGGTCCTCGACGCCGTTCGGCTGAGTGAGGGTGGGGTCTGTGGCGCCGAGCACGCTGACCGCGGTGCGCACGACATCCATCGGATGCGCGGTGAGCGGCAGTTCGTCGATGACACGCTTGGTGCGCGCGTCGAGTGGTCGCAGCGAGCGCTCGAGCTTCTCGAACTCCTCGAGCTGCTCGGCCGTGGGGAGATCGCCGTGCCAGAGCAGGTAGGCCACCTCCTCGAAGGTGCACTTCTCGGCCAGTTCCTGCACCGGGTAGCCGCGATACAGCAGCGAGTTGCTCTCGGGGTTCACCTTGGAGATCGCGGTGTAGTCGACGACGACTCCGGCGAGACCCTTGTGGATTTCTGTGTCGGTCATTCTGCTCCTCTTGCGCTGGGTACCTCGAAGTTGAAGACGCCGGAATCGAAGGTGTTGTACGCCTCGTAGTCCAGCAGTTCGTAGAGTCTCGCGCGCGTCTGCATCTCGGGCACCGCGCTCTGCTGTGTGCCCTCGGATGCGATCAGGTCGAGCGTACGCTCGGCGGCCCCCATCGCGCTGCGCAGGAGCGTGACCGGGTAGATGACAATGTTGATGCCCACGCCCTCGAGCTGCTGGGTGGTGAACAGCTCGCTCTTGCCGAACTCGGTCATGTTCGCGAGGATCGGCACGTCTACCGCGGCCCGTACCGCCTCGAACTCCGCCAGATCTCGCATCGCCTCGGGGAAGAGGGCATCGGCCCCGGCGTCGACGAGCGCCTTGGCCCGGTCGATCGCGGCGCCCATGCCGTCGATCGCCCGGATATCGGTGCGGGCCATGATGAGCAGGTTCGGGTCGCGTCTGGCCTCGGCCGCGGCCCGGATGCGCTTGGTCGCGGTTGCCTCGTCGACCACGGCCTTTCCGTCGAGGTGGCCGCAGCGCTTGGGGTTCACCTGGTCTTCGATGTGGATCCCGGTGACGCCCGCGTTCTCGAGCTCCTGAACGGTGCGCGCCACATTCATCGGCTCTCCGAAACCGGTGTCGGCGTCGACGAGGGTCGGCAGCGATGTCATCCGGTTGATCTGCTGGGCGCGGCCGGCGACCTCGGTGAGTGTCGTGAGGCCGATATCGGGCAGGCCGAGGTCAGCGGAGATAACGGCGCCGGAGATGTAGACGCCCTCAAATCCCTTGTCTTCGATGAGTTTGGCGCTCAGCGGGTTGAAGGCGCCTGGGTAGCGCAGCAGCTTGCCGGTGGCGAGGTGCTCGCGCAGCAGTTGCCGCTTCGTTGCGGGGGTGATCTGGGAGTACAGCACTAGAAGATGCCTTTCGACGGTGCCGCAATGCGGATCGCGGGCGTGATGGTGAGCTCGGCGAGCTCGGCCGGCCCCAGTTCGGGAAGGCGCTGAACCGCCTCGAGGAAGCGCTCTGTCTCTGCCGGCTCGAGCACGCCATCCGCGAGGGTTCTGAACTTGCCGACGTACTGCTCGCGCGCGAAGGGCCTGGCTCCGAGCGGATGCGCGTCGGCGACCGCGATCTCGTCGACGATGCGGGTGCCGTCTGCGAGCTCGATCTCGACTCTCCCGCCGAAGGCCTTCTCGTTCGGATCGAGGGAGTGGTAGCGGCGCGTCCACTCCGCGTCTTCGGTCGTGGTGACCTTCTGCCACAGCGCGACCGTGTCAGGCCGCGCCGCGCGCTCGGGTGCGTAGGAGCGCTCGTGGTGCCACTCGCCGTCCTGCAGGGCGACGGCGAAGATGTACGGGATCGAGTGATCGAGGGTCTCGCGGCTCGCAGTGGGGTCGTATTTCTGCGGGTCGTTCGCCCCTGAGCCGATCACGAAGTGGGTGTGGTGGCTCGAGTGCAGCACGGCGCGTGTGACGTTCGCGGGGTCGCGCAGTTCCGGATGCTGCTCACCGAGCCTGCGCGCGAGGTCGATCCAGGCCTGCGCCTGGTACTCGGCGGAGTGCTCCTTGGTGTAGCTGTCGAGAATGGCACGCTTGGTCTCGCCGCGCTCGGGCAGCGGAACCTCGTAGCGGGCATTCGGACCGTCCAGCAGCCAGGCGATCACGCCGTCTTCGCCCTCATAGATCGGCGTGGGGCTCGTCTGCCCGCGCATCGCACGGTCGACGGCTTCGACGGCCATCTTGCCCGCGAAGGCAGGCGCATAGGCCTTCCAGCTCGAGATCGCGCCCTTGCGGGACTGGCGGGTGGCCGTGGTCACGTGCAGGGCCTGGCCGATGGCCTGGAAGATCGTGGCCGTGTCGAGGCCGAGCATGGTGCCGATTCCGGCGGACGCGGAGGGACCGAGGTGCGCGACGTGGTCGATCTTGTGGGCGTGCAGGCTGATGCCCTTGACCAGGTCGATCTGGATCTCGTAGCCGGTGGCGATGCCGCGAATCAGGTCTCGCCCGCTCGCGCCCAGGTGTTGCGCGACGGCGAGGATCGGCGGGATGTTGTCGCCGGGGTGCGAATACTCGGCGGCGAGGAAGGTGTCGTGATAGTCGAGCTCGCGCACGGCGACCCCGTTGGCCCAGGCCGCCCACTCCGGGCTGTGGCGTCCCTCGACGCCGAACAGGGCGGATCCGGCTCCGCCGGTGGACACCGGATGCGCCTCGGCCTGCGCGCGCGCGGCGAGCACCGGCGCGCGGCCCAGCGACGCGGTGGCGACGGCGGCGTTGTCGATGATGCGGTTCACGACCATCTCGGCCACCTCATCCGTCACCTCGACCGGGTCTGCGGCGACTTCGGCGAGCTTCCAGGCGAGCTGGTCTTCTCTGGCCAGATTTTCGTCACTGCGATGTACTCGAACCTCATGTAACTGCACCTCTACAGCCTAGGTGTCGGCGCGCACATTATTCTGGAGAGGCTCATGAGAACCGGCGATACCTTCCTGCACACCACCCCGCTCGACCCGCTCGCCCGGCCCCTGCTGGTCGACCTCGAGAGGGAGTACGACGAGCGGTATCGAGAGCTGTTCAGCGGAGGCGCGGCCGCCGAAATGAACCGCTATCCGGCGGAGATCTTCTCTCCACCGCACGGCACCTTCCTCCTCCTTCTGCGTGCCGGCGAACCCATCTCGGGCGGTGCGCTCATGACCGTCGACGAGCACACGGCCGAGATCAAACGAATCTGGACGCATCCTGACCACCGCGGCCAGGGACTCGCGAAACTCGTATTGGCCGAGCTCGAGGCGGAGGCGGCCAAGCGCGGGTTCGCGGATGTCGTACTCAGCACCGGCCCACGGCAACCCGAGGCCGTCGGCCTCTACTTGGCCACCGGCTACGAGCCGCAGTTCGACCCAACGCTCGACCCGCTGGTGATCGGCGAGCACGCCTTCCGCAAGCACCTCCCTGCCGCGGGGTAACCTTCGGAGCTCAAGCTCGGTGCCCTGCCTTGCCACGGGTCGTCGGGTCGGCACCGCGGCCTCGGTAACCGCGGCGAAAAGGCTCGTCACCGGCTCTTGACAGGGTTACTTGTTTTTTGCAAGTATGGCGCAGCGGGCCCGCACGAGCGGCCCCCTCAGCCATCCATCAGCAACAAAGGAGTTGTCATGTCAACGGAAATCTTCGTCAACCTGACCACCACCGACCTCCCGCGCGCCAAGAAGTTCTTCGAGGGGCTCGGCTGGAGCATCAACCCCAATTTCACCGATGACAACGCGGCCTGTGTCGTCATCGACGAGCACATCTACCTCATGGTGCTCGTGCGCGAGTTCTTCGCGACCTTCACGTCGAAGCCCCTCTCCGACCCGCGCACCTTCGCGCAGACGCAGACCTCGCTCAGCGTCGAGAGCCGGGAGGCGGTGGATGCCTTTCTCGAGAAGGTGATCGCCGCGGGCGGCACCGAACCGCGAGACCCCCAGGACTACGGCTTCATGTACTCGCGCGACTTCGAAGATCCCGACGGCAACGAGTTCGGCATCCTCTGGATGGACCCCAAAGCGGCCGAACAGGGACCGGAAGCGTACCTCGCGGAGCAGGGCGGGGCATCCGCCTAGGTGGCCGCGAGGAACTACGGCCAATACTGCGGCGTCGTCACGGCCCTCGAGCTGATCGGCGAGCGCTGGGCGCTGCTCATCGTGCGCGACCTGCTCGTGGGGCCGCGGCGCTACAGCGATCTCAAGGCGGGACTGCCGCGCATCCCGACGAACATTCTGAGCACGCGCCTCAAGGAGCTGCAACAGACGGGCGTCGTGCGCCGACTGCCCATGGCGCACGGCCTCGCCTACGCACTCACCGACTACGGGCGGGGGCTCGAAGACGTCGTTCTCGCGCTCGGCCGCTGGGGGTTCCAGGCGATGGGCGAGCCCGCTGAGGGCGACATCGTCACCTCGGATTCGATGACCATCGCATTCAGAACCGCGTACCGGGCGGATGCGGCGGCCGCGTTTCCGACGACCACCTACGAGGTACACATCGGCGAGGTGGCTCTCGGCCTCCGCGCGGGGGCCGAGGGACTCCTCGTGGCACCGCATCCGCTCGGTCTCGCTGCGGGCCGGGACCCCTTGGCCGACGGTGCCGACCTCGCCTTCGCGACGGGCCCCGGCATCCGCTCGCTCATCTCGGGTGAACTGAGCGCCCACGAAGCCATTGCGAGCGAGTCGGTGCACATCCTCTCCGGGCAGCCCGCGCTCCTCGATCGCTTCGCGGCGACCTTTCACCTGGAGCCGATCACCGCCTGAGGCTATGCGCGAGCGGGAGTGACCTCCTGTGCTGCGGGTCCGGCGGCGGCCGCCGCGGCCTCCGCCACCTGCCTGCGTCCCGGAAGCCAGGCGCAGAGCACCATCGCGACGACGGCGAAGCCTGTCGCCCACCAGAACGCGATGTGGAAGGCACCGACGAGGTCGGTGGCCCCGCCCGCGGTGAGGGCGTACTGCAGAATGACTGCGAGCACGGCCGTGCCGAACGAACCACCGACTTGCTGCGCGATGCGGGTGAGCACGCTCGAGTGCGCGACCTGCTCATGCTGCAAGCCCACGTAGGCGGCGGTCATGACCGGCATCGTCACGGCCCCGAGGCCGATGCCGCGCACAAGCAGCCAGAGCGCAAGCAACCAGTCGCTGCTCGTCGCCGAGACGAAGCTGAACGGCACGGTCGCGGCGGCGACGATGACGAAGCCGACGGCAGCAATGGAGCGTGCCCCGAGCCTGTCGGTGAGCGGGCCCGCGATCTGCCGGCTGATGAGGGTGCCTATCCCCTGCGGCACGAGGATGAGCCCGGCCGCGAGCGCGCTCGTGCCGCGCACCTCCATGTAGTAGAGCGGCAGGAGCAGCATCGCGCCATACAGCGCGAAGCCCGAGAGGAACAGCACCGACGATGACGAGCCGACCGAGCGCACGGCGAGCAGTCGGATGTCGACGAGCGGCTCACTGCGCCGCAGCGCGTAGAGCGTGAAGGCCACCAGGAGCACGACGCCGATCACGAGCGGCACGATCACGTCGGTCTGGTTGAAGCCCGCGGCACCACCCGCGTTGCTCAGCGCGAGCACGATGGCCGCGATGCCGGGCGCGAGCAAGACGAGCCCCCAGACATCCAGCCGCGGTCGGGTCGCGGGCACCGCGTCCTTCGCGAGGTACAGCCCGGCCAGAATGAGCCCCGCGACGCAGAAGGGCACGTTGACCCAGAACATGAACCGCCAGCTCAGGTTGGTGACGATCGCCCCGCCGATGAGCGGGCCGAGGATCGGGCCGAGCAGGGCGGGCAGCGCCACCCAGGTCGCCGTGCGCCCGAGCGCCTTGCCCTTCGCCGCCTGGAAGACGAGGGTGGCCATGACGGGCAGCATCAGTCCTCCGCCGATGCCCTGCACGACGCGCCAGCCGATGAGTGAGCCGACATCCCAGGCCAGGCTCGAGCCGAGCGAGCCGAGCAGGAACACCGCGAGCGCGAACATCCAGACCCGCTTGCCGCCGAATCGCCCGAGGGCCCAGGTGCTGAGCGGCACCGAGACGCCGAGCGCGAGCAGGTAGCCCGTGGTCACCCACTGGATCGTGGCGACCGTCGTGCCCAGCTCGTGCGCGAGCGTGTGCAGCGCGACACTGACGATCGTGGTGTCGAAGACGACGGCCATGACGCCGACGGCGAGCACCAGCGCCGTCTTGAGCACGTGCGGATCGATCTTGCTACTCGACATGCGGTTCTCCCTGTTAAGACTTGTTTTCGTTTCTTATTGAAGATACGCCTCACAAGAAAGGGATGCAAGTCTTATTTCACACGGGACCGCTACACTGATGCGCATGACAGTCGAACCGCGCACTCGCCGACGGGGCGAGGCGCTCGAGACGGCGATTCTGGATGCGGCGTGGGAGGAGCTCGTCGAGGTCGGCTTTCCGAAGCTCACGATGGAGTCGGTCGCCACGCGCGCCCGCACGAGCGTGCCCGTGCTGTACCGTCGCTGGGCGGGAAAAGACGTTCTCGTGCTCGCCGCGATCGAGCGCTACCGCGCACTGCACCCCGTGCAGGTGCCCGACACGGGAAGCCTCCGCGGCGATCTGCTCGGCCTCATGAAGGGCATGAACCACGGGCGACTGGGCTTCACGACGGTCATCACGTCTGTGTTCGCCGGGCTTCTCGCCGATTCCGGGCTCACGCCGGGCGAAGTGCGTGCCCGGATGCTGGGCAACCAGCCGCGCCTGTCCGACGCGATCTTTCGGCGGGCGCACGACCGCGGCGAGCTCGACCTCGACAGGGTGCCTGCCGCGGCGCTCGCCATGCCGTTCGACCTCATCCGGCACGACCTGGTGATGACGCTGAAGCCTGTGACCGAGCGGCGCATCCTCGAGATCGTGGACGAGCTGTTCCTGCCGCTCGTGACCCCGCGGGACTGAACGACGCGAAGTGGATTGCGCAATCACGGATTGCGCGATGACGGATCGCGACAATCCACTCACATCAGCCTCAGCTGCCGGATCCCCGCCAGTAGTCGTTCGCAGCGGCGACTGTCTGGAAGTTCGTCGCGACGACCTGCGAGGTCGCGATGAGTGAATCAGCGTCTTCCGCGTAGCTCGGGCGCAGCTTCGTGCGAACCTCCGCATCAGGCTGAGTCAATCCCACCACCTTCCGCGAGAGCTTCATCGCCAGCATGAATCCCTCCTCTGGGCTCGCTGTCATCAACGTCGGCAACCATTGCTCGGCCATCATCACTCCATTCAGTCGTGTGCACTTTAGTTGTGCACGCCTGAATCGTACACGCTTGAATACCGTAGACTCCACCCTGAAGGAGATGTGACGATCCATGACCACCCCGGACCACGCAAGGCTGAATGATCAGCTCTGCTTCGCGCTGTATGCCGCGTCGCGAGCAATTTCCGGCGCATACCGCCAGTTGCTCGCCGACATCGGTCTCACCTATCCGCAATACCTGGCGATGCTGTCCCTGTGGGAGAAAGACGGCCAGAGTGTTGCAGAGCTGGGCGACGCCCTCGACCTCGAATCTTCGACACTCTCCCCCCTCATCCGACGCCTCGAAAGCCTGGGGCTGGTGCGTCGCCGGCGCTCCGACGAAGACGAGCGCATGGTGCACGTGCACCTCACCGAGGCTGGCCGGGCGCTCGAGAGCCGCTCGACGCCCGTGCGCGAGCAGGTCGAGACGTCCACCGGTCTCAGTAACGACGCGTTCGTCACCCTGCGCGAAACCCTGCACGACCTTCGCGCCACCGTGCAGGCCACTTCCCGGGCGCCCCTCTGACCATCCTGCGAGCGTCGAGGATTGACCCGCCGGCCAGCACGCAGGATGCTCAGCGCAAGCACGCTGGATAGGATTGATCCACAGCGTGAGGCAGGAGCCTTCTTCCTACGCACGAGCTTTCTTCCTACGGATGAAGTGGCACTCATGAGCGACGAGCGACGCAAAGAACTGGGCGACGACGACTCGCCCGTCGAGGATGAGCTCCACGAAGCGTTCGACAGCATCGTCGACGGTGGGGCCGAGCGCCTGCATCGAACGCTGCGCACCATCCTGATCACCGGGTTCTTCGGCGGCCTCGAGGTGGGTGTGGGCGTCATGGCCTACCTCGCGGTACTCACCGAGACGGGTGATCACCTGCTGGCAGGGCTCGCCTTTGGCGTTGGGTTCATCGCGTTGCTCCTTGCCCATAGTGAACTCTTCACCGAGAACTTCCTGTTGCCGATCGCCGCGGTCGTTGCTCGCGAGGCCAGCGTGGGGAAGCTCGCCAAGCTGTGGCTCGGGACTCTCATCGCCAACCTGGTCGGCGGATGGCTGTTCATGTGGCTCATCGTGCAGGCCTTCCCTCAGTGGCACACCACGGTGATCACTGCGGGCGAGCACTTCGCGGGTTCGCCGCTGTCACTGCAGACCGCCGTTCTCGCGATCCTGGGCGGCAGCACGATCACGCTCATGACGCGGATGCAGAACGGCACGGAATCGGACCCCGCAAAGATCGTCGCGGCGGTCGTCGGCGGCTTCCTGCTCGCCGGTCTGCAACTCTTCCACTCGGTGCTGGATTCACTGCTGATCTTCGGAGCAATTCAGGCCGGTGCCGACATCTCCCTGCTTCAGTGGCTCGGATGGTTCGGCTACACCCTGCTCTTCAACATCCTCGGTGGCGTGCTGCTCGTCACCGCGCTGCGCCTGGTTCGCACGAAGGAACTTGTGCAGGAGCGCCGCGAGACCTCTCCTGCCGATCCGGATGCTCCGCGCGAGCGCTGACCAGGCGGCTGCGAACCGTACGCCCGCTCTCCACACGACCGCTGACCACACGCGCTGAACTCCTGCGCACCGACGCTGGCCTACCGGCGCAGCGGTGCCACGATTCTCGATCGACCGCCTCGCCACTCCGCCTTGAGCAAGCCGAGGCGCCTCGGTGGGATCAGCCGCGGCGTGCCGTGTTCCATTCGGAGCTCGAAGTCGTTGTTGTGCAGGAGGTGATGGTGTGCGGGACACAGCAGCGCACCGCTCGAGACATCCGTGGCGCCGCCGTACTGCCACCATTCGACGTGATGGGCGTCACACCAGGAGGGAGGCGCGGTGCACTGCGGCCAGATGCACCCGCCGTCGCGCACGGCGAGCGCGAGGCGCTGCGCGGGAGAAAACAGTCGCCGCGTGCGGCCCAGGGAAAGAACCTCGCCGTGGTGTCTCAGGGTCAGCAGGCGAATGTCGGCATCGCATCCGAATTCTCGAACCGTGGCGCTCGACACGGGCTCGACGACACCATCGAGCCAGCCCACGCCACGGCCCGACTCGTAATCCTCGGCGCGCACTGTGGCGACGACGGTTGCTCGGGCGCGCGGAATCGTGTCGTCCGCATTCATCCCCGCGCCGATCACGCCCATGAGGATGTCGAGGTTGCGCTGCCCGGATGTGCGCTGGTCGTCGAAAACCGGGTCTGCGGTATCGCCGGAAGCCGCAGCGAACTCGTCGACGAACGCGGGTTTGGATCCGGGCGCGGTGTAGGCGTTGAGCATGGCGCGAAGTTTGGCCGCACTGACCGGATCTGCCTCGCCGCCGAGCGGAGTCATGCCGTTGCGTTCGCGCCCGAGATGGAAGTGTGCGCGCCGACGAAGCTCTTCTTCACGCGGCCCCGCACCGTCGGCATCCAGAGCATCTCGCCACACGCGAGCGCTCATGGCGACGAGGTCGGCCGATTCGAATAGTGCGCCTTCGACCAGCACGGTCTCTGCATGGAGAATGTCATCTGGTGCGCACCTCGCACTCACTCGCTCGAGTTGGCGCGTGATCTGCGTCGCGGCCTCGACGCCGATCCACCCCGCGGCGAACGACTCCGCAACTCGCGCGAACAGCGGCGGGAGTGCATGCCCGTCGAGCGCTCGGCGCGGCATGACCGCAGCACCGAGCCGCATCCTTCGCGCGGCCTCCGCCGCCGAAATCCGCGTCAGTTGTTCGATGAGGTGCCCGGGACGGCGCTGTCCGAACCGCCACGACAACCCGTCCGACCCGAGTTCGCGACGTGATCGCTCGGCCACCTCCGCGGCGACGACGACCCGGACGCGGTCGGCCTGGCGACCCAGTTGCTCAGCGAGCGCCAGCACATCGACGAGCCGGTCATCGTGCAGCTCGGACACGCCCACGACGGAGGCGAGCAGCGCGGTTGCCTGCTCGATGATGCCCTCCGTGGTTTCCACATACCCACTATCGCAAGAGCCACTGACATTCCCTTTGTGCTGATCAGGCGGCATTTCCGCTGTGGAGAACGGGCCGCGAGACGAGGTTGTGGAGGAGAAGTGCGTACCGCTGGCGACCACCCGATCTCTACACTGGGGCGATGCTCATCCGGAGTCTCGTTGGCGCGGATCGTCCGATTATCAGGGCCGCGACACTCGCGAACGTGAACTGGATTGGCCCTCGGTTCACCTTCGAGGATCTCGACGGCTCGGACGAGCTCTCCCGCTACTACGCTTCGAGGTCGTCGGACGCAACGGCGGCTCCGACACCATGCTGCTGACGCTCGACCAGCGAAACTAGCGCGACGCCGCCGACACACGCCGTGCCGCGCCCTAAACTGGAGGGCTCATGATTCCCGCCGCCATCCACTACCCTGAGGACCTCCCGGTCAGTCAGCGACGGGAGGAGATCGCCAAGCTCATCTCCGAGCACCAGGTCGTAATCGTCGCCGGCGAGACCGGCTCGGGCAAGACGACGCAGTTGCCGAAGATCCTGCTCGAGCTCGGCAAGTCGAGCATCGGCCACACCCAGCCGAGACGCATCGCGGCGCGCACCATCGCGGAACGCGTCGCCGAGGAGCTCGGCCAGGAGGTCGGCGGCCTCGTCGGGTATCAGGTGCGGTTCACCGACCGCGTCGGCAAAGACACGCGCATCAAACTCATGACCGACGGCATCCTGCTGAACGAGATCCACCGCGACCGCGAGCTGCGCAAGTACGACGCCATCATCATCGACGAGGCTCACGAGCGCAGCCTCACCGTCGACTTCCTGCTCGGCTACCTCAAGCAATTGCTCCCCCGCCGCCCCGACCTCTCGATCGTCATCACCTCCGCGACGATCGATCCCGAGAGTTTCGCACGGCACTTCTCCGATGCGGATGACGCCCCGGCGCCGATCATCGAGGTCACCGGCCGCACCTACCCGGTCGAGATTCGGTACCGACCGCTCGTCGCGGAGGCGAGCGCGGAGCCCGGTTTCGATACGGTCGCTGCGCGACCTACTCAACCCGCTGGAGGTGCCGTCGCTGCGCGACCTACTCAACCCGCTGGAGGTGCGGTCGCTGCGCGACCTACTCAACCCGCTGGAGGTGCCGCCGCTGAGGACCCGCCCGCGGACGACCTCGACCCCATCGACGGCATCAACGCGGCGATCGACGAGCTCGGGCGCGAGGGCAGCGGCGATATCCTCGTGTTCCTCAGCGGTGAGGCCGAGATCCGGGATGCCGAGGAGGCGATCCGCGGACGGAACCTTCCGGGCACCGAGGTGCTCCCGCTCTACGGTCGACTGAGCGCGGCAGACCAGCACCGCGTCTTCCAGCCCTCGCACGCCGTCGGCATCCGTCGCAGGATCGTGCTCGCGACCAACGTCGCGGAGACGAGCCTCACCGTGCCCGGCATCAAGTACGTGATCGATGCCGGCACCGCGCGCATCAGTCGCTACAGCGTGCGCTCCAAGGTGCAGCGGCTACCGATCGAGGCGATCTCTCAGGCCTCCGCCAACCAGCGCTCCGGTCGAAGCGGACGCACGAGCAACGGCATCGCCATCCGGCTGTACTCCGAGGACGACTTCATGCGACGGCCGGAATATACCGAGCCCGAGATCCTGCGAACCAACCTTGCCGCGGTCATCCTGCAGATGATCTCGCTCGGCCTCGGCGACATCCAGAACTTCCCCTTTCTGCAGCCACCGGATTCGCGCGGCATCAAGGACGGCCTCGACCTCCTGAGGGAACTGCAGGCGGTAACCAAGGACAACACAATCACGCCGATCGGCAAGCAGCTCGCCCAGTTGCCGATCGACCCGCGGCTCGCCCGCATGGTCATCGAGTCGAAGCAGCAGGGCACGACGCGCGAGGTGATGGCGATCGTCGCGGGGCTCAGCATCCAGGATCCGCGCGAGCGCCCGCTCGAGAAGCGCCCCCAGGCGGACCAGGCGCACGCCCGCTTCACCGACCAGTCGAGCGACTTCCTCACCCTGCTGAACCTCTGGAACCACCTGAGGGCCAAGGAGAAGGAGCTCTCGGGCAACCAGTTTCGACGGATGTGCAAGGCCGAATACCTGAACTTCCTGCGGGTGCGGGAGTGGTTCGACGTCTACCGGCAGTTGAAGCGGATGGCGAAGCCGCTCGGCCTGACGGTCGGCGAAGCGAGCACGAACCCCACCGGCATCCATCGTTCGATCCTCGCCGGACTCCTCAGCCAGATCGGCATCAAGGATGTCGCGAAGGACGCGAAGGCGAGAGCCAAGCAGGGCGACTACATAGGCGCGCGTCAGGTGCGCTTCACGATCTTCCCCGGTTCGGCCCTCGCGAAGAAGCAGCCGGCGGAGGTGATGAGCGCCGAGCTCGTCGAGACCAGTCGCCTGTTCGCCCGGATGAACGCGGCCATCGACCTCGCCTGGGCCGAGCCGCTCGCCGGCGACCTGGTCAAGCGCAGCTACGGCGAACCGCACTGGGAGAAGAAGCAGGGCGCCGCGGTCGCCTACGAAAAGGTCACCCTCTACGGGGTGCCGATCGTCGCGCGGCGAAGGATCCAGTTCTCGCGAGTCGACCCGGCCCATGCGCGCGAGTTGTTCATCCGTCACGCCCTGGTGCAGGGCGAATGGGATCTCGACAGGCTCGATCACCGGATCTCGGCATTCGACGTGGCGAACCGCAGGCTGCGGGCCGAGCTCGCCGAGCTCGAGGAGCGCACGAGGCGGCGCGACATCCTCTTCGACGACGAGGCCGTCTTCGAGTTCTATCACCGGCGCATCCCCGCGGATGTCGTGAGCCAGCGATCCTTCGAGTCCTGGTGGAAGAAGGCCAGGCTCCAGTCGCCGGAGCTGCTCACGATGACGCGCGAGAACCTGGTCGCCGACGAACCGGACGAGCCGGAGGTCGAGCTGGTCGAGACCGCATACCCGACGACCTGGCAGCAGGGCGACCAGCACCTATCGCTGAGCTACCACTTCGAACCTGGCGCTGCGGATGACGGGGTCACAGTCACCATTCCGCTCGCCCTGCTCGCGGGCCTCAGCCCGGACGGATTCGACTGGCAGGTGCCTGGCCTGCGCGAGGAACTCGTGACGAGCCTCATCAAGTCGCTGCCGAAGGCCATTCGCCGCAACGTCGTTCCCGCCGGGGACTGGGCTCGCAGGCTCACGGCCGAACTGCCGCCCGAGCCGCCTGAATCGAACGAAGGCGAGGGCGAGCTCACCACGCTGCTCGCCGAACTCATCCGTTCGAAGACCTACGTGCCCGTGGCGGGCACCGACTTCGACCTCGAGCGGGTTCCCGCCCACCTCAGGATCGGCTTCGCCGTGGTCGATGAGCGCGGTAGAGAGCTCGCGCGAGGCAAGCACCTGCGAGCGCTGCAGGAAGAGTTGAAGTCGAGCGTTCGCACGAGCGTCGCCAAGGCATCCGTGGCCGTGCACAGCGACCTCGAACGCGCCGGCCTTACCAGCTGGGACTTCGATGCCCTGCCGCAGACGCTCGACACCAAGCAGGCGGGCAACACCATCCGCGCGTACCCAGCGCTCGTCGACGAGGGCGCGAGCGTCGCCATCCGGCTGATGAGCACGCCGCAGGACCAGGCCAGGGCGATGCGCGGCGGCCTGCGCAGGCTGCTGCTGCTCGCCGTACCCTCCCCCACCGGGTACGTGCAGTCCCACCTCACCGGCCCCGAGAAACTCGCGCTCGCACAGAGCCCCTACCGCTCGACCGCCGAGCTCTTCACCGACTGCCTCGCAGCCTGTGTCGACGCGGTGCTCGGTGACCAGCAGGTGTGGACGCGAGCGGACTTCGAGCGGATGCGCGACGACGTCTCCGAGACAATCGTCGACTCGCTCTTC
>DATNBR010000080.1:0-26769 GCA_035571875.1 Lacisediminihabitans sp. | reverse complement strand
ACTGTCGCGTGCTCGTCGGTTTGCGACATCACGTCGACCGGGATCATGTTGCGGTAGCCCATGAATCCGGCCACGTACTGGTTCACCGGATGCGCGTAGACCTCCTCCGGTGAACCGACCTGTTGCACCTCACCCAGTCTCAGCACCACAAGCCGGTCGGCGAGGGCCAGCGCTTCCTCCTGGTCGTGCGTGACGTAGACCGTGGTGAGACCGAGGGCCTGGTGCAGCCTGCGGATCTCGGTGCGCATTTCGAGCCTGAGTTTGGCGTCGAGGTTCGACAGCGGCTCGTCCATGAGCACGAGTCGCGGTTCGAGCACGGTGGCGCGCGCGATTGCGACGCGCTGCTGCTGGCCGCCGGAGAGTTGGCCCGGCAGCTTCTTCGCGTGCTCCTCGAGCTTGACGAGTGCGATCGCCTCGGCGACGCGTCTCGCGATGTCGGCGCGCGGAACACCGCGCACCTGCAGCCCGAAGGCGATGTTCTTCTGCACCGAGAGGTGTGGGAACAGCGCGTAGTTCTGGAAGACCATCCCGAAGTCGCGCTTCTCGGGCGGCAGAGTGTCGACGCGCTTGCCGTCGATCAGGATCTTCCCGTGGGTGAGCGGGAGCAGGCCGGCGAGGCAGTTGAGCGCCGTCGACTTGCCCGAACCTGACGGGCCGAGCAGGGCGATGAACTCCCCGCTGCGGATCGTCAGGTTCAGGTCGACCAACGCATCGTGACCGCCAAAACTGCGTCCAACATCCTTCAGCTCGAGGGAGTCGAATGCGTTAGTCGAATGGGACATTTAGCTCGCCTTGTACTTTCCGGCACCGATCTCGCGGTCCCACTTGTCGAATGCCTTCACCAGGTTGTCCGGGGTCAGCGGGGTTGCCTTCGGCATCTTCTCGATCAGCGGGTCGAACCAGTCGCGACCGTACTTGGCAATCACGTCCTGGCTGGCCTGCGGCGCCTTGTCGAGCGTCGCACCCTTGACCGCGGGTCCGGGGTAGAAGTATCCGGAGTCGTACGCCATGGCGTTGATCTTCGGCGTGAGGATGTACTGCAGCAGCAGCAGGGTCGCCGACAGTTTGTCTGCTGACTGGCCCTTCGGAACGACCGCGTAGTGCGCATCCGTCACCCAGGTGAACTTCTTAAAGGCCGCGGCCTTGATGGTGTTCGGTTCCTGCTCGAGCGCGCGCGGGTTGATGTCCCAACCAGTCGTGGTCGGGATCAGTCCCCACGAGCCGTCGGCCACATTGGTGATGACCTGGCCGGTGCCCGTCGGGTAGTTGTCGACATACTGGCCGAGGTCCTTCAGGTAGGCCCAGGTCTTGTCCCAGCCGTTGATCGGGTCGCTCGGGTCCTTGTCGCCGAGGATGTACGGCAGGCCCATCAGGAAGGTGCGGCCGGGACCGGAGTTTGCCGGACGCGCGTAGCCGAATTTGCCGGGGTGCGCCTTGGCCCAGGCGAGGAGGCTCGCCGCGTCGGTCGGAACGTCCTTCACCATGTCCGGGTTGTACTGCAGCAGCGGTCCGGAGGGGTAGTACGTCGTGACGACGCCGTAGCCATCGGCGAGATCCTGCATCTTCTGCGCCGGGTCGATGTAGTTCTTCATGTTCGATAGTCGGTCGCCATACTTCTTGACGAGCGGAACCCACAGGTCCTGGCCGATGCCGGCCGAGAGTCCGTCCGTACCGGTCATGACGAGGTCGACGGTGATGTTGCCGCTGTCGACCTGCGGCTTGATGTT
The DNA here is from genome assembly GCA_035571875.1 of Lacisediminihabitans sp. Classification (GTDB taxonomy): domain Bacteria; phylum Actinomycetota; class Actinomycetes; order Actinomycetales; family Microbacteriaceae; genus Parafrigoribacterium_A. The sequence goes on along the minus strand of DATNBR010000080.1, from coordinate 25,042 downwards.
GCCGACGAGGTCGGGGGCACCCGCACTCTCCCACGTGACGGAGGAGACGATGTCGGGGTGATCTTTCACGAACTGCTCGACCATGGGCCCGGTGAGCTTCTGGTTGCCCGCGACGTCAAGGATGTGCAGGGCGACGGGTGCTGAGGGCTTCGCCGGCACATCACTCGCCTTGGTGGCAGGCTTCACTGGTGCTGAATTCGGTGCTGTACATCCTGTGATCGCGAGTGCGAGCACGGCGCCGGCAGAGACCACAGCGGTCTTCGTACTTAATCGCATGTCGTGTTCCTTTCTCTCGGTTCGACTGAACATCAACGTCCAGAAGCTTTCTCGTTCACGGCGAGAGCCGCTTCCCCCTGCGAATTCCCCACGACCCCGGATGATTGCCTCACGACCAACTCCGTGGGCAGTTCGATCGGGCGCGGTGCCGACTCTCCGCCCTCGAGGATGTCGAGCAGCGCGTCCACGCTCATCCGGCCCATCTGCACCCGTGGCAGGTCGACCGTGGTGAGGTTCGGCCAGACGAAGGTGGAGACGGCGACGTTGTCGAAGCCGGTGACGCTCATGTCGTAGGGGGCGGAGAGCCCGCGCTGGCGCAACCGGTCGATGAGCCCGAGCGCCATGATGTCGTTGTAGGCGACGACGGCGGTGGCACCGCTCGCGATGGCGAGGTCGCCCGCGTGCACTCCACCGGAGAAGAAGGGGGCGAAGTTGCCGAGCTCGATGAGGTCGAGTTCGACGCCGTCCGCCTCGAACTCGCGGAAGGCCGTGGCCCGCTCGTTGCTCGACCAGGAGCGCAGCGGGCCCGCCGCATAGGCGATCGAGCGGTGCCCTAGAGCGACGAGATGGCTCACGACCGAGCGCAGGCCACCACCGTTATCGAAGGTGATCGACGGAATGCCGCTGAGGGAGCGGTTCGCGAGCACGAGCGGCGTCTCCTTCGCGAGTTCGGCGATCTCCTCATCCGTGGCTCGAGAGGAGCAGAGGATGACGCCGTCGACCTGCTTGGTGAGGCTGCGCACGACCTCGGTCTCGACCGTGGGATCCTCATCGGTGTCCGCGACGAAGACCGCGTACCCGGCTGCCCTCGCTCGCGCTTGAACGCCCTTGCAGACCGAGCCGAAGAAGGGGTTCTCGAGATCCGGCACGACGAGGCCGAAGCTGTGCTTCCTGCCGGTGATGAGCGAGCGGGCGTTGGTGTTGACCCGATAGCCCATGCGCTGGGCGGTGGCCTGCACGTGAAGCCTCGTGGCCTCGGCGACCTGCTCCGGAGAGGCAAGTGCGCGGGAGACCGTGGAGATCGAGACGCCAGCCTCGCGAGCGACGTCGCGGATCGTTACAGCCATGCTCACACCACCTCGTGCGGGATCGGGCGGCACCCCTGTGCCTCGTGTAGGACATTCTGCAAACCTTTTCAGTGTTTCGTCAAGCCCCAATTCATAATCGTGAGAAGTCGAGTCCAACGGTGACTTCTCTGCGTGACTTTCCCTTGCATCGCGGGCTATAGTGACGAAAGAGCGACGCGTCGTGGTCAGGAATGCACTGAAACAACGCTCGATCTTGTTTCATTCAGAATCTGTTTCACCGAGGAGGCGATTGTGGCGGAGGGTCCCTGGACGCTGCATCCGGATCGGGCGCTGCCGGCAGAAGCGACTCAGCTCGCGATCGCCCGCGAGGTGTACGCGGCGACCGCGCCGCTGCCCCTCGTCTGCATGCACGGGCACATCGAGATCGACGCGATCCTCGGCAACGAATCCTTCGGCGACCCTGCGGAACTGTTCGTCATCCCCGACCACTACCTCACCCGGATGCTCGTCTCACAGGGCGTGCCCGCCGAGAAGCTCGGGGTGCCCTCGCTCGACCCCGCCGTGACCGTCGAGACCGACCACCGGGCCATCTGGCGAACGGTGTGCGAGAACTGGAAGCTGTTCCGCGGCACGCCCACCCGTTACTGGCTCGAGCATGAGCTCGTCGAGGTCTTCGGCGCGACAGTGCGTCCGTCCGCCGAGACGGCAGACGAACTGTACGACCAGCTGCTGGAGGCGCTTGCGAAGCCGGAGTTCCACATCCGCCCGCTGTTCGATCGCTTCAACATCGAGATTCTCAGCACGACCGACGCACCGGATGCCGACCTCGCCTCCCACGCGAAGCTCGCGGCCGACGGCTGGGGCGAGCGCGTCGTGCCGACGTTCAGGCCCGACGCCATGTTCTACCCGGATCGTGCGGGCTGGGCCGCCGACGTGCGCTCGCTCTCCGCGGCGAGCGGCATCGAGATCGTCGACTACGACGGCTTCCTCGCAGCTCTCCGCCAGCGCCGGGCCGCCTTCGCCGCCGCCGGCGCTCGATCCAGCGACCACGGCCATCTCTCGGTCGACACGACTCCGCTGCCCGCGGCCGAGGCGCAGCGCATCTTCGACGCGGCCCTGCGCGGCCCGCTCGACGCCGCCACGGCATCCGCCTTCGCGGCCACCATGCTCTTCGAGACCGCGCGGATGTCGCTCGACGACGGACTCGTGATGCAGGTGCACCCCGGCGTGCTGCGCGACCACTCCGCCGCCGCGCTCTCTCGGTTCGGGCACAACGCCGGATTCGACATCCCCGTGGCCGTGGAGTTCACCCGCTCGCTTCGGCCCCTGCTCGACGCCTTCGGGCATGACCCGCGGTTCCGCATGGTGCTGTTCACCGTGGACGAGACCGTCTATTCGCGGGAACTGGCCCCCATCGCGGGCGCATACCCCTCCGTCAGGCTCGGCGCACCGTGGTGGTTCCTCGACTCCCCTGGCGGCATGGCGAGGTTCCGCGAGCTCACCACCGAGACCGCGGGCTTCTACAACACGAGCGGATTCGTCGACGACACCCGAGCCTTCGCCTCCATTCCGGCGAGACACGACCTCGCCAGGCGCATCGACGCGGGCTTCCTCGCGAAACTCGTCGCCGAGCACAGGCTCGGGCTCGACGAGGCCATCGAGACCGCCATCGACCTCAGCTACACCCTGCCGCTGCAGGCCTACGAACGACGTACTCACTAAGGAGACGACACCCATGAGCACCATCGATCGCGTCGAAGTACTGGTCACCAGCCCCGGCCGCAACTTCGTCACCCTCAGGATCACCACCTCGGATGGCGTCACCGGCCTCGGCGACGCCACCCTCAACGGCCGCGAACTCTCGGTCGTCGCCTACCTGAAGGAACACGTCGTTCCGCTGCTGATCGGCCGCGATCCGCAGAAGATCGAAGACACCTGGCAGTACCTCTACCGCGGCGCCTACTGGCGTCGCGGCCCCGTGACGATGGCGGCGATCGCCGCGGTCGACGTGGCCCTCTGGGACGTAAAGGGCAAGGTCGCCGGCCTTCCCGTGTACCAACTTCTGGGCGGCGCCTCGCGCACCGGCGCGCTCGCCTACGGCCACGCATCCGGTTCAGACCTGCCCTCGCTGTTCACCTCGATTCGCAACCATCTCGACCAGGGTTTCAAGGCCATCCGCGTGCAGACCGCCGTTCCCGGCCTCGGCCAGGTCTACGGCGTCGCGACCAACCAGAAGCCCGGCGAGCGCTACGACTACGAGCCGGCCAAGCGCACCGAGGTGCCCACCGAGGAGGAGTGGGACAGCCGCGCCTACCTTCACCACATCCCCACCGTGTTCGCAGCCGTGCGCGAAGAGTTCGGCTACGACATCCCGCTGCTGCACGACGGACACCATCGACTCACGCCGAACCAGGCGGCGATCCTCGGCAAGTCGCTCGAACCCTACGACCTGTTCTGGCTCGAGGACTGCACTCCGGGCGAGAACCAGGAGGGACTGCGGCGGGTTCGCTCGCAGACCACGACGCCGCTCGCCATCGGTGAGATCTTCAACACCGTCTTCGACTATCAGACGCTCATCACCGAGCAGCTCATCGACTACGTGCGCAGCGCCGTCACCCACACCGGCGGCATCAGCGCGCTCAAGAAGATCATGGATTTTGCAGGCGTCTACCAGATCAAATCCGGCTTCCACGGCCCGACCGACATCTCCCCCGTCGGCCAGGCGGCGGCGCTGCACCTCGACCTCGCCATCCACAACTTCGGCATTCAGGAGTACATGAAGCACTCGGATGACACCCTGAACGTCTTCACGACGAGCTATACATTTGAGAACGGGCTGCTGCACCCGGGCGACAACCCCGGGCTCGGAGTGGACTACGACGACGATCTTGCGGCATCCTTCGAGTACACGCCCGCCTACCTGCCGGTCAACCGCCTCAAGCTCGACGGCACCATCCACGACTGGTAAGCGCACGACGAGGAGCACCATGACCGAACAGAAGCGGCTCGCGCCCTCGGCAGTGCTCCGCGAGCATCCGATCATTGCCGTGCTGCGCGCGCGCGACGCCGCCGAATACGCTCCCGTCATCGACGTCCTGGCGGCCAATGGAGTGCGCTCGATGGAGTTGACCCTCAGCACACCGAACACCTTCGAGCACCTCCCGGCTATCGTCGCGAGGGGCGGGGCGGATGTCGAGATCGGCGTCGGCACGATCACCGCGGCGGTCGAGGCGAGACGTGCCATCGACGCCGGGGCCAGCTATCTCGTCACGCCCATCCTGAACGTCGCCGTCATCGAGGTCGCGGTCGCCGCCGGTGTTCCCGTGTTCCCCGGTGGACTCACCCCCACCGAACTGTTCACCGCGTGGCAGGCCGGTGCGACGGCCGTGAAGATCTTCCCGGCCGAGACGGTGGGGCCGCAGTACGGCTCGCACCTGCGCGGGCCGTTCCCCGAGCTGCAGTTCGTGCCATCGGGCGGCATCGCTCTCGAGCACATCCCGCTCTGGCTGAACGCGGGCGCGGTCGCCGTGAGCCTCGGGGGACCGCTCGTCGGCGACGCGCTCAAGGGCGGATCGCTCACCGAACTCGCCGCTCGCGCGAGGGCCGCGGTCGAGGTCGCGCGCGAGGCGCGCGCATGAGCGGCGTGGTCGCAGGCGGTGGTGTCATGGGCGGTGTGGTCACGCTGGGCGAGACGATGGCCCTCATGGCCGCGACGAGCGCGGGGCCGCTGCAGCACGCTCGCGCCATGGAACTCGGCATCGGCGGTGCGGAGAGCAACGTGGCGATCGGCCTGAGCCGTCTCGGCGTCGAAGTCACCTGGATCGGCAGGGTCGGAGCCGACTCCCTCGGTGACCTCGTGCTGCGGGAACTCGCGGCTGAGGGCATCCGGACCATCGGTGTGCGCGACCCCGAGGCGCCGACCTCGCTCATGATCAAGGAGCGGCGCACGACGAGCGACACCCATGTCTGGTACTACCGGAAGGGCAACGCCGGAGGGCGGCTGCTCTCCTCGGACTTCGACGCCGACCTGATCCGCGGGGCCGAGGTGCTGCACCTCACCGGCATCTCCCCCGCCCTCTCCGAGGGCATGGCCGAGACCGTTACCGAGGCGATCCGCGTGGCGAAGGAGTCGGGCGTCGCCGTCTCCTTCGACCTGAACTTTCGCGGCAAGCTCTGGTCGCGTGAGCAGGCGCGCGAGAGCTACCTCAGCATCATCCCCCAGGCCGACATCGTGTTCGCCGGCGATGACGAGGCGGCGATCGCCGTGGGCGAGGCAGAATCGGCGTCGGAGCTCGCCAGGCGAATCGTCGAGCTCGGCGCCCGCGAGGCCGTGATCAAGCTCGGCGCCCGCGGCGCTCTTGCCCTCGCCGATGGCAAGGAACACTCCCGCGAGGCCGTGAAGATCACAGCCGTCGACACCGTCGGCGCCGGCGACGCCTTCGTCGCGGGCTATCTCGCGGAATACCTGCTCGGCGCGGATGTCGACACCCGCCTGGCCACGGCCGTCACCACCGGTGCCTACGCCTGCCTCGTCCCCGGAGACTGGGAGGGCGCTCCCCGCCGCCACGAACTCGCCCTCCTGAACGGCAGCGAGCCCGTGAGCCGCTGACGTTCGTCGTAACCGGCTTTCGCGTGCGGCGCGGTGGCCCTAGCCTGTAAGAGCGGAACGTCCCGCATCCCCACCAGCCCGAACCTCCGAGGAGCCCCATGCCAGACAACGCAACCGCCACCGCGAACATCGGTGTCGTCGGCCTCGCCGTCATGGGCTCGAACCTCGCCCGCAACCTCGCGAGCCGCGAGGGCAACACGGTCGCGGTCTACAATCGCTCGCCGGAGCGCACCGACGTTCTGCTCTCCGAACACCCGGATGACGGCTTCGTGGCCGCCAAGTCGATCGAGGACTTCGCCGCGTCGCTCGCCAAGCCGCGCACGGCCATCATCATGGTGCAGGCAGGCAAGGGAACGGATGCGGTCATCGACCAGCTTTCCGCGGTCTTCGAGCCCGGCGACATCATCGTCGACGGCGGCAACGCGAACTTCCAAGACACCATCCGTCGCGAGAAGGCGCTGCGCGAGAAGGGCCTCCACTTTGTCGGCGTCGGCATCTCCGGCGGCGAGGAGGGTGCGCTCAAGGGCCCGAGCATCATGCCCGGAGGCTCTGTCGAGTCGTACAAGACGCTCGGGCCGATTCTCGAGTCGATCGCCGCGGTGGTCGACGGCGTTCCCTGTGTCACCCACATCGGTACGGATGGCGCCGGTCACTTCGTCAAGATGATCCACAACGGCATCGAGTACGCCGACATGCAGCTCATCGCCGAGGCCTACGACCTGCTGCGCACCGTCACGGGCCACGAACCCGCCGCGATCGCCGAGGTGTTCGAGACCTGGAACTCGGGCGACCTCGAGTCGTACCTGATCGAGATCACCGCAGAGGTGCTCAGGCAGGTGGACGCCAAGACGGGCAAGCCGTTCGTCGACATCGTGCTCGACCAGGCCGGCTCCAAGGGCACCGGAGTCTGGACCGTGCAGAACGCGCTCGACCTTGGCGTTCCCGTCGGTGGCATCGCCGAGGCCGTCTTCGCGCGCGCCGTCTCGAGTCACCCGGAACAGCGCGAGGCCGTGCAAGCGATCGTCGAGTCACGTCCGGATGTCGTGGCCCCGTCCGAGGGATCGTCCTTCGAAGACGACGTGCGCGCCGCCCTCTACGCCTCCAAGGTCGTCGCCTACGCGCAGGGTTTCGACGCGATCATCGCCGGAGCAGAGAAGTACGGCTGGGAGATCGACAAGGGAGCCGTCGCGACGATCTGGCGCGGTGGCTGCATCATCCGTGCGCAGTTCCTCAACCGCATCGTCGAGGCGTACGCGAACGACGCCTCGATTCCGACCCTGCTCGTCGACCCCTACTTCGCGAAGGCCGTGAAGGAGGGCGAGGCGGCCTGGCGCCGCGTGGTGTCGACCGCGGCCCTCTCGGGCATCCCGATCCCGGGCTTCGGCGCGGCGCTCAGCTACTACGACTCGCTCGCCGTCAAGCGCCTGCCCGCCGCTCTCGTGCAGGGCCAGCGGGACTTCTTCGGCGCGCACACCTACAAGCGCGTCGACGAGGATGGCGTGTTCCACACGCTGTGGTCGGGCGACCGCAGCGAGATCGCCACGGAGCCGAGCACGCACTGAGTTAGGCAGCTACCGCGCCACGACGACCTTGCCGACGCTGCGGCCGGACTCCACCAGTTCGTGCGCGCGGCGCAGGTTGTCCGGACTGAACCCGTCGAGCCTGGTGGTGAGCGTGCTGACGACGCGACCGTCGTCCACCAGGCCGGCCACGGCATCCAGCAGGCGGCCCTGTTCGCCCATGTCGGGCGTCTCGAATTTGGCGCGGGTGAACATCCACTCCTGGTGCCAGGTGATGCTGGTCTGCACGAGGCGGCTTGTGTCCAGGCCGCTCGCGCCGTCGATGGTCACCAGCTCGCCGAAGGGCTGCAGCAGCTCGGCGAAAGCGTTGAAGTGGCCGGCGGTCTGCGGCGAGAACACCCAGCGCACGCCATCCGGTGCCACCGCTCGCACCGCAGACGCCAGGTCGCCCGAGTGATCGACGACGTGGTGCGCGCCCATTCGGGCGGCGAACTCGCGGGACTCAGGGCGGGATGCGGTCGCCACGATCGTCACGCCCGTCAGCACCCGCGCCAGCTGGGTCAGAATCGACCCGACCCCGCCCGCGCCGCTGACGACGAGCAGCGCTCCCCTGCTGTCTGCGTCGAGGCGCAGCTTCTCGAAGAGTGACTCCCAGGCCGTGATCGTGGTGAGGGGTAGGGCTGCCGCGGCGGCGAAGTCGAGCGTGGACGGCTTGTGACCCACGATGCGCTCGTCGACGGCGTGGAAGTCGGCGTTCGTGCCTTCGCGCGTGATGTCTCCGGCGTAGTAGACCTCGTCGCCGATCGCGAAGCCGGACACCTCGGCACCGACCGCCGCCACCGTGCCCGCCGCGTCGAATCCGAACCGGGCGGATGCACCGTTCGCCAATCCGCGACGTCGCTTGGTGTCGACCGGGTTCACCGAGACCGCCTCGACGCGCACCAGGAGGTCGCGCGGACGCAACTCGGGGAGGGGAACCTCGATCTCGCGGAAGGTAGATGCCTCGGAGATCGGTCCGGCCGAAGCGACGACGGCGGTCATGGTACTGGTCATGCGAAGACCAACCCTTCCAGCCCCTGGGCCATTCCTGCTCGCGACGAAGCTCGCTACCCTAGCGGGTTGAGTAGGCCGTCCGCGGCCGTATCGAAACCACTTCCGGTTGAGGTTTCGATACGCTCGCTGGCGCTCGCTACTCAACCCGCATGGATAGGCGGCTCATGCAAGACTGGAGAGCGATGAGCGAACTCGAGGAGCACCCTGAGCTGGCGGGCTACGACCCGACGGATGACCGCCCGCTGCCCGGCCGGAAGCGGCGGCTCCTCATCATGCGCATCATCGTCCTCCTCGGCATCATCGCGCTGGTGCTGCCCGGCATCGTCACCACGATCTCGGTGGGTTCCTCCACCGCTGCCACGGCCTGCGCCGCCTGGGTGCGGCACAGCGCGCCCGACGCGAGCGGATCATCCGCCCGCTTCGAGATCTTCGGCCCCGGTGGCATCGGCTGGGAGTGCTACTCGGTCGCTGCCTTCGGGCACGATCAGCATGTTGCGTCCCTGGGCCTCATCCCGAGCGCTGCCAACGTCCCAGCACCGAGCATCGGCGCCTAGACCGGCGCTGCGGCTACGCGGCGCCGTCGAACATCGAGGTGACCGAGCCGTCGCCGAACACCTGCTGGATGGCCGTGGCCAGCAGCGGAGCGATCGGCAGGATCTCCAGGGTCGGGAAGCGTTTCGCCTGCGAGATCGGAAGCGTGTCGGTGACCACGACCGAGTTGATGAACTCGGACTGCAGTATCTCCGGCGCCGGGTCGGAGAAGATGGCGTGCGTCGCGGCGACGACGACACTGAGTGCCCCGGCTTCCTTGAGCGCCTGAGCTGCGGCGACGATCGTGCGCCCGGTGTCGATCATGTCGTCGACGATCAGGCACACTCGACCCTCGACCGGTCCGATGATCTCGTGCACCGAGACCTTGTTCGGCACGAGGGGGTCGCGACGCTTGTGGATGATGGCGAGCGGTGAGCCGAGCTTGTCGCTCCAGATGTCGGCGACGCGCACCCGGCCCATGTCGGGAGAGACGACGGTGAGGTTCGAGGTGTCGAGCTTCGATTGGAAGTGCTTGAGCAGCACGGGCATCGCGAAGAGGTGGTCAACGGGGCCGTCGAAGAAGCCCTGGATCTGGGCGGCGTGCAGGTCGACGGACATGATGCGGTCGGCGCCGGCGGCCTTGAACAGGTCGGCGACGAGTCGCGCGGAGATCGGCTCGCGACCGCGGCCCTTCTTGTCTTGCCTGGCATAGGGATAGAAGGGAGCGACGACCGTGATGCGCTTGGCCGAGGCCCGCTTGAGTGCGTCGACCATGATGAGCTGCTCCATGAGCCACTCGTTGATCGGCTCGGTGTGCGACTGGATGACGAAGGCGTCGCATCCGCGAACGCTCTCGTCGTACCGGGCGTAGATCTCACCGTTCGCGAAGGTGCGGGCGTTGGTGTGCACCAGGTCGGTGTCGAGTTCGGCCGCGATATCGGCGGCGAGCTGGGGATGCGCGCGACCGGAGACGATCACGAGCCGTTTCTGTCCGTTGATTTTGATCTCGGACACGTATCCCGCTCTCTGCCGTCGCCGGCGTGTGTGAAAAAGCGGCTAGTCGGTAGCTTCTTCGCCAGCCGCCGCCGCCGCTTTCGCCGCCGCAGTGCCCGGGCGATTCGTCTCGACCCAGCCAGTCATATTGCGCTGCGGAGCCACGTTGATGGCCAATGCGCCGGCGGGCACATCCTTGCGAACGACCGTGCCGGCACCCGTATAGGCTCCATCGCCAATTCTAACCGGGGCGACGAAGACGTTGTGCGACCCGGTTCGCACGTTCGAGCCGACGGTCGTGCGGTGCTTGTTCACACCGTCGTAGTTCGCGGTGATCGTGCCCGCGCCCACGTTCGACTCCACGCCCACTTCGGTGTCCCCGATGTAGCTGAGGTGCGGCACCTTGCTGCCCCGGCCGATGTGCGCGTTCTTCGTCTCGACGAAGGTGCCGATCTTGCCGTCCTCGGCGAGCTCGGTGCCGGGCCTGAGGTAGGCGAAGGGACCAACGGATGCGCCAGCACCGATCACCGCGAGCGTCGCGTCGGTGCGCTTCACGACCGCGTTCTCGCCGATCTCGCAGTCCACGAGGGTCGTGTCGGGCCCCACGATCGCGCCGCGCGCGATCGATGTCGCACCCTTGATGCGCGTGCCGGGCAGCAGTTCCACATCTTCGGCCAGGGTCGAGTCGAGGTCGATCCAGGTCGACGCAGGGTCCTGCACGGTCACGCCGGCGAGCTGCCAGCGGCGCACGATGCGCGCGTTCAGTTCCACCCCGGCCGCACCCAGCTGGGCGCGGTCGTTGATGCCCGCGACGAGCCACGGGTCTGAGACCGGCACAGCCTCGATGCGACCACCCGACGCACGGATGCCTGCCGCGGCATCCGTCAGGTACTTCTCCTTCTGCGCGTTATCGGTTCCAATCGCGCCGAGCGCCACACGCAGCGCCGCGACGTCGAAGACGTACACTCCCGCGTTGACCTCGGTGACGAGCAGCTGCTCCGGCGTCGCATCCTTCTGCTCGACGATCGATTCGAAGGCGCCGTCGGCGGAACGAAGGATGCGGCCGGCGCCGGTGGGGTCGGGAAAGAAGGCGCTCAGCAGGGTGAGCGCGTTGCCCGAGTCGCGGTGGCTGGCGATCATGCCGTGGATGGTCTCGGCGTCGAGGAGGGGAACGTCCGCGCTCAGCACGACGAGGTGGCCCGCGAAGCCCGCGGGCAGGGCGGCGAGGCCGAGTTCGACCGCACGACCGGTGCCCGGCACCTCGTCCTGGTCGACGACGAGGGCGGACGGGAAGTGCTCGGCGACCACCGCGGCGATGGCGTCACGCTCGTGCCGCACGACCGTGATGACGTGAGCGGCGCCGAGCTGGCCGGCCGTGGCGAGCACGTGGCCGAGCAGCGGAACTCCGGCGAGCTCGTGCAGCACCTTGGGCCTCGACGACTTCATGCGCGTGCCCTGACCCGCTGCGAGGATGATGACGGCCAATCCTGAATCGCGCTCTGCTGAATCGGTCATGTTCCCTCTTTCTCGTGCCTGCCGCAGCTCCGCCTCCAGGACTCGAACCTAGACCTAACAGCTCCAAAGGCTGTCGTGCTGCCATTACACCAAGGCGGACCGCACCGAGGCCGTGGCATCCGGTGCCCGTCAATTCTGCCAGACGCACGGCCCGTCACTCCCCCGCGTCGCAGGTCGGCAATAATGGGCCCATGCCAGAACACGACGAAGTCGACCGCGTCGTTGGCGCGTGGGAGCGGGAACGTCCCGACCTCGATTTCGCTCCGCTGCAGGTTCTCTCGCGGGTCGGAAGGCTCGCCAGGCACCTCGATCGGGCGAGGCGGGCGGCCTTCACCGCATCCGAATTGGACTCCTGGGAGTTCGACGTTCTCTCCGCGTTGCGGCGCGCGGGCAAGCCGTATCAGCTGAGCCCCAAGGCGCTGCTGCAGCAGACCCTGGTCTCGAGCGGCACCATGACGAATCGCATCGATCGGCTGGTCGAGCGGGGCCTCGTTGAAAGACGCACCGATCCGCACGACGGCCGCGGCATCCTCGTCGTCATGACGGACAAGGGCCGAACCAGGGTCGACACGGCGATCAGCCTGCTGCTTCGGGCCGAAACGGAACTGCTCGAGGGCCTCTCCGCATCCGATCAGGAACGGCTCGCGGGGCTGCTGCGCAGGCTCAGCCTCGACTTCGACTGAGTCTCAGCCGAGCAGTTCGGAGAGTTCGAGCCAGCGGGTCTCGACCGCGGAGAGTGATGCCTGTAGCGTGCTGAGTTCGGTCGACAGCTCGCCGAGTCCCGCGTAATCGCTCTGGTCGTGCTCGGCCATCTTCACGTGCAGCGCCGCGATCTGGCCGTTCAGCTTCTCGATCTTGCGACCGCCCGCGGCGAACTCCTTCTCGGCGTTCCGCAGCTCCGCACCCGCGAGCTTCGGCGGCCCCGAAGGCTTCTGCACGGCCGCCGAGTCTGTCTTGCTGCCGCGCTCGGCATCCCGCTGCTGCTTGGCACGAAGCTCGAGGTACTGGTCGACGCCACGCGGGAGGTGCCGCAGGCCGCCGTCCATCACGGCGTACTGCTGGTCGGTGACGCGCTCGACCAGATATCTGTCGTGCGAAACCACGAGCAGGGTGCCGGGGAAGGAGTCGAGCAGGTCCTCGATCGCGGCGAGCATGTCGGTGTCGAGGTCGTTGGTGGGCTCGTCGAGGATGAGAACGTTGGGCTCGGAGAGCAGGATCAGGAGCAACTGGAGGCGACGCTTCTGCCCGCCGGAGAGGTCCTTCACCGGTGTGCTCAGCTGGGCGCTCGAGAAACCGACGCGCTCGAGCAGTTGCCCCGGCGTCATCTCTTTGCCGCCGCTGATGTAGCTACTCTTCTGGCGGCCGAGCACCTCGCTCACCCGGTCGTTCCAGATCTCCTCGAGCTCGAACAGCTGTTGCGTGAGGGTGGCGACCTTGATGGTCTTGCCGCGCTTGACCCGGCCGGTGGTCGGCAGCAGGGAGCCGGCCACGAGGCTCAGCAGCGTGCTCTTGCCCGCGCCGTTCACCCCGAGGATGCCGGTGCGCTCACCGGGCGCGATGCGCCAGGTCACGTCGCGCAGCACCGGCTTGTCGTCGTAGCTGACCGACACGTTCTCGAGGTCGACGACGTCCTTGCCGAGGCGCTGCATCGCCATCGAGGCGAGCGAGACGCTGTCGCGCGCGGGCGGTTCGTTCTCGATCAGGGCGTTCGCCGCGTCGATGCGGAACTTCGGCTTCGCCGTGCGAGCCGGCGCTCCACGGCGCAGCCAGGCCAGCTCCTTGCGCATCAGGTTCTGTCGCTTCGACTCGGATGCCGCGGCCATGCGGTCACGCTCGACCCGTTGCAGGATGTACGCGGCATAGCCGCCCTCGAACGGCTCGATCAGCCTGTCGTGCACCTCCCAGGTGGCGGTGCAGATCTCATCGAGGAACCACCGGTCGTGGGTGACGACGACGAGTCCGCCGGAGTTCGCCGACCAGCGCTGCTTGAGGTGCTGTGCGAGCCAGGCGATGCCCTCGACGTCGAGGTGGTTGGTGGGCTCATCGAGGAAGATCACATCGTGGTCGCCGATGAGCAGGGCCGCGAGCGCCACGCGCCTGCGCTGCCCACCGGAGAGATCGCTGATCTTCGACTCCCACGGGATGTCGGAGGCGAGTCCCGCGATCACGTCACGAACCTTCGGGTCACCAGCCCACACGTGCTCGTCGAGATCGCCGATGATCGTCTGGTGCACCGTGAGATCGTCGTCGAGGTCGTCCGCCTGGTCGAGCATGGCGAGGGTGATACCGCCGCGCCTCGTCACCCGCCCGGAATCGGGCTCGAGCCGACCTGCCAGCATCCGGAGCAGCGTGGACTTGCCGTCACCGTTGCGACCGACGATGCCGATGCGGTCGCCCTCGTCGAGGCCGATCGTGACGCGATCGAAGATGACGCGGGTCGGATATTCGAGGTGAAGCGATTCCGCTCCGAGCAGGTGGGCCATTCGTTCGAGACTAGCCGAGGCCCGGACACCTCGGCGTCAAGGCGTTGACAGCGCGAATCTCGAGCGAAACGATGGAAAGGACGAAGGGCACACCATGGGCACACTGGCACGAATCGGCACCTCACTCTCCGGGGTCTTCACAGACGACACCACCAAGGCGATTCACGAACCCTGGGGACCGCACGACACGCAGGTGCTCATCGTGGCCGCGGTCGGCATCCTCATCGTCGTCGCCCTGATCGTGTGGCTCAAGATGCACGCCTTCCTCGCGCTGACCATCGGCGCCCTGTTCGTCGGCCTCGCCTCCGGCATCGACCTCGGCAAGGTGACCGCCTCCTACGAGGCGGGCGTCGGCGGGGTGCTCGGCTACGTCGGCGTGCTGATAGCGCTCGGCGCCATGCTCGGCAAACTGCTCGGCGACTCGGGCGGTGCAGACCGGATAGTGAACACGCTCCTGCGAGGACGTCCGGCCTCGCTGCCATGGAAGATGGGTCTCGTCGCCGTGATCATCGGCATTCCGATGTTCTTCGAGGTCGGACTCGTTCTGCTCATCCCCGTCGTCATGCTCGCCGTGCACCGCTCGAAGGGCCCGGCAATGCGACTCGGCATCCCGGCCCTGGCCGGCCTCTCGGTGCTGCACGGCTTCATCCCGCCGCACCCCGGCCCGGTCGCCGCCATCGGCATTCTGCACGCCAACGTCGGCGACACCCTCGCACTCGGGCTCCTCATCGCGATCCCGACGGTCATCGTCGCCGGGCCGCTGTTCAGCAGGCTCGCCGCCAAGTGGGTGCCGATCGGTGCCGCGGGGGCCGGACTCGCCTTTGTGGGCGCGGGAGGCGCATCCGGTTCTGACAGCGGGGCCGCCGGTACGGGCGCCACCGCGACGAAGACCGCCACCCGAACCAAGACGGACACGCAGCAGCAGGGCGCAGCGGATCCCTCGGTCACCCGCATCCCGTCGTTCGGCTGGACCCTGACCACGGTGCTCTCGCCGGTCGTGCTCATGCTGCTGCGCGCCGCGTCGGACCTGTGGATCTCGCCGAAGACGGTGGTCTACCAGATCCTCCAGTTCATCGGCGACCCGGTCGTCGCGCTGCTCATCGCCGTGCTGCTCGCGATGATCACCTTCGGAACGACCGTCGGTTTCTCGGTGTCGACGCTGTCGAAGAAGATCGGAGACTCGTTGCTTCCGATTGTGGGCGTGGTCTTCATCGTGGGTGCCGGCGGCGGGTTCAAGCAGGTGCTCGTCGACGGTGGCACGAGCGTGGCGATCGGCAAGTTCGCGGTGGCCGCGAGCCTCTCGGCCCTCGTGCTCGGCTGGATCGTGGCGGTGCTCATCCGCGTGGCCACGGGCTCTGCGACGGTGGCGACCGTGACGGCCGCCGGGATCGTGGCACCGCTCGCCGCCAACTTGCCGCCCGCTCAGCTGGCGCTTGTCGTGCTCGCGGTCGGGGCCGGCTCACTGTTCTTCTCGCACGTCAACGACGCCGGTTTCTGGCTCGTGAAGGAGTACTTCGGCCTGACCGTGTGGCAGACGATCAAGACCTGGTCGGTGATGGAGACGATCATCTCCATCGTGGGTGGTGTGCTCGCGCTGCTGCTCTCCCTGTTCCTCTGACCGCTCGCGGCGCGCGATGTCTTTGCGCCACTGAACTACGTCGGTGCGATGGTGATCACCCTCGTACTCGAGCACTACCTTTTCTTCGGGGTAGACGAGATCGCTCTCGGTCAGAAACCGAACATCGTCGTCATAGATCCAAAAGTTGATCTCAGGTTCCGGCAGACCTGCGTCGCGAATGAGCAGCCGCAGGAGCGTTTCACGAGGCGAGCGCACACTCCACAGCCATCCGCCCATCCCCCGCCGCGCTGGATTGTTGGCAATTTCCGCCCTAAGAGCAGCGTTTTAGGGCGGAAATTGCCAACGATCGCGAGACGGGGATGGAAGAGGTGGGGAGGGGGGCGAGAGGTGGAAGAGAGCGGATGCCGTCAGTCACCTACGAGGCGGGCGCCGTGCACCGGACCCGTGGCGCGCACCACGGTGAGGCGGGCCGCGCTGAGCGCGATCTGCAGCTCGAGCGCGTGGTCGAGGTCGGCGGCGAGGAATGCGACGGTCGGGCCGGAGCCCGAGATCATGCCCGCTAGTGCGCCGTTCTCCTCTCCGAGCTCGATGATCGCCGCAAGCTCGGGCTCGAGATGCAGCGCTGGTGCCTGCAGATCGTTGTGCAGCACCTCGGCGAGCATCCGTGGGTCGCCCGCGCGCAGCGCCTGCAGCACGAGCGCGTCCACCTGCGGCTGCACCTCGGCCGGGAAGATGTCTTGGGAGTGGCGCTCCCGGTGCCGGTCGAGTTCACGGTAGACCTCCGGGGTGCTCATGCCGAAGTCGGCGAAGGCGAAGACCCATTGGAAGACGCCCTTGGCGAGCGCGGGACTCAGTTCATCGCCGCGACCGGTGCCGATGGCGGTGCCGCCGGTAAACGCAAACGGCACATCGGAGCCGAGCTTCTGCGCGAGTTCGAGCAGTTCCTCGCGACTGAGGCCCGTTCCCCACAGAGCGTCGCAGGCGAGAAGCGTGGCAGCGGCATCCGCGGAGCCCCCGCCCATGCCACCGGCGATCGGAACGTGCTTCTCGATCTCGAGCCGCACCCCGCCGCGATAGTCGGCCTTGCGCGCGAGCATCGTGGCCGCCTTGATCGCGAGATTGGAGCCATCCGTCGCGAGCCCCGAGACGTCGACGGTGCCCGTGAACGACACCGAGAAGTCATCTGCCGCGCGGGCGCGCACGTCTTCGTAGAGCGAGACGGCCTGGTACGCGGTGGCGACGTCGTGATATCCATCGTCGAGCAGGGCCCCCACTTTCAGGAACACATTGATCTTCCCGGGTGCTCGCGCGTGCACCACCTGTGGAGCGGCCGAGGTGGTCATGAGACCAACCTAGTCGACCACTTCGGGCAGTCGTTACTCGTGCGCACGGGCTATCGCGACGAAGTCGTCTACCGTAAGCTCCTCACCCCGTGCTGTCGGCGCGATGCCCGCCTTCTCCATGACCACGGATGCCGAGGTACTGCCCCCGAGCACACCGGCGAGCGCCTGCCGCAGCATCTTCCTTCGCTGCTGGAAGGCGGCGTCCACGAGCTGGAAGGTGGCGAGGCGCTCGGTCTCGCTGCCCATCGGCTCGGAGCGCAGCTCGAACGACACGAGGATCGAATCGACGTTGGGCACGGGCCAGAACACCTGCCGGCTGACCTGACCGGCGACCTTCCATTCGCCGTACCAGGCGGCCTTGACGCTCGGGCTGCCGTAGACCTTGGAACCGGGTGGCGCCGCGATCCGCTGCCCCACCTCCGCCTGCACCATGACGAGTCCGGAGGTGATGGCCCGAAAGTGCTCGAGAAAGTGCAGCAGCACGGGTACCGAGATGTTGTACGGCAGGTTCGCGACGAGGGTGGTGGGTGCCCCAGGCAGCTCCGTGACCTTCATGGCGTCCTCGGTGACGACGGTGAGGTTCGCGCCCGGCTGCAGGAGTTCCACGGTCAACGGCAGCTGGGCGGCGAGCCGCTTGTCGATCTCCACGGCGACGACGGAAGCTCCGGTCTCGAGCAGTCCGAGCGTGAGCGAGCCGAGGCCCGGTCCGACTTCCACGACGGTCTCGCCCGACTGCACCCCGGCAATCCGCACGATGCGGCGGACGGTGTTCGCGTCGATCACGAAGTTCTGGCCGAGCTTCTTTGTGGGTTGGATGCCGAGCAGTTCGGCGAGGTCGCGGATCTCGGCCGGCCCGAGCAACGCGCCCATCAGGCGAGGTCGGCCGGATCGATGGCCTCGTCGTAGGGCGAGCCGGCTTCCTGCGTCACCGGCTCCGCGTTCCAGCTGCCGTACACCAGCTCGGTATTCGACGAGATCTGTGCGGCGAGCATCGAGACCTCGGTGCCGAGGTGGTCGGCCATCGCGCGCAGGGTGTGCGGGATGAGGTACGGGGAGTTGCGACGCCCGCGGAACGGCGTGGGCGTGAGGTAGGGCGCATCCGTCTCGACCAGGAGCTGCGCGCGCGGGACGACCTCGAGCGCCTCGCGCAGCGTGCCGGCGTTCTTGAAGGTCACCGTGCCGGAGAAGGAGAGGTACCAGCCGTTGTCGACGCAGAGCTGCGCGAGCTCGGCGTCGCCCGAGTAGCAGTGGAACACCGTGCGCTCGGGGGCACCGACGCGCTTGAGCGTGGAGATCACATCGTCGTGGGCGTCGCGGTCGTGGATCTGCAGCGCCAGGTCGTGCCGCTTGGCGATCTCGATGTGCGCCTCGAAGGAGCGGAACTGCGCGGCCCTGCCGGGCTCCTCGGTGCGGAAGAAGTCGAGACCGGTCTCGCCGATCGCTCGCACGCGGGGCCGGGACGCGAGCTCGTCGATCTCTGCGAGTGCGGCATCCAGTTCGCCTGCCGCCTCATAGCGCGGCGCCTCGTTGGGATGGATGGCCACGGCCGCGAGCATGCGCGGCTCACGTGCCGCCATCTCGGCAGACCAGCGCGAGGACTCCAGGTCGCCGCCCACCTGTACGACGCCGCGGACCCCGACGCTGCTGGCCCGATCGAGCAGCTCGAGGTAGTCGAGCGAGTCGTCCCAGCCGTTCGGTTCGAGGTGGGTGTGGTTGTCGTACACGGGCACGACGAGCGCCTCGGGCAGGGGCGGGTAGCTCGTGTCGCGTTCGCTCACGGCTCGCCCGTCACGCTTCCTGCGTCTCGATGCGCGGGAACAGGGCCTCGAGCGCGCTCACCCGGCTGCCGACGGGAAGCTGGCCCCAGCGGGAGGAATCGGTCAGCAGCTGCTCGTGCAGGTCGCCGAGCTCGGGCGCCGCGCCGAGCGCGTCCCACAGCTTCGCGGTGGCCTCCGGGATGACCGGCGAGAGCAGAACGGCGAGCGCTCGCAGCCCCTCGGATGCGGTGTACAGCACCGTACCGAGCCTCGCGCGGGTCTCGTCGCTCTTCGCGAGCACCCACGGCTCCTGGGTGGTGATGTAGCCGTTGAGCTCGTCGACCACGGTCCAGACCGCGGCAATCGCCTCATCGATCGCGAGCCGCTTCATGGCGGCATCCGCCTGGATGTAGGCGATCGCGAGCGTCGACTGAATCTTGACGTCGACATCCAGGTATTCGGCCGGTGCCGGGATCACGCCGTCGTAGTAGCGGTTCACCATGGCGATCACGCGGGAGGCGAGGTTTCCGAAACCGTTGGCGAGCTCCGCCTGGTAGCGGGCCGCGAGGTCCTCCCAGCTGAACGAACCATCCTGCCCGAAGTGGATGGCGCTCAGGAAGTAGTAGCGGAACGCATCCGCCCCGAAGGTGTCGGTGATCTGCTGCGGTGCGATACCGGTGAGCTTCGACTTCGACATCTTCTCGCCGCCGACGAGCAGCCAACCGTGGCCGAAGACCTGCTTCGGCGGCTCGAGACCCGCGGCCATGAGCATCGCGGGCCAGATCACCGCGTGGAAGCGTGCGATGTCTTTACCGACCAGTTGCGTTGCCGGCCAGCGGCGGTCGAAGTTCTCCTGATCGGTGCCGTAGCCGATCGCGGTGATGTAGTTGAGCAGCGCGTCGAACCAGACGTACAGCACATGGCTGTCGTCCCAGGGCAGCTTGATGCCCCAGTCGAAGCTGGACCGCGAGATCGAGAGGTCGTCGAGGCCGCCCTTGACGAACTGGATGATCTCGTTGCGCACGCTCTCGGGCTGCACGAAGTCTGGTTGCTTCTCGTAGAGGTCGAGCAGTTGCTGCTCGAACTGGCTCATCTTGAAGAAGTAGTTGCGCTCCTTAAGCACCTCCACCGGGATGGAGTGGATCTTGCAGACCAGCTGCCCGGCGTAGTCGCCGTCCTTGGTCTCGAGCAGGTCGTCGAGCTGCTTGTACTCCTCGCAGCCCACGCAGTAGTAGCCCTCATACTCGCCGGAATAGATGAATCCGTCGTCGTAGAGCTTCTGCAGGAAGGTCAGCACCGCGCTTTCGTGGCGCTCGTCGGTCGTGCGAATGAAGTCGTCATTGCGGATGTTGATCGTCTTCAGGAGCGGCTGCCAGGCATCCGCCACCAGCTTGTCGGCCCACGCCTTCGGGGTCGTGTCATTGGCGACGGCGGTGCGCAGGATCTTCTGGCCGTGCTCATCCGTGCCCGTGAGCAACCAGGTGTCGTCGCCGCTCTGGCGGTGCCAGCGAGCGAGCACGTCCGCCGCAACTTCGGTGTACGCGTGGCCGATGTGGGGCACGTCGTTCACGTAGAAGATGGGGGTCGCAATATAGAAGGAGTTACGCGCGGCCATGCTGAACATCCTAATTGGCTGAGGTCTCCGGGCCCGCCGCGTGACGTCCCGGCCCGCATGCAGCCACCGCACTTAGGCTGTGCGCATGAGTTCTCGCGGTACAGGCAGGCGGTCGATCTCCGTCCTCGAATCGCGCCCCGTGCGTCACGGTCAGCAGAAGGTTCGCGGTCCCGTCGGCAGTGTGCTGCGGATGCTGGCGCTGGTTCTCGCGGTCGCGGTCGCCTCGAGCGCATGCATCGGCGCCTTCGCGGTCTGGAACCTCGCGAGCAGCGTCAAACCGGGCATCCATCTCGCCCATCTCAAGGGCAAGCCGAAGATCGATGTCGCGAACATCGGGGCCATCGAAGGTGGCGTGAACATGCTGCTCACCGGCACCGACACCCGCACCGGGCAGGGCGGGGCGTTCTCGACCAAGGACGAACTGCGCGGCAGCTCCGGGCTCGGCAACAACGACGTGACGATGCTCATCCACATCGCCGCCGATCACAAGAGCGTCACGGTGGTCAGCTTTCCACGCGACCTCATGGTTCCCATCCCGTCGTGCCCGCGCCCCGGCGGCGGCTCCTACCCCGCGGTGTCCAGCGGCATGCTCAACTCGACTCTCGCGCGTGGTGATCTGCCCTGCGTCGTGCTCACCATCGACAAACTGCTCGGCATCGACATCCCGTTCGCCGCGAAGATCACCCTCGACGGTGTGATCGCCATGTCGGATGCCGTGGGCGGTGTCGACGTCTGCGTCGCCACCCCGATCAACGACACCTACGTCATTCCACAGGTGCATCTGAGCGCGGGCGAGCACACGCTCGTGGGAGCCGACGCCCTCTCGTTCCTGCGCACGCGGCACGGCCTCGTCGGTGGCAGCGACCTCGCCAGGATCAGCAACCAGCAGTTGTTCATGTCGGCGCTCGCCCGCAAGGTGACGAGCGCGGGCGTGCTCAGCAATCCGCTTCAGCTCTACTCCCTGGCCAAGGCTGCGGTGCAGAACGTGACGCTGTCTGACACCCTGACCAATCCGACCGCGCTCGTGGAGATCGCGCTCGCGCTGAAAAACGTCGGACTCTCGAACATGGTGTTCCTGCAGTACCCCACGGTCGCCGATCCGAGCAACCCGAACCGCGTGGTGCCACAGTCGTCCGCGGCCAACGCCCTGAAGGCCGCTCTCGCTGCTGACCAACCCGTCGAGCTCACCGGAAAGCCCGGCGGAGGCACGGTGCTCGTGCCGGGGGCGCCCACTCCACCGCCCACGTCATCCGCCACCGGTTCGGCGACCGCGCCGCCCACAACGCCCGCGCAGGACGCGGTGCAGTTGCCCTCGAACATCACCGGTCAGACCGCCGCCGACCAGACCTGCGCCAAGGGCCAGGGGCGCTGAGGTCAACGCGGGTTCGCCGGCAGATCCGCGCCGACTGAGGCCTCGATCCCGTCGAGTCGCTGGGGCGCGCGACCTCTTCTGTCGACGCAACCAGGCGAGGCGATTACGCTCCCGTCATGACCTCAGACGACGAGCTGCGTGGGCTGCGTCGCGCCGCCTTCGGCAGGTCGAGCACCCCGGATGAGCGCCGGCAGGCGGCCGAGCGGCTCGCGGCACTCGACGCGGCGGCGCAGCAGGCACGCGCCGAGCAGGTACAAGCGGACGATGAGGTCCCCACCGCCACGGCCGCGCCGGCGCCCGAGAGCGCTGCTTCGTCGGCGGCGCCGGAGAGTGAGCCGCACGCGCGACGCAGCATCGCACTGATCTGGGTGCTGCCCATCGTGCTCGCCGCGCTCGTGCTGGGCGTGATCGCGGGCAGAGCACTCGAGTCCGGGTCAGTGCCCCGGGAGCGGGCCACAGCATCCGATGCCGCAGGCGAATCGCAGCAGGTGCGCGGCGATCTGGCCGCGGCGAGAACGCAACTCGCCGGGCCGCACACCGGTGGCGAGGCGTTCCGCGATCCGGTCTTCGTCGAGAAGCAAGGCCTCGAATCCGTCACCCTGATCGGCGACCTTCATCCGGGCGATCTCCACATCACGGTGTGGGGTGCCACCAACCAGAGCGACGACATCTGCCTCATCGCGGGCGTTCCGGACGGCGTCTTCGCCGCTCAGTGCGTGAATGGCACGGAGTTCTCCCAGCACGGAATCACGCTCGGCTTCAACGGCTTCGAGGTGTCGTGGAACGGGGTCTCGAGTTCGGCGGTGCCGTCCACCTCGGGGCCGGATCCGGCGACCGTGCGGAAGTCGGTGAACCAGTCGACGGTCCCTGTGGTGGGGTGGGATTCGAACGTTCCCGTCGGCGATGTCGCCGCCGCCCGAAAGCTGTTCGCGACCGCGCCCACCGAACAGGTGAGGTACCCCCATCCGGCTCTCCTCCGCGACATCCGGCAGTCGACCGTGCGATACCTGGGCGGAGACCAGGAGCTCGTGCGGGCATGGGTCGCCGAAGACCGCGAGGGAAAGATCTGCCTGCTGCTCGATCAGAACGGCTCGGGCGCGAGCCACTGCAGCACCGTTTCTGACTTCGTCTCACGCGGGATAGCGTTCGGGATTGGCGAATTCAGCGCATCATGGAACGGTCGCGACTGGGCCAGCTCCTCGCCGAACGGATACCGACAGGGCACAAGCGCGCCAGCCGGAGCGCACTAGGTGCGAGCGGCGAGGGCGCCCTCGTAGAGCTCGCGACGGCCGAGCCCGGTAGCCTCGGCGACCTCGGTAGAGGCATCCTTCAGTCGGATGCCGTCGGCCACGAGCCGCAGCACCTGCGCCACCCCGGTGCCGAGGTCGATCTCACGAGCCGCCGCCCCCTCGACGACGACACAGATCTCACCCTTCACGCCGGCGGCCGCCCACTCGGCGAGCTCGGCGGCCGTGCCGCGCTTCACCTCCTCGAAGAGCTTGGTCAGCTCGCGCACCACGACGACCCTGCGGTCGGCACCGAACGCCGCCGCGATATCGGTGAGGCTCTCCGCCAGCCGGTTCGGTGACTCGAAGAACACCATCGTGCGCTCCTCGCGCGCAAGCCCGGCCAGAGTCTTGCGCCGATCGCCGCCCTTGCGTGGCAGGAAGCCCTCGAAACAGAAACGGTCGGTCGCGAGCCCCGACACGGCGAGCGCGGTGAGCACGGCGGACGGTCCGGGCAGCGCGGTGACCCGCACCCCGGCGGTCGCTGCGGCGCTCACGAGAGAGAAACCCGGGTCGCTGATGGCCGGCATTCCTGCGTCCGTCAGCACCAGCACATCCGTGTCTCTCGCCAGCTCCACGATCTCGGTGGCCTTCGCCAGCTCGTTGTGCTCGTGCAGCGCAATCAGCCGCGGCCGGTTCTCGATGCCGAGCGCGCGCATGAGGTGGATCGTGACGCGCGTGTCCTCCGAGGCGATCACCGTCGCCGAGCCGAGCGCGTCGATCAGTCGCGCGGATGCGTCGCCGAGGTTGCCGATCGGGGTAGCCGCGAGGATGATCACGGTTCCATCCTCGCATCCGGCGATCCACCGCCCTTCGGCTCCTGGCAGGGGAATGTCGTCAATAGTGGAAGCGACACTGCCAGATCGTCAGTTGCACCGAGTCAAACGAATACACGAGGCGGTGCTCCTGAGTTATGCGCCGAGACCACGGCGAACCGTAGAGATACCTGAGCTGCTCCGGCTTGCCCATGCCCGAGGTGGGTGTGCGCCTGGCTTCCTTGATGAGGGTATTCACCCGTTTCAGAGTCGCCTTGTCGGTCGAGACCCTGTGCTGATAGTCCTCCCAGCCCTCATTCGTGAATCCGAGCGCGAGCACTAGCTGTCTTCGTCGTCGATCAGATCACGACGGGTTATACGTCCCTCACGAACCTGCTGAGCGGATGCCGCCAGCCGCGCGGCGTTGGCGGGCGAGCGAAGGAGATATGCGGTTTCGCGAAGCGCGTTGTACTCGTGGGCAGACACGAGAAACGCAGAACCGCTCTTCGAGGTGATCTCGATCTCGTCGTTGTCCTGGTTGACCGCTTCCAGAAGGCGGTACAAGTCCTTGCGCGCCGCGGTCGCAGTAATAGCCATGGAACAGTCTCCTCACGTACGGGATAACGTACGTTTCTACACTTAGCGGAGATCGCGTCCCAAGCAAGCGGTACGGGAGCGCGCTGGTTAGCATTGCCTCTGTGACCAGCGGCCCCGAGGATGAGTTCGATCAGGTTGTCGCGGGGTCGCCGTCGGGGATCGCACCGAAGGCTCCGCCCATAGAGGCCCACCACGCCCCCGCCCTCGGCGCGATCCCCGACGGCGAAGATTTCGACCGAGAACAGCCGGCCTCAGAACGGCAGGCAGTTGACCTGAGGATCGACCGGTGGTGGGGGCGGGTGCTCGCCGACCCGGTGCGCTTCCGACTCTGGTACTGGGGCGGCCCACTCGCGGTCACCCTGCTCGGCGCTGTGCTGCGATTGTGGAACCTGGGGCATCCGAGGGCGCTCGTGTTCGACGAGACCTTCTATGTGAAGGATGCGTGGAGCCTCATCCACCTCGGCTACGAGGGCAGCTGGCCGGCGGAGGCCGACGCGAGCTTCGTGACCGGGCACGTCGACATCTTCACGTCCGTGGGCGGCTATGTCGTGCATCCGCCGATCGGTAAGTGGCTGATCGGACTGGGCATGGCCGCATTCGGTGGCGACAACAGCGTGGGCTGGCGCATCAGCACGGCGATCGTGGGCATCCTCGCGGTGTTCGTGGTCGCGATGATCGCGCGCGAACTGTTCAAGTCGACACTGTTGGCAACCATCGCGGGCGGTCTCAT